>NZ_SODR01000001.1:0-811451 GCF_004365375.1 Curtobacterium sp. PhB25 | reverse complement strand
GCCTCCCGTCCGCACCGTGCGTCCGTTGCGGGCCGGTGCGAGGTTCCGTGTTCCGTGCGGCTTTGTGAGCGCGCACCAAGCGTGCAACCTCGCACCGGGTGGCGGGCCCGGCACTGTGCGTGGTGGCCGTCGGACGGGAGGCACGGTGCGGGCCCGCCACGCGCCTCCCGTCCGCACCGTGCGCGCGTCGCGGGCCCGTGCGGCGTTGCGCGCTCCGTGCGGCGCTGCAAGCGCGCACCAGGCGCGCAACCTCGCACCGGGCGGCGGACCCGGCACCGTGCGCGGTCGCGTCAGCCCGCGGGCGTCGCCGTCGCCGTCGCCGACGGCTGCAGCGCTGCGCGCACCGCGTCGACGACGGGCTGTGCGCCGCCGGGCTCCGTGAACAGCGTCGACTGCGTGGTGATCCAGTACGGGTCGGCGAAGGCGTCCGCGCGGCCGATGCCGTCGTTCAGCGCGAAGTAGCCCTCGACGCGGTAGGTGGGGACCGATCCGCCCCGGTCGTACAGGGCGTCCTTCAGGTTCGTGAGCGACTTCTCAGGCAGGTCGGCGACAGCCAGGGTGATCGTCTCGGTGTCGTCGTCGGTGGCGACGAACTGGCAGACGCGGCCCCGCTGCTTCGCGATCGTGGCGGCGGGGGAGCCCTTCGCGGGGGTGAAGGAGCCGTCGAGCGCGAAGGTCGTCCCGTACACCGACAGGGCCTCGGTCGGCAGGAACTCGGCGCAGGTCTGCGACACCGTCTTGCCGACCGGGGTCGGGCTGGGCGTCGGGTGGCTGTCCCCGCCGCCCGAGCAGGCCGACAACGCGAGTGCTGCTGCGGCGGTGACGACGGCGACGGAGCACGCCCGGGCACGGCTTCGGGTGGTCATCCCGACATGATGGCCCATCGTCCGGCGTGCACCTGGGTGTCCCGGTAGACTCGTCCGCCGTGACTCCTGCCGAACTCTCCGCCGCGTACCTGTCGATCCTGACCGGGATCGTCGAGCGACGAGGCGCGTCCGAGACCGTGACGATCGGGGACTCCCACGTGGTGCTCGAGCGACCGAAGGACCGTGCGCACGGCGACTGGGCCTCGAACGCCGCCATGCAGCTCGCGAAGCGCATCGGCACGAACCCGCGCGAGCTCGCGACGGAGATCGCCGGCGAGCTGACCGAGCTCGACGGCGTGGCCTCGGTCGACGTCGCCGGCCCGGGGTTCATCAACATCACGCTCGAGGCCGCAGCGGCCGGTGAGATCGCCCGCACGATCGTCGAGGGCGGCGACGCCTTCGGGCACGGCGACCTGTACGACGGCGTCCGGATCAACCTGGAGTTCGTGTCGGCGAACCCGACCGGCCCGATCCACATGGGCGGCGTGCGCTGGGCGGCGGTCGGCGACAGCCTGGCCCGCGTGTTCCAGGCGCAGGGCGGCCTCGTCACCCGCGAGTACTACTTCAACGACCACGGCGCGCAGATCGACCGCTTCGCCCGCTCGCTCGTCGCGTCGGCGCTCGGTGAGCCCACGCCGGAGGACGGCTACGGCGGTGCGTACATCGCCGAGATCGCGGCCCGCGTCATCGCGACGCTCGACCCCTCGGTCGACGTGAAGGACCTGCCGCGCGACGAGGCGCAGGAACTCTTCCGGCGCGAGGGCGTCGACTTCATGTTCGCGGACATCAAGTCGTCGCTGCACGACTTCGGCGTGGACTTCGACGTCTACTTCCACGAGAACGCCCTGCACGAGTCGAAGGCCGTCGAGCGCGCCATCGCCCGGCTGCGTTCGGCGGGCGTGATGTACGAGGCCGAGGGTGCCGAGTGGCTCCGCACGACCGACTTCGGCGACGACCGCGACCGCGTGGTCATCAAGTCCGACGGCGAGCCCGCGTACATCGCCGGCGACCTGGCGTACTACCTCGACAAGCGCGAGCGTGGCTTCGAGCGCAACCTGATCATGCTCGGTGCGGACCACCACGGCTACGTCGGCCGGATGATGGCGATGTGCGCCGCGTTCGGCGACGAGCCGGGCACGAACCTCGAGATCCTGATCGGGCAGATGGTCAACCTGCTCAAGGACGGCGAGCCCATGCGCATGTCCAAGCGCAACGGCACCATCGTCACGATGGAGGACCTCGTCGACGCGGTGGGCGTCGACGCCGGCCGGTACTCGCTCGTCCGGTTCGCCAGCGACACCGCGATCGACATCGACCTCGACCTGCTCACGAAGCGGACGAACGACAACCCGGTCTTCTACGTGCAGTACGCCCACGCACGCACCCAGTCCGTGGCCCGCAACGCCGAGGCCGCCGGGGTCGACCGCTCCGTGTTCGACGCCTCGCTGTTGACGCACGACTCCGAGGGTGCGCTGCTCGGCGCCCTCGCCGAGTACCCGCGCGTGGTGCGCCACGCCGCGGAGCTCCGCGAGCCGCACCGCATCGCCCGGTACATCGAGCAGCTCGCGGGCCTGTACCACCGCTGGTACGACGCCTGCCGCGTGACCCCGCTCGGCGACGAGCCGGTCACCGACCTGCACCGCACGCGCCTGTGGCTGAACGACGCCACCGGCCAGGTCGTCCGCAACGGCCTCGGCCTGCTCGGCGTGAGCGCTCCGTCCCGCATGTAGCGGAGCGGCGGCGCGAGCAGACGGCCGCTCCGTTGTCGAGGCGCGCCCCCGGACGGTCATCGCGCCCCGGTGTGCGCGGGCGCGATGACCGTGGCGGGGCGCGATCGAGTGCGCTACCGCCCCGCGCGCCGCGCCCGCCCACCGGACGCACCCCGCGCCTCCAGGCAGGCTGACGGGACCACCTGGCAGGGTGGGACGCATGTCCGCCGCCACCGAACGCCCCCGCAAGCGCCGCCGCTGGCCCGTCGTCCTGCTCGTGGTCGTCGTCGTGCTCGCCGCCCTCGTCGTGATCGCCGAGTTCGTGCTCCGCGGGGTCGTCGACCGCATCATCGCCCAGCAGGTCGAGCAGTCGCTGCCCGACGGCACGACGGGCCAGGTCGAGGCGCACGCCGACGGCATCGTCATCCCGCAGCTGATCGGCGGCACCCTCGACCAGGTCGAGATCACGTCCGAGAAGCTCACCGTCGACGGCATCCCGCTCGCCGCCGACGTCACCGCGAAGGACGTCCCCGTGGACGGCAAGGGCGACGTGCACGACGTCGACGGCACGGTCACGTTGGCGTCGTCGAGCGTGAAGGACCTGTCGAAGTACAGCCCGCTGTTCGACCGGTTGTCCCTGGTGGACGGCGGCGTCGAGCTGTCCGGTTCCACGGCGGTGCTCGGCTACGACATCACCTACGCGGCGAAGGGCGACGTGGTCGCGCAGGACGACGGCCGCGGCATCACGATCACCCCGAAGAGCGTGCGGATCACGAACTCCGACCTCGGCCTCAAGGTGGACTCGATCCCCGGCGTCACGAACGTGCCGGTGCAGGTCTGCACGGCGCAGTTCCTGCCCGAGGCGCTCCGCGTGCGCTCGCTCGACGTCTCGAAGGCCGACGCGACGGTCCGCGTCACCGCGGACGCGCTACCGCTCAACGAGCAGGGCCTGCAGACGGTCGGCAGCTGCGGCTGATCCCGTGGCTGCGTCACACGGACGGGAGGCCCGCCCCGCGTCGGTAGGATCGGGTCCCGTGAGCGAGAACCCCCTTGCACCGCCGCGACTGCGGTTCCCGACGGACGCCTCCGAGCTGGTGGACCGGATCTGGCCCGCGTCCGCGACGCGGACCGACGACGGCGACCTGGCGGTCGGCGGTGTCACCGCGACGGACCTCGTCCGGCAGTACGGCACTCCGCTGTACGTCGTCGACGAGCGTGACGTGCAGTCGCGTGCGGTCCGGGTGCGGAACGCGTTCACCGAGGCCTTCGAGGGCATCGGCACCCGGGCGCACGTCTACTACGCCGGCAAGGCGTTCCTGACGACGCAGGTCGTGGCGTGGATGGCCGAGGCCGACCTGCGTGTGGACGTCTGCACCGGCGGGGAGCTCGCGGTCGCCCTGGCTGCGGGCATCGACCCGGCGATGCTCGGCTTCCACGGCAACGACAAGTCCGACGCCGAGATCGCCCGCGCGGTCGAGGTCGGCGTGGGCACGATCGTGCTCGACAGCCACGAGGAGGTCCAGCGCGTCGCCCGTGCCGCTGCCGACGCCGGGGTCGTGCAGCGCGTCCGGATCCGCATCAACAGCGGCGTCCACGCGTCCACTCACGAGTACCTGGCGACCGCGCGCGAGGACCAGAAGTTCGGCATCCCGCTCACCGAGGCCGTCGCCGCGGCCGAGGCGGTGCGCGCCGAGTCGTCGCTCGTGTTCGTCGGGCTGCACTCGCACATCGGGTCGCAGATCTTCGACGAGTCCGGGTTCCGCGAAGCCGCTCGACGCCTGATGGACGTGCACGCCACCCTCGTCGAGACCGGTCCGGTGCCCGAGCTGAACCTCGGCGGCGGCTGGGGCATCGACTACACCGAGGCCGACTCCGCCTTCGCTCCCGAGGACGTCGCCGACGCCCTCGCCGCGATCATCGCCGAGGCCTGCGCCGAGCGGGACATCCCGGTGCCCGAGGTCGCCGTCGAGCCCGGTCGCTACATCGTCGGGCCGGCGGGCATCACGCTCTACCGCGTCGGCACGATCAAGCCCGTCACCCTCGAGACCGGCGACGCGGACACCGGCCACGCCACCCGCACCTACGTGTCCGTCGACGGCGGCATGAGCGACAACGCCCGTCCTGCCCTGTACGGCGCCGACTACACCGCTCGCCTCGCCCGGACGTCCGAGGCGCCGGCCGTCCTCACCCGCGTCGTCGGGAAGCACTGCGAGAGCGGGGACATCGTGGTCAACGACGAGTACCTGCCGGGTGACGTCCAGCGGGGGGACCTGCTCGCCGTCGCAGCCACCGGGGCGTACTGCTGGGCGCTGTCGAGCAACTACAACCACGTGGGCCGCCCGCCGGTCGTCGCCGTGGCGGACGGCACAACCCGTATCCTCGTGCGGGGCGAGTCGATCGACGACCTCCTCGCCCGCGACACCGGGGTCCGCCCCGTGCCCCACGCCGGCACCGGTCGCTGACCCGACGAACAGGAACCAACTCCAGATGATCGAATACCGCAACGTCCGCGTCGCGCTGCTCGGGGCCGGCTCGGTCGGGTCCCAGGTCGCGCGGCTCCTGCTCGAGCACGCCGACGAACTCGCCTCGCGCGCCGGTGCCGGCCTCGAACTCGTCGGGATCGCCGTGCGCGACGTCGACGCCCCGCGCGACGTCGACCTGCCGAAGGACCTCTACACGACCGACGCCGAGTCGCTCATCCTCGGTGCCGACATCGTCGTCGAGCTGATCGGTGGCATCGAGCCCGCGCGCACGCTCGTGCTGCAGGCGCTGCAGTCCGGCGCGGACGTCGTGACCGGCAACAAGGCGCTCCTCGCGACCCACGGTCCGGAGCTCTTCGCGGTGGCCGAGCAGGTCGGTGCGCAGCTGTACTACGAGGCCGCCGTCGCCGGAGCGATCCCGATCATCCGACCGCTGCACGACTCGCTCGCCGGGGACCGCATCGAGCGGATCATGGGCATCGTCAACGGCACCACGAACTTCATCCTCGACCTGATGGACCGCGAGGGCGCGACGTTCGAGGACGCCCTGGCGACCGCGACCGAGCTCGGGTACGCCGAGGCCGACCCGACCGCCGACATCGAGGGCTACGACGCCGCGCAGAAGGCCGCGATCCTGGCCTCGCTGGCGTTCCACACCTCGGTGCCGCTCGCTGCCGTGCACCGCGAGGGCATCACCTCGGTGACCATCGAGCAGGTCCGCGCCGCGCGCAAGGCCGGCTACGTCGTGAAGATCCTGGCGACCGCCGAGCGACTGACCGACGAGGACGGCCGCGAGGGCGTCAGCGCCCGCGTCTACCCGGCCCTCGTGCCGGAGTCGCACCCCCTGGCGAGCGTGCACGGCGCGAAGAACGCCGTGTTCGTCGAGGCCGAGGCCGCGGGCGACCTCATGTTCTACGGCGCCGGTGCCGGTGGTGTCGAGACCGCGTCCGCCGTCCTCGGCGACCTGGTGTCCGCCGCACGTCGGCACGTCATCGGCGGCCCGGGTGTCGCGGAGTCGACCCAGTCGGACCTGCCCGTCTTCCCGATCGGCACCGTGCGCACGCGCTACCAGATCACCCTGCACGTCACGGACGCTCCCGGCGTGCTGTCGACGGTCGCCGGCGTGCTCGCGAAGCACGGCGTGAGCGTCGAGACCGTCGAGCAGACCACCACGGGTGCCTCCGAGGGGACGGCAGCGCTCGTCATCGGCACGCACCTGGCGCGCGAAGCCGACCTGGCGGACACCGTCCGCACGCTCCGCGGCGAAGACGTGGTCCTGGACGTGACCAGCGTCCTGCGCTTCGTCGGCGCCTGACGCACCACGGGCCTCCAGGCCGACCGCGAACCACCACCAGACCGACCCACCGGACAGAGAGAGAAGCCTGATGGCCCACCAGTGGCAGGGAGTCCTGCGCGAGTACGCCGACCGACTCGACGTGACCGAGGCGACGCCGATCGTCACGCTCGGCGAGGGCGGCACGCCCCTCATCCCGGCTCGTCGGCTCTCCGAGCGCACCGGCGCCGAGGTCTACGTCAAGTTCGAGGGCATGAACCCGACCGGGTCCTTCAAGGACCGCGGCATGACGATGGCGATCTCGAAGGCCGTCGAGCACGGCGCGAAGGCCGTCATCTGCGCCTCGACCGGCAACACCAGCGCCTCGGCCGCCGCGTACGCCACGCACGCCGGCATCACCGCCGCGGTGCTCGTGCCCGAGGGCAAGATCGCCATGGGCAAGCTCAGCCAGGCCGTCGCCCACGACGCCCAGCTGCTGCAGGTCCAGGGCAACTTCGACGACTGCCTCGACATCGCCCGCGACCTGGCGGCGAACTACCCGGTGCACCTCGTCAACTCGGTCAACAACGACCGCATCGAGGGTCAGAAGACCGCTGCGTTCGAGGTCGTCGACGTCCTCGGCGACGCCCCGGACTTCCACTTCCTGCCGGTCGGCAACGCGGGCAACTACACCGCGTACTCCCGTGGCTACCGCGAGGACGTGGCCGCCGGTCGCACGACGAAGCTCCCGCGCATGTTCGGGTTCCAGGCCGCCGGTTCCGCACCGATCGTCCGTGGCGAGGTCGTCAAGAACCCCGACACCATCGCCTCCGCGATCCGCATCGGCAACCCGGCCTCGTGGCAGTTCGCCCTCGAGGCCCGCGACGAGACCGACGGCTACTTCGGCGCGATCTCGGACGAGGCGATCCTCGCCGCGCACCACATCCTGTCGGCCGAGGTCGGCGTCTTCGTCGAGCCCGCGTCGGCCATCGGTGTCGCCGGGCTGCTCGAGCGCGCCGACGCCGGCGTCGTGCCGAAGGGCGCGAAGGTCGTCATCACCGTCACCGGCCACGGCCTGAAGGACCCGCAGTGGGCCCTGCGCACCGAGGACGGCAGCGAGGTCACCCCGACGAGCGTGCCGGTCGACACCAAGTCGATCGCGGACGTGCTCGGACTGGTCGCGGCGCAGTGAGCCCCGACCGCTCGTCCGGACCGGGGGAGGGCGTCACCGCCCACAGTGCTGTACCGGCCGGACGGGCGGTCCACGCTGTGCCCGCCGGGCGGGCGGCCCACGTGTTGCCCGCCGGACGGGCCGTGCGCGTCCGCGTGCCGGCGACGTCCGCGAACCTCGGCCCGGGGTTCGACTCGCTCGGTCTCGCGCTCTCGCTGTACGACGAGGTCGTCGTCCGGGTCCGACCGGAAGCCGGCGCCACCGTCACGGTGCAGGGCGTCGGTGCCGGCGAGGTCGCCACCGACGACACGAACCTGGTCGTGCGCGCCGTCCGCCGCGGCCTCGAGCACGCCGGCGTCGACCAGCCCGGCCTCGAGCTGCACGCCACGAACGCGATCCCGCACGGCCGCGGGCTCGGTTCCTCGGCGGCCGCGATCGTCGCCGGCCTGATGGCGGCCCGCGGGCTGCTCGAGGGCATCGTCGACCTGGACGCCTCGACCCTGCTCAGCCTGGCCACCGAGATGGAGGGGCACCCGGACAACGTCGCCCCCGCACTCTTCGGTGGGCTCACCATCGCGTGGATGACGGCCGAGGGACCCGCGTACAAGCGCCTCCTGGTGCACCGCGGCGTCGCACCGGTCGTGTTCGTGCCGACGTCCACGCTGTCGACGAAGCTCGCCCGCTCCCTGCAGCCCGAGAACGTCCCGCACGCCGACGCCGCGTTCAACGTCTCCCGTTCCGCGCTGCTCGTCGCCGCGCTCATCCAGAGCCCCGAGCTCCTGCTCGCCGCGACCGAGGACCGCCTGCACCAGGCGTACCGGGCGAGCGCGATGCCGGAGACCGACGCACTGATCGGCCTGCTCCGGCAGCACGGCCTCGCGGCCGTCGTGTCCGGGGCGGGACCGAGCCTGCTCGTGCTCGGCAGCGACCCGGCACAACGGCTCACGGCCGCGGATCTCGTCGCCCGACACGGGGAATCCGACTGGCGCGCGCTCATGCTGGCCGTCGATCTCGGTGGTGCTACAGTGGTGGCGCACTCGGCGCTCGAAGCCGAACCCGCGTAACCGCACGGTATGCCCGTCCTCAAGGACAGCGCCTGCGACGTCGCAGGGTCCGGCGCGCGGGTGTGCATCTCTTTCTGATCACCGAATCCCGGTCCGTCGTCTGAACGGCGGTCGATGCATACCCGTGCATCCGGGACGGTGGAAACTCTCCGCGTTCTGCGGTTCGAAAGGAAACACCGACCTTGACCGACAACAACTCCGCCCCGGTGGAGATCCCCAGCGACCTGCGCGCCCTCCGCCTGCCGGAACTCCAGCGCATCGCCTCCTCGCTCGGCATCACCGGGCTCTCCAAGCTCCGCAAGGGCGACCTCATCGCCTCCATCGAGGACAAGCGCCCCGTCACGGACGACGTCCCCGCTGCGGCAGCGCCCGCCACGACCCCCGCCGCGGCGCCGGTGACCGAGCAGCCGACGCTGCCGGAGCCCGGAGCCGAGGCACCGATCGCTCCGGTCGCCGACCCCGAGGCACCCGCCGTCGAGTCCGAGCCGGCCGCGCCGTCGCGTGCCCGCCGTTCGCGCCGCGCGTCGTCCGGTGGCACCGTGAACGCCGGCCCGACCTCGGCCGCCGAGCACACCAACGCCGGCCACACCGGCACCGAGGACCTGCTCGCGGGCCTCGACCAGGTGCGTGCCGAGAAGGACGCCCAGGAAGCCGCCCAGACGCAGACCGGTGGGCAGCGTCGCGGCCGCGGCCAGCGCGGTGCCGACCAGCAGGCCCAGCAGCCGAACGAGTCGGCCGACCAGCAGACGCCGACCTCGGCACCCGCTCAGACCGACCAGCAGGCCCGCACCGAGCAGCAGGCGCGGACCGAACAGCAGGCGCGGACCGAGCAGCAGAGCACCGACGGCGAGTCGCAGGACCAGTCCGGTGCCGCCGACTTCGGCGAGCAGCACGACCAGAACGACCAGAACGGTGAGGGTGGTTCGCGTCGCGGCCGTCGCAGCCGTGGTCGTGGTCGTGGGCGTGGGCAGAACGCCGAGAACGGCGAGCAGAACGGCGAGCAGCAGGACGGCCAGCAGCACCAGCAGGGCGGCCAGCAGAAGCAGAACGGCGGCGACCAGCAGAAGCAGGCCGACGCCAAGCAGGCCGACGCGAAGCAGGGCGACTCCAAGCAGCGCGACGCGAAGCAGGACGACCGCGCCGAGCAGAAGCAGCAGGCGGCCAACCAGCAGAAGCAGAACGGTCAGCAGAAGCAGGGCCAGCAGGCCCAGCAGAACGCCGACGACACCGAGGGCGGCCGCAGCCGTCGCCAGCGTGACCGCAAGCGCGGCCGTGGCGGCCAGAACGACGACTTCGAGCCCGAGGTCACCGAGGACGACGTCCTGATCCCGATCGCGGGCATCCTCGACGTCCTCGACAACTACGCGTTCGTCCGCACCACCGGCTACCTGCCCGGACCGAACGACGTCTACGTCTCCCTCGGCCAGGTGAAGAAGTACCACCTGCGCAAGGGCGACGCCGTCGTCGGTTCGATCAAGCAGCCCCGTGACAACGAGCAGCAGAGCCGTCAGAAGTACAACGCGCTCGTGACCGTCGACTCGGTCAACGGCCAGACCGCCGAAGAAGCAGCGGCCCGTGTCGACTTCTCGGACCTCACCCCGCTGTACCCGAACGAGCGCCTGCGCCTCGAGACGGAGCCGGGCAAGCTGAGCACCCGCATCATCGACCTCGTGTCGCCGATCGGCAAGGGCCAGCGCGGCCTCATCGTCTCGCCGCCCAAGGCCGGCAAGACCGTCGTGCTGCAGGCCATCGCCAACGCCGTCGCGAAGAACAACCCCGAGGCGCACCTCATGGTCGTCCTCGTCGACGAGCGGCCCGAAGAGGTCACCGACATGCAGCGCACGGTGAAGGGCGAGGTCATCGCCTCGACCTTCGACCGTCCGGCCGAGGACCACACCACGGTCGCCGAGCTCGCCATCGAGCGTGCGAAGCGCTTGGTGGAGCTGGGCCACGACGTCGTGCTGCTGCTCGACTCGATCACCCGTCTGGGCCGTGCCTACAACCTGTCGACCCCGGCGTCGGGCCGCGTGCTCTCCGGTGGCGTCGACTCGGCGGCGCTCTACCCGCCGAAGCGCTTCTTCGGTGCCGCGCGCAACATCGAGGACGGCGGCTCGCTGACCATCCTCGCCACCGCGCTCGTCGAGACCGGTTCCAAGATGGACGAGGTCATCTTCGAGGAGTTCAAGGGCACCGGCAACATGGAGCTCCGCCTGAACCGTCACCTGGCCGACAAGCGGATCTTCCCGGCCGTCGACGTCAACGCCTCCGGCACCCGTCGCGAGGAGCAGCTGCTCTCCGCCGACGAGGTCAAGATCACCTGGCGTCTGCGCCGAGCCCTCGCCGGGCTCGACCCGCAGCAGGCCCTCGAGATCGTGCTGCGGAACCTCAAGGAGACGCAGTCGAACGTCGAGTTCCTGGTGCAGGTGCAGAAGTCGGTCCCGACGACCGGCGGCGCTCACCACAACGGTCACCAGGAGTAACGCGTGTTCGAGTCGGTGGCAGGGCTGCTGGCGGAACACGAGGACCTGACGCAGCAGCTGTCGGACCCCGCGCTCCACGCCGATGCGGCCCGGGCGAAGAAGGTGAACCGGCGCTACGCCGAGCTCAACCAGATCAAGTCCGCGTACGAGTCCTGGCAGGCGGCGGGGGACGACCTCGCCGCCGCCCAGGAGCTCGCGCGTGAGGACTCGGCGTTCGCGGACGAGGTCCCCGAGCTCGAGGAGCAGTTGGCGGAGCGCCAGGAGCGTCTCCGCCGGCTGCTCATCCCGCGCGACCCCGACGACGGGCGCGACGTGATCATGGAGATCAAGGGCGGCGAGGGCGGCGAGGAATCGGCGCTGTTCGCGGCCGACCTCCTGCGCATGTACTCGCACTACGCCGAGACCAAGGGCTGGAAGGTCGAGCTCCTCGAGCGCACCGAGTCCGACCTGGGTGGCTACAAGGACGTCCAGGTCGCGATCAAGTCGAACACGACCGACCCGTCGCAGGGTGTCTGGGCGCACCTGAAGTACGAGGGCGGCGTGCACCGTGTGCAGCGCGTGCCGCAGACCGAGTCGCAGGGGCGCATCCACACCTCGACGACCGGCGTGCTGGTGTTCCCCGAGGTCGACGAGCCCGAAGAGGTCGCGATCAACCAGAACGACCTGAAGATCGACGTGTACCGGTCCTCCGGTCCCGGCGGGCAGTCCGTCAACACGACGGACTCCGCGGTCCGCATCACGCACCTGCCCACGGGCATCACGGTGGCGATGCAGAACGAGAAGTCGCAGCTCCAGAACCGTGAGGCCGGCATGCGCGTGCTCCGTGCACGCATCCTCGCGCGGCAGCAGGAGGAGCTCGACGCGATCGCCTCGGATGCGCGCAAGTCGCAGATCCGTGGGATGGACCGTTCGGAGCGCATCCGGACGTACAACTTCCCGGAGAACCGGATCGCGGACCACCGCACCGGCTACAAGGCGTACGACCTGGACCGCGTCATGAACGGTGCGCTCGAGCCCGTCGTCCAGTCCGCCATCCAGGCGGACGAAGAGGCACGTCTGGCCGCCATCGGCGACCAGGACGCGTAACCGCACACCCAGCCTGGAGGCCCGGATCACCGCCGACACGCCCCTCACGTACGCCGCGGATCGCCTGCTCGAGCAGGCGGCCGCGGCGCTCGTCGCGTCCGGCGTCCCGACGCCCCAGGTCGACGCCGAGCTGCTGCTCGCGTGGGCGACCGACACCTCGCGCGGTGCGGTACAGGCCCGCGCGATGACCGGCGGCGCGATCGCTCCGGAGCACGTCGAGCGCTTCCGGCACGCGATCGCCCGACGGAGCACCCGCGAGCCGCTGCAGCACATCACCGGGCAGGCGTACTTCCGAGCACTGACCCTGGCGGTCGGACCCGGCGTGTTCGTGCCCCGTCCCGAGACCGAGGGCGTCGTGCAGTTCGGCATCGACGCGCTCCGGGCGGTCGCGGTGCCGGCGCCGATCGCGGTCGACCTCGGCTCCGGGAGCGGTGCCATCGCGATCGCCATGGACACCGAGGTGCCGAACGCCGTCGTGTACGCCGTCGAACGATCGCCCGAGGCCCTGTTCTGGACCCGCCGGAACACCGACGCCCACGGCGGCACGGTGCGACTCGTCGAGGGCGACCTCGCCGACGCGCTGCCCGAACTCGACGGCACGGTCTCGGTGGTGGTGTCGAACCCGCCGTACGTGCCGGACGACGCGATCCCGATCGACCCCGAGGTCCGCGACCACGACCCCGCGATGGCGCTGTACGGCGGGCCGGACGGCCTCGACGCCGTGCGCGCCCTGGCCGAGACGGCGTGGCGGTTGCTCGTGCCCGGCGGGGTGCTCGTCATCGAGCACGCCGAGCCGCAGGGCGCCGGCGTCCGCGAGGTCCTGGCGCGCCGGGGGTTCCGGACCCCGGAGACGCACGTCGACCTGACGGGTCGCGACCGCACGACCACCGCGACCCGGTAGGCGGACGCACCCCGGGCCTCCCGGTCGGTATGCCGTGCCGTACCGAGCGGAAACGGGCGTACCTGGCCGTTCAGAACGACCAGGTACGCCCGTTGCTTGTTGCCATCTCGAACGTGATGGGAAGGGTCAGGCGACGGGGGAGGCCTCGCGCTGCTGCGCGACGAAGGCGCGGACGTGCTCGCGCAGGTCGGTGTCGCGCTCGACCAGGACCGCATGGATGCCGACGCTCCGGGCACCCGCGATGTTCTCCGGCATGTCGTCGGCGAAGAACGTGCGTTCGGCGGGCACGCCGTGGTGCTCCATCGCGCGGAGGAAGACCTCGGGCTCGGGCTTGCGGGCGCCGAAGTTGCTCGACGTGTCCAGGTGCTCGCCGAACAGCCCCGGCAGTGACGGTGCCCACTGGTGGATCCACCGACCCGCGAGCGGCCCGTTGTTGGTGAGCAGGCCGACACGCCCGTGCTCGCTCGCGATCCGGACGGCCTCGATGCGCTCCGGCAGCTCGGTCATCGCGGACCCGCGGATGCGCGCCCACTCGGCCTCGGGGACGTCGCACTCCATCGCCCGCTCGAACGCGGCGAGGTACTCGTCGCCGTCGGCGAAGTCGCCGGCCTCGGCACGCATCTCGTGGCCGCAGTCCCACCAGCGGCGTCGGAGCTCCTCGAACTCGTGTCCGGTGAACTCGGAGAGTGCGGCCATCCGCACCTGCCAGTCGTACCGGACGAGGACGTCGTCCATGTCGAAGAGGAACAGGAGGTGGGGCGCAGGGGTCTCGTTCACGATGTCCTCCATTGTGTCGCACTATCATCGTCGAGTCATGGCATCCCGATACGACTGCACCGACTCCGACGGGCTCCTGACCGGGATGCGGCTCGCACGTGCCGCCCTCGGGCGCGGAGACCTCGTCGTCGTCCCCACCGACACCGTCTACGGCCTCGCCGCGGACGCCTTCAACGCGGCCGCCGTCCAGCGGTTGCTCGACGCGAAGGGCCGGACGCGGCAGTCGCCGCCGCCGGTGTTGATCCCCGGCCCGCCGACGCTCGACGCGCTCGCGAGCGACGTGCCGCAGCAGGTGCGCGACCTCGTCGCCGAGTTCTGGCCCGGCGGCCTGACCGTGATCCTGCGCGCGCAGCCGTCGCTCGACTGGGACCTCGGCGAGACGCGGGGCACGGTCGCCCTGCGGATGCCGGACTCGCGGATCGCGCTCGAGCTCCTGCAAGAGGTCGGTCCGCTCGCGGTCTCGTCCGCGAACTCGACCGGCGACCCGGCCGCGATGGACGTCGATGCCGCTGAGCGGATGCTCGGCGACAGCGTCGCCGTGTACCTGGACGGCGGCGCGATCGGGGAGCACGAGGGCTTCGAAGCCTCCACCGGCTCGACGATCGTCGACGCGACGGGGCTGTCGGACGGCGGGAAGCTCCGCATCGTCCGACACGGGGTGATCTCCGACGACGAGATCATCCGGGTCGTCGGAGCCGACCTCGTCGGATGAAGTACTACCTGCTGGCGGGGGCGATCGCCGCGGTCGTGAGCTTCCTGGTCAGCGTGCTGGTGTGGAAACTCGGGCTGAAGTACAAGTGGTACCCCCAGGTCCGCGAGCGCGACGTGCACCGCACGCCGACTCCGCGCCTCGGCGGGATCGCGATGTACATCGGCGTCATCGTGTCGCTGTTGGCGGCGTGGTTCCTGTTCCCGTCGATCGCGGGGACCGACTACTTCCGGCTGGTGTTCTCCGAGCCGGGCCGCGTGCTGGCGGTGCTCGGGGGCGCGACGATCATCGTGGTGCTCGGCGTCGCGGACGACATCTGGGACCTCGACTGGATGACGAAGCTCGCCGGGCAGATCATCGCTGCGGGCATCCTCGCCTGGCAGGGCGTCGCGATCGTGTCGCTGCCGATCGGCAACACCCTGGGCGTGGGCTCGTCGTACATGAGCCTGATCTTCACGGTGCTGGCGGTGGTGCTCGTGATGAACGCGGTGAACTTCATCGACGGACTCGACGGCCTGGTCGCCGGGGTCGCGATCATCGCCGGCGGGGTGTTCTTCCTCTACACGTTCTTCATCAACCGCGTGGTCGTGCAGACCGAGTTCTTCTTCAACCTGCCGTCACTGCTGACCGCGGTGCTCGTCGGCTCCTGCTTCGGGTTCCTCATCCTCAACTGGCACCCGGCGAAGCTGTTCATGGGCGACGCCGGAGCGCTGCTCGTCGGCTTCCTGATGGCCACCAGCGCCGTGTCGGTCACGGGCAACATCGATCCCGCAGCGGTGCAGACACGCCAGGCGCTGCTGCCGGCTTTCATCCCGATCCTGCTGCCCTTCGCGATCCTGATCGTGCCGATCCTGGACTTCGGCCTCGCCGTCACCCGGCGGCTCAGCGCTGGCAAGTCACCGTTCTCGGCCGACCGCAAGCACCTGCACCACCGTCTGCTCGACATGGGGCACTCGCACTTCCACGCCGTCCTGATCTTCTACGCGTGGACCGCCACCGTCGCGGTCGGGTGCCTGCTGTTCCTGTTCGTGGACTGGTACTGGGTGGTCGCCTTCGTCGCGGTCGGCTTCACCGTGTGCGCCGTCGCCACGTTCGCGCCGCTCGGCCGGAAGCGCACCGAGATCGCCGCCCAGACCGCCAACCGTTCCGCCGCCGTGGTGGACGCCAGCCTCGACCCGCTCGACCGGGCCGCCAACGACCGCACGATCCCAGGAGACATCACGTGACCGCACCGAACGCGCTCGACCACGTCCGGCCGGTGTTCCGCCGCATCATCACGTGGGGCGCGGTGCTCGCGGTCGCCCTGGCGATCGTCGGGGGAGTCGTGGGGCTGCTCGTCGCCGACACTCCCGGGCTCGTCGGCGGCCTGCTCGGAGCCGTGCTCAGCGTGGTGTTCCTCGGCCTCACCGCGGTCAGTGTCCTCGTCGCGCTACGGGTGTCCAAGGGGCAGATGATCTCGGGTGCCTTCTTCGGCATCGTGATGGGCACCTGGCTGCTCAAGTTCATCGTGTTCATCGTGCTGCTGGTGGCACTGAAGGACCGTACCTGGGTGGACTTCCCGGTGCTCGCGATCGTGATCATCGCGGGGGTCGTCGGGTCCCTGGTCATCGACGTCGTCGCGGTGGCGAAGGCCCGCATCCCGATCGGCGTGCAGCTGCCCGGTGACGGGTCGGGTGGCTCCGCGGACGCTGAGAACCCGACCCCCCGCAACTGAGAAGCCGGGAAGCCTCTCGCACCTGATAGGCTTCTCGGAGTCCGCCACCGGAGCCTTTCGCTCGGAGCGGGCAAGCCTCCACAACGTCCACCATCGCGTGCCATGATGTGCGCGCGCCGACACAGGAGACAGCGCTGCTATCCCACGCTCTTCCCCTGTCCCTCTCTGCTGCGGTTGACACCGTTGCGGCGGGGAGCAGCAAGGCCGCCGAGTTCCATGGTCCGTCGATCAACGAGTTCTTCCCGGATGCGATCTTCTTCGCAGGGACGCCGTTCGAGATCGATCGGGTCGTCCTCATCCGCTTCTTCGCCGTCGCCGTGCTCCTGGTGTTCGCCTTCGTGGGAACCCGCGCGCTGAAGCTCGTCCCGAACCGCGGTCAGGCGTTCATCGAGTACGCGTTCGACGTCGTTCGTCGCAACACCTTCGACAACCTCGGAGAGAAGGACGGCAAGCGATTCCTGCCGCTCCTGGCGACGATCTTCTTCGGCGTGCTGTTCATGAACCTGACCGGTCTGATCCCGGGCATGAACCTCGCCGGCACCAGTCGCATCGCGATGCCGATGATCCTCGCGATCGTCGCCTACGTCGCGTTCATCTACGCCGGCCTCCGCAAGCACCCGGGCACGTTCCTCCGGAACTCGCTCTTCCCGCCCGGGGTGCCGTGGTTCCTCTACATCATCGTGACGCCGATCGAGCTCGTCTCGACCTTCGTGCTCCGTCCGGTGACGCTCACCCTGCGACTCCTGATGAACATGGTCGTCGGGCACCTGCTGCTCGTCCTGTTCTTCTCGGCGACGCAGTTCTTCTTCTTCGACGCTTCGCTCGGCTTCAAGGCCTTCGGTGTCGGGACCCTCGCGTTCGGCATCGCGTTCAGCTTCTTCGAGATCCTCGTCGCGCTGCTGCAGGCCTACGTCTTCATGCTCCTCACCGCCGTCTACATCCAGCTGGCGCTGGCTGACGAGCACTGATTCCTCACTGACCCCCTACGGGACCGGCAACCGTCGGACCCGCACCTCGAAAGGAAAACACGTGGACGCAACGACCGTTCTCGCGGAGATCAACGGCAACATCGCGACGGTTGGCTACGGCCTCGCTGCGATCGGCCCGGCCATCGGTGTCGGCATCGTCGTCGGCAAGACGATCGAGTCCGTCGCCCGCCAGCCCGAGCTCCAGGGCCGCCTGACGACCCTCATGTACATCGGTATCGCCTTCACCGAGGCCCTGGCCTTCATCGGCATCGCCACGTACTTCATCTTCACCAACTAAGGTTCCTCGATGCACAACGCACTCATCATCGCGGCGGAGGAGACGCACAACCCCCTCATTCCGCCGGTGTACGACATCGTGTGGTCCGCGGTGGCCTTCCTCATCATCCTCGTGGTGATGTGGCGTGTCGTCACGCCGCGCATCACGAAGATGCTCGATGAGCGCACTGAGGCCATCGAGGGTGGCATCAAGAAGGCAGAGGCTGCTCAGGAGCAGGCCGCTGCTGCGCTCGACGAGTACAACAAGCAGCTCGCCGACGCCCGCTCCGAGGCGTCCCGCATCCGTGAGCAGGCCCGCGCCGACGCCACGGCGATCGGTAACGAGGTCCGCGAGCAGGCAGCGGCCGATGCAGCACGCATCACGGCCAACGCCCAGGCGCAGATCGAAGCCGAGCGTCAGAGCGCCGTCCAGTCGCTCCGGTCCGAGGTGGGCACCCTTGCCCTCGACCTCGCGTCCGGTGTGATCGGCGAATCGCTCAAGGACGACGCCAAGTCGTCGGCAGTCGTCGACCGCTTCCTCGCCGACCTCGAGGCCTCGCAGGCCACGAAGACGGGGGAGCACTGAGCATGCGCAGCGCTACCAGAGAAGCACTCGCGTCCACCAGGGCGGTGCTCTCGGACCTCGGTTCGAGCGCCGACCTGGCCGTGGGTGCCGAGATCCTCGCCTCCGGGCGTGCGATCGCCGGTGCGCCGCAGCTGCTCGGGCTGCTGTCCGACCCGACGGCCGACCCGGCCGGCAAGAAGGTCCTCATCGACCGCGTCTTCGCCGGTCAGTCGCACGCGACTCGTGCTGTCCTGACCGCGGTGGCCGGCTCGCGCTGGTCCTCGCACCAGGACCTGCTCGCCGGCATCGAGGACGCGGGCATCCGCGCCGTCGCCGCCACCGCGGGTACCGACTCGCCGATCGAGTCCGAGCTGTTCGCCTTCGAGACCGCTGTCCGTTCGGACGCCGGGCTCGAGCTGGCACTCGGCACGAAGCTCGGCAGCCCGGCGCAGAAGGGCGCGCTCGTCGAGCGGCTCCTCGGCCCAAAGGCGTCGCAGCAGACCGTGACCATCGTCTCCGCGCTCGTGCAGCAGCCTCGCGGCCGCCGCATCGGTGAACTCGTCCGCGATGCCTCGCGCATCGTGGCCGAGCAGGACGGCAAGCTCGTCGCGACCGTGGTCACCGCCACGGCACTCACGACCGCCCAGTCGGCACGCGTCGCACGCGGGCTGGCCGAGCGCTACGGCAAGGACATCAGCATCAACCAGGTCGTCGACCCCACGGTCGTCGGCGGGGTCCGGGTGCAGATCGGCGGCGACGTCATCGACGGCACCGTGTCCACGCGGCTCTCGGAGCTCCGGCTCCAGCTCGCCGGCTAGGCGTACGGTCGAAGCCGCTCCTCCCAAGTCCACAACGGGAACTGCCGAGTCCGGCAGCGTCACCCTCTCGGAGCCGAAGGGCCCCGGAAAACCACAAGGAAAATCCCATGGCAGACATCACCATCAGCCCCGATGAGATCCGTGATGCCCTGAAGGACTTCGTCTCGAACTACGAGCCGACGAAGGCCTCCACGGCCGAGGTCGGGCACGTCACCGACGCCGGCGACGGCATCGCGCACGTCGAGGGCCTCCCCGGCGTCATGGCCAACGAGCTCATCCGCTTCGCGGACGGCACGCTCGGCCTCGCGCAGAACCTCGATGAAGACTCGATCGGCGCCATCGTGCTCGGCGAGTTCGCCGGCATCGAAGAGGGCATGGAGGTCACCCGCACGGGTGAGGTCCTCTCCGCCCCCGTCGGCGACGCCTTCCTCGGTCGCGTCGTCGACCCGCTCGGCGCCCCGATCGACGGTCTCGGCGAGATCGCTGCCGAGGGCCGTCGCGCCCTCGAGCTCCAGGCTCCCGGCGTCATGGCCCGCAAGTCGGTCCACCAGCCGCTGCAGACCGGCATCAAGGCCATCGACGCGATGATCCCCGTCGGCCGTGGTCAGCGTCAGCTGATCATCGGCGACCGCCAGACCGGCAAGACGGCCATCGCGATCGACACGATCATCAACCAGAAGGCCAACTGGGAGTCCGGCGACGAGGACAAGCAGGTCCGCTGCATCTACGTCGCCATCGGTCAGAAGGGTTCCACGATCGCCTCCGTCAAGGGAGCGCTCGAGGACGCCGGCGCGATGGAGTACACCACCATCGTCGCCGCCCCCGCGTCCGACCCGGCCGGCTTCAAGTACCTCGCCCCGTACACCGGCTCGGCCATCGGCCAGCACTGGATGTACTCCGGCAAGCACGTCCTCATCATCTTCGACGACCTGTCGAAGCAGGCCGAGGCCTACCGTGCCGTGTCGCTCCTCCTGCGTCGTCCGCCGGGGCGCGAGGCGTACCCGGGTGACGTCTTCTACCTGCACTCCCGTCTGCTGGAGCGTTGCGCGAAGCTGTCCGACGAGCTCGGCGCCGGTTCCATGACGGGTCTCCCGATCATCGAGACCAAGGCGAACGACGTCTCGGCGTACATCCCGACCAACGTCATCTCCATCACCGACGGCCAGATCTTCCTGCAGTCGGACCTCTTCAACGCGAACCAGCGTCCGGCCGTCGACGTGGGCATCTCGGTGTCCCGCGTCGGTGGTGACGCCCAGGTGAAGTCGATCAAGAAGGTCTCCGGCACGCTGAAGCTCGAGCTGGCGCAGTACCGCTCCCTCGAGGCGTTCGCGATGTTCGCGTCCGACCTCGACCAGGCGTCGCGTCGTCAGCTGGACCGTGGCGCCCGCCTGACCGAGCTCCTCAAGCAGCCGCAGTACTCGCCGTACCCGGTCGAGGAGCAGGTCGTCTCGATCTGGGCCGGCACCAACGGCAAGCTCGACACCGTCCCGGTGCCGGACGTGCTGCGCTTCGAGTCCGAACTGCTCGACCACCTGCGTCGCAACTCCGAGGTCCTCACGACCCTGCGCGAGACGAACCAGCTCAGCGACGAGACCGTCGCCGAGATGTCGAAGCAGATCGACGAGTTCACGAAGAGCTTCCAGACGAGCGACGGCAAGACCCTCGGTTCCGAGCAGTTCGACGCGGCAGACTCCGAGGACGTCGACCAGGAGCAGATCGTCAAGGGTCGTCGCTAGATGGCAGCGCAGGTCCGGGTCTACCGACAGCGAATCAAGTCCGCGAAGACCACGAAGAAGGTCACTCGCGCGATGGAACTGATCTCGGCGTCGCGGATCCAGAAGGCGCAGGCCCGCATGGCTGCGTCCGGCCCGTACTCGCGAGCCGTGACGCGTGCGGTGTCGGCCGTGGCGACGTTCTCGAACGTCGACCACGTGCTGACCACCGAGCCGGAGTCCTCGACCCGTGCGGCCGTGGTGCTCTTCACCTCGGACCGCGGCTTGAACGGCGCGTTCAGCACGAACGTCCTCAAGCAGGGCGAGGAGCTCGCCTCCCTGCTCCGCAGCGAGGGCAAGGACGTCGTCTACTACCTGGTCGGCCGCAAGTCCGTCGGGTACTTCGCGTTCCGTGAGCGCGCGTCGGAGCAGCAGTGGGTCGGCAACACCGACCAGCCCGAGTTCTCGACGGCCAAGGAGATCGGCGACGCCGTCGTGGCGAAGTTCCTCCAGGACACCGCAGAAGGCGGCGTGGACGAGATCCACATCGTGTTCAACCGGTTCCTCAGCATGGCGACGCAGGAGCCGCAGGTCGTTCGCCTGCTGCCCCTCGAGGTCGTCGAAGGGGTCGAGGAGCCCGAGGGCAACGAGCCCCTGCCGCTCTACGAGTTCGAGCCGGACGCCGATGCGGTGCTCGACTCGCTGCTCCCGGTCTACATCGAGAGCCGCATCTTCAACGCCATGCTGCAGTCGGCTGCTTCCGAGCACGCCGCCCGTCAGAAGGCGATGAAGGCGGCCAGCGACAACGCGGACTCGCTGATCCGTGACTTCACCCGACTCGCGAACAACGCGCGTCAGGCGGAGATCACGCAGCAGATCTCCGAGATCGTCGGCGGCGCCGACGCCCTCTCGTCGAAGAAGAAGTAGTCCGCGTCGTTCGCGGACAGATACCCACCCTCAGGAAGGCACCAGCCATGACCGACACCGCAACCACCGCGGTCGAGACGTCGTCGGCGCCCGGTGTCGGCCGGATCGCCCGTGTCACGGGTCCCGTCGTCGACATCGAGTTCCCCCACGACGCAATCCCGGAGATGTACAACCTCCTGTTCACGACCATCACCATCGGTGACTCGTCGCAGGAGATCGGCCTCGAGGTCGCCCAGCACCTGGGCGACGACCTGGTCCGTGCCATCTCCCTGAAGCCGACCGACGGCCTGGTCCGTGGCCAGGAGGTCCGTGACTCGGGCGCTCCGATCTCGGTCCCCGTCGGCGACGTCACCAAGGGCAAGGTATTCGACGTCCTCGGGAACGTGCTCAACACGGACGAGAAGCTCGAGATCACCGAGCGCTGGCCGATCCACCGCAAGGCCCCGGCCTTCGACCAGCTCGAGTCGAAGACCTCGATGTTCGAGACCGGCATCAAGTCCATCGACCTCCTCACCCCGTACGTGCAGGGTGGCAAGATCGGCCTCTTCGGTGGTGCGGGCGTCGGCAAGACGGTCCTCATCCAGGAGATGATCCAGCGCGTTGCGCAGGACCACGGCGGTGTGTCGGTGTTCGCCGGTGTCGGTGAGCGCACCCGTGAGGGCAACGACCTCATCGGTGAGATGGAAGAGGCGGGGGTCTTCGACAAGACGGCCCTCGTGTTCGGCCAGATGGACGAGCCGCCGGGAACGCGTCTCCGCGTGGCCCTGTCGGCGCTGACGATGGCGGAGTACTTCCGCGATGTCCAGAAGCAGGACGTGCTCCTCTTCATCGACAACATCTTCCGCTTCACGCAGGCCGGCTCCGAGGTCTCGACGCTGCTCGGTCGCATGCCGTCCGCCGTGGGCTACCAGCCCAACCTCGCCGACGAGATGGGTGTGCTCCAGGAGCGCATCACCTCGACGCGTGGTCACTCGATCACTTCGCTGCAGGCGATCTACGTGCCGGCTGACGACTACACCGACCCGGCTCCGGCCACCACGTTCGCGCACCTCGACGCGACCACCGAGCTCTCGCGTGAGATCGCGTCGCAGGGTCTGTACCCCGCGATCGACCCGCTGACCTCGACGTCGCGGATCATGGACCCGCGGTACCTGGGCGCCGACCACTACGAGACGGCCACGCGCGTCAAGCAGATCCTCCAGAAGAACAAGGAACTGCAGGAGATCATCGCCATCCTCGGTGTCGACGAGCTCTCCGAAGAGGACAAGATCACGGTCGAGCGCGCTCGTCGTATCCAGCAGTTCCTCTCGCAGAACACGTACATGGCGAAGAAGTTCACGGGCGTCGAGGGCTCCACGGTGCCGCTCAAGGACACCATCGAGTCCTTCCGCGCCATCGCCGACGGCGAGTTCGACCACGTTGCGACGCAGGCGTTCTTCAACGTCGGTGGCATCAACGACGTGGAAGAGAAGTGGGCACAGATCCAGAAGGAGAACCGCTGACATGGCGGGTCTCAACGTGAGCGTCGTCTCGGCCGACCGTGAGGTCTGGTCGGGCGACACCACCATGGTCGTCGCACGCACGACAGAGGGCCAGATCGGCATCCTGGCGGGACACGAGCCGATGCTCGCGATCCTCGCGCAGGGTCAGGTCCGCATCACGCGGGCCGATGGGTCGACCGTCGCGGTCGACGCCGAAGACGGCTTCCTGTCGGTGGAGCACGACACGGTGACGATCGTCGCGCGGCAGGCCGCGCTGGCGTCCTGACCGGACTGACCGTCCTCCTCCCGCCTTCGGAGACGAAGCGGGAGGGTGGGGACACGAGCCGCACGCTCGATCTGCGTGCACTCTCGTTCCCGGAACTGGCCGAAGAGCGGGCCGCGGTGATCACCGCGGCCCGCTCCGTCAGTTCCGAGGAGTCCTCGGCCAGGACGGCTCTGAAGCTCGGCCCGAAGTCGATCGCCGAACGGTTCCGCAACCTCGAACTCGACACGTCGGGCACGATGCCGGCGATCGAGCGCTACACGGGGGTGCTCTACGACCCCCTCGGCGCGCAGACCGCCGACGCGTCGACGCGGGCGTGGTGGCACGACCACGTGGTCGTGCAGTCGGCCATGTTCGGACCGATCGGTGCTGGTGACCCGATCCCGGCGTACCGCCTGTCGCACGACTCCCGGCTCGGGACGATCCGATTGGCGTCGCACTGGCCCGCGGCCTCGTCCCGGGTCCTGGCCGAGCGGGCGGACGGCCTGGTGCTCGACCTCCGGTCCGAGGGCTACCGCCAGCTCGGTCCCGTCCCGGAGGCGGTCGCCCCGCGCGTCGTGAGCATCGACGGCTCCGGTCGGCGGCGGGCGTTGAACCACTGGAACAAGACGGCGAAGGGCCGACTGGTCGCGTTGCTCGCGCGCACCGGAGCGGTCGTCACGGCCATGGACGACCTTGTGGACTGGGCCGCCGCGAACGGCGTCGTGGTCGAACGCAGCGACTCCGGCTGGGACCTGGTCGCCGAGAGCCTGGAACCCGTCACCGTCTGATCAGCGCCCCGGTCCGTCCTCCACAGGTCGGGCCGGGGCGCTGCTGTCCACAGGTGGTCGGTTCGTGCCTGACTGGAGGCCCGGATCACGCTTCGATGGCGTGCATGATCCCCTTGACGGCACACACCCCCGACCACACCGCAGTCCGGTTCCCTCGCGAGATCGCGGCGGCGGTCACCCTCCCGGCAGCGGCCGCAGCGCTGGTCACGTCCGGCGTCGGCGCTTGCTCCCGCGTCGGCGCGATCGCGATCGTCACCGCCTGCGGTGCGCTGTCGACCCGCATGGCGCTCATCCCGTTCCTCGCCGCCCGAGACCAGCCGGATCCGCGGGCCATCCGGGGGTTCGACCCGTTCGACGAGCCGACGCCGCCGGCGTTGCACGGCCTCGGACCGGAACCGGACCGTGCTCGTCTGCGCACGGCTGGCGACCGGTGTGCCGAGGCCTGGCGGGTCTGGCGCGCCGAGGGTGGTCAGGTGGACTGTACGGCCGGAGCCGCCGGTGCGCTCGCACTCGGGGCCTGGTGTGCGTGGGCGCTCGGGTCGTCGGCCCGCGCCGAGACACGGGCGCGCTACGCCCTCGAGACCCGTGCCGACGACCCGCTCGCCGGGCTGGTCCTGCGGTCGGTCCTGGCCGGCAGTGCGCCGACGTGGGCCGGGCCCCGTCGTGACCGGCACCGATCGTGACCAGCGCGGACGGCCGACGGCGCGGT
The DNA here is from genome assembly GCF_004365375.1 of Curtobacterium sp. PhB25. Taxonomy (NCBI): domain Bacteria; kingdom Bacillati; phylum Actinomycetota; class Actinomycetes; order Micrococcales; family Microbacteriaceae; genus Curtobacterium; species Curtobacterium sp. PhB25. The sequence continues at coordinate 786,712 of NZ_SODR01000001.1, read as the reverse complement.
GTGACGGGTCGACCGGATCGTCTACGGTGGAGGACACCACATCCGAAGGGCTCCGGTTGCGCGACGACGACATCGAGGACACCGTCATCCGGCGACCCCGCGGTGCCGGTGCCGGCGATCGCTTCGACGACGTGCTCGGCGACACCGTCATCCGGCCGCGCACGGAGCCGTCCGAACCGGTCGGTGACCGTGCCGACGACGGAGCCGGCGACCGTGCCGACGACAGAGCCGACGATCCTGCCGACGACGGAGCCGACCCGGAGGACACGGTCGTCCGCGCCCGTGTCCGGAGCGCCGCCGGACCGAGCGTGCCCGCCGGAGCCGCCACGGGCCTCCCGTCCGCCCCTGCCGCGCCCGCGGCGCGCGTGCCGTCGATCCGCATCGGCGACCGGACCTTCCGCCTGGACCACCCGGTCGTCATCGGACGGCGTCCGTCGCTGCCGCGGATCACCAGCGGCCCCGAACCGGAACTCGTGACGGTCCGGTCCGCCAACGGGCAGGTGTCGTCCTCGCACGTCCGCATCCACGCCGAGGGCGAAGCCGTGGTGGTGCAGGACCTGCGGTCCACGAACGGCACCGTCGTCCGACCGGCCGGCGCGCCGGTGTACCGCATGGCATCGGGTGCGTCGATCGTCGCGCTGACGGGTACGGTAGTCGAGGTCGGTGACGGCAACGCCATCGAGGTCCTCTCGCCGTACCTCCGGGTCGCGCCGACGGCAGACGGGTTCCCACCGGTTCCCCCGTGGCCCACCGACCAGACAGCACACGGCACGCCCCGAACCCCCAGAGAGCGATCCTGAAACGTGACCGAACTCGGCCGAGCAGCGACTGCGCACGCCATCGACGTCCCCGGTGCCGACGGCGCCACCCTGACGCTCTCGTGGGGAGCCGCGACCGACGTCGGTCGTCGCCGTGACCACAACGAGGACAGCTACATCGTCGGGGCGCCGTTCTTCGTCGTCGCCGACGGCATGGGCGGACACCTCGCCGGCGACCGCGCGAGCGACGCCGTCGTGCGTCGACTCGAGCAGGTGACGCAGGAGCCCTTCACCACGCGGCAGGGCATCCAGCGGGCGCTGCTGCTCGCCACGGCCGACATCGAGCGCGCAGCCGGCGGCAACGCGATCGGAGCGGGCACGACCGTCACCGGCATCGCCCTGGTCGCGTCGCTCGGGCAGCCGGCCGCCCTCGTCTTCAACGTCGGCGACTCGCGGACCTACCGGATCGAGGACGGCGTGCTGCGCCGCGTCACCGTGGACCACTCCGTGGTGCAGGAGATGGTCGACGCCGGGCTGCTGCGGGCCGAGGACGCCGAACAGCACCCGGACAGCAACGTCATCACCCGCGCGGTCGGGTTCGGCGAACCGCCGGCGCCCGACTGGTGGACCCTGCCGCTCCGCGCGGGCGACCGGTACATCGTCTGCTCCGACGGCCTGACGAAGGAGCTCGGCGACGCCGGCATCGCGCGCATCGCGGCGCGGGAAGCCGGTGCGCAGGGACTCGCCGAACGCCTCGTCGGCGACGCGGTCGTCGCCGGGGGCCGCGACAACGTCACCGTCGTGGTGCTCCAGGTCGACGCCGCCCCGGACGACGGCGACCTCGAGGACACCCTGCCGCGGCACTGACCGCCGGCACAGGACCCCCCGAACTGGGGGAGCGCGCCCGTCCACAGGTGGTCGGTGTGCGGATCGACGGTCACCGGCGCTTCGTACAATGACTGTGCCACGACGAGAGAGTTGGCCGCTCGGCCGGGGAGGAGATAGCGATGGCGCGTCGCCTGCCGTCCAACCCGCCCGTGATCGGCGGCTTCAGCCCCGTGCACGTCCTCGGTTCCGGTGGCTTCGCCGACGTCTTCCTCTACGAGCAGGACATGCCGCGTCGTCAGGTCGCGGTGAAGGTGCTGCTCGACGAGGTCGTCGACGACCGCGTCCGGCAGATGTTCCAGGCCGAGGCCAACCTGATGGCCCGGCTCAGCACCCACCCGTCGATCCTCACGGTGTTCCAGGCGAGCGTGGCGGCCGACGGACGTCCGTACCTCGTGATGGAGCTGTGCTCCTCGTCGCTCAGCGAGCGGTACCGGCGGGAGCCGATCCCGGTGTCCGAGGTGCTCTCGATCGGTGTCCGGATCGGGTCCGCCCTCGAGACCGCGCACCGCGAAGGCGTGCTCCACCGTGACATCAAACCGTCGAACATCCTGCTCACGGCGTACGGCAACCCCGTGCTGTCCGACTTCGGCATCGCGGCCACCATCGGCGGGACCGACCCGGACGAGCCCATCGGCATGTCGATCCCGTGGTCGGCTCCCGAGGTCCTGATCGACGAGTCCCGCGGCACGATCCAGTCCGAGGTGTACTCCCTCGCCGCCACCGTGTACTCCCTGCTCGCCGGCCGCAGCCCGTTCGAGGTCCGGGGCGGCAAGAACGGTGCGAGCGACCTCATGAGCCGGATCGACAAGGGCGGCGTCAAGCCCACCGGTCGCACCGACGTCCCACCGTCGCTCGAGCGCCTGCTCGCCACCGCGCTGTCCCGCAAGGTGCCGTCGCGCCCGACGACCGTGCTCGAACTCGTGCGCGGGTTCCAGCAGGTCGAGGCCGAGCTCGGGATCCCGCAGACCGCGGCCGACGTCGCGGTCGAGGCGTGGGCAATCGCGACCCCGACCCCGGAGGGCGACCGGACCATGATCCGGGAGCTCCAGCCGCCGTCGCGGGTCGGCGCCCGTCGCCGCACCCGTCGCGCGGTCCAGGGCGGCGTCGTCGCCGGCGGTTCGCAGAGCGTCGGCACCGTCCACCGCACCGGATCGGTCACACGTGCTCGTCGACGCACCCGGTCGACACTCGTCTGGGCGACGTCCCTCGCCGTCGTCGTGGTCGCCGCCCTCGCCATCGCGACCGTGGTCGTCGTCGGGCGGCTCGGCGCCGGGGCGATCCCCGTGGTGGCGGACGTCCGCGCACAGCCCTCGGCGCAGGCGGTGTCGTTCTCGTGGGCGGACCCGGGGCTGAAGAGCGGCGACACCTACGTCATCTCGTCGAACGGCGCGTCCAGCCAGCAGACTGGCACCACGTTCGTCGTCTCCGGGGAGCGCGGCGACGAGGAGTGCATCGCGGTCGCGGTCAACCGCGACGGCAAGACCGGTGCAGCGAGCGCGCAGAAGTGCGCGACCGTCGGGAGCACCGGGTGATCCGCGCGCTCGTCGCGAAGCACCGATCCGCAGCCGTCACCACCGGGGTCTCCATCCTGGTCGCCGCGGTCGTCGCGACGACCGCGATCGTCTCGACCGGGTACCACACGCAGCGCGTCGACCTCGGGGACGGCACCGTCTGGGTGCCCTCCGCCGAGTACGGAGCGGTCGGCCGGGCCAACACCGGGGTCCTCCAGCTGAACACCGCCGTCGAGACCGCGAGCGACGACCTGGCCGTGCTGCAGCGCGGGTCCATGGTCTACAGCGTCGACCAGACCAAGGGGACCGTGGCCAAGGTCGACGTCGCCGACGCCACCGTCGGCGACGCCGTGACCCTGCCCGCGGGGACACCCCAGGTCTTCTTCGCGGGGGACACCGCGGTGATCGGCAACCAGGACACCGGCGAGCTGTGGGCGACGCCCGCGGCCGACCTCGCCGAGTTCGACGCCTCGACCAAGGCCGACCTGACGCTCGGGGCGGACACCGTCTTCGACGCCTCGGACGGACACGTCGCGGTGTACTCGGCGAAGACCGGCACGGCATCGCTCGTCGACGTCGGATCGACGTTGTCCGTCGACCAACGGTGGAAGGTCGACATGGACCGCACCGACGACTTCCAGGTCGCGACCTTCGACGGCCACCTGGCCGTGCTCGACCGCACCAGCGGCGCCCTGTCGATCGACGGCCGCACCGCGGAGCTCGGCGACCGGGTCGGCGCGTCACCCGTGCTCCAGCGCTCGTCGGACACCTCGTCCGACGTCACCGTCGCGGGCACCGCCGGACTCGTCCGGGTCAGCGCCTCGGGGGCCGTCGACGCCACCGCGCTCCAGGTGTCCGGGCGTGCGGCGCGCCCCTACGTCGACGGGTCCTGCACCTACGCGGCGTGGGCCGGTGGCCAGGCGATCGACACCTGCGACGGCAACGCCCTCCAGCGGCTCGCGAGCACCGGCGGGACCAGCACGATGCAGATCCTGCACAACGGGCAGACCGTCGTCGCCAACGACCCGTCGAGCGGTCGTTCCTGGGCGATCGACCGTAGTGGCCAGCTCATCGACAACTGGGCCGACCTCATCAAGCAGGACGACGAGCAGCAGCAGGAGCAGGTCTCCGACGACGACCCCGAGGTCGACAAGGACCAGAAGCCGCCGGTGGCGGTGGACGACGACCTGGGCGCTCGTCCGGGACGCACCACGAGCCTCCCGGTCCTGCTCAACGACTACGACCCGAACGGTGACCCGATCATCGTGAGCGAGGTCGGGTCCATCTCGGAGTCCGCCGGCCGCGTCGCCATCGTCGCCGACGGCCAACGGCTGCAGGTCACGCTGTCGTCGCGCGCGACCGGCACCGTGACCTTCCCGTACACGATCACCGACGGCAACGGCGGGTCGGACACTGCGACCGTCCGCGTCACGGTGCGGCCGGAGTCGCAGAACGAGGCCCCGCGACAGGTGCGTGACACCTCGGCGGACGTGGTGCAGAACGGACACGTCGTCAGCAGCGTGCTCGGCGACTGGGTCGACCCCGACGGCGACCCGGTGTACCTGAAGTCCGCGACCGCCTCGGACGGCGACCGGGTGTCGACCACCCCGGACGGCCTGCTCGACTTCCGGGCGGACAGCGGCCGGACGGGTGACCGTGCCGTGCAGCTCGTCGTGAGCGACGGACGCGCCGACGGCCGTGGCTCGGTGACCGTGCGCGTGGCGAAGCAGGGGAGTGTGCCGCTGCGTGCCGACCCGTTCCCGGTGCAGGGCTACGCCGGCAAGGCCTTCACGGTGGAGCCGCTCGACCACGTCCGCGGCGGCAACGGCACCGTGACCCTCACGAGTGTGTCGTCGTCGGCGGGGCTGACGGTCACCCCGAGCTACGACGCGGGCACGTTCCGGGTGCAGGGGGCGAGCGCCGGCGACCACCAGCTCGAGTACACCGTGACCGACGGTGTGAAGACGTCGAGCGGCATCGTCCGGGTCACGATCCTCGCGCCGCCGGACGCCTCGACCGCGCCCATCACGACCCCGAAGACGGTCTTCGTCAACACGCTGTCGAGCAAGGACACCGACGTCACCGCGACCGACATCGACCCGGCGGGCGGGGTGCTGCTCGTCACCGCCCTCGACGGACCGGTGCGGGGCAGCGGGGTCCAGGCGAGCATCCTCGACCAGCACACCGTGCGCGTCACGCTGACCGCACCGCTCGACGGGCCGGTGTCGTTCGGGTACACCGAGACGAACGGCCTGGCGTCGTCCACCGGCACGATCACCGTCGTCGAGATCCCCAAGCCCGACCGGATCCAGCCGCCCGTCGCCCAGCCCGACAGCGCGACCGTCCGGGTCGGCGACGTCGCGAACATCGACGTGCTCGACAACGACACCCAGCCCGAGGGCGAGCCCCTGACCCTCGAGCCCGAGCTCGTGCAGAACGTGCCCGGTGACGGCGGTCTGTTGTTCGCCTCGGGCGACCACCTGCGCTACCTCGCGCCGAAGACCCCCGGCAACTACACCGCCGTCTACCGGGTCGCCGGTCCGGACGGCCAGTACGCCGACGCCGCCGTCTCGATCTCGGTGCGCGAACGGGACGCGGCGACGAACAACCCGCCGGTCCCGCAGACCGTGACCGCCCGGGTCGTGGCGGGTTCGTCGGTGCGGATCTCGGTGCCGCTGAACGGGATCGACCCGGACGGCGACTCGGTGCAGCTCGTCGGCGTCGGGTCGAACCCCGACAAGGGCTCCGTCACCGACGTCGCGTCCGACGCGCTGACCTACGAGGCCGGCGACTACTCGGCCGGCACCGACGAGTTCACCTACACGGTGGTCGACGCCCTCGGCGCGCGTGCCACCGGTACCGTCCGCGTGGGCATCGCCCCCCGGGCCGAACAGGCGTCGAACCCCGTCGCCGAGGCCGACCACGTGACCATCCGACCCGGCGGTTCGGTGACCGTGCGGGTGCTGCAGAACGACTCCGACCCCGAGGGGGGTCAGCTCACCGTGTCGGCGGCCGAGCCCACCGCCGACGACGTGTCGGCGAAGATCCTGCGGAAGCAGCAGATCCGGGTCACACCCCCGAAGACCGCGAAGTCGGGCGACTACGCCGTGCTCTACACGGTGGCGAACGCCAGCGGGGGATCGAGCACCGCGTTCCTCACCGTCACGGTCGACCCGGACGCGCAACCCCTCCGCCCCGAGGTCGACGACACGACCCTCGACCTGCAGGACATCCTGCGGCGCGAGAGCGTGACCGTCGACGTGCTCGAGAACGTCTTCTTCGCCGAGGGCACCGCTGCCGACCTGCAGGTCGGGATCGTCGACGGCTACGGCGACACCGCACGGCTCACCGACGACGGACGGATCACGGTCCGGCTCACCGACGAGTCCCAGGTCATCCCGTTCTCGGTCGCACGGGTCGACCACCCCGACATCGTGTCCTACGGCTTCATCAACGTCCCCGGGTTCGACGACGCCCTGCCGCAGATCAACCGCTCGGCCGGTGCCGTCACCGTGAAGAGCGAGGCGACGGTCCGGATCCCGCTCGAGGACTACGTCGTGACCGCGAACGGCCAGACGGCGACGATCACGGACCGCGGCACGGTGAAGGCGACGCACGCGAACGGCCAGAGCCTGGTCGTGGACTCGTCGACGCTGCAGTTCACCTCGTCGAAGCTGTACTACGGCAACGCGTCGATCTCGTTCGAGGTCACGGACGGTTCCGCGGCCAACGGCGGGAAGGGGCGGGTCGCGACGCTCGTGCTCCCGGTCACCGTGACGCCGCGGTCGAACCAGCCGCCGGCGTTCACCGGCTCGGCGGTCGAGATGCAGCCTGGTGAGACGCGCACCGTCGACCTGACGAAGCTCACCGACTACCCGTACCCGAAGGACCTGCCGGAGCTGCGCTACTCCGTCGTCGGCCGTCCAGCGGCCGGCACCACCGCCACGATCTCCAAGCAGCAGCTGACCATCACGGTCGCCGACACCGCGAAGAAGAACACCACGGCGTCGATCGGCATCGGGGTGCAGGACGACGCGAACGCCGGACGTGCCGGCACCGTGACCGTCGGGGTCGTGGCCTCGACGCGTCCGCTCGTGCAACCCGGCGCCGACCGGTCGATCACCAAGCGCGGTGCGACGACCACCATCGACGTCCTGACGAACGACCAGCCGACGAACCCGTTCCCCGGACAGCGGTTGCGCGTCGTGAACATCCGTGGTCTGTCCGGCGGGCTGCCGAGCGGCGTCTCCGTGACCCCGAGCGGCGACCGCACCCGTCTGCAGGTCCGCGTCTCCGACAGCGCCAAGCCGGTGGACGCCCACCTGCAGTACCAGGTCGCCGACGCCACGAACGACCCGGACCGCTACGTCTGGGGTGACGTGACGATCTCGGTGCAGGACGTCCCCGACGCCCCCGGCACGCCAACCCGGACCGGGTCCTACGACGGTGGCCAGGCCACGCTGACCTGGTCGACCCCGCAGGGCAACAACTCGCCGATCACCGGGTACCGCGTCACCGGCACGAACGGCGTCGCGAAGAACTGCGGCACCGCCACGGTCTGCACCCTGACGGGCCTCGACCCGAAGGCGTCGTACCGCTTCCAGGTCATCGCCACGAACGCGATCGGCGACTCGAAGCCGTCGGGCAGCTCGGCCACGATCAGCGCCGACTACGTGCCGGCGCCGCCGAAGGGCATCACCGTCACACCGAACGGGTCGACGCCGAACCAGCTCGACGTCGCGTGGAAGGCCGTTCCCGCTCCGAACCGTGGCAGCGCGGTCGACGACTACATCGTCACCATCGAGGGACCGGGGCTGTCCGGTACCCGGCACACCGGCACGGCGACGAGCACCTCGTTCACCGGAGCCCAGAGCGCCGCGCAGTACAAGGTGACGATCTCGGCCCGGAACGACGCGGACCGCAACGGCACCGTCGTGCAGTGGAACTCGGCATCGGCCACGGGTACGGCCGTCGGGACGCCCGGCAAGCCGACGAACGTCCGAGCCGTCGCCGGTGAGCAGGCGGACTCTTCGGGGAAGTCGACCGTGACCGTGACCTGGGGTGCTCCCGACGCGGCAGGCGGGTCCGGACTGCGGTACGGGGTGTTCCGCTCGGGCAACGTCGACTGCGCTGCCACCCCGTCCGGCTCGATCGGTTCGTCGAGCCCGACGCGCGACGACGGCGTCGGCGGCGGGTCGACGCGGTACGCCGTGACCGTGTCGAACGGCTACTTCTGCAACGTCGAGTACACGGACGCGGTGACGTACGAACGTCCCACAGGGACCGGACGACCCTCCGTCGACGTCGTGCAGGTCGGGACGAACCTCTGGAACGTCAGCGTCACGGCTCCCTCGCGGAACGCGCACCACTACCAGCTCGAGACCGGCGGGCAGCCGATCACGCTGCAGCCGGGCCAGACCTGGACAGGCGTGCCGGGGTCCGGAGCGCGCAACGTGTCCGCGCAGATGCTCCTGCGTGCCTGCGGCGGACCGGGCAGCACGTTCTGCACGCCCGACGACCAATCGTGGACGGGCAACGCCACGGCCCTCGACTCGAACCTCTCGGTGACCGCTGCCCAGCAGGGGCAGCCGATCGCGGTGACGGGGCCGAGCGGCTCCGGGATCTCGGTGCGCTACACCGCGTACTGGTACTTCGACGAGGACGGCAACATCTTCCGCGGGACCGACAGCTGGAACGCCGGGGAGACCGCGCCGACTCCGCCACTCGGCGCGAGCTCCGTCAAGGTCCGAGCAACGGTCACCGCGACGGACGGCTCGAGCTCGCAGAAGTCCGACGCCGTGACCGATGCGTTCCCGATCGCAGCGGCGCCGGTGCCGGACCCCGAGCCGGAGCCGTCCGTGCCGAGTGAGCCCGATCCGGAACCCGCGCCCGGCTGACCCGGTTCCGCCGCCCGCTGACCGTACGCTGCACCTACCGCCATCCCCGAGAACGAGGAACGACCCCGCATGAGCATGACCCCGGAGCAGGCCACCTGGTTCGCCGACGTCGCAGGCCGCATCGTGACCAACGTCGAGCAGGTGCTCCTCGGGAAGACGTTCGTGATCCGCCTCGCGGTGACGGCGATGCTCAGCGAGGGCCACCTGCTCCTCGAGGACGTCCCCGGCACGGGCAAGACGAGTCTGGCGCGGGCGATGGCGCAGAGCGTGCAGGGGACGACGAACCGCATCCAGTTCACCCCCGACCTGCTGCCCGGCGACATCACCGGCATCAGTGTCTACGACCAGCGCACGCAGGAGTTCGACTTCCACCGCGGCCCGGTCTTCGCGAACATCGTCCTCGCCGACGAGATCAACCGTGCGAGCCCGAAGACGCAGTCGGCCCTGCTCGAGGCGATGGAGGAGTCGGCGATCACGGTCGACGGCGTGAACCACCGTCTGGCGGCTCCGTTCATGGTCATCGCGACGCAGAACCCCATCGAGCAGGCCGGCACGTACCGTCTGCCCGAGGCGCAGCTCGACCGGTTCCTCATGAAGACCTCGATCGGCTACCCCGACCACGCCGCCACCGTGAAGATCCTCGAGACCTCGTCTGCTCCGTCGGCATCGGTTCCGCTCGCGAGTGTCGTGCCCGCGGCGACGATCACCGAGATGGCCGCGCTGGCCCGCACGGTGCACGTCGACGCCGTCATCGCCGACTACGTCGCACGGTTGGTCGACGCGACGCGTTCGGCCAGTGAGGTCCGCCTGGGCGTCAGCGTCCGCGGCGCGATGGGCCTCATCCGTTCGGCACGCGTGCTCGCTGCGCTGAGCGGCCGCCACTACGTCACGCCGGACGACGTCAAGGCCCTCGCCGTCCCGGTGCTCGCGCACCGCCTGGTGCTCGACGCCGAGGCGGAGTTCGACGGTGTCAGCGCGCCGAGCGTCATCGCACAGCTGCTGGTGGAGACGCCGCCGCCGGCCGACCGAGTCACGACGTGACGGACCGCCGGCCCATCTCCACGCGCTCACGCCGTCCGTCCTCGACGCGGTCGCGTCGCGGGACGACGGCGTACGAGCGCACGGGGACGGTCGCCGGCCTGACCAACGTCCGCTCACGGATCGTCGGTGACCGCGAAGGCGTCGCAGCGGATGCGGTCGTCGGGATCGTCCGGGTCTGGGCAACGGCCTGGAGGCTCGTCAAGCGTTCCTGGGGCGAGGTCTCGTCCGTCGTCACCGGGCTCGGGTGGACGGTCGCGGCCCTCACGCTCGTCGCGTTCGTGGCCGGCTACCGGTTCGGCCTGCGCGAGATCGTCGTCGTCGGGTTCGCGGGAGCGGTGCTCGTCGTCGTCGCCGCGATCGCGCTCATCGGCCGCACGCGGCTGGTGATCCGGATGCGCCTGCCGCAGCACCGTGTGGCGGTCGGCGACGAGGCCGGTGTGGTGGTCACGGCGGAGAACCCGACGCGTCTGCCCTCGGTGCCGACGACGGTCGAGGTGCCGGTCGGCCCGGGGCTCGTCGACGTCGCGATCCCGGCGATCGGCGCGCACGGCACGTTCGAGCAGCTGGTGCCCGTACCGACCGTGCGCCGCGGCGTGCTCGACGTGGGTCCGGTCACCGGTGTCCGCGCCGACCCCGTCGGTCTCGTCCGCCGCGAGGTCGTCTGGACCGCACGCGAACAGGTCATCGTGCACCCGCGCACGATCGCAATCCCGTCGACGAGCACCGGGCTGGTGCGCGACCTCGAGGGGCAGGCGACCACCGACCTGTCGCCGGCCGACATCGCGTTCCACGCCATCCGCGAGTACATGCCGGGTGACGACCCCCGCACCATCCACTGGAAGTCGACGGCGAAGTCGGGCGCGCTGATGGTGCGCCAGTTCGAGGACACGCGCCGCTCGCACCTGGTCGTGGCACTCGGCATCGCCCGGTCGGAGTTCGGGGACGACGAGGAGTTCGAGCTCGCGGTGAGCGCTGCGGCCTCGCTCGGTGCCCGTGCGATCCGCGACGGCCGAGAGGTCTCGGTCGTGGTGTCGGAACGCACCCCGGAGTTCGCGAAGCGTGCCGTCTACGCGGTGCGGACCCTGCCGACGGTCACCCCGACGCGCCTGCTCGACGACTTCGCCTCGGTCGGACTCGCCGAGGCCTGCCTGCCCATCGCCGAGGTCTCCCGGATCGTCGGCAGCGACACCGAGGGCATCTCGGTGGCGTTCCTGGTCGTCGGTTCGACGATCGGACTGCCGGCGCTCCGGCTCGCGGCGACGCGCTTCCCCGTCGGGGTCGAGGTCGTCGCGGTGATCTGCGAGCCCGAAGCACAGCCACGGTTCCTGCGGGTCGCGGGCCTGACCGTGATGACCATCGGCTACCTGGACGACCTCCGGCACGCCCTGCACCGATCGGCCGCCGCGTGAGCGCCCCTCCGGTGGCCACGCCGACGCCGCCCGCGGAGCGTGCCCGTCGGTCGACCCGGCGTTCCGATCGACGCGATGCCCGGCGGCTCGTGCCGTTCCGTCTGGCCGGCGGGACCCTCGTCGTGTGGCTCCTGCTCGCGATCGCGAGTGTGTCGTGGTGGCCGGTCTACCGCGACGACTCGATGATCGTCGCGGCGGTGACCGCGATCGCGTTCGGCACCCTCGTCGCCCTCGTCGGCGCGGTCCTGCGGCTGCCGCTGGTCGTGGTGGCGATCGCGACGGTGGCGGCGTTCACGCTCGCCGGTGTACCCGCCGCCGTGCCCGGTCAGGCCAACGGGGTTCTGCCGACGGGCCCGGGCCTGCTCGCGCTGTTCGCCGGCGTCGCGCTGGGGTGGAAGCAGCTGGTGACCATCAGCCTGCCGGTCGGCTCGTACGAGGCGCTCCTCGTGCCGTACTTCGTGACGCTCCTCGTCGCCACGGTGACGGCCGTGAGCGTGGCGACCCGTGCCTCCAGGCAGGAACTCGCGAGCATCCCGGCACTGGTGCTGTTCGCGATCGGGGTGGTCGTCGGACCGAGCCGGCTGGACACGTCGATCGTGACGGCCGTCGTGCTCGTCGCCGTCGCGCTCGTGTGGGCGCTGACGGTGCGGCACGCACGTCGCGCGGTCGCCGTGGCGACCACGATCGGGTCGCCGGTGCCGATCGCTCGGTCCGTCGTGCGCCCCGCGCTCGTCGGCACGGGGACGATCGTCGCGGCGGCCGTCGTCGCCACGGGTCTCGGGCTGGTCGCGCCACCGGCCAACGAGCGCACCGTCGCCCGCACGGACGTCGTGAAGCCGTTCGACCCCCGCGACTACGTCAGCCCGCTGAGCGGCTTCCGCGCGTACGAGGAACAGAGCGCGGCGGACACCGCACAGCTCCGGGTCACCGGACTGCCGGAGAACGGGTTCGTGCGCATCGCGACGCTCGACACCTACGACGGCGTGGTCTACCGCGTCGGCGGGTCGGACGGCTCCTCGTCGTCGGGCACGTTCGAGCGCGTGCCGACGTCGGTCGACGTCCGTGGCGTGGACGGCACCACGGTGCGCGTCGGGGTGACCGTCGACGGCTACAGCGGGGTCTGGCTGCCGACGGTGGGGGACCTGGAGCGCGTCGACTTCACCGGGACCGACGCCGACGACGAGCGCGGTTCCTTCTTCTACAACGGCTCGACGCAGACGGGCGCCGTGGTCGGCGGTGTCCGCGAAGGCACTTCCTACGACCTGACCGCCGTGGTCCCCGACCAGCCGACGGACGAGCAGCTCGCGGCCGCCCGCCCGGGCAGTGCCGCGGTCCCGACGGCGCGCGACGTGCCGGACGCCGTCCGCGAGACGGTCGAGGCGACGACCGACGCCGATGCGACTTCTGGTGCGAAGCTCGTCGCGGTGATCCAGGCGCTCAAGCGCAACGGGTACGTCAGCCACGGCGTCGGTGACGACCGGATGAGCCGTTCGGGGCACGGCGCCGACCGCATCCAGGAGCTCCTGACGTCGCCGCTGATGATCGGCGACCAGGAGCAGTACGCCGCCGCAGCAGCGCTGATGGCCGACGAGCTCGGGTTCCCGGCACGGGTGGTCATGGGCTTCACCGCAGGCGGCGACTCGGGGTCCGGCGGGGCGTCGGCGAGCGGCGGCACCACGACGTTCCGCGGCTCGGACGTCACCGCGCGCATCGAGGTCGACACCGCGCAGTGGGGGTGGGTGATGCTCAACCCCAACCCGAGTGTCCGCGAGATCCCGAACGAGCAGCAGCAGACGCCGCAGCCGGTGACCCGTCCCGAGACCGTCGTGCCGCCGCCTCCCGTCGACCAGCAGGACCAGGACCAGCAGGCGCCGCCGCAGAGCGACCGGAACACGCCGCCCGTGCAGCCGCTGTGGTTGCAGATCCTGCTCGCAGCGCTGCCGTGGGTGCTCGGTGCACTGGGGCTGATCGCCCTCGTGCTCCTGCCGTTCGGGGTGATCGTCCTGCTGAAGCGGGTCCGCCGCCGACGGCGCCGTCGTGCTCCGACGCCGCGCGGTCGCATCGTCGGGGCCTGGGACGAGTACCGCGATGCGCTCCTCGACCGTGGGCACGACGTGGCCGGATCGGCCACACGACGCGAGACCGTGACCGGCGCTCCGGGTGAGGGCGGGACCGGACTGGCCGCCCTCGCCGACCGGGCGGTGTTCGGACCGAGCGACGTCGACCAGGCCGCCGCCGACCGGATGTGGTCGGCGACGGACGATGCGGTGGGGACCCTGCGCGCCGGTCGGACCCGCCGTGAGCGGTTCCGCACCGCCGTGTCGCTCCGGTCCCTGCGGGGACCCGAACGGCCGCGCGCCACCACCGGTCAGGGCTCGGCGAGACGCGGTGACTACGATGGCCGGAGGCCTGACGAGCGTCGTGGACGGCCGAGTGAGGACAGAGGCAGACCGTGATCAGATGCGAACACTGTGGATCGATGCTCCCGGAGGGGGCGATCTTCTGCGGTGAGTGCGGACGCGCGGTGACCGCCGGAGCGAGCCGCCGGCCGGTCGCTCCGACCCCCGTCGAGCAGGCGCCGCCACCGCCCCTGCAGCAGCCCGACTCCCACGGACGTCGCTCCGACCCTGCGGCCGACGCGTGGTTGCCCGAGTCGACCCTCGACCCCGCCACCCGCGCCTGGCTGACCGGTGCCGACCGCCGCAGCACCGAACCCCCGACCGCGGTGCCCGTGCAACGCCCCGACGACCTCGCCCCGCGCGAGGCACCGTCGCACGTGCACGGAGCGGGCTCCGGCCTCGGCGACTGGTCGAACGCGGCCGCGCAGCCCGACGCCGTCCCCGCCCAGGACGAACCGCCACTGGACCCGGACGCCTACCGCTCCGAGCCCGCCGACGCCCTCGCCGACGACCCCGAGCGGACCCGGTTGGCTCCCGTCGAGGACCGTCCCGTGACCCCGCCGGCCGCTGACGAGGCGCCGGCACCCGTGTGGGCGCCGCCGGTCGCTCCGGCCCCGTCCGCGGCTCCGGCAGGCCCGTCCTGGTGGGTCGGTCGCGGCGCCACAACCGATGCCGGAGCTGATCCGGCTCCCGTCGTGCCGCCGGTCCCGAGTGCACCGACCGTCGCTGACGACACGCCCCGTGACACGTCCCACGACACGCCAGACGACACCGCGGCGTCCCCGCACGCGACGGACGACGCAGCCGTGCACGCCGACACCGACGGTGCTGACGACACGACGTCCACCCGCTCCGGCGAGCCCGTGCAGGACGGTGCGCTCGGACAACCGACCGCAGCCGTGCCCGTCGTCTCGCCGCCGCAGCCGGGGGACACCGCCGTCGTCGAGCCCCTGATCGACCGCCGACCGCCGCGGCCCGCGCCGCTCGTGACGCCGGGCATGCACGCCACGACCATCTGCCACGTCTGTGGCAACCGCCTCGAGCCCGACGACATCTTCTGCGGCGAGTGCGGAGCAGTCCGCCCCGCCGTGACCGCCGCGTTCACCGGACCGGTCGTACCGTTGCCGATGGCGCGTCCGGACTGGGCGACCGAGCACTCCGGCGTGGAGTCGGCCGGAGCCGGCGGGTCGTCGTCGACCGACGCGCCGGACGACGAGATCCCGGTCGATGCGCCTGCGGACGATCAGGCCTCGAGCGACGAGACCGGGTCCGGCGAGACCGGGTCCGACGAGGACGTGGCCGACGAGACCGCCGCCGACGACGAGTCGGCCCTGCCGGACAGCGAGGCCTCGCGCCCGGGTGGCCGTCCCCGCGGCGCACACGCGGCGCCGGTGACCGAGCCGACCGAGCCCGGGGACGCGGCACCGCACGGAGAACCGCAGGACTCCGAACGGTCCTGGGTCCCGCCGGCGCAGGCCCCGCTCGCCGCGCCGCTGCCTCCGCTCCCCGGGGCGACGGCACCCGAGCTCCCGCTCCCGCCGTCGGACCGTCCCGAGGCCAGTGCGGACGCCGACGAGCTCGACGAGGACGTCGACGAGACCCGCATCGTCTCGAAGACCCCGACGCGCGCGCCGTTCCTGCTGCACTTCAGCACGGGCGAGCGGTTCGGGGTGCACGGCACGGGCCTGCTCGGTCGTCTGCCTCGTCCGCAGCCGGGGGAGCGCTACGACGACCTGCTGACCGTCCACGACCCGGGCAAGTCGGTGTCGAAGACCCACCTCGAGCTCGGCCGCGACGGTGACGACCTGTGGGTGTCCGACCGGTTCTCCGGCAACGGCACCGTCGTCCGCCACATCGACGGTTCGATCCGTCGCTGCGAGCCCGGCCGTCGGTACCGCGTGGAGCGCGGGGCTCGGGTGGACATCGGCGAGCAGTTCTTCCTCGTGCAGTAGCGCTGCCGGACTTCTCCACAGATCGGTCGTCGGCGCCCCGGAGACGCCGCCGTCCTGCTGCGATGGAGGCATGACCCCGTTCGCTGCTCGGTGCGTCCTGGTCGGGACCGCCGTCGTGCTCGTCCTCGCCGGGGTGTTCGCGCCCCTCGACGGCGCTTCCCGTGCGGTGGTGTTCGCAGCCGCCGGGTGCTGCGCGGTGCTCGACGTCCTGCTGCACCGGTCCGGCGCAGGCGGACGCCGCGAACCGGAGTCGCTGTCCGGCGACTACTCCGCAGCGGCGATCGAGTCCCACTGTCCGAGCGCACCAGGACGGCTCCTGCTCGGCCACGGCTCGGACGGTGTGCCGTGGGAGACCGACACGACCGGTCACGTCGTGGTCGTCGGCACCGGGGCACTCGCCGCCGCGGTGTTCCGGGCGATCGCCGAACAGCTCCGCGCCACCGCCGATCCGTGGGACGACCTCCGCGCAGCCGGCAGAATCGGAACCCAAACTGGCGACGACCCGGCGCTGCCCGACGGTACGACGCTGCCCGACGGCACGGCGGTGCTCGCTCGCCTCGACCGCTCCGGACGCCCGAGCGGCACGGTCGTGCTCGTCCCGGGACTCGGAGCGATGCCAGGGCTGTGGGACGCCGCGGTGGAGGTCACCCGCTACGGCTGCACCGTCCGTCGCCCACCCGACCGATGTGGTGTCACGCTCAGACCGGTGCTCCCGGTACTGCCGGAGCTCGTCGGGTGACGGCCTCAGCGCAGGCCGGAGCCGACCCGGACCGCGCCGACCGGCACACCACCGCCGAGCACCTGTTCACCCGTCGCCGCCAGGACATCGGCCACGCCGTCGGCGCCCACCAGCCCGTTCCGCTGCAGCAGGGTCAGCGCTGCGAGGGTGCCCGCGCGCTGTGACCCGTCCAGCACCTTCACCGCGACCGCGGCCCCACCGGGCAGCCCCATCACCATGACGCCCTCGGCCCCGAGCTTCGCCAGGACCTGCAGCCGCTCGATCGTGACGGTGTTGGCCCGACCGACCCCGTCGATCGCCCACGGGTGCGCCAGGACGGCGTCGGTCAGCGCCGTGGAGTCGTCGTCGGCCCGGGCGACGACGCCGGCGAACCCGCGTGCCAGTCCGGTCAGCGTGAGCGGAAAGACGGGGGCGCCGCAGCCGTCGGTGCCGACCAGGTCGACCGTCTCGTGCGTGTACTCCTCGACCACCGAGCGGACCCGCTGCTGCATCGGGTGCTCGATGTCCAGGTACGTCGCCTCGTCCCACCCGTTGACGCGGCAGGCGGCGAGCATGCCGGCGTGTTTGCCCGAGCAGTTCATCGCCAGGCGCCGGGGGCCGTCCATCGTCCGGCCGGTCGCTCGGTCGAAGGGCATGTCCGGCGGGCACCCGAGGTCGGCCTCGACGTGGTCGAACGACTCGAGCATGTGCAGCGCGAGGGCCTGGTGTGCGACGGTACCGGCGTGGCTCGCGGTGGTGAGGACGAGTTCCTCGTCGGAGAACCGGGCACCGGCGCCGCGGACGGCGAGGGCCTGGAACGGCTTCATCGTCGAGCGCGGGTAGATGCTGGCGGTGACGTCGCCGACCGAGTCGACGACGGCACCCGAGGAGTCGACCACGACCCCGGCGCCGATGTGCCGGCTCTCGTCGAACCCCGACCGGTCGAGGACCGCGAGTTCGACCGACCCGTCGGCGGTGAGAGGATGGCGATCAGTGCGGACTTCGTGGCTCACCGTCATGCCGCCATGCTAGCCAGGGCGGACGACCGCCAGTGACGCCGACGAAGGGGCAGCACCCGTGCAGGACCACACCTACGAGGTCTCCGTCAGCTGGACGGGAGACCGCGGCACCGGCACGTCCGGCTACCGCGACTACGGGCGCGACCACGTCGTCTCGGCGGTCGGCAAGCCCGACGTGGTCGGCTCGGCCGACCCCACGTTCCGCGGTGACCGCGACCGCTGGAACCCGGAGGAACTCGTCGTCGCCGCGTTGGCCCAGTGCCACATGCTCAGCTACCTGCACGTCGCGGTGACCCAGGGCTTCACCGTCGTCGACTACCGCGACACGGCCACTGCGTCGCTGAACCTGAACCGCGACGGCTCGGGCGAGCTCACCGGTGCGACGCTGCACCCGGTCGTGACGATCCTCGAGGCAGACCGGGTGGCCGATGCCGAAGCCGCGCACGCCACGGCGAACCAGCTCTGCTTCATCGCCCGGTCGGTGTCGTTCCCGGTGCACCACGAGGCCCAGACCGTCGTCCGTGCTGCGACATTGGCAGGGGACTCTTCAGCAGGTGGGGCAGACTAGGGTCCCGTGAAGCGTCTGCGCCTGCTCCCGATCGCCCTCGTCCCCGCCGTCGTGCTGGGACTCGCCGCATGCTCCGGCTCCGGTTCGGACGGGTCCACGGCCTCGCCGACCCCGACCGCCAGTGCGACCGCCTCGGCGATCACGTCCTGCCCGGACCCCGGCAAGGCCTCTGACTCGATCCGGGCGACCGGCTCGTTCGGGGGCGCGAAGGCCCCGACCGTCAAGTTCGCGGCGGGCCTGTCGGCCAAGACCCCGCAGGCCACGAAGCTCGTCTCGGGCAAGGGCGCGTCGTTGGACGAGGGCGACTACGCCCAGGTGTCGTACACGGTCTACGAGGCGAAGGACGCCAAGAAGCTCGGCACGGTCGGTTTCGACGAGGGCAACCCGCAGGTCCTGTCCGTCGGCGGCTCGGGCTTCGGTGCCCTCCTCGCCTGCTCGAAGGTCGGCGACCGGTTGGCAGCGGTCGGTCAGTCCGCGGCACTCGGCTTCAACACCGGCGGCGAGATCGTCGTGGTCGCGGACGTCGTCGCGCAGACCCCCACCAAGGCGAGCGGCACCCCGCAGGACCAGGACCCCGGCCTGCCGACGGTCAAGGACAAGGCGTCCGGCGAGCCGGAGATCACGATCCCCGACGGTGTGAAGGCCCCGACCAAGACGACCGTCGAGGTCCTCAAGCAGGGCGACGGCGCGTCCATCGCCGACGGCGACACCGCCCTCGTGCAGTACAAGGGCGTCGTCTACAGCACCGGCAAGGAGTTCGACTCCTCGTGGTCGAAGGGCGCCCCGACGACCTTCACGGTCTCCGAGAGCGCACTCATCAAGGGCTTCGTCACGGGGCTCGTCGGCCAGAAGGTCGGCTCCCAGGTGCTGATCGTCGCCACGCCGGAGGACGCCTACGGCGCGAACCCGCAGGAGGGTTCGGGCATCCCGAAGAACGCCACGCTCGTCTTCGTGGTCGACATCCTCGCGAAGGGCTGACCGTGGCCCGGCGCCGCATCGTCGTCCTCGGCAGCACCGGCTCGATCGGCACGCAGGCGCTCGACGTCGTCGCCCGCAACCCCGACCGGTTCGAGGTCGTCGGACTGACCGCCGGCAGCAACCGCACCCTGGTCGCCGAGCAGGCCGCCCGGTTCGGCGTGCGCGACACGGCGTTCGGGGCGCAGGCCTCCGAGCGGCTCGTCCGCAGCGTCGAGGCCGACGTCGTCCTGAACGGCATCACGGGGTCGGTCGGCCTCGGGCCGACGCTCGCGGTGCTCGAGACCGGTGCGACCCTGGCGCTCGCCAACAAGGAGAGCCTGATCGTGGGCGGTTCCCTGGTGCAGCAGGCTGCAGCGCCGGGCCAGATCGTCCCCGTGGACAGTGAGCACTCGGCGATCGCGCAGGCGCTCCGCTCCGGTGCCGACACCGAGGTGCAGCGGCTCGTCCTCACGGCGAGCGGCGGTCCGTTCCGCGGCCGCACCCGCGAGCAGCTCCGCGACGTCACCCCGGCGCAGGCGCTGGCGCACCCCACGTGGGACATGGGCGTCGTCGTCACGACGAACTCCGCCACGCTCGTCAACAAGGGGCTCGAGGTCATCGAGGCCCACCTGCTCTTCGGCGTGCCGTACGACCGCATCGAGGTCACGGTGCACGCGCAGTCGATCGTGCACTCGATGGTCGAGTTCGTCGACGGCTCCACCATCGCGCAGGCCTCGCCGCCGGACATGCGTCTGCCGATCGCGCTCGGCCTGGCGTGGCCGGGCCGCGTGCCCGGGGTCGGTGTGCCGCTCGACTGGACCACGGCGAGCACCTGGACCTTCGAGCCGCTCGACGCTGACGCGTTCGGCGCCGTCGCCCTAGCGAAGCGTGTCGGTGAGCTCGGCGGGACCTTCCCGGCCGTCTTCAACGCGGCGAACGAGCAGGCCGTGGCCGCGTTCCACGCGGGCGCCATAGGGTTCCTCGACATCGTCGACACGGTCGAGCGCGTCGTCGAGGAGCACACCGCGGGTGAGCCGTCACTCGACGGCGTGCTCGCTGCGGAGCTCTGGGCCCGCGCCGCGGCGGACCGCGCGCTGACCCGCTGACGCGATCCGCGCCTCCCGTCGGTCGCATGGTCACCACGTGACGGACTGGGCCCACACCGCCGGTTCCGGCGCGACGCGCCAGCGGCGGGACGGCCGTGCCGGTGGGGAGAGGCTCAGATCACCTCTCAGACGGCGCTCGGCTCCGTCATGGCAAGCGTCCCGTACCCTTTCCCGGTGACCGTCGAAACCGTCCTGCTCTTCGTCCTCGGCGTGGTCGTCTTCATCATCGGCCTGCTGGTCTCGATCGGACTCCACGAGCTGGGGCACCTGTCCTTCGCGAAGCTGTTCAACGTCAAGGTGACGCAGTACTCGCTGGGCTTCGGCAAGGCCATGTGGTCGTTCAAGCGGGGTGAGACCGAGTACGGCATCCGCCCGATCCTGGTCGGCGGCTACATCTCGATGGTCGGCATGCTCAAGCCGCGTGCCTCCGGCCGCCCGAGTGCGATCACGAACACCGGCATGTACGGCGCGTTCGTGCAGGACGCCCGCCAGGCCAGCGCGGAGCAGATCGCGGACTCCGGCGGCGACGACTCCCGCGCGTTCTACCGGCTGACCCCGTGGAAGCGCATCATCGTGATGGTCGCTGGCCCCGCGATGAACCTGGTGATCGGGATCGTCCTGTTCGGCGTGCTGTTGTGTGGCTTCGGGTCGCCGACCACGACGTTCACCTCGAGCGTCGACTGTGTCCTGCCGACAAGCCAGACGACCGAGTGCACCTCGGGCGATGCGGAGTCGCCGGCGAAGCAGGCCGGCATCGCGTCGGGCGACGTCGTGCTCTCGGTGAACGGTGAGCAGGACCCGACCATCGCGCGCGTCTCCGAGGTGTTCCAGAAGTCGGCCGGCGAGCAGGTGACGGTCGTCGTCGAGCGTGACGGTGCCCGGAAGACGCTCGAGATCACCCCGACGACCGCCACCCGCGACGTCTACGACGCCGAGGGCAAGGTCGTCACGAACGACGACGGCACGACGAAGACCCAGCGGGTCGGTGTCGTCGGCGTCAGCATCGGGCAGTCGCTCGTGCGGCAGTCGCCGGCCGAGGTCCTGCCCGCGACGGGTGCGCAGATCGCCGCGTCGGCGCACCTCATCATCGACCTGCCGCAGCGCCTGGTCGCCGTCTGGAACGCGGCGTTCGGCGCGCAGGAGCGGTCGCAGGACAGCCCCGTGTCGGTCGTCGGCGTCGGCCGCGCGATCGGCGAGGTCTCGTCGATGAGCGGCGTGCCGGTGGTCGACAAGGCGTACACGATCCTCGGGCTGCTGGCCTCGCTGAACATCGGCCTGTTCGTGCTGAACATGGTGCCGCTGCTGCCGCTCGACGGCGGGCACATCGCCGGCGCCCTGTGGGAGGCGATCAAGCGACGGTCCTTCAAACTCGTCGGCAAGGCGGACCCGGGCCCCATCGACCTGGCGAAGACGATGCCGCTCACGATGGTCGTCGTGGTGCTGCTGGCGGGGATGAGCGCGCTGCTGATCTACGCCGACATCGTGCGGCCTGTGAACCTGTTCGGGTAGTCGCTGCGGCGCTACGCTCAGCGGATGAGCACAGCGCCCACGAACTCCGGGCCCACCACCGCCGCGCCCGAGGTCCGCACCGTTGAACGGCAGGGCCTCGACGTCATCGCCGAGTCCGACCGCAAGGGCACCCCGCGGGGACTCTTCTGGCCGTGGTTCGCGGCGAACATCTCCGTCCTCGGCATCGCCTACGGGTCGTTCGTGGTCGGGTTCGGCATCTCGTTCTGGCAGGCCACCGTCGTCTCGGTCATCGGGGTGGTGTTCTCGTTCCTGCTGTGCGGCATCGTCGCGATCGCCGGCAAACGCGGGTCGGCGCCGACGATGGTGCTGAGCCGTGCGGCCTTCGGGGTCCGCGGCAACCGGGTGCCCTCGTTCCTCAGCTGGATCCTCACCGTCGGGTGGGAGACCGCCCTCGCCGCACTGGCCGTCCTCGCGACCTCGACGGTGTTCACCGAGCTCGGCTGGGACGGCGGGGTGCTGACGAAGGTCGTCGCGCTCGTCGTGGTCGCCGCGCTCGTGGTCGGGGCCGGCGTCGCGGGCTTCGACGTGATCATGCGCCTGCAGACCTGGATCACGGTCATCACGGGGGTGCTCACGGTCGTCTACGTCGTGCTCGCGGTGCCGTCCATCGACTTCGCCGCGATCGCCGCGATGCCGACGGGCAGTGCCCAGCAGTTCATCGGTGCGCTCGTGCTCGTGATGACCGGCTTCGGCCTCGGCTGGGTGAACGCCGCTGCCGACTACTCGCGGTACCTGCCGCGCTCGGCGTCGACCGGGGGAGTCGTCGGGTGGACGACCTTCGGCGGGGCGCTCGCGCCGGCGATCCTCGTGGTCTTCGGTGTCCTGCTCGCCGGGTCCTCGCCGGACCTGAGCGCGGCGATCGGTGCCGACCCGATCGGCGCGCTCACCACGATCCTGCCGGTGTGGTTCCTCATCCCGTTCGCCCTCGTCGCGATCCTCGGGCTCGTCGGCGGCGCGGTGCTCGACATCTACTCGTCGGGCCTCGCGCTGCTGAGCGTCGGCGTGAAGATCCCGCGGCCGGTCGCCGCCGGGGTGGACGGCGTGTTCATGGTGGCGGGTGCGATCTACATCGCCTTCTTCGCGACGGACTTCGTCGGCCCGTTCCAGGCGTTCCTCATCACCCTCGGCGTCCCGATCGCCGCCTGGGCCGGCATCTTCGTCGCGGACGTCCTGCTCCGGCGCACTGCCTACGCCGAAGGCGAGCTCGACGACCGTCGCGGCCGCTACGGCGACGTCCGGTGGGGCGCGATCGCCCTGGTCGCGGTCGGCACGGCGCTCGGGTGGGGTCTGGTGACGCTGGCGTCACCGGCGTGGCTGTCGTGGCAGGGCTACCTGCTCGGGCCGTTCGGCCTCGGCGGACGCGACGGCGCCTGGGCCTACGCGAACCTCGGTGTGCTGGTCGCGCTCGTCGTCGGGTTCCTCGGCACCCTGCTGTTCGCCCGGGGCTCCGTCCGGCGCCAGGAAGCACAGCGGTGAGCGCAACGGGGAGCGAAGCAGTGAGCACGTCAGGGACCACGGGCGTCCCCGACGACGCCTGGCTCGTCGTCATCGACATGCAGCAGGTCTTCACGGGGGAGTCTCCGTGGGCGGCGCCGCGGTACGACCACGCCGGGGTCGGTATCGAACGCCTGCTGCCCCGGTTCACCGGACGCACGGTGTTCACCCGGTTCGTCGCGCCCCAGCGCCCGCAGGGCGCCTGGGTGCCGTACTACCGCGAGTGGCCCTTCGCCCTCGTGCCGGACGCCGACCCGCTGTACGCGCTGACCGAGCCCTTCGCGAGTGCGGCAGGGGACCGGAACGACCCCGTCGTGACCGAGCCGACGTTCGGCAAGTGGGGGACGGGCCTCCAGGCAGTCGTCGGTGACCACCCGCACCTGGTGCTCACGGGGGTGTCGACCGACTGCTGCGTGCTGTCGACCGCCCTGGCGGCGGCGGACGCCGGAGCGACCGTGACGGTCGTCGCGGACGCCTGCGCCGGGGCGAGCGACGCGGACCACGAGCGGGCGCTCGGCGCGATGCGGCTGTACGCGCCGCTCATCACCGTGGTGGACAGCGCCGCCCGGCTCTGAGCGTCCGGTGTGACCGGGCCGGGACGCTCGGAGCGAGCGCGTAGAGTGCTCACGTGCCCGCTGTGAACCTCGGTATGCCCAAGTCGCCCGAAACCCTCGCCCCCCGACGCAAGTCGCGCCAGATCCGGGTCGGCAAGGTGCTCGTGGGCGGCGACGCTCCGGTGTCCGTCCAGTCGATGACCACGACCCCGACGACGAACATCAACGCGACGCTGCAGCAGATCGCCGAGCTCACGGCCTCGGGCTGCGACATCGTCCGGGTCGCGGTGCCGACCCAGGAAGACGCCGACGCGCTGCCGATCATCGCGAAGAAGTCGCAGATCCCGGTCATCGCCGACATCCACTTCCAGCCGAAGTACGTGTTCCAGGCGATCGACGCCGGTTGTGCCGCGGTCCGCGTGAACCCGGGCAACATCCGCAAGTTCGACGACCAGGTCGGTGCGATCGCCGCCGCGGCGAAGGCCGCAGGCGTGTCGCTCCGCATCGGCGTCAACGCCGGGTCGCTCGAGCCGAGCCTGCTGCAGAAGTACGGCAAGGCCACACCCGAGGCGCTCGTCGAGTCCGCCGTGTGGGAAGCCAGCCTGTTCGAGGAGCACGACTTCCACGACTTCAAGATCTCGGTCAAGCACAACGACCCGATCGTCATGGTGAAGGCCTACCGCCAGCTCGCCGCCGCCGGTGACTGGCCGCTGCACCTCGGTGTGACCGAGGCCGGCCCCGAGTTCCAGGGCACCATCAAGAGCGCCACCGCGTTCGGCATCCTGCTGGCCGAGGGCATCGGCGACACCATCCGCGTGTCCCTGTCCGCGCCGCCCGCGCAAGAGGTGAAGGTCGGCCTGCAGATCCTGCAGTCGCTCAACCTGCGCGAACGCAAGCTCGAGATCGTCTCGTGCCCGAGCTGCGGCCGGGCCCAGGTCGACGTCTACCAGCTGGCGAACGACGTCACCAAGGGGCTCGAGGGCATGTCCGTCCCCCTGCGCGTCGCCGTCATGGGCTGCGTCGTGAACGGCCCGGGCGAAGCGCGCGAGGCCGACCTCGGCGTGGCGTCTGGCAACGGCAAGGGCCAGATCTTCGTGAAGGGCAAGGTCGTCAAGACGGTGCCGGAGCACGAGATCGTGCAGACCCTCATCGCCGAGGCGAACCGCATCGCTGACGAGATGGGGCCGGAGGCCGCGCTCGGCAGCCCCGAGGTTATCACCACCCCGTAGCGCGCGCTCCCCCTCGCACCGTGCGAGGCGGGGCTCGGCGCGCTGCGCTCCCGTGCGAGGTTCCGTACTCGGTGCGAGTCTCCCCGCCCGGCACCGAGTACGCAACCTCGCACCGTTCGCCCGGGACCTCGCACCGTTCGCCCGGGACCTCGCACCGTTCGCCCGCAACCTCGCACCGTTCGCCCGGGACCTCGCACCGTTCGCCCGGGACCTCGCACCGTTCGCCCCGGACCTCGCACGGTGCGAGCGCCCGCGCCGTCGGCGCACGCCGCTAGGCTGGCCCCGTGGTCACACGGCTTTCGCATCTGTTCCTCCGTACGCTCCGCGACGACCCCTCCGACGCCGAGGTGACGAGCCACAAGCTGCTCGTCCGCGCCGGGTACGTCCGTCGCCAGTCCCCGGGGATCTTCGCCTGGCTGCCGCTCGGTCTCCGGGTGCGCGCCAAGATCGAGGGGATCATCCGCGACGAGATGGTCGCTGCCGGTGCGCAGGAAGTGCTCCTGCCGGCGCTGCTGCCGCGCGAGCCGTACGAGGCGACGAACCGCTGGACCGAGTACGGCGACGGCATGTTCCGCCTGCAGGACCGCAAGGGGTCCGACTACTTGCTCGCCCCCACGCACGAAGAGATGTTCGCGCTGCTGGTGAAGGACCTGTACTCGTCGTACAAGGACCTCCCCGTCACGCTGTTCCAGATCCAGGACAAGTACCGCGACGAAGCACGCCCGCGCGCGGGTCTGCTGCGCGGTCGCGAGTTCACCATGAAGGACGCGTACTCGTTCGACCTCACCGACGAGGGCCTCGAGCGCAGCTACCAGGTCATGCGCGACGCGTACGAGAAGATCTTCGCCCGCCTCGGCCTCGAGTACGTCATCGTCAAGGCGGACGCCGGCGCGATGGGCGGCTCCAAGTCGGAGGAGTTCCTGCACCCGATCGCCGTGGGCGAGGACACCTTCGTCCGCAGCGCCAACGGCTACGCGGCGAACGTCGAGGCCTACGTCACGCCCGTGCCCGCGTCGCTGCCGATCGAGGGGCAGCCCGACGCGGTGCTCCTGCCGTCGTCGGACACCCCGACGATCGACACGCTCGTCGCCCACGCGAACGAGGTCGCCCCGCGCGACGGCGCGCCGTGGACCGCCGCGGACACGCTGAAGAACGTCGTCCTCGCCCTCACGCACCTGGACGGCACGCGCGAGGTCGTGGTCGTCGGGCTCCCCGGTGACCGCGACGTCGACCTGAAGCGCGCCGAGGTGGCGTTCGCCCCGGCCGAGGTCGAAGCCGCAGGCGACGACGACTTCAAGAAGCACAAGGGCCTGGTCAAGGGCTACATCGGCCCGCAGGTCCTCGGTGCCGACAGCGCCACGGGCATCCGGTACTTCGTCGACCCGCGCGTGGTCGACGGCACCGCCTGGGTCACCGGCGCCAACGAGCGCGGCGTGCACGTCTCCGGCCTGGTCGCCGGCCGTGACTTCGTGGCCGACGGTGTCGCCGAGGTCTCGGACGTCCGCGCGGGGGACCCGTCGCCCGACGGCTCGGGTCCGCTCGAGACCGCCCGCGGCATGGAGATCGGGCACGTCTTCCAGCTCGGCCGCAAGTACGCCGAGGCCCTGGGCCTCAAGGTGCAGGACGAGAACGGCAAGCTCGCGACCGTCACTATGGGCTCGTACGGCATCGGCGTGACGCGCATCCTGGCGATCCTGGCCGAGGCGCACAACGACGACAAGGGCCTGGCCTGGCCGAAGAACGTCGCACCGTTCGACGTGCACATCGTCGCCACCGGCCGTGACCAGGTCGCCTACGAGCTGGCGACGTCGATCGTCGCCGAGCTCGAGGGTGAGCGGTTCGACGTGCTCTACGACGACCGTCCGAAGGTGTCGCCCGGCGTCAAGCTCCGCGACGCCGAGCTGCTCGGCATGCCGATCGTGGTCGTCGCCGGCCGCGGCGCCGCCGACGGCGTCGTCGAGCTGTGGAACCGGGCCAGCGGCGAACGCCGCGACGTGCCGGTCGCCGAACTGCTCGACGCGGTCCGCGCGATCTAGCGGGTCGCGTCCTGGACGCGACCACCCGACGGACGGGAGGCCCGTGGCGACGCCGCCACGGGCCTCCCGTGCATCCGTGCTCGGGTCCGCGAGCCGCAGTGCGGTACGCTTGTGGCCGACTTCTGCGACGGTTCCATCCGCAGGAGCGACTCATCTGAATACGGAGGCACCTCGGTGAAGATCGATCTCGCAGTCCTGCGACTCATGGAGCGCGAGCGGGAGATCCCGTTCGACGAACTGGTCCAGATCATCGAATCTGCCATCCTGACCGCCTACCAGAAGCACGCCGAAGAGAACGGCGAGCCGGCCCACGCGCAGTCGCGTGTCGAGCTCGACCGCAAGTCCGGCGAGGTCAGTGTCTACGTCCCCGAGCTCGACGACGAGGGCACCGTCATCGGTGAAGCCGTCGACCAGCCGAGCGACTTCGGTCGCATCGCGGCCTTCGCGGCGAAGCAGGTCATCAACCAGCGCCTGCGCGACATCGGTGACGACAAGATCCTCGGCGAGTTCCGCGGCAAGGAAGGCGACATCGTCGCCGGTGTGGTCCAGCAGGGCCCGAACCCGCGCATGGTGATGGTCGACCTCGGCACGGTCGAGGCGATCCTGCCGCCCGAAGAGCAGGTGCCGGGCGAGTCCTACGCGCACGGTTCGCGCATCCGCGTGTACGTGACGAGCGTCGCCCGCGGCAACAAGGGTCCGCAGATCACGGTGTCGCGCACGCACCCGGGCCTGGTCCGGAAGCTCTTCGCCCTCGAGGTGCCGGAGATCGCCTCGGGCATCGTCGAGATCACGTCGCTCGCGCGCGAAGCCGGTCACCGCACGAAGATCGCGGTCAAGGCGAACGAGCCCGGCGTCAACGCGAAGGGTGCCTGCATCGGCGAGCTGGGCGCGCGCGTGCGTGCGGTCACCAACGAGCTGGGTGCCGAGAAGGTCGACATCGTGGACTGGTCCCCGGACCTGTCGGCGTTCGTCGCGAGCGCCCTGTCGCCGGCCAAGGTGACCAGCGCCTTCGTGCTCGACGCGTCGACCAAGGCCGTCCGCGCACTCGTGCCGGACTACCAGCTGTCGCTCGCGATCGGCAAGGAAGGGCAGAACGCCCGCCTGGCTGCCAAGCTCACCGGGGCCCGGATCGACATCCAGCCGGACTCCATCCTGGACGGCGACGACTAGGCGATTTCGCCGCCGGCGTGCCCAGAAGGGCGCGCCGGATCGCGGACGTCCGAGGCAAGGAGTAGAGTGGTTCCCGTCAGAACGTGCATCGGCAGTCGTCGTCGCGCTTCCCGATCCTCACTCCTCCGAGTCGTCGCCCTGAGCGATGGCCGCGTCGTGGCGGATCCGAAGGCAGTCATGCCGGGCCGGGGAGCATGGCTCACACCGACCGTCGATGCCTACGATCTGGCCGTCAAGCGCAGGGCTTTCCGCCGTGCGCTCCGGTTGGATCGCGATCCCGACACGTCCGCGGTGCTCGACCACATCGTCGGCCTCTCACGAGCGTCGACCGAGCGCCCGGACATGACAGAACAGGCTGAACGGCTTATGGACAACTGATGAGCGGCTCGAAATGAGACCCGTCATCCATTGAGTCCTGCCCTTTACGGGGTGGGACCCGTGAAGGAGAACAGTGGCTAAACCACGCGTACACGAGATCGCAAGCGAACTCGGCGTCGACAGCAAGACCGCACTCGAGAAGCTCAAGGAGCTCGGCGAGTTCGTCCGGGGTGCCAGCTCGAGCATCGAGCCCCCCGTTGCCCGGAAGCTCCGTGCCGCCCTGCAGGCGGACGGTGTCCCGGCATCCAAGCCCGCAGCCTCGGCCCCCGCGCCGAGCACGCCGGCCAAGAGCAGCACGCCCGCGTCCGGCGCGCCGAAGCCCGGTGGCCCGCGCCCCGGCCCGGTCCGTCCGGCACCCGCACCGGAGCCCGAGGTCCAGGCAGCACCTGCTGCCGAGGACGTCCCGGCCCCGGCCGCACCGAAGTCCGTCGCCCAGCGACAGGCCGAGGCCGAGGCCGCACAGAAGGCCCGTGCCGAGAAGGCCGCCGCCGAGCAGCAGGCTGCCACGCAGCCGGCCGACTCGACCGGTGACGAGCCGAAGACCGACGCGGTGAAGCCTGGCTCGAGTGCCAAGCCCGCCGCTGCCGGCCCGAAGCCCGGTGGCCCGAAGCCCGGCGCACGTCCGGGCAACAACCCCTACGCGTCGAACCAGGGCATGGGCTCGCGCCCGCCGCGCCCCGGCAACAACCCCTTCGCCTCGAACCAGGGCATGGGCCAGCGCCCCGCCGCTGGTGCCGGTGGAGCGGGCATCCCGCGTCCGCAGCCCCCGCGTCCCGGCGTCCCGCGTCCGGGTGCACCGCGTCCGGGTGGACCCGGTCAGGCGAACCGTCCCAACGGCTTCGGGCAGCGCCCGGGCCAGGGTGGCGGTCGTGGCGGCCCCGGTGGCGCCCGTCCGGGTGCCGGCGGCGGTGCCGGTGGCGGCTTCCCGCGTCCGGCCTTCAGCGGCCCTCGTCCCGCCGGTGGCGGTGGCCGTGGTCGTGGCCCCGGTGGTGGTACCGCCGGTGCGTTCGGTCGCGGTGGCGGCAAGAGCCGTGCCCGCAAGTCGAAGCGGACGAAGCGCGCCGAGTACGAGATGCGTCAGGCCCCGTCGCTCGGCGGTGTGCAGGTCCCTCGTGGCGACGGCAACACGGTCGTCCGACTCCGTCGCGGTGCGAGCATCTCGGACTTCGCGGACAAGATCGACGCCATGCCCGGCAACCTGGTCACGGTGCTGTTCCACCTCGGTGAGATGGCGACCGCGACCGAGTCGCTGGACGAGGCGACGTTCGAGGTCCTCGGTGACGAGCTGGGCTACAAGATCCAGATCGTCTCGCCCGAGGACGAGGACAAGGAGCTCCTCGAGGGCTTCGACATCGACATCGATGCCGAGTACGCCGACGAGGACGACTCCGTCCTGCAGGTCCGTCCCCCCGTCGTGACCGTCATGGGTCACGTCGACCACGGTAAGACGCGACTGCTCGACGCGATCCGGAACTCGAAGGTCGTCGAGGGTGAAGCCGGTGGCATCACCCAGCACATCGGTGCGTACCAGATCGTCACCGAGCACGAGGGCATCGAGCGTCCGATCACGTTCATCGACACCCCGGGTCACGAGGCCTTCACGGCCATGCGTGCTCGTGGTGCGCAGGTCACCGACATCGCGATCCTCGTGGTCGCGGCGGACGACGGCATCATGCCCCAGACGATCGAGGCGCTGAACCACGCGCAGTCGGCCAACGTGCCGATCGTGGTCGCGGTGAACAAGATCGACAAGGAAGGCGCGAACCCGGCCAAGGTCCGCCAGCAGCTCACCGAGTACAACCTGGTGGCGGAGGAGTACGGCGGAGACGTCATGTTCGTCGACGTCTCGGCTCGGCAGAACATCGGCATCCAGGACCTCCTGGACGCCGTGCTGCTCACCGCTGACGCCGGGCTCGACCTGCGTGCGAACCCCGACAAGGACGCCCGCGGCGTCGCGATCGAAGCGCGGCTCGACAAGGGCCGTGGTGCGGTGGCGACCGTCCTCATCCAGTCCGGAACGCTGCACGTCGGCGACGCCATCGTGGCGGGCACGGCCTACGGCCGCGTCCGTGCGATGACCGACGAGAACGGTGTCGCGGTCAAGGCCGCCACGCCGAGCCGCCCGGTCCAGGTGCAGGGTCTGTCCTCGGTGCCCCGCGCCGGTGACACGTTCCTCGTCACCGAAGAGGACCGCACGGCACGTCAGATCGCCGAGAAGCGTGAAGCCGCCGAGCGCAACGCCCAGCTGGCCAAGGCCCGCAAGCGCATCTCGCTCGAGGACTTCACCCGTGCACTCGAAGAGGGCAAGGTCGACTCGCTCAACCTCATCATCAAGGGTGACGTCTCCGGTGCCGTCGAGGCACTCGAGCAGTCGCTCCTGGACATCGAGGTCGACGACAGTGTCCAGCTCCGCATCCTCCACCGCGGTGTCGGTGCGATCACGGAGTCGGACATCGACCTCGCCACGATCGACAACGCCATCGTGGTCGGCTTCAACGTCCGTCCGGACGTCAAGGCCCGCGAGCGTGCGGCGCGCGAAGGCATCGACGTGCGCTTCTACTCGGTCATCTACAACGCACTCGACGACATCGAGCAGTCCCTCAAGGGCATGCTCAAGCCCGAGTACGAAGAGGTCCAGTCCGGTGTCGCCGAGATCCGCGAGGTCTTCAGCTCCTCGAAGTTCGGCAACATCGCGGGTGTCATCGTCCGCTCCGGCACGATCACGCGCAACGCCAAGGCGCGCGTCATCCGTGACGGTGTGGTCCTGGCCGACGGGCTGGCGATCGAGTCGCTCCGTCGCTTCAAGGACGACGTCACCGAGGTCCGCACGGACTTCGAGGCCGGTATCGGTCTCGGCAAGTTCAACGATCTCCAGATCGGTGACGAGATCGAGACCACCGAGCTCGTCGAGAAGCCGCGCGACTGATCGTGTGACTACCCTGGGCCCCGGCCTCCCTTCGCGGGAGGTCGGGGCCCGACCCCTTTCCACGCAGAACCACCGGCGGGAAACGTCCCGCCACTGCCTCAGGAGGCACCCATGGCCGATCCGCAGCGCGCACGCAAGATGGCGGACCGCATCAAGGAAGTCGTCGCACGCCGTCTCGACAAGGGTCTGCGCGACCCGCGTCTCGGGTTCGTGACGATCACCGACGTCCGCGTGACCGGAGACCTGCAGCACGCATCGGTCTTCTACACCGTGTACGGCACCGACGAGGAGCGCGCCGACTCCGCCGCGGCACTCAAGGCCGCGACCGGCATGCTCCGCTCCGAGGTCGGCAAGAACATCACGGCGCGGCTCACCCCGTCGCTCGAGTTCATCGCCGACGCACTGCCGGAGACCTCGGCGCACATGGAGGACCTGCTCGTGCAGGCCCAGGTGCGTGACGAGCAGGTGCGAGCTGCGTCGGTCGGTGCGACGTTCGCCGGCGACGCCGACCCGTACAAGCACGACGAGGACGAGGACGACGAGTCCGACGACGAGCAGGACGTGGCGCGGGCGTAGCCCGACGAGCGTCCGAGCGCCCCGCTGCACCGTGTGCGGCGGGGCGCTCGTGCGTCGTGCCCGGCGGAAACGTCAGGCGTCCGGCAGCCGGTACCCGGTGGCGTCGTCGCCGACCGCCAGTCCGTCGCGCAGCAGCGACGCGAGCGCTCGGTCCCGCTGATCGGCGTCCGGCCAGACCGGTTCGATCTCCGACCGGGTGACCGGCACGTCGCTCGCGCGCAGCTCGGCCATGATCAGCCCGCGCACCTGCCGGTCGCTGCCGGCGAACTTCGCCTGCTTCGGGGCGCGTGGCCCGTCGTGTTCGGGGTACCCGGCCGCACGCCAGGCGCAGCGGTCCGCGATCGGGCACGCGTCGCACGCGGGGGAGCGGGCGACGCACACGAGCGCTCCGAGTTCCATCACCGCCGCGTTCGTCGCAGCGGCGTCGTCGCGGTCGGCCGGCAGCACGGACTCCATCAGGGGCAGGTCGTCCTTGGCCTTCGCCGGCCCGGGCTCGCCCTGGCCGAGGAGCGCGCGCTTCAGGACCCGCCGCACGTTGACGTCGACGACCGGGTGCCGGTCGCCGTACGCGAACACGGCGACGGCCCGCGCCGTGTAGTCGCCGATCCCCGGCAGCGCGAGCAGCGCCTCGACGTCCCGTGGGACGACGTTGCCGTGCTCGGTGGCGATCACCGTGGCCGCCGCGTGCAGCGCGAGCGCGCGTCTCGGGTAGCCGAGCCGGTCCCAGGCACGCACCGCGTCCGCCGGGGGCGACGCCGCGAGGTCCGCAGGCGTCGGCCACCGGGTGAGCCACGCCTCCAGTCGGGGGATCACGCGCGCGACCTGCGTCTGCTGCAGCATGATCTCGCTGACCAGGGTGCCCCACGCGGGGAAGCCGGGACGACGCCACGGCAGGTCGCGGGCCTCCTGTCGGAACCAGGTGGTCAACGGGGTCGCGATGTCGGGGACGCTCGCGTTCTCCACATCTGGCCGGGAGGCCCTGCTCGCGTTCACCACGACAGCCTACGGTGGACGCATGGCACGCTGGGCACCCGAAGAGACCGACACGATGGCCGCGATCGCTGCTGAGGTGATCGCGCAGGTCGGCACGAACCGGACCGTGATCGGCATCGACGGGCAGGACGGCACCGATCTCGAACACGTCGCCGCCACGCTGGTGGCCGGCTTCGAGCAGCACGGGGTGTCCGCGATGGCCGCGACGGCGCCGTCCGCCGATCCCGACACGCTGCGCGACGAGGCGGTCGCCCCGTTCCGCACCACCGGCGCCGGTGACGGCGTGCTGGTCGTGCACGGGCCCGGACTGCTGGCTCCCGGTGTCCGCGGGCTCTGGCGCTGGTCGCTGTGGGTCGAGCAGGAAGCCGGCCGGCTCGAACGTCGGGCGGACGTCAAGATCGCCGCCTCCGCCGTCCTCGACGTCACCGATCCCGAGCACCCTCGTCGCGAGTGGAACGACGCCTGCTGACCGGCGCTGGTAATCTCCTCTGGTGCTCGAAACCGTGCCGGACGGCATCCTCCTCGTCGACAAACCGCAGGGGATCTCCAGCCACCGCGTCGTGTCGATCGCCCGCCGCCGCCTCGGTCTGAAGAAGGTCGGGCACGCGGGGACCCTCGACCCGATGGCGACCGGGCTGCTGCTCCTGGGGATCGGGCACTCCACCCGGTTGCTCACCCACCTGGTGGGCCTCGGCAAGACCTACACCGCCACCATCCGGCTCGGCGTGTCCACGGACTCCGACGACGCCGACGGCACCCCGACCGCCGCGACCGGCGTCGCCGCAGCGGACGTCTCGGACGAGTCCGTCGAACGCGCCGTCGCCCTGCAGCGCGGCACGATCGACCAGGTCCCGTCCACCGTCAGCGCGATCAAGGTCGACGGGCGCCGCGCGTACGACCTGGCGCGCAAGGGCGAGACCGTCGAGCTGAAGTCCCGCACGGTCACCGTCTCGCGGTTCGACGTCACCGGCCGGAACGACCGCACCGTCACGGTCGACGGTGCCGAGGTGGCGGTCGTCGACCTCGACGTCGTCGTGACCTGCTCGTCCGGCACGTACGTCCGGGCCCTCGCACGCGACGTCGGCGCCACCCTCGGCACCGGCGCGCACCTCACCGCGCTCCGTCGCACCCAGGTCGGTCCGTTCGACGTGGCCGACGCGATCGACCTCGAGGACGACGCCGTCGACGTCCGCGCGGCGCTCGCCCGTCCGGCCGACGTGGCACGCCGGTTGTTCTCGTCGGTGTCGCTCGACGCGGCCGCGGCGAAGGACCTGACCGACGGCAAGCGCGTCGCAGCCGACCACCCCGACTCGGACGAGCCGGTGGCTGCCGTGGCCGTCGACGACGACCGCCTCGTCGGACTGGTCTCGGTCCGGCGCGGACTGCTCCGGGTCATCACGAACTTCCCGGCGCCGGCTGCTCCGGCGTCGCAGAACGGGGCGCACGCGTGATCGAGTGGTTCATGTGGGTCCAGCTCGTCGTCGCGGTCCTGGCCGGGCTGTTCGCCGTCGTGGTCGGGTTCATCGGCTGGAAGCCGAACGACTACACCGTGGGGTCCCTCGCGCTCATCGAGGTCCTGCTCCTGGTGCAGGGCGTCATCTCGATCGTGCTGCCCGCGACGGGCAGCCCGCCGGACGGCAACGCCCTCGAGTTCGGGGTCTACGCCGTGTCGGTGCTCCTGGTGCCGCCGGCGACCATCGTCTGGGCGCTCGTGGACCGCACGAAGTGGAGCACCGTCGTCCTCGGCGCCGGCGCCTTCACCGTCGCGGTGATGATCTACCGGATGTACCAGATCTGGTTCGCCCTGAACTGACGCCGAGCGTCATGGTGGTCCGCGCACGTCGGTAGAATCGGTGCAATGGCGACCAGATCCTCACTCGCGACCGGCATCGGCCGCGTCCTCATCGCCGTGTACGGCATCCTCGCCCTGGCGGCGACGGGCCGGAGCGTCGTGCAGATCATCGAGAAGTTCTCCTTCGCGCCGTTCGCGTACACGGTGAGCGCCATCGCCGCCGTCGTGTACATCGTGGCGATGATCGCCCTGATCGTGCCCGGACGCTTCTGGTACCGCGTCGCGTGCGTCACGATCGTGTTCGAGATGACCGGCGTCCTCGTCATCGGCACGCTCTCGCTGTTCGACCGGCAGCTCTTCCCCGACGACACGATCTGGTCGTACTACGGCATGGGCTACGCCTTCGCGCCGCTGGTCCTGCCGATCGCCGGACTCTGGTGGCTCCGCAAGCACCACCGCACCGCGACGGTCGAACCGGTGCCCGCATCGACCACCGCCCCCGTGGGCGAGTAGGAGCAACCGTGCAGTTCTACGACGACATCGCCGACGTGGCCGAGGGCTTCGGTCCGAGCGCCGTCACGATCGGCAAGTTCGACGGCGTGCACGTCGGACACCGCGCGGTGATCGCGCACCTGGAGCGCGCCGCCCACGAACAGGGCCTGGTCGCCACCGTGGTGACGTTCGACCGGCACCCCCTCAACGTCATCGACCCGCAGCACGTCCCGCCGGCCCTCACGAGCACGGCGCAGCGGCGCGAGCTCCTCGACGACGCCGGGGTCGACGCCACCCTGCTGCTCCGCTTCGACGAGGAACTGCAGTCGAAGTCGCCCGAAGCGTTCGTGTCCGAGATCCTCGTCGACACCCTGCACGCCCGGCTCGTCTTCGTCGGCAGCGACTTCCGCTTCGGGGCGAAGGGTGCCGGCGACGTCGCCCTGCTCCGCACCCTGGGGGAGCAGCACGGCTTCACGGTCGAGCTCATCGACGACGTCGACCTGGTGGACGACGTCCGCCCCGACGGCGAGCGGCGCGTCTCGTCGACCTGGATCCGCGAACTGCTCGGCGACGGGCGGGTGGCCGAGGCCGCCCGGCTGCTCGGGCGTGAGCACGCGGTCCGCAGCACCGTCGTGCACGGCAACCAGCGCGGGCGCGCCATGGGGTACCCGACGGCGAACCTCGACCCGGCGTTCGAGGGGTTCGCACCGGCCGACGGCGTCTACGCCGCGCGCGTGCTGCACGACGGCACGGTGTACCCGGCGGCCGTCTCGGTCGGCAACAACCCGACGTTCGAGGGCGTGCCCGCCAAGCAGATCGAGGCGCACCTGCTCGACGTCGACCTCGACCTGTACGGCGATCGCATCTCGGTGCTGTTCGTCTCGTACGTCCGCGGCATGGTGAAGTTCGACTCGATGGACGAGCTCGCCACGCAGATGCGGCAGGACGACCTCGACATCCGGTTGCTGCTGGGCCTGCCCACGCCGGTCTGAACGGCGGCGCCACACCGGACGCCAGCAGACAGTGCCCACACGGCACCACACGACGACGCCCCCGCGACCGATCGGTCACGGGGGCGTCGTCGTGTGCAGTGACTAGCTGCCGAGGGCGTCGAGCCAGATCTTGCGGGCGTCGAGCGCTTCCTGGGCGTCCTTGATCTTGCGGGCGTCGCCGGAGGCCTGCGCGTCGGCGAGCTCGGACTCGAGCTTGCCGATGGCGTCCTCGAGCTGGCTGGCGAGTCCGGTCTGCCGGGCCTTGCGCTCCGGGTTGGACTCCTTCCAGTGCGCGTCCTCGAGCCCGCGCACGTGGTCTTCGATCGCACGCAGGCGGTCCTCGATGCGACGGACGTCCGCGCGGGGGACCTTTCCGACCTCGTCCCAGCGGCGCTGGATGCCGGTCAGGGTCTTGCGCGCCGCCACCCGGTCGGTCGCCTTGAGCAGCGGCTCGGCCTCGGTGAGCAGGGCCTGCTTCGCCTCGAGATTGCCCGAGAACTCCTCGTCCTCCGCCGCGCTCTCGGCGTGGCGCTGCTCGAACAGCACGTCACCGGCGGCCTTGAACCGCGCCCAGAGGGCATCGTCGTGGCGCTTGCCGGCGCGCCCGGCGTTCTTCCAGTCGTCGAGCAGCTGGCGGTAGTCCGGGATCGCGTCGGACCCGCGCGAGGCGAGTGCCTCGGCCTGGGTCACGAGTTCCTGCTTGCGGGTGCGGGCGTCGCGGTGCTGCGCGTCGAGCTCGGAGTAGAACGCGCGACGGTGCTGGTCGACGGTGGACCGCGCTGCGCGGAACCGCTTCCAGAGCTCGTTGGCCTCGTTCTTGGGGATGCGCGGGCCGTCGTGCTGGTGCTGCTGCCAGCGGGCGAACACGTCGTCGAGCTGCGCCGTGATCTGCTTCCACTGCGCGCGTGCCGGGTCGACCGCCGCGAGCGCCTCGGCCTCTTCGACCAGGGCCGCACGGTGCGCCAGGGCGTCGTTCAGCGCCTGCTGCGCCTGCTCGGCCTGCTCCTTGGTGAGCGAGCCGAGCTGCTCGGTGAGCGCGCCCACTCGGGTCTCGAGCGACTTGATGTCACCGACCACGCGGGCTTCGGCCACCAGGGTCGTCAGGTGCTCGACCGTCCGGGCGACGTCGTTCGCCGACGCACCACGCTGGACGCGCTGCTCGGCGATCTTCACCTGCCCCTCGAGGTCGGCGTACTTCCGCGCGAAGTAGGCGAGGGCTTCTTCGGGGGTGGCGTCCGGGTACTCACCGACAGCACGTTCGGTCTCTTCGTACCGGACGTACACGGTCCCGTTCTCGTCGACCCGCCCCCAGGTCGTTGCTTCGTCAGATCCCACAGGTCTCGCCTCGATCGTGGTCGTGCATCGCCGACGTCACCGTCGGCACGGTCAGGTCGTCAGCCTATTGCACGGACGGGCTCCGCGGCCCGCCGGACGCGACGGCTTGTGGACTACTTCTCCTGGGCGATGGTCGCGGAGGTGATCGTCGTCGCCACCTTCGGCTCACCGGTGCCGTCGTCACCAGGTGACGAGATGCCCTTCGCGGCGATCTTCGACTCGAGTTCGGACAGGCCGCTCGTGACCTTCCCGACGACCGTGTAGCCGCCCGTGGAGCCGTCGAGCGTGGTGTCGCCGTAGACGATGAAGAACTGGGTCGACTGCGAGTACGGCGACGTCGACCGCGCGATCGCGATGGTGCCCTCGTCGTAGACGCCGTCGCTCGGGACGTTCTCGAGCGGGCCGTACTCGAACCCGGCGTCGCCCGTGCCGTCGCCGTTCGCCGAACCGCACTGCAGGAACTTCAGCCCGTCGCTGTCGGCGAGCCGGTGGCAGGTGGTGCCGTTGTAGAACTGCTCCTTGATCAACGAGATCTCGACGCTCGCGGCCTGCGGGGCCTTCTCGCCGTCCAGTTCGATGCCGAGGTCGATCGACTTGTTGAGCGTCAGTGAGCCCGTCCAGGTCGCGCCCTTCGCGATCTCCTTGCTCGGCACGTCGCCCGTGTTCGCCGCCGTGGCGCTGGCCGAGGGCGTCGGTGTGGCGGTGGCGCTCGCGCTGGCGTCCGCCGACCCGTTCCCCTGCGAGCCCGCGAAGGCGAGCTGCGACCCGGTGGCCAGGGCGGCGACCAGCACGAGGACACCGGCGCCGACCAGGTTGTCGCGCACCCGCCGGCGGCGCTGCCGGTCGTGGAGTCCCTGGCGGGCCTGGTAGAGACGGAGGCGCTCGCGCGCCTCGCGGTTGTCGCGCGCTGGGTTCTTCGGTGCCACGGTGCTGTTCTGCCCTCTCGTCGCAGTGTGGAACGAGCGTATCCGAGTCGTCACCATCAACGGCCTGGGAGGCGCGGGGCTGTCAGTGGGTCGGCCTACGATTGGTGCATGGCAGCGGACCGTTCGAGCATGCGTGCGCCCACGACGGGCGGTCGTGCCGGTCTCGCGCAGGGCTCCGTCCCGCTCGCGGTCCGGATGCGCCCGACGAGCCTCGACGAGGTCGCCGGCCAGCAGCACCTGCTCGGCCGCGGGTCGCCGCTCGTGCAGCTCGCCACCGGTACCCGCGACAACCCGGGCGGTGTGTCGGTCATCCTCTGGGGTCCTCCCGGCACCGGCAAGACCACGTTGGCGCAGGCCATCGCGCGGCAGTCCGGGCGCGAGTTCGTCGAGCTCTCCGCGGTGACCGCGGGCGTCAAGGACGTGCGCGAGGTCATGGAGAAGGCCCTCACCCACCGCGACCTGTACGGGTCCACGACGGTGCTGTTCCTCGACGAGATCCACCGGTTCAGCAAGGCCCAGCAGGACGCCCTGCTTCCCGGTGTCGAGAACGGGTGGGTGATCCTCATCGCGGCCACCACCGAGAACCCGTCGTTCTCGGTCATCTCGCCGCTGCTGTCCCGGTCCCTGCTCCTGACGCTCAAGCCGCTCACCGACGCCGACCTCGGCATGCTCGTCGACCGTGCGGTGGAGGACCCCCGCGGCCTCGGTGGCGCGGTCGTCCTCGGTGACGAGGCACGTGGGGCCATCGTCCGGTTGGCCTCGGGTGACGCCCGACGCGCCCTCACGGCGCTCGAGGCCGCTGCGGCCTCGGCCACCGCGGCCCAGGACGACGACGACACCGTGCCGGTGGTCGACGCGGACACCGTCGCCGCGGCCGTCGACCGTGCACTCCTGCGGTACGACCGGCAGGGCGACGAGCACTACGACGTCATCAGCGCCTTCATCAAGTCGGTGCGGGGGAGCGACGTCGACGCCGCGCTGCACTACCTCGCGCGGATGATCGAAGCGGGCGAGGACTCCCGGTTCATCGCGCGCCGGATCATCATCTCGGCGTCCGAGGACATCGGCATGGCGGACCCGCAGGCGCTGCCCATCGCCGTCGCGGCGGCCCAGGCCGTGCAGCTCATCGGCATGCCCGAGGGACGCATCCCCCTGGCCGAGGCCGTCGTGTACCTGGCGACCGCGCCGAAGTCGAACGCCGCCTACAACGGTGTGAACGCGGCGATGGCGGACGTCAAGGCCGGCCGGATGGGCACCGTGCCGATGCACCTGCGCGACGCGCACTACGCCGGGGCGAAGCGACTCGGCCACGGCAAGGGCTACGTCTACTCGCACGACGCCGAGCACGGGGTCGCCGAGCAGCAGTACCTGCCCGATGCGCTCGAGGGCACCGAGTACTACACCCCGACCGCGAACGGCTACGAGCGCGAGGTCGGTCCGCGGCTCGAACGACTCCGGAAGATCACCCGCGGGCAGTAGGACGGCACGTCGACTTCCTGCTAGCATTGCCGGGCCTACGTCCTGGTCCTCGAGCACGGCTGCGTTGAGGACAGAGTGCCACTCCGGTGGTA
This sequence comes from Curtobacterium sp. PhB25, assembly GCF_004365375.1. NCBI lineage: Bacteria > Bacillati > Actinomycetota > Actinomycetes > Micrococcales > Microbacteriaceae > Curtobacterium > Curtobacterium sp. PhB25. The sequence goes on along the minus strand of NZ_SODR01000001.1, from coordinate 746,495 downwards.
CGGGGGCAGAGGTTCGGACTGTAGCCGTCCGATCCCACAGGCTCATCCCTCTGGATCCCGTCGTCGGGGCCACGGGCACTCGCGTGCCCGGCCTCCGGTGAGTATTCAGTTCGAACAGAGAAAAGGACCCTGTGTCTACCAAGTCACGTACCCGCAGCAAGACCCGCCTGTCGCGCGCACTCGGCATCCCGCTGACGCCGAAGGCCGCCCGTTACCTCGAGAAGCGCCCCTACGGCCCCGGTGAGCACGGCCGTACGCGCCGTCGTGCGGACAGCGACTACGCCGTCCGCCTCCGTGAGAAGCAGCGTCTGCGTGCCCAGTACGGCATCCGCGAGAAGCAGCTCCGCATCGTCTTCGAAGAGGCCCGCAAGACGAAGGGCCTGACCGGTGAGAACCTGGTCGAGCTCCTCGAGCAGCGCCTCGACGCCCTCGTGGTCCGTGCCGGCTTCGCCCGCACCACCGCGCAGGCCCGTCAGCTGATCGTGCACCGTCACCTGCTGGTCGACGGCAAGCTCGTGGACCGCCCCTCCTTCCGCGTCAAGGAGGGCCAGCTGATCCACGTCAAGCCGAAGTCCGAGTCGATGGAGCCCTTCCAGGTCGCCGCTGCCGGTGGCCACCAGGAAGTCCTGCCGAAGGTCCCGGGTTACCTCGAGGTCGAGATCGACAAGCTCCAGGCCCGCCTCGTGCGTCGCCCGAAGCGCGCCGAGGTCCCCGTGACCTGTGAAGTGCAGCTCGTCGTCGAGTACTACGCAGCTCGCTGATCCACTGATCACACCCGAACGGCGGGTCGTCCTCTCGAGGACGGCCCGCCGTTCGGCGTTCCGGCCCCGAAGTGCCCGGCGGCTAAGCTTGTCCGGGCATGCACCGCCAGGGTGCACAGAGGGAGAGGCACCGTGAAGCAGCTGTTCTTCGTCGCGGTCGGCGTCGTCATCGGGTTCGCCGTGGCGCACCAGGTCGCCAGGACCCCCGGAGGCGCACGGCTCTTCGCCGTCGTCGACGCGAGCACGAAGGCCTTCACGGGCGCGGTCGCCGACGGGTACCGGTCCCGCGGGGCCGAGCTCCGCACCGACGTCTGAGTCGTCGAGCTCCACCGCGGTCCGGCCGCACCGTCGTCCCGCCTCCACCTCCCACCCCCGACCTGAACCCAGGAAGCACCATGCAGACCGCAGAGATCCGCCGCCGTTGGCTCCAGTACTTCGGTGACCGCGGCCACACCGTCGTCCCGTCCGCGTCCCTCGTCTCCGACGACCCGTCGCTCCTCTTCACGGTCGCGGGCATGGTGCCGTTCATCCCGTACCTGACCGGGCTCGTCCCCGCGCCGTACCCCCGTGCCACGAGCGTGCAGAAGTGCATCCGCACGAACGACATCGAAGAGGTCGGCAAGACCCCTCGCCACGGCACGTTCTTCCAGATGAACGGCAACTTCTCGTTCGGCGACTACTTCAAGGAGCAGGCGATCCAGTTCGCCTGGGAGTTCCTGACGAACCCGGAGTCCGACGGCGGGCTCGGCTTCTCGCCCGACGACCTCTGGGTGACGGTCTACGAGGACGACGACGAGGCGATCGCGTTCTGGAAGCAGCACTCCTCCCTGCCCGAGGAGCGCATCCAGCGACTCGGCAAGGACACGAACTACTGGTCCACCGGCCAGCCCGGACCCGCGGGTCCCTGCTCCGAGATCTTCTTCGACCGGGGGCCCGAGTACGGCATCGACGGCGGCCCGGCCACCGACGACGACCGGTACGTCGAGATCTGGAACCTCGTGTTCATGCAGTACCAGATCGCGGACGTCCGCTCGAAGTACGACTTCGAGATCACCGGCGAGCTGCCGAACAAGAACATCGACACCGGCATGGGGCTCGAGCGCGTCGCCTTCATCAAGCAGGGCGTCGACAACATGTACGAGATCGACCAGGTCCGCCCGGTCCTCGACCGCGCGTCCGAGATCTCCGGCCGCCGCTACGGCGCCGTGCACGAGGACGACGTCCGCATGCGGGTCATCGCGGACCACGTGCGCTCCGCGCTCATGCTCATCGCCGACGGTGTGAGCCCGTCGAACGAGGGCCGCGGGTACATCCTGCGTCGCCTGCTGCGCCGCACGGTCCGTGCGATGCGCCTGCTCGGGGTCGAGACCGCGACCTTCCCGGAGCTGTTCCCGGCGTCCCGCGACGCGATGCGCGACGCCTACCCCGAGGTCGCCTCGGACTACGACCGCATCGCGCGGATCGCCTACGCGGAAGAGGAGACGTTCCTCCGCACGCTCGCGCAGGGCACGACGATCCTCGACGTCGCCGTCGAGCGCGCGAAGCAGGACGGTGCTCCGTCCATCGGCGGGGACACCGCGTTCCTGCTGCACGACACCTTCGGGTTCCCGATCGACCTGACGATGGAGATGGCCGAAGAGGCCGGGGTCCACGTCGACCGGACCGCGTTCGAGACCCTGATGTCCGAGCAGCGTGCCCGGGCGAAGGCCGACGCGAAGAGCAAGAAGACCGCGATCGCCGACCTGAGCGTGTACAGCGCGTTCCGGGCGAAGGGCGAGACGGTCTTCCTCGGCTACGACGCGCTCGAGGCCGAGACGAACGTGCTCGGCATCATCGTCGGCGGCGTCAGCGTCGACCGGGCCGTGGCGGGCGACATCGCCGAGGTCGTCCTCGGCGAGACGTCGCTGTACGCCGAGTCGGGTGGCCAGGACGCTGACCAGGGATCGATCGTCGGCAACGGCTTCGACCTCGAGGTCCTCGACGTCCAGCGTCCCGTCGCCGGCCTCTGGAGCCACACCGTCCAGGTCCGCTCGGGCGAGGTCGGCGTGGGCGACGCGGCGAGCACCGTGGTCGACGCCGAGTACCGTCGCGGCGCCACGCAGGCGCACTCCGCCACGCACCTGGTGAACGCCGCGCTCCGCGACATCCTCGGCCCGGAGGCGCTGCAGGCGGGTTCGTACAACAAGTCCGGCTACATGCGCCTCGACTTCTCGTGGTCGCAGCCGATCTCGCTCGCGACCCGTTCCGAGATCGAGGAGGTCGTCAACACCGCGATCCGCACCGACCTCGAGGTCTCGACCCGCATCATGCCGATCGACGAGGCCAAGGCCCTCGGTGCGCAGGCGCTCTTCGGCGAGAAGTACGGCGCCGAGGTCCGCATGGTCGACATCGGTGGTCCGTGGTCGCGCGAGCTCTGCGGTGGGACGCACGTCGCCTCGAGTGCCCAGATCGGACTCGTCAACCTGGTGGGGGAGTCGAGCGTCGGGTCGACCAACCGTCGTGTCGAAGCGCTCGTCGGGCTCGAGGGTTTCCGTGACCTCGCGGTCGAGCGGACCATCGTCTCGCAGCTCTCCAGCGCGCTGAAGGCCCCCCGTGCCGACCTGCCCACGCGTGTGCAGTCGCTCATGGAGGACCTCCGCACCGCGCAGAAGCGGATCGCCGAGTTCGAGTCGGCGAACCTGCAGCAACGGGTCCCGTCGATCGCCCGGACCGCGACGACCGTCGGCACGACCACCGTCGTGGCCGAGACCGTCGACGGCCTGCAGTCCGGCGACGACCTGCGCTCGCTGGCGACCGGTGTCCGTGCGCAGCTCGGTGACGGCGCTGCCGTCGTCGTGCTCGGTGCCGTGGTGAGCGGGAAGCCGATCGTGATCGTCGCGACGAACGACGCGGCGCGTTCCGCGGGCGTCCAGGCGGGTCCGCTCGCCAAGGAGGCCGCCGGTGTGCTCGGTGGTGGTGGCGGCGGCAAGCCGGACCTGGCCCAGGGCGGCGGCACCGACCCGGCTGCGCTCCCGGCTGCGCTCCGCGCCGTGACCGCTCGGATCGCGGGCTGATCGTGGCGATCCGGTCCGGGCGGCGGCTCGGCGTGGACGTCGGCCGTGCCCGGATCGGGATCGCCGTGTGCGACCGCGACGGGTTGCTGGCGACGCCGGTCGAGACCGTGCGCCGCGACGACTCGACCGACCTGCGTCGGATCCTCGAGATCGCGGACGAGTACGACGTGCTCGAGCTCGTCGTCGGACTGCCCCTGTCGATGTCCGGCGGCGACACCCCGTCGACGGACGACGCGCGGGCGTTCGCGGCCCGGATCGCCGAGCGCCGCCCGGTCCGGCTGGTCGACGAACGACTGTCCACGGTGACCGCGCAACGCGGACTGCACCAGGCCGGCAAGAACACGAAGAAGTCGCGGTCCGTGATCGACCAAGCGGCCGCTGTTATCATTCTGCAACACGCGCTCGACCACGAACGCAGTGCCGGTGCCCCTCCGGGTACCACGCTTCCCTGACAGGGCAACCCGCCGCGACCCGGCTGCCCTTCCGTCACCCGAGGACGACGGTGCCCAGGCGGAGTTCCCGACCGAGAGACCGAGAACCGTTGGCAGACGATCTGGACTGGAACGCGATCATCGCGCCCGGCAACGAAGCCGAGCGGCGGAAGACCACTTCCGACCGCGCAGCAGGTACCGATGACCGTGATGACTCCGCGCGGGTGACCCCGCAGCCGGACCGTCCGATGTCCCGCCGCGAGGCTCGGGCGCTCGAAGCGGAGCGCGCTCGTCGCGACGCCGCCCCCGGGCCCGACTCCGAGCCGGCACCCGAGGAGCCCGCCGCCGCTGCCGACCGCGTGGACCCCGACTCGACCGCTCCGCGCGAGCAGCCGGCACCGGAGCCCGTGCGACCGCAGCAGGCGGCCCCCGAACTCCATCCCGAGGTCGCCGCGCTGCTGACCGGCGAGGTGCCCTCGGCGCCCGCCGCCGGCGGAGCCGGGTCCGACGGGCCCGACGGTACCGACGACGCCGGGCGCACCGGTGGCGGTGGAGCCGCGGGAGGCGGCGGACGTGGTGGCCGTGGCGGACGCGGGGGAGCCTCCAGGCCGCCGCGCGAACCGCGCCCGAAGCGCCGACGCGGGCCGCTCATCGCCGGCATCGTGATCGTCGCCGTGGTCGTGGCCGGCGGGGTGAGCGCGTACGCGTTCGCCGCCCCGAAGATCCAGCAGATCGTCGCCGCGGTCAGCGGCTCGACCGAACCGGACGACTACACCGGCTCCGGCAAGGCCAAGGTCACCATCACGATCAAGCAGGGCGACATCGGCGAGAACGTCGCCGCGACGTTGCAGCGCAGCGGGGTCGTGAAGGACTCGAAGGTCTTCTACAAGCTGCTGCTGGCGTCGCCCGACGTGCAGTTCCAGCCGGGTTCGTACTCGCTGAAGAAGCAGATGAGCTCGAAGTCGGCCCTGGCCGCGCTGCAGGACGAGAAGAACCGCGTGCAGGCCTCGATCGTGATCCCCGAGGGCACCGCGCTGGCGGACATCGAGGCCGGCATGGTCTCGAAGGCCGGGCTCACCAAGACCGAGGTCGCCAAGGCCGCGAAGGACGTGTCCGCGTACGACCTGCCGTCCGGCGTCACCACGCTCGAGGGCTGGCTGTTCCCCGCGACGTACCCGATCAACCCGGGGTGGACGGCGGAGCAGTACTTCGGGTCGATGGTCGACACGATGAAGGAGCACCTGGCCGCCGCCGGCGTCAAGGAGGCCGACCAGGAGCACGTCATCGTGTTCGCGTCGCTCGTGCAGAAGGAAGCCGGCCTCGCCGCCGACTACCCGAAGGTCGCGCGGGTGTTCCAGAACCGGCTCGACCAGGGCATGCGCCTGCAGTCCGACGCCACCGTCGCCTACGGCACCGGCAACACCCACACCGTCACGACGACCGACGCAGAACGCGCCGACGAGTCGAACGCGTACAACACGTACGTGCACGAGGGGCTGCCGCCGGCACCGATCTCGAACCCCGGGGACATCGCCATCAAGGCCGTGACGAACGAGGCCCCGGGCAAGTGGCTGTACTTCGTGACGGTGAACCTGGAGACCGGCGAGACGGTGTTCTCGAACACCTACGACGAGCACCTCGTCGCCGTGAAGCAGTTCCAGGCGTGGCTCCGGGCGCACCCCGACTACCAGTAGGGCGGCGACGTCGCACAGCGGTGCGCTGTGGGAGGATTGCAGCATGCTTCGTTGGTTGACTGCTGGTGAGTCCCACGGACCCGAACTGATCGCGATGCTCGAGGGCCTGCCCGCGGGTGTCCCGGTGTCGTTCGAGTCCATCCGTACCGATCTCGCGCGCCGCAAGCTCGGCTACGGTCGAGGCTCGCGCATGAAGTTCGAACAGGACGAGCTGCACGTGTCCGGCGGTGTCCGGCACGGGTTCTCGCTCGGCAGCCCGATCGCGATCCGGATCGGCAACACCGAGTGGCCGAAGTGGGTCGAGGTCATGAACCCCGAGCCGGTCGAGTCCACCGAGATGTCGCGTGGCCGCAGCGCCCCGTTGACCCGCCCGCGTCCGGGCCACGCCGACCTGGTCGGCATGCAGAAGTACGGCTTCGACGAGGCTCGCCCGATCCTCGAGCGCGCGAGCGCCCGTGAGACCGCGGCCCGCGTCGCGCTCGGCGCCGTCGCGAAGTCCTTCCTCGCCGAACTCGGCATGCGGTCGGTCGCGCACACTCTGCAGGTCGGCACGGTCCGCGTGCCGGACGGCACCGACCTGCCGCTCCCCGACGACGTCGACCGTCTCGACGACGACCAGCTGCGCTGCTTCGACGCCGACACCTCCGCGCGCATGGTGACCGAGGTCGAGGCCGCGAAGAAGGACGGCGACACCCTTGGTGGCGTCGTCGAGGTGCTGTTCTACGGTGTTCCGCCGGGGCTCGGCTCGCACGTGCAGTGGGACCGTCGGCTCGACGCCCGTCTGGCCGCGGCGATCATGGGCATCCAGGCGATCAAGGGCGTCGAGGTCGGCGACGGCTTCGCGACCGCTGGTCGTCGCGGCTCCGCGGCCCACGACGAGCTCTACCGCGAGGACGGCGAGATCTACCGCACGAGCGACCGCGCCGGCGGCACCGAGGGCGGCATGTCCACGGGCACCGTCCTGCGCGTCCGTGCCGGCATGAAGCCGATCGCGACCGTGCCGCACGCGCTGCACACCGTCGACGTCGTCTCGGGCGAGGACGCCTCGGCGCACCACCAGCGGTCCGACGTCTGCGCGGTCCCGGCCGCCGGCGTCGTGGCCGAGGCGATGGTGGCGCTCGTGCTCGCCGACGCCGTGCTCGAGAAGTTCGGTGGCGACAACGTCGTCGAGACCAAGCGCAACCTCGACGCCTACCTCGCGTCGATCCCGGAGACGCTCCGCACCCGTCGGACGGAGCCGGCGGCACCGGCCGACGCGTCGTGAGCACGAACGGCGGCGGCGCCGCGCCCGGCGACGTCCCGTCCGGCGGTGCCGCGCGAGGTCTGGCTGCGCCCGTCGTCGTGATCGGCCCGATGGGCGCCGGCAAGTCCAGCGTCGGCAAGCGCGTCGCGAAGGCGCTGGGCGTGCCGTTCACCGACACCGACCGGGTCATCGTCCGCGAGCACGGACCGATCCCCGGCATCTTCGCGGACCGTGGTGAGCCGGCCTTCCGTGCCCTCGAAGCCGACGCCGTCCGGACCGCCCTCGGCACCGGGGGCGTGATCGCAGTCGGCGGCGGAGCGGTGACGCACGCCGCCACCCGCGAGGCACTGTCCGGCGCCCGCATCGTCCTGCTCACCGTCTCGCCCGAGGCCGTCGCCGAGCGGATCGCCGGCTCGGACCGGCCCCTGCTCGCGAACGGCGGCATCGACGCCTGGCAGACGATCATGGACGAGCGAGCGGCGACCTACGCCGAGCTCGCGCACGTCGTCGTCGACACCTCGCGCCGTCCGATGTCCCGGGTGGTCGACGAGGTCGTCACCTGGCTGCGGAGCGACAGCAGCGCCCCCACCACCGAAGGAGCACCGTGACCGACCCGATCCTGCCCGCAGGCACCACCGAGATCCGCGTCGGCGGTGACGACGGCTACGTGGTGGCGGTCGGTTCGGGCCTGCTCGCCTCGCTGCCCGCGATCCTCGGCCCCCGCGTCGCCAAGGTCCTCATCGTGCACGCCCCGACCCTCGGTGCGCGGGCGAACGACCTGCGCGACCTGCTCGTCGACGCCGGCCTCGAAGCCCTCATCGCCGAGGTGCCGGACGCCGAGGCCGCCAAGCGCATCGAGGTCGCGTCGTTCTGCTGGCAGATCATGGGCCAGTCCGACTTCACCCGCACCGACGCCGTCATCGGCCTCGGCGGCGGTGCCGTCACCGACCTGGCGGGCTTCGTCGCGGCGACGTGGCTGCGCGGGGTGCCGTACGTGTCGGTGCCGACGAGCGTGCTCGGCATGGTGGACGCCAGCGTGGGCGGGAAGACCGGCATCAACACGAACGAGGGCAAGAACCTCGTCGGTTCCTTCTCCGCCCCGCGCGCGGTGGTCGCCGACCTCGACCTCGTCCGCACCCTGCCGCGCAACGAGATCCTCACCGGCTTCGCCGAGATCGTGAAGGCCGGGTTCATCGCCGTGCCGGAGATCCTGGACATCATCGAGTCCGACGTCGCCCGCGTCACCGACCCGACGTCGCCGGAGTTCCGCCGCGTGGTCGAACTCGCCATCGCCCTGAAGGCCGAGGTCGTGTCCGACGACTTCACCGAGCAGGGACGACGCGAGATCCTGAACTACGGTCACACGCTCGGGCACGCCATCGAGCACGCGGAGCGGTACCAGTGGCGGCACGGTGCTGCGGTGTCGGTCGGCATGGTGTTCGCCGCCGAGCTCGCACGCCTGACGGGCCACCTCGACGACGCGACCGTGGACCGGCACCGGGCGATCCTGGACTCCCTGGACCTGCCGACGTCGTACGGTCTCGGCCGGTGGCAGGGCCTCCTCGCCGCGATGCGTCGCGACAAGAAGGCCCGTGCTGGCATGCTCCGCTTCATCATCCTCGACGGTGTCGGCAAGCCGGTGATCCTCGAGGGCCCCGAGGACCACCTGCTGTTCACCGCCTACCAAGAGGTCGGCGTCTAGTACTTCTGCACGCCCAGGTGGTCGCGCAGGTGCGGTCCGGTGTACTCGGTCCGGTGCAGTCCGCGGCGCTGCAGCTCCGGCACGACCTTCTGGGTGAAGTCCTCGACCCCGGCCGGGAAGTGCGTCGGCACCGCCAGGAACCCGTCGCACGCCCCGGCCTCCGACCACGCCTGCATGGTGTCGGCGATCGTCGACGGTGACCCGATCATCTTCCGGTAGCTGCCCTCGGCGAAGTACCGGGCGGTCTCGATGACGGACAGCCCCTGTTGCCGTGACACCGCCATGATCGCTGCCCGGTGCGACTTGCCGGCGTTCGACTCGGGCAGCTCCGGCACGGGCGCGTCGAGGTCGAACTGCCGGAAGTCGACGCCACCGGCGAGGGGCTTCAGGTTGCTCAGTGCCAGGTCGTCGGGGATCAACGCCATCATCCGGTCGGCGAGGTCGCGTGCGTCCTGGTCGGTGTCGCCGACGATCGGGGTCATCCCGACGAGCACCTTGACGTGGTCGGGGTCGCGGCCGAACCGTTCGGCGCGCGCTCGGATGTCGTCGCGGAACGCGCGGCTCTCGTCCGGGTCGGACTGCAGGGTGAACACGACGTCGGCGGTGCGCGCCGCGAGTGCGCGGCCCGGCTCCGACGCACCCGCCTGGAACACGACGGGCCGTCCCTGCGGACTCCGACCCGTCGTCAGCGGTCCTCGCACGCGGAAGTGCTCGCCGTCGTGCTGCAGGAACCGCATCTTCTCGATGTCGAAGTAAGTGCCGGACTCCTTGTCGCGCACGATCGCGTCCGGGTCCCACGAGTCCCAGAGCCCGGTGACGACGTCGACGAACTCGCTCGCCCGCTCGTACCGGGCGGCGTGCTGCACGTGGGCGTCGAGTCCGAAGTTCTGGGCTTCGTCCTCGTTGAAGGACGTCACGAGGTTCCACCCCGCGCGGCCCTTGCTGATGTGGTCGAGGGTCGAGAACCGCCGCGCGAGGTTGTAGGGGTCGTTGAAGGTCGTGGTCGACGTCGCTGCGAGACCCAGGTGCGTGGTCCGCATCGCCAGGGCGGGCAGGAGCATCGTCGGGTCGAAGTGGATCGAGCGGGGGTTCGCGGCACCGTAGGTGTCACCGGCCAAGATGTCGTTGCTGCGCCGGACTGCGGCCTGGTCCTCGAAGAACAGGGCGTCGAGCTTCGCCGCCTCGGCGAGTTCGGCGGCGCGGACGTAGTGGTCGATGCCGAGGTCGAGCTCGGGGACGGCGTCCGGCAGGCGCCAGGCGCCGAGGTGGTAGCCGGGGAACAGGAACATTGCGAGGTGGATCGTGGTCACGGGGGTCCTCTCGGAGGGGACGGTGCAGCAGGTGGGTGGGTGCCTCCGGCGGACGGCCAGGAGGCTCGGAGCAAGGTGCGCGGATCGGCGCGGCTCGGCGAGACGGCGCGCTCCAGGGCACGTGGACCGCCCGGCGGATCGGCGCGCGGCGGTCAGACGGACGAACGGTCGGTCGGACGGCCGTCAGTGTCCGTGCGCGATGGCGCCGCGGGGCCAGCAGCGGGACGCAGCGGTCGCGTGGTGTGCCGTCATCGTCGCCCCCTGTCGCCCGTGCTCGTGTCGCGTTCTCCCACCGGCTCGAGCCGGTGGTGGACGACGCTACGGGCGCGGTGTTTCGGCATCGTTTCGATCGGGAAACACCGTCGAAACGATGCGCCGTTAGCGTCGCCGCATGTCTGCAGCAGCCCTCGCCCCGTTCCCGACCGAGCTCCGTGTCGGCGTCCCCGACTGGCTCCGCGACGCGCAGGCCGCTGCTCCGGAACACCTCGGCACCCGTGCGGAGCGGTTCGCGCTCGTGAACGCCCTCGCCGAACGGAACGTCGAGGAGGGCACCGGCGGTCCGTTCGCGGCGGCCGTCGTCGACGAGGACACCGGCGCGGTCGTCGCCCTCGGGGTGAACCTGGTGCTGCACACCAACCTGTCGTCGATGCACGCCGAGGTCGTCACCCTCGGACTCGCACAGGCTCGGACGGGGGCCTGGAACCTCGGCCGTGACGTCGGCCACCGGCGTGTGCTCGTGGTGAACGCCCAACCGTGCGTGATGTGCCTCGGGGCCCTGCTGTGGTCGGGGGTCTCCGCGCTGGAGTTCGCCGCCGACGGAGCCACGGTCGAGCGGATCACGGGCTTCGACGAGGGCCCGGTGCCGGGGGACTGGCGTGAGCAGCTCGTTGCTCGGGGGATCGACGTGCACCAGGAGCACGGCACCGGTGCCGAGACGGCGCTCGAGCGCTACCGCGACCTGGTCGAGTCGGGTGCCACCGCGCGCTACAACGGCAGCGGCGCCTGACCCGGCGTCAGCGCAACACCCGCCGCGTCCGTCGCCACCACCACTTGACCTGCATCGACACGGTGAGGACGCCGGTCCGCTGCCATTCCCGGAACTCCGCGACGGTGGCTCCGTTGTCCCACGCGAAGAGCACGTCGTCGTCCGCGTCCACGTCGGGCGCATCCGGCAAGGGTCGCAAGATCGGCATCAGGTGGACTCCTCTTCCTCAGGGTGGACGTGATCGGCGGCGGTTCGCCTCCGGAGTGCACGAGTGGCGAGCCGTCGGTCCGCCTTCGACCACCACCGTACGGTCTCGAGTTCCCGGAGCACAGTTCTCGAAATGTCGTATGCACCGCCGCCTCGTGGCTGGGCGAGCGACCAGGTGAACCGCTTCCAGGCGTGTTCTCGATCGGTCGTCCGCCGGCTCTGGAACGCCCCGAACCAGCTGACGACCGCCGCCACGATCGCCGCGCCGGCGGCGATGCACGCCGCGACCAGTGCTGTCTCCATGGGGCAAGCCTGCGGCAGTGCGCGCGACCCGACGCGACACGCGAGCCGACCTGTGGATGCCGGACCGCGCCTCCCGGCCTGTGCAGGACAACGGGCGCACCCGGCGGACCCAGCAGCGGGGAGCAGACTGACGACGTGCCCAACCCACCCCGACTGAGCGACCTGTCCGGCTCGCAGGAGGCCGACACCGGCACCCTCCGGTCCCGCGGCCGTCGGTTCACCGAACTGCTGTCGATCGCGAGACGCCACCGCCTCGTCCCGTTCCGTCGCCTCGACTTCTCGCACGACCCGGCCACCTCCGACCTGCGCCGCAGCCAGGCCGAGCACCTGCGTCGTGCGCTCGAGGAAGCGGGCGGCGGGTTCGTGAAGATGGGCCAGCTGCTCTCCACCCGTGACGACCTGCTGCCGGAGGAGTGGACCGAGGGCCTCGCCCACCTGCAGCGCAACGTCACCGCCGCCCCCGCCGACCAGGTGCTCGCCCTGCTCGAACAGGAACTCGGCGCACCGGTCGACCAGGTCTTTGCGTCCTTCGACCCAGTGCCCGTCGCCGCGGCCTCGATCGCCCAGGTCCACCGCGCCCGCCTACCCGACGGCACCGCGGTCGCGGTCAAGGTGCAGCGCCCCGGCATCGACGCCGCCGTCCGCCGTGACGTCGACATCGCGCTCCGTGTCGTCCGCTTCATGGCGCGCTGGTCGACCGAGGCCCGGCAGGTCGGCGTGCAGGACGTGGCCGCGCAGTACGCCGACGACCTGGTCCGCCAGGTCGACTTCGTCTCGGAGCTGCGGAACCTCACCGCCCTGCGTGCCGCACAGGCCCGCAGTGCCCGTCCGGACGAGGTCCGGTTCCCGGACCCGTACCCGGACCTGTCCGGGCGCCGCGTGCTCGTGATGGAGTTCCTGGAGGGCGACACGCTCAGCGCGATCCGCGCCGAGCGCGCGGACCGCGACCTCGACGGCCCGATGCGCGCGATCCTGCGAGCATTCCTGCGACAGGTCGTCTTCGACGGCCTGTACCACGCCGACCTGCACCCGGGGAACGTCCTGGTGCTGCCCGACGGGCGGCCCGCGTTGATCGACTTCGGATCGGTCGGGAGGCTCGACCCGACCCTCCGGGACACGGTCCAGGACCTACTGGTCGCCTACCTGCAGGACGACACCTCGCGGATCGCCGATGCGGTCCTGCGGATGGCACCGGTGCGCGACGCGCACGACGAGCCCGACTTCCGTCGGGACATCGCGCGCTTCGTCGCGGACGAGCTCGGACCGGGCGCGCGCATCGGCGTCGAGACGGTCGACGACGCCGTCGAGGTGTTCGGGCGGTACCGGCTCAAGGCGCCGCCGGACTTCGTCGCGGCCGCGCGGGCGCTGGCGATCTTCGAGGGCACGCTCCGCACGCTCGCGCCGTCGTTCGACCTGCTCGAGGAGTCCCGCGGGCTCGCCCGTGAGCAGATCACCGACCAGCTGCGCCCCGGCAAGCTGCGCGACCTGGCGGCGAAGGAGCTGATCGGCGTCGTCTCCGCGGCCCGACGACTGCCCCGCCGGGTCGACCGGATCGGCGAGGCGATCGAGACGGGCAAGTTCACCGTCAACATCCGGCTCTTCGCGGACCGCCGCGACCGCGAGCTCGTGTCCGGCATGATCCGGCGCATCCTGCTCGTGCTGCTCGGCGCCGGTGCCGGCATCCTGGCGATCGTCTACCTGGCACTGCCCGCCCGACCGGACGCGGCGATCTCGACCGCGGTGGCCGGGGTACTGCTCGGGGGAGCGGCCGTGGTGCTGCTCGGCTGGGCGGCGATCGACTCCTGGCGCGCCCGGCGACGGCGCTGATGGCGACGGGCGGGCGTCCGCTACACTCGTCCGGGGCCAGCGCGGCCCGAAGACCTTTCACAACACGACCGAACGGGACACCGAAGACTCATGGCCAGTACCACTGACATCAAGAACGGCGCCGTTCTCATCATCGACGGCCAGCTGTGGTCGGTCGTGGAGTTCCAGCACGTCAAGCCCGGCAAGGGTGGCGCGTTCGTCCGCACCAAGCTGAAGAACGTCGTCTCCGGCAAGGTCGTCGACCGCACCTTCAACGCCGGTGCGAAGATCGACACCGCCGTGGTCGACCGCCGCGACTACCAGTTCCTCTACGAGGACGGCGACTCGTACGTGTTCATGGACACCGACACCTACGACCAGATCCCGGTCTCGGCGACGGTCGTCGGCGACGCGAAGAACTACCTGCTCGAGTCCGCGATGGTCACCATCGCGATGAACGAGGGCAACCCGCTCTACGTCGAGCTCCCGACGTCGATCGTGACCGAGGTCGAGACCGAGCCGGGCCTGCAGGGCGACCGCTCCTCCGGTGGCACCAAGGACGCGACCATCATCGCGACCGGCCACCGCATCCAGGTCCCGCTCTACCTCGAGAGCGGCACCACGGTGAAGATCGACACGCGCGACGGCAGCTTCCTCGGCCGCGTCAACTCCTAGGCGACGGCCGTATGAGTGCTCGTTCGAAGGCCCGCAAGCGCGCCCTCGACATGCTGTACGTGGCCGAGGTGCGTGAGCTCCCGATCACGGACGTCCTGGCGACCGAGACCGTCCGTCACCTGGACCAGCCCGAGCGTGCCTCGAGCTGGGACTACGCACGGCAGATCGTGACGGGCGTCGACGACGCCCGCCACGAGATCGACTCCGTCATCATCGACCACGCCCAGGGGTGGTCGATCGCCCGGATGCCGGTCCTCGACCGCTGCATCCTGCGGATGGCCGTCTGGGAGCTCCGGTTCAACCCGGAGGTGCCGGACGCCGTCGCGATCGCCGAGGCCGTCGAGCTCGCCCAGTCGCTCTCGACCGAGGACTCCGCGGGCTTCGTGAACGGTGTCCTCGGAGCCGTCGCCGGCGGTCGTGCACCGTCCGGTCGGACGGTCGCAGGGGACCAGGAGTCCCGCTAGGCTTGTGCACGTCAGCATCCTTTAATGCCGTCCAGTGAGGCGGGGAAGGGGGTCGACGTGGGTACCAGAACGGTCCTGCAGCAACCCGACATCACGCGCGCTCTGACGCGCATCGCACACGAGATCCTCGAGGCCAACCACGGCGGCTCGGACCTCGTCCTCCTGGGCATCCCAACCCGGGGCGCCGTGCTCGCCGAACGGCTGGGCCGCGTCCTGGCGGACATCGAGCCCGAGTGGCAGTCCGCGCGGGCCGGCATCGGATCCGAACGGGTCGGCACGCTCGACGTGACCATGCACCGGGACGACCTCGGGCACGGCATCGGTCGTGCCCCGCACCGCACGGTGATCCCCGCCGGTGGCATCGACGGCAAGGTCGTCGTGCTCGTCGACGACGTCCTGTACTCCGGTCGCACGGTCCGGGCAGCGCTCGACGCCCTGCAGGGGATCGGCCGGCCGCGCGCCGTCCGGCTCGCCGTGCTCGTCGACCGCGGCCACCGCGAGCTGCCGATCCGCGCGGACCACGTGGGCAAGAACCTGCCGACCGCCTCGGACGAGCGGGTCACCCTGCACCTGTCCGAGACCGACGGCGACGACACCGTGTTCATCGAGCAGGGGGTGGCGTGATGCGGCACCTGCTCTCCACCGCCGACCTGTCGCGCGACCAGGCCGTGCACATCCTCGACGTCGCCGAAGAGATGGCCGAGGTCAACACGCGCGAGGTCCGGAAGCTCCCGGCCCTGCGCGGCAAGACCGTCGTGAACCTGTTCTTCGAGGACTCGACCCGCACGCGCATCTCGTTCGAGGCCGCGGCGAAGCGCCTGTCGGCCGACGTCATCAACTTCGCGGCCAAGGGCTCGAGCGTCTCCAAGGGCGAGTCCCTCAAGGACACCGTGCAGACCCTCGGCGCGATGGGCATCGACGGCATCGTGATGCGGCACGGCTCGTCCGGTGCGCCGCGCGTGCTGGCCGACGCCGACTGGATCGACGTCCCCGTGGTGAACGCCGGCGACGGCACGCACGAGCACCCGACGCAGGCGCTGCTCGACGCCTTCACCATGCGCCGTCGCCTGCACGGTGCCGGGTCGCGTGGACAGGGCCTCGACGGCGTCCGGGTCCTGATCGTCGGCGACGTGCTGCACAGCCGCGTCGCCCGGTCGAACGCGTGGCTGCTCCGGACCCTCGGCGCGAGCGTGACCTTCGCCGCACCGCCGACGCTCCTGCCCGCGACGACGACGCCGTTCGGAGCCGCGGTGCACCACGACCTCGACGCCGCCCTGGCCGAGGACCCGGACGTCGTCATGACGCTCCGGATCCAGCAGGAGCGGATGGACGACGCGTTCTTCCCGAACCCGCGCGAGTACACGCGGCACTGGGGCCTGACGGCTGCGCGGTTCGCGCGGCTGTCCGAGCGCACACTGATCATGCACCCCGGTCCGATGAACCGCGGGCTGGAGATCGCCGGCGTCGCTGCCGACGACCCCCGTTCCACCGTGGTCGAGCAGGTCGAGAACGGCGTCTCGGTCCGCATGGCGGTCCTCTACCTGGCCCTGACCGGCACCGAACCGAAGGAGTCCGCAGCATGACCGCTCACCTGATCCGCGGCGCGCAGCTGGTCGACGGCTCGCGCGCCGACATCCGACTGCAGGACGGCCGCATCACGGCGATCGGCTCCGGCGTGGACGCGAGCGGTGCCACGGTCGTCGACGCCGACGGGCTCATCGCCCTGCCGGGTCTCGTCGACCTGCACACCCACCTGCGCGAGCCCGGTCACGAAGAATCCGAGACGGTCCTCACCGGCTCGCGCGCCGCGGCGGCCGGAGGCTTCACCGCCGTCAACGCGATGGCGAACTCGAGCCCGGTCGCCGACACCGCCGGGGTCGTCGAGCAGGTGCAGGCACTCGGCGACGACGCCGGCTACGTCACGGTCCGCCCGATCGGCGCGGTGTCGCAGGGGCTGCAGGGCACGCACCTGTCCGAGATCGGTGCCATGGCGACGAGCAGGGCGAAGGTCCGGGTCTTCTCGGACGACGGCTCGTGCGTGTCCGACCCGCTCCTCATGCGCCGCGCACTCGAGTACATCAAGGGCTTCGGCGGGGTGCTCGCGCAGCACGCGCAGGAACCCCGACTCACCATCGGCGCGCAGATGAACGAGGGCCGCCTGTCGTCGGAGCTCGGGCTGGCGGGCTGGCCGGCCGTGGCGGAAGAGGCGATCATCGCCCGCGACGTCCTGCTCGCCGACCACGTGGGCGCGCGGCTGCACGTCTGCCACGTGTCGACCGCCGGCAGTGTCGAGGTGATCCGCTGGGCCAAGTCCCGCGGCATCGACGTCACCGCCGAGGTCACCCCGCACCACCTCGTGCTCACCGAGGACCTCATCGCCGGGCACGACGGCGCCCCCGGGTACGACGCCCGCTACAAGGTGAACCCGCCGCTCCGGGCACGCGAGGACGTCGACGCCCTGCGCGCAGCCCTCGCCGACGGCACCATCGACATCGTCGCGACCGACCACGCACCGCACACCGCCGAGGCGAAGTGCTGCGAGTGGCCGGCGGCGGCGAACGGCATGGTCGGCCTCGAGTCGGCGCTCAGCGTCGTGCAGTCCGCCGTCGTCGCGTCGGGTCAGCTCGACTGGGCCGACGTCGCACGGGTCCTGTCCGAGGCGCCCGCGCGCATCGGCCAGGTCGAGGGCCACGGTCAGCGCATCGCCGAGGGCGCGCCCGCCGAGATCACGCTCTACGACCCGACGGCCAGCCGCGAGTTCGCGGTCACCGACCTCGCCGGACAGTCGCAGAACTCGCCGTACCTCGGCATGACGCTGCCCGGCCGGGTCGTCGCCACGTTCCACCTGGGCGCGCCGACGGTGCTCGACGGCCGCCTCGTCGACGCCGACACCGTCGCCGCGCACGCCGCGGCGCTCCGGACGGGGGCGCGCGCATGAGCGGCGACGCCGCACGCTGGTTGCTCGGCGGCGTGATCCTGCTCGCGGTGGCCGCGCTGTTCGTCGCCATGGCGCGCACCTGGCGGACGCGGACCAGGAAGCAGGCGGAATCCGTGCCTCCCGTCCCCGTCCCGACCACGATCGGACCGGCAGTCGGGTCCTGGGACGGTTTCTCCGTCGCGACGACCCGCGCCGACCAGCCGCTGGAACGCATCACCGCCGGCGGACTCGGGTTCCGGGGTCGCGGCGGCGTGCGCGTCCACGCGACCGGTGTGGTCCTGCGACTCGCCGGCGCGGACGACCGCTGGATCGCACGTGCTGCGGTCCGCGGGGCCGACCGCTCGACGTGGGCGATCGACCGGGTGGTCGAGCCCGGGGGACTGGTCCGTCTGCGATGGACGGCGACCGGCGCCGCAGGTGCGACGGACCTCGACACGTACTTCCGGTTCCCGGAGGGCGACGCAGCCGCGCTGCTCGCCCTGCAGGGACTGACCGAGACCGGGCCGCAGGCGACTGCGGCCGATGCCCCGCGAACCGCGGGCGAAGGGAAGAAAGCATGACACGCGAACGGGCCGTCCTGGTCCTCGAAGACGGCACCCGGTACGACGGCTGGGCCTACGGCGCCCGCGGGCGCACGCTCGGCGAGGTGGTCTTCGCGACCGGCATGACCGGCTACCAGGAGACGCTGACCGATCCGTCCTACGCCGGCCAGATCGTGGTGCAGACCGCACCGCACATCGGCAACACCGGCGTCAACGACGAGGACCCCGAGTCCCGTCGCATCTGGGTCGCCGGGTACGTGGTGCGCGACCCCGGCCGCGTCGTCTCGAACCACCGCGCGAACGCGTCGCTCGACGACCACCTGGTGCGCGACGGCATCGTCGGCATCTCCGGGATCGACACCCGCGCCCTGACGCGCCGGATCCGCGACGCCGGGGCCATGAAGGGCGGCGTCTTCAGCGGTGCCGACGCGGCGCTGCCGGAGTCGGAGCAGCTGGACGCCGTCCGGTCGCAGGCCACGATGGCGGGTGCGAGCTTCTCGGCGATCGTGTCCACCCCCGAGACGTACGTGGTGCCGGCCGAGGGCGAGCAGATCGGCCGACTGGCCGTGCTCGACCTGGGCGTGAAGGCATCGACCACCCGCTACCTCGCCCAGCGCGGGTTCGAGGTGCACGTGGTGCCGCAGGACATCAGCGCCGCCGACCTGGAAGCCCTGGCACCGGACGCGCTCTTCTACTCGAACGGCCCAGGGGACCCGGCCGCGTCGGACGCCCAGGTCGAACTGCTGCAGGGCAGCCTGCGGACCGGGCGTCCGTTCTTCGGCATCTGCTTCGGCAACCAGCTGCTCGGCCGCGCGCTCGGCTTCGGCACCTACAAGCTGCCCTTCGGCCACCGCGGTATCAACCAGCCGGTGCTCGACACCACCACGGGCAAGGTCGAGATCACGAGCCAGAACCACGGCTTCGCGGTCGACGCTCCCCTGGGGCAGGTCCTCGAGTCGCCGGCCGGGTTCGGCCGTGTCGAGGTCTCGCACTACTCGCTGAACGACGACGTGGTGGAGGGCTTGCGGGCGCTCGACGTGGCCGCGTTCAGCGTGCAGTACCACCCCGAGGCCGCCGCTGGTCCGCACGACAGCATGTACCTCTTCGACCGGTTCGCGGACCTGGTGCGCGCGCGACGTGACGGGGAGCCGCTCGACGCGGCCACCGCCGACGCGACCACTCCCGCAGCAGACATCACCAAGGAAGCGAACTGATGCCCAAGCGCGCAGACATCAACTCCGTCCTCGTCATCGGTTCCGGCCCGATCGTCATCGGTCAGGCCGCCGAGTTCGACTACTCCGGCACCCAGGCGTGCCGTGTCCTCCGTGCCGAGGGCGTCCGGGTCATCCTCGTCAACCCGAACCCGGCGACGATCATGACCGACCCCGACTTCGCCGACGCGACCTACATCGAGCCGATCACGAACGCGTGCCTCGAGGAGATCATCCGCATCGAGAAGCCGGACGCCGTCCTGCCGACGCTGGGCGGCCAGACCGCCCTGAACGCGGCGATCGCGCTCGACGAGGCCGGCATCCTCGAGAAGCACGGCGTCGAGCTCATCGGTGCCAAGGTGGACGCCATCCAGCGCGGTGAGGACCGCCAGCTCTTCAAGGAGCTCGTGCTCGAGTCCGGCGCCGACGTGGCCCGGAGCCACATCGCCCACACCCTGGAAGAGGCGAAGGAGTTCGCGAAGGACCTCGGCTACCCGCTCGTCGTCCGCCCGTCCTTCACCATGGGTGGTCTCGGTTCGGGCTTCGCGTACGACGAAGCCGAGCTCGTCCGCTTCGTCGGCGACGGGCTGCAGTCCAGCCCGACGACCGAGGTCCTGCTCGAGGAATCGATCCTCGGCTGGAAGGAGTACGAGCTCGAGCTGATGCGCGACAACTACGACAACACCGTCGTCATCTGCTCCATCGAGAACGTCGACCCGGTCGGCGTGCACACCGGCGACTCGATCACCGTCGCCCCGGCGCTCACGCTCACCGACCGCGAGTACCAGAACATGCGCAACATCGGCATCGACATCATCCGTCGCGTCGGCGTCGACACCGGTGGCTGCAACATCCAGTTCGCCGTCGACCCGTCGAACGGCCGCCTGATCGTCATCGAGATGAACCCGCGCGTCTCCCGTTCGTCGGCCCTGGCGTCGAAGGCCACGGGCTTCCCGATCGCGAAGATCGCCGCGAAGCTCGCCATCGGGTACCGCCTGGACGAGATCCAGAACGACATCACGAAGGTCACCCCGGCCAGCTTCGAGCCGACGCTCGACTACGTGGTCGTGAAGACCCCGCGCTTCGCGTTCGAGAAGTTCCCCGCGGCGGACGCCACGCTCACCACGACGATGAAGAGCGTCGGCGAGGCGATGGCCATCGGCCGCAACTACGCGACGGCGCTGCAGAAGTCGCTGCGGTCGCTCGAGAAGCGGGGCTCGAGCTTCCACTGGGACACCCCGGCGTCGGAGCTCGACAAGGAGGCCCTGCTCGCGAAGTCGTCCATCCCCACCGACGGCCGGATCGTCACGGTGCAGCAGGCCCTGGTCGCCGGCGCCACCGCCGACGAGGTCTTCGAAGCCACGAAGATCGACCCGTGGTTCATCGACCAGATCGTGCTC
This sequence comes from Curtobacterium sp. PhB25, assembly GCF_004365375.1. Classification (NCBI taxonomy): domain Bacteria; kingdom Bacillati; phylum Actinomycetota; class Actinomycetes; order Micrococcales; family Microbacteriaceae; genus Curtobacterium; species Curtobacterium sp. PhB25. Next base: position 725,770 of record NZ_SODR01000001.1, on the reverse strand, counting down.
ATCAACGAGGTCGCCGCCGAGGTCGCGGCCGCCGACGAGCTCGACGCGGACACCATCCGCTGGGCCAAGGAGCACGGCTTCAGCGACACCCAGATCGCGGCGCTGCGCAGCACCCCCGAGCACCCGGTCAGCGAGCAGCAGGTCCGCGACGACCGGCACGCCCTCGGCATCCGTCCCGTCTTCAAGACCGTCGACACCTGCGCCGGCGAGTTCCCGGCCCTGACGCCGTACCACTACTCGTCGTACGACGCCGAGACCGAGGTGGTCGCGAGCGACCGCAAGAAGGTCGTGATCCTGGGCTCCGGCCCGAACCGCATCGGCCAGGGCGTCGAGTTCGACTACTCCTGCGTGCACGCGTCCTTCGCGCTGAGCGACGCCGGGTTCGAGACGATCATGATCAACTGCAACCCCGAGACGGTCTCCACCGACTACGACACCTCGGACCGTCTGTACTTCGAGCCGCTCACGGCCGAGGACGTCCTCGAGGTCATCGAGGCCGAGGCGGCGTCGGGCGAGCTCGTCGGTGTCGTCGTGCAGCTCGGCGGGCAGACCGCCCTTGGCCTGGCGAAGCCGCTCGAGGCGGCGGGGATCCCGATCCTCGGCACCAGCCCGACGGCGATCGACTCCGCCGAGGAGCGCGGCCAGTTCTCCGCCATCCTCGACGCCGCGGGGCTGCTCGCGCCGCGCAACGGCACCGCCCACGACCTGGCGAGCGCGACCGCCGTGGCCGAGGAGATCGGCTACCCGGTGCTCGTCCGCCCGTCCTTCGTGCTCGGCGGCCGCGGCATGGAGATCCTGTACGACTCCCCGTCGCTCGCCGACTACTTCGACCGGATGGCCGACCAGGCGATCATCGGCCCGGAGCTCCCGCTGCTCGTCGACCGATTCCTGGACGACGCGGTGGAGATCGACGTCGACGCGCTCTTCGACGGTGAGCGGCTCTACATCGGCGGCATCATGGAGCACCTGGAAGAGGCCGGCATCCACTCCGGTGACTCCGCCTGCACCCTGCCCCCGGTCGGCCTCGGCCGCGCCGAGATCCAGGGCGTCGTCGACGCGACCGAGAAGATCGCCCGCGGCATCGGCGTGCAGGGTCTGCTCAACGTCCAGTTCGCCATCGGCGCCGGCGTGCTCTACGTCCTCGAGGCGAACCCGCGCGCCAGCCGCACGGTCCCGTTCGTCTCGAAGGCGCTCGGCATCGCACTCGCCAAGGCCGCGTCGCGCATCATGACCGGCACGAGCGTCGACGAGCTCGTCGCCGAGGGCATGCTGCCGGCCCGCGACGGGGCGTTCGTCCCGATGGAGGCCCCGGTCGCCGTCAAGGAGGCCGTCCTGCCCTTCCGCCGCTTCCGCACCCGCGAGGGTCAGGTCGTCGACTCGGTGCTCAGCCCCGAGATGCGCTCAACCGGCGAGGTCATGGGCATCGACCGCGACTTCCCGCGGGCGTTCCTCAAGTCGCAGGACGCCGCGTACGGCGGCCTGCCGACCAGCGGCACGGTCTTCGTGAGCGTCGCGGACACCGACAAGCGCGCCATCGTGCTGCCGGTGCACCGCCTGCAGCAGCTCGGCTTCACGATCATCGCGACCGAGGGCACGGCGGAGATCCTCCGCCGCAACGGCATCGAGGTCGGCATCGTCGGCAAGTACAGCCAGGGCGGCGAGAGCGTCGTCGACCTGCTGACGCGCAACGAGGTCGACATCGTCATCAACACGCCGTCGGGTGCCGCCGGTCGTGCGGACGGGTACGAGATCCGTGCGGCCACGGTCGCAGCGGACAAGCCGCTGTTCACGACGATCGCGCAGATCGGTGCGGCGGTCGCGGCGATCGAGACGATCGGCACGCCGCTCAACGTCCGGAGCCTGCAGGACTACGCGCGGGAGCGCGCCACCTGGTGAGCGAGGGGCAGACGGGAGGCCCGGCCTCCTTCGGCGATCGGCTCGCGTCCGCGATGCGCGAGCGTTCACCGCTCTGCGTCGGCATCGACCCCCACGCCACCACTCTGGCGGCGTGGGGGCTCGGCCGCGACGAGCAGGGCCTGACGGCCTTCGGCGCGGTCCTGGTCGACGCGGCCGCCGGCCGCGCGGCGATCGTGAAGCCGCAGATCGCGTTCTTCGAGGCGGCGGGGGTGGCGGGCTACCGCGCGCTCGACGCGACGATCCGTCGTGCACGCGATGCGGGCCTCCTGGTCGTCGCCGACGTGAAGCGGGGCGACATCGGGTCGACCGGTGACGACTACGCACTCGCGTGGCTCGACCGTGACGGGCCGTTCGCGGCCGACGCGATGACGGTGTCGCCGTACCTCGGCTACGGCTCGCTCAGCGGGACGGTCGACGTCGCTCGGCGGAACGGTGCCGGGGTCTTCGTGCTCGCCGCGACGAGCAACCCGGAGGCGCGGGTGCTGCAGACCGCGGTCCTGGCGGAGGGCCCGCGTGCCGGGCGGTCCGTGGCTGCCGGTATCGTCTTGGACGTGGCAGACGACAACCGGGCCGCGGGCGACCAGGCCCTCGGCGACGTCGGGCTCGTGCTCGGCGCGACCCTTCACCTCGACGACTTCGGCATCGACGCGGACGCGATCGGCACCGCGCCGGTGCTCGCCCCGGGCTTCGGTGCCCAGGGCGCCCGGATCGGGGACCTCCGTGCGCTGTACGGTGCGCGCGCCGAACAGGTGCTCGTGAGCGAGTCGCGCGGGCTGCTGACCGACGGTCCGGACGGCGTCGCGGCACTCGTGTCCGACCGCGCCGACCGGATCCGCGCCGCCCTCGGGGCCGCAGCATGACCACCGGCGGCGACCGCTCCGACGGCGACCGCTCCGACGGCGACCGCTCCGACGGCGACGGCACCGAACTGCCGGCCTACCGCACGCCACCGGAGGTCGACCGCGTCGCGGCGGCCCAGGCGGCGGTCGCCGCGCGACGCGCCCGGGCCGCGGTCAAGTCTGCGATCGCGTCGGGGGAGCGCTCGGCACTCGAGGTCGCTCGCTCGGCATGGGACGACGCCCTCGTCGACACGACCTCGGCGGAGCGCTCGCTCCGGGTGCGCGACCTGCTCGTCAGCCTGTCCGGCATCGGCCCGGCGCGTGCCGAGTCGATCATGGGCACGCTGCGCATCGCCCCGTCGAAGCGCCTCGGGGGCCTCGGCACCCGGCAGCGCACGGCCCTGGCCGATTGGCTCGCCGCGCGCGGTCGCAAGCGCGGTGCCTCGAAGCTCGTCGTCCTCGCCGGGCCGACCGCCGTCGGCAAGGGAACGGTGAGCGCGTACATCCGCGAGCAGTACCCGGACGTGAACCTCAGCGTCTCCGCCACGACCCGGAAGCCCCGCCCGGGCGAGGTCGACGGCGTGCACTACTACTTCGTCGACGACGCCGAGTTCGACCGGATGATCCGCGAGCGCGAACTGCTCGAGTGGGCCACGGTGCACAACTCGTACCGGTACGGCACCCCGCGGCCGCCGATCGACCGAGCGCTCGACGCTGGCGAGCGGGTCATGCTCGAGATCGACCTGCAGGGTGCTCGCCAGGTCCGTGACGCCATGCCCGAGGCCGTGCTCGTGTTCCTGCTGCCCCCGACGTGGGAAGAACTGGTGCGTCGACTCATCGGCCGCGGCACCGAGTCGCCCGAGGAACAGGCGCGTCGACTCGACACCGCGAAGGTCGAACTGGCCGCCCAGGACGAGTTCGACGTCCGCATCGTGAACTCCGATGTCGGCACCGCGGCACGACAGGTCGTAGACTTGTTCTCTGCGCCCTGACGGGTGCACCGACGACGAGGAGACTCCATGGCCAACCCCCAGGGCATCATCGACCCGCCCATCGACGACCTGCTCAGCAAGGTCGAGTCGAAGTACGCGCTCGTCATCTTCGCTTCCAAGCGCGCGCGTCAGATCAACGACTACTACGCCGACCTGCACGAGGGCTCGCTCTTCGACAACGTCGGCCCGCTCGTCGACTCGACGATCGACGACAAGCCGCTGTCCGTGGCTCTCCACGAGATCAACGAGGACAAGCTCACCGTCACCAAGCAGCAGCAGCCCTCCGACTGATCCCGGTGACTGCAGCTGCTCTGCGCCTCTTCACGTCCGAGTCGGTGACCGAGGGGCACCCCGACAAGATCTGCGACCAGATCTCGGACAGCATCCTCGACGCACTGCTCACGGTGGACCCGCACGCTCGGGTCGCCGTCGAGACGATGGTGACGACCGGGCTCGTGCACGTTGCCGGCGAGGTCACGACCTCGGGCTACGTCGAGATCCCCAAGCTCGTCCGTGATGTCATCACGGGCATCGGCTACAACTCGTCGGACGTCTCCTTCGACGGCGCCACGTGCGGCGTCGAGGTGTCGATCGGTGCGCAGTCGCCGGACATCGCGCAGGGCGTCGACGAGTCGCTCGACTCCCGCACCGGCGCGGTCGACCCGCTCGACCGTCAGGGTGCCGGCGACCAGGGCATCATGTTCGGCTTCGCGACGAACGAGACCCCCGAGTACATGCCGGTCGCGATCTGGCTCGCCCACCGCCTGGCCGAGCGTCTGGCCGCCGTGCGCAAGTCCGGCGAGCTGGCGTTCCTGCGCCCGGACGGCAAGACGCAGGTCACCGTCGGCTACGACGGCGTCGTGCCGAAGACCGTCGAGACCGTCGTCCTGTCGACGCAGCACTCGCCGAGCGTCACGCTGGAGCAGCTCACCGCCGAGATCACCGAGCACGTGATCCGTCCGGTGCTCGACCTCGTCGACCTCGACTCCTCGCACGTCGACGTCATCGTCAACCCGACGGGTCGCTTCGAGATCGGTGGCCCCCAGGGCGACGCCGGACTCACCGGCCGCAAGGTCATCGTCGACACCTACGGCGGGGCCTCCCGTCACGGTGGCGGCGCCTTCAGCGGCAAGGACCCGTCCAAGGTCGACCGCTCGGCGGCGTACGCGCTGCGCTGGGTCGCGAAGAACGCGGTCGCCGCAGGCCTCGCCGACCGGCTCGAGGTGCAGGTCGCCTACGCGATCGGCCGCGCGAAGCCCGTCGGGCTCTACGTCGAGACCTTCGGCACCGGACACGTCGACGACGCCACGATCGAAGCCGCGATCCGCCAGGTCTTCGACCTGCGTCCGGCCGCGATCATCCGCGACCTCGACCTGCTCCGTCCGATCTACGCGCAGACCGCGACGTACGGACACTTCGGCCGCGAGCTCCCCGGGTTCACCTGGGAGCAGCTCGACCGCGTCGAGGAACTCCGCGCCGCCGCAGGGCTCGTCACCGCCGCCGTCTGAGGCACCGCGTGACCACCGTCGCGCGCGTCGTCCTCGACTCGCCGCTCCCGCAGTTGGACCGTCTGTTCGACTACCGGGTGCCGGCCGAGCTCGAGGACGACTGCGTGCCGGGGGTCCGCGTGAAGGTCCCGCTCCGCACCGGGGCCCGGATGTCCGACGGCTACGTCGTCGAGATCGTCGACGAGGGCGACTACCCGGGTGAACTCAGCGCGATCGAGACCCTGGTGTCACCCGTCCCGGTCCTGGCGCCGGAGATCTGGAAGCTCGCCCGCGCCGTGGCCGACCGTGCCGCCGGTGTGGCGTCGGACGTCCTGCGCCTGGCAGTGCCGACCCGCCAGGTCCGCGCCGAGAAGGCCTGGCTCGCGCGGGACACCTCGTGGTCCCCGCCCCCGGTGTCCGCACTGCCGGTGACCGGCTACACCCCGGGCATGCTCGAAGGCGTGATCGCCGAGCACGATCGCGCTGCGGTCGCCGCCGTTCCCCACCCCGTGGCGCTGGCCGGGCCCACCAGCGACGAGGGCGACGGCGATTCCGATCCGATCTGGGTGCCGGGCTGGGCCGCCACCCTCGCCCAGGCCGCCGCCCACACGCTGGCGAGCGGGCAGTCCGCCGTCATCGCCGTCCCCGACTTCCGCGACGTCATCGACCTCGAGCGCGCGCTGCTCGCGGTGCTGCCGCCGGAACGGGTCGTGCGCTTCGACGCCAAGCAGACGAACGGGCAGCGGGCCAAGGCACTGCTGCAGGCGCGGACGCACCCCGTCGTCGCGATCGGCAACCGCACGGCGGTGTACGCGCCGGCGACCGACCTCGGGCTCATCGCGATGTGGGACGACGGCGACGCCTCGTTCATCGAGCAGCGCGCGCCGTACGTGCACACGCGTGACGTGGCCCTCGTGCGGGCTGCGCAGTCGGGTGCCGCACTGCTGTTCGTCTCGCACGCGCGCAGCACCGACGTGCAGCGGCTCGTCGAACTGCACTGGCTGCAGGACGTCACGCCGTTCCGGGTGAAGACCCCGAAGGTCATCCCCACCGTGCAGCAGACCTCGGCCGAGGGGTACGCCGCGCAGGCACGAATCCCGAGCTCCGCGTGGCGTGCCGCGCGCGAGGCCAGCCAGCACGGCCCGGTGCTCGTGCAGGTCGCGAGCCCCGGGTTCGGCACCGGACTCGTCTGCGCGGAGTGCGGTGAGCGGGCGCACTGCCGCATCTGCGGCGGTCCGCTCGGCAGTCCGCACCGCGGTGCCACGCCGCAGTGCCGGTTCTGCGGTGCCCTCGCCGTGGGGTTCCGCTGCCCGACGTGCGGCAACGGCACCGTGAAGCCCGTGGGACAGGGCGCCCAACGCACCGCCGACGAACTCGGGCGGGCGTTCCCCGGCACCCGGATCGTGGTGGCCGACGGCTCACGCCCGCTCGACGAGGTGCCCGCGCGGCCCTCCGTCGTCGTCGCGACCCGTGGCGCCGAGCCGAGCGTGCCCGGGGGCTACGCGTGCGTCCTGCTGCTCGACGGCGAGAAGATGCTCGCGCGCGAAGGGCTGCGCGTGCAGGAGGACGTGCTCCGGTTCTGGACGAACGCCGCCGCGAAGGGTGCTCCCGGGGCCGAGGCGTACCTGGTCGGCATCGGCGGCAAGCTCGCGACGGCGATGGCGCTCTGGCGGCTCGACGGTCCCGCGCACGACGAACTCACCGACCGGCGCGAACTGCACTTCCCGCCGGCGGTCCGCGTCGCGACGATGACCGGCACCGACGAGGCCGTCACCGCCGCGGTCGAGGCCCTCGAGGGGGCGACCGCGGGCCCGGTGCTCGGCCCGGTCCCCGTCGAGGACGACGCCCTGCCGGGCACGGTCCGGGCGATCGTGCGGTTCCCGTACGCCCACGGTGCCGAGGTCGCGGCGACCCTGAAGGCCGAGGTCATCCGGCGGTCGTCGACCCGGCGGGTCCTGAAGGGCGGCAACCGGCGTCGGGCGGCACCGACGCTGCGGGTCCGGCTCGACGACGCCGAACCCTTCAGCGAGGTCTGACCCGCACCGGCTCCGACGCAGAACGACACCCTCGATGTCGTACGACGACGAGGGTGTCGTTCCGAGTCAACGCACCGCGCGCACGGCCCGCCCACCGACGCGCGGGAACGCCACGCCGAGTGCGACCATCCCGACCGCGAGCACGAGGTGCAGCCAGTTGTCCGCCCAGTTCAGCGGCACGAAGTTCGCGCCGAACGAGTGCCCGGCGGTGAACAGCCCGTAGACCCAGAGCACGAAGTAGACGACCCCGCCGAGCACCAAGTACATCCGCGACCCGGTGGCGTACCCCGCGGCGAGCACGCCGACGACCCCGAACAACAGGTGCACGACGTTGTGCAGCACCGACACCTGGAAGACCCCGAGCAGCATCGCCATCGACCCGTGGCCGGCACCCGCGAGCGAGCCGGACGTCAGCCCGGGCACGAACCCGGCGATGCCGACGAGCAGGAACACGACGCCGACGAGCAGCGCGACCTTCTGGATGCTGGACCCTGCGAAGCGGTCGGTGGGCGTGGTGACGTCGGACATGGGAACCCCTCTCGTGCTGTGCCGCAGACCGTACCCACCCGGCGCGGGCCTGGTTCGGGTCAGTCCACCGAGCGCGCGCGTGGGAGGATCGAACCCATGCGTCTCGTCGTCGCCGGCAGCCCCGCTGCGGCCGTCCCCACCCTCCGCCGTCTGGCGGCGTCCGACCACGAGATCGCCGCGGTCCTCACGCGTCCGCCGACACCGCAGGGCCGGAAGCGCGTGCTGACGCCGACGCCGGTCGCGCAGGTCGCCGCGGAGCTCGGGCTGCCCGTCATCGAGGCGAGCCGCGTCGACGACGACGTCACCGCGCGCATCGCTGCGCTCGACGTCGACCTCGGTGTCATCGTCGCCTACGGCGCGTTGCTCCGCCGTCCCGCGCTCGCCGCCCCGCGCCTCGGCTGGGTGAACCTGCACTTCTCCGACCTGCCGGCGTACCGCGGCGCGGCGCCGGTCCAGCGGGCCGTGATGGCGGGGGACACCCGCACCGCCGCGTCGGTCTTCCAGCTCGTCGAGGCGCTCGACGCCGGCCCGGTGTTCGCAGCGGACCCGTTCGAGATCGACCCGGAGGCCACCGCCGGCGAGGTCCTCGCCGCCATGGCGGAGTCCGGCGCCGAGACCGTCGCCCGGGTGGTCGACGCCATCGCCGCCGGCACGGCCGTCGCGACCGAGCAGACCGGCGAGCCGACGCTCGCGCCGAAGACGACCATCGACGACGGGCGCATCGACTTCGGTGCTCCGGCGGCGGTCGTGCACGCCCGTCTGCGCGGGGTCACCCCCGAGCCCGGCGCGTACGCCCACCTCGGCGAGACCCGCGTGAAGCTGCTCCGCAGCAACCGCCTGACAGGAGGCCCCGCGGACCCCGCCCCGCAGCTCGCGCCCGGTGCGCTGGCACTCCACGGCGGTCGGCTGCTGGTCGGGACCGGTGACACTCCGCTGGCGCTGCTCGAGGTGCAGCCGGCCGGCAAGAAGGCGATGGACGCCGCTGCCTGGGCCCGTGGCCTGGGCGAACTGGACGGGAAGGTCCTCGCATGAGCCAGCCGACGAACACCCGGGGCGCCCGCCGCGGTCCCCGTCCCGCGAACGCCCGTCGTGTCGCGTTCGACGTGCTCCGCGCCGTGCAGGTCGACGACGCGTACGCGAACCTGCTGCTGCCGACACGCATCCGTCGTGCCGGCCTCACCGCGCGCGACGCCGCGTTCGCCACCGAGCTCACCTACGGCTCGATCCGGATGCTCGGTCGCTACGACGTCATCATCGCGCTGGCGTCGGGTCGTCGGCCGGAGAACATCGAGGCCGACGTCCTCGACGTGATGCGGCTCGGCGCCCACCAGCTGCTCGCCATGCGCACCCCGACGCACGCCGCGGTCGACGCCACGGTCGAGCTCGCCCGCGAGGTCGGTGCCCGCCGTGCCACCGGCTTCGTGAACGCCGTGATGCGCAAGATCGCCGCGCGCACCGACGACGAGTGGGACGCGCAGATCACCGAGGGCCGTGGTGGCGACGCCCTGCTCGCCACGCGGTGGTCGCACCCGGTCTGGGTCGTCTCGGCGCTGCGCGACGCCCTCGCCGCCGAACGCTCCCGCGACGAGCTCGCCGCCCTGCTCGCCGCCGACAACGCCGCGCCCCGGGTGCAGCTCGCGGCGCTGCCCGGGCTCGCCACCGACGAGGACATCGCCACCGCGACCGCGCGCACGGTGCCCGACGAGGACGCCGACGCCGACGCCGACGACGACGCCGATGCCGCGTTCGCCGACGCGACCGGCGCGGCGGACGTGCCAGCGGCCCTGGTGCCCGCCGACGACGAACCGGAGGCCGACGGCGCGACCGGCACCGTGCCTCCCGTCCGGACCGCCGACCCCGTGCCGGCCGCTGATGCCCTGCCGGTCTCGCCCGTCGGGATCCGCGGCATCTCCGGTGACCCCGCGCGCGTGCCGGGCGTCGCTGCCGGGCGCCTGCGCGTGCAGGACGAGGGTTCGCAGCTCGCCGCCCTCGCGCTGAGCCGGTCGTCCGCGGTGCGCGAGGGCGAGCGCTGGCTCGACATGTGCGCCGGCCCCGGCGGTAAGGCCGCGCTGCTCGCCGCCGAGGCGCAGCAGGGCGGCGCGACCCTCGTCGCGAACGAACTCGTGCCTGCACGTGCCGGACTCGTGCGGAACGCCCTCGGGGTGTTCGGCGACCACGTCCGCGTCGTCGAGGGCGACGCCAGGCGCTACGGCCGCGACGGCACCGGGATGATCTTCGACCGCATCCTGCTCGACGCGCCGTGCACCGGCCTCGGCGCCCTGCGTCGCCGTCCGGAGGCGCGCTGGCGGAAGACCCCCGAGGACGTCCAGGAACTCGCGGTGCTGCAGACCGAGCTGCTCGACGCCGCGGTCCGGGTGCTCGCACCGGGTGGGACGCTCGCGTACGTGACGTGTTCGCCGCACCTGGCCGAGACGCGTGGCCAGGTCGACGCGCTGATGGGGCGGCACGGGGGAGTCCTCGAGCAGCTCGACACCGCGACGATCGTCCGGGGGGTCGCCGCGCGCGACCCGGAGATCGCGGACGGCAACACGGCGCAGCTCTGGCCGCACCGAGTCGGCACCGACGCGATGTTCATCGCGCTGTTCCGTCGCGTGGGCTGAGCGCGTCGCCCGGCGTTCAGGCCGCTCGCCGGTAGGCGCTGCCGTCGCAGGTGTGCACGGCCGTGTCGTCGAACAGCGCCCGCAGGTTGTACGCGGCGCAGTCCCGGAACGTGCCGATGCTGATCCACCGCGCCGACCGGCGGAGCTCGCCCTTCGTGGGACCGTCCGAGCCGATGCCGGCCCGGTGGACGGTCCAGGCGATGTCCTGCGCGTCGGCGTCGAGATAGCGCATCACCGCCTCGTTGTCCGCGTGCTGGCCGCGGTAGTCCCGCGCGATCGTCGACCGGACGACGCGGAGCACGGGGGCGAGCCGCTTGCCGGGAGGGGCGCTCAGCCCGCCGGCCTGGTACAGCAGGCGCCGGGTGCCGTTCCGGCGCATGGCGGGGACGAGGGCGCGGACGAACTGCGTGTTGACGGGGCGCTCGCGTTGCGCGGTGACGTCCCCGAGCATCACGACCACGCCGGTCACGCCGTCGAGCAGCGCGTCGAGGTCGAGGTCGTCGGTGACCGAGCCGCGCACGACCTGCAGGTCGTCGTGCTGGACGGCCAGCTTCGACGGCGTCCGTGCGACTGCTCGGACTCGGTGACCGGCGTCGAGCGCGAGTCGGGTGAAGTGCTGACCGGTCTGGCCGGTCGCGCCGAACACGAGGAGGGTCTGATCTGCAGGCATCTGGCCAAACTAGGCGATGCCTAGAAAATAGTCAATGCCTAGTTCGGGTCTAGGATGTCCTCATGACCGAGCGGCCCTTCCACCACGGGAACCTGCGGGCAGTGCTGCTCGACGAGGCCGTCGCGGTGCTGCGGGAGTCCGGGGCCGACGGACTCTCGCTCCGCGACCTCGCCCGTCGCGCCGGGGTCAGCCACGGCGCCCCCCGGAGCCACTTCGTCGATCGGCAGGCGCTCCTCGACGCCCTCGCCGAACTCGGCTTCGACCGGCTGACCGCTGCCGTGCGCCGGGCACTGTCGGGTGCCGACGGGCTGGAGGACCGGTTCCGCCGGGTCGCCCTGGCGTACGTGGACTTCGCGATCGACGACGCGGCGCTGATGGACCTCATGTTCCAGGCGAAGACGACCAGCCGGACGGGCCCCGTGCAGGCTGCTGCGGAGTCGTTGTTCGCCGTGCTCGAGGGTGCCGTGGGAACCGCGGCGGCAGGGGACGACGGTGCGGACGCCCGACTCCTCTTCAAGCTCCTGTTCGCGGCGACCATGCAGGGGATCGCCACCCTGGTCGTCTCGCACCGGATCGACCGGGCGCAGGGCGAACGGCTCGTCGACGCCGCGCTCGAGACGATGCTCGGCTCGGAGCTCGGCACCCGGGTGGTCGGCGGGCGCTGACGTCGCCGCGGAGCGGCCCGGCAGGCTCGCGCCGGTAGGCTTGCCCGGTGACGATCCGCATCTCGCCGAGCATCCTGTCCGCCGACTTCGCGAACCTCGAGCGTGAACTCCACCGCATCGAGACCGCCGACCTGGTGCACGTCGACGTGATGGACAACCACTTCGTGCCGAACCTGACGCTCGGGCTGCCGATCGTCGAGCGCCTGCAGCAGGTCTCCCCGGTGCCGCTCGACGTGCACCTCATGATCACCGACGCCGACGTCAACGCACCGAAGTACGCCGAGACCGGTGCGTCGAGCGTGACGTTCCACTTCGAGGCTGCGGACGACCCCGTGGCCACGGCCGCCGCGATCCGCTCGAACGGGGCCCGTGCCGCCGTCGCGGTGAAGCCCGGCACCCCGATCACGCAGGTGCTGCACCACCTCGACGCCTACGACATGATCCTGCTCATGACCGTCGAGCCCGGCTTCGGCGGGCAGTCGTTCATGCCCTCCGTGATGCCGAAGCTCGCCGACGCCCGTGCGGCGGTCGACGCCTCGGGCCTCGACGTGTGGCTCGAGGTCGACGGCGGCATCTCGGTGGACACCGTCCCCGAGGCCGTGCGCAGCGGCGCCGACACGCTCGTCGCCGGGTCGGCCGTGTACGGCGGTGAGCCCGCCGCGCGGATCACGGACCTGCGCGAAGCGGCCGCACGGGCGCGGGCATGAGCGCGACCCGTCCGGACGGTACGTCGGCAGCGTCAGCGGAGACCGGTAGCCTGGACCGCGTGAAGACGTTCGACGACCTGTTCCAGGAGCTCACCGAGAAGGCGCGCACGCGCCCCGAGGGCTCCGGCACCGTCGCCGAACTGGACGCCGGCGTGCACCAGATCGGCAAGAAGATCGTAGAAGAAGCGGCCGAGGTCTGGATGGCGGCCGAGTACGAGGGCGACGAGCGCACCTCGGAGGAGATCTCGCAGCTCGTGTACCACCTGCAGGTCCTCATGGTCGCGAAGGGGCTGTCCCCGGCGGACATCTGGCGACATCTGTAGGACGCGCTCGGGCCCGCCCGTGCACCGACCTCGATCCGCCACGACCCCGACCAGAAAGCAGACCCCCTGATGCTCCGCATCGCCGTGCCCAACAAGGGCTCCCTGTCCGAGACCGCGTCCGACATGCTGCGCGAGGCCGGGTACGCCGGTCGCCGCGACCCGAAGGCGCTGCACCTGCTCGACGAGCGCAACGGCGTCGAGTTCTTCTTCCTGCGCCCGCGGGACATCGCGACCTACGTCGGCTCCGGCGCACTCGACGTCGGGATCACCGGCCGTGACCTGCTGCTCGACTCCGGTTCCGAGGCGCACGAGGTCGATGCGCTCGGCTTCGCCGACTCCACCTTCCGCTTCGCCGGCACGCCCGGCAGGTACAGCACCCTGCAGGACCTCGACGGCGTCCGCGTCGCCACGAGCTACCCGGGCCTGGTCGGCGACTTCCTCGCCCGCCACGGGGTGACGGCGACGCTCGTCAAGCTCGACGGGGCGGTCGAGAGCGCGGTGCGTCTCGGTGTCGCCGACGCCGTGGCCGACGTGGTGTCGACGGGCAGCACGCTGCGGCAGGCCGGCCTCGAGATCTTCGGTCCGGTCATCCTCGAGTCGACCGCGCTGCTGGTGTCGACCGACGAGACGATCCCGGGCATCGACGTGCTCCGCCGTCGACTGCAGGGCGTGCTCGTCGCCCGCGGCTACGTCATGCTCGACTACGACATCCCCACCGCGCTGCTCGAGCAGGCGACGGCCGTCGCGTCCGGCATCGAGTCGCCGACGGTCTCGCCGCTGCACGGCCGCGACTGGTCCGCGGTGCGCGTGATGATCCCGCGCGACGACGCGAACCTCATCATGGACGCCCTGTACGACCTCGGTGCCCGCGCCATCCTCGTCAGCCCGATCCACGCGGCACGACTTTGACCGCGGCAGCCACGGCGCCGGGCGGCGTGGCCGTCCGCGTCATCCCGTGCCTCGACGTCAAGGGCGGCCGGGTCGTCAAGGGCGTGAACTTCCTCGACCTGCAGGACGCCGGTGACCCGGTCGAGCTCGCCGCGCGTTACTACGAGCAGGGCGCCGACGAGCTGACCTTCCTCGACGTCGGTGCCACGGTCGAGAACCGCGCCACGATGTACGACACGGTCACCCGCACCGCCGAGCAGGTCTTCATCCCGCTCACGGTCGGTGGCGGCGTCCGTTCCGTCGACGACGTGTCCCGCCTGCAGCAGTGCGGCGCGGACAAGATCGGCGTGAACAGCGCCGCGATCGCCCGGCCCGACCTCGTCGGCGAGATCGCCGACCGGTTCGGCGCGCAGGCCGTGGTGCTGTCGCTCGACGTCAAGCGTTCCGACCGAACTGCGTCCGGCTTCGTGGTCACCACGCACGGCGGCCGCACCGAGACCGACATCGACGCGATCGCCTGGGCGCGCGACGCCGTCGAGCGGGGCGCGGGGGAGCTGCTCGTCAACTCCATCGACGCGGACGGCACGAAGAACGGGTTCGACCTCGAACTCGTCGCCGCGGTGCGGTCGGTCGCGCGGGTCCCGGTCATCGCCTCGGGAGGCGCGGGTCGGGTCGAGCACTTCGCCCCCGCCGTCGACGCGGGTGCGGATGCCCTCCTCGCCGCGTCCGTCTTCCACCGCGGCGAGATGACGGTGGGCGACGTCAAGGCCGCGCTGCGCGCGACCGGCCACGCCGTCCGCTGAACCGCCGCCGCCCGCTGATCCGCCGCCGTAGGCTAGGAGTCTCATGACCGACAGCACCAGCACCGACACCGACGCGGTCCTCGACCGCGCACGTTTCGGTGCGGACGGGCTGCTCCCCGCCATCGTGCAAGAGGAGTCGTCGAAGGACGTCCTCATGCTCGGGTACATGGACCGGGAAGCGCTCCGCCGTACCCTCACCGAGGGGCGCGTGACCTTCTGGTCGCGGTCGCGGAACGAGTACTGGCGGAAGGGCGACACGTCGGGGCACGCGCAGTACGTGCGCGACGCGGCGTTCGACTGCGACGCCGACACCCTGCTCGTCACCGTGCAGCAGGTCGGGGCCGCGTGCCACACCGGAGCGCACCGCTGCTTCGACGTCGATCCGCTCGCGCCCGTGACCATGTCTGCCCCGGCCGACACGGCAGTGGAGGCGACCCGATGACGACCGCGACGATCTCCGATGCGCCGCACACGACCTCCCGGCCGGAGTTCGACGCCCTGCTGAGCGACCACCGCGTCGTCCCGGTGGTGCGCGCGCTCTACGCCGACAGCGAGACGCCGGTGGGTGTCTACCGGAAGCTCGCCGACGGCCGGCCCGGGTCGTTCCTGCTGGAGTCCGCGGGCCAGGGCGGCCTCTGGTCGCGCTGGTCGTTCGTCGGTGTGCGCAGCTTCGGCGTCCTCACGCAGGAGGGCGACCGCGCCGCCTGGATCGACACCGGCATCGACGCCGAACGTGCGGTCGGTTCGCTCGACGGCGAACCGCTCGAGGTCCTGGCACGCCTGCACGAGCGCTGGGCCACCCCGCGGGTGCCCGGCTCCCCACCGCTCGTCGGCGGGACGGTCGGGTTCATCGGGTGGGAGGCCGTGCGCCAGCTCGAGCACCTGCCGAACGTGCCGCCGGCCGACTTCGACGTGCCCGGACAGGCGCTGTCCTTCGTCTCCGAGCTCGTCGCGCTCGACCACCGCACGGGGCTCGTCCTGCTCGTCGCGAGCGTGCTGAACGACGGCACCGACGACGCCGACACGCTCTGGTCCGACGCGCAGCGCCGCCTGGACCGCCTGCAGGCCGACCTCGTCCAGCCGAGCGTCGCGACCGTCGCCGAGGCCTTCGAGATCGCCGAGCCGACGCCGACTCACCGTTCGACGCCGGACGAGTACATGGCTGCGGTGGAGCGCTCGAAGGAGTTCATCCGCGACGGCGACGTGTTCCAGGTCGTGGTCTCGCAGCGCTTCGACCACGAGGTGACCGCTGACCCGCTCGACGTGTACCGGGTCCTCCGGACGCTGAACCCGAGTCCGTACATGTACTTCCTGGCCCTGGCGGACACCGCCGACGAGCGGTACTGGATCGTCGGTGCCTCGCCCGAGGCACTGGTGAAGGTGCAGTCCGGTCGCGCCATCACGCACCCGATCGCCGGGTCGCGTCCACGTGGTGCGACCCCGGAAGAAGACGTCCGCTTCGGCGACGACCTGCTCGACGACCCGAAGGAACGCGCCGAGCACCTGATGCTCGTCGACCTGGCCCGCAACGACCTGCAGAAGGTCTGCGAGCCCGGCACCGTCGCGGTCACCGAGTTCATGACGGTCGAGCGGTTCAGCCACATCATGCACCTGGTGTCGAGCGTCGAGGGTGCGGTGCGTCCGGGGATGTCCGCCATCGACGTGTTCCGGGCGACGTTCCCGGCCGGCACCCTGTCCGGCGCGCCGAAGCCCCGCGCGCTCGAGATCATCGACGAGCTCGAGCCGGCGAAGCGCGGTGCCTACGCCGGTGTCGTCGGCTACTTCGACTTCGCCGGTGACGCGGACATCGCGATCGCGATCCGCACCGCCCTGATCAAGGACGGCGTGGCACGCGTGCAGGCCGGTGCCGGTCTGGTGGCGGACTCCGACCCGGCCACCGAGCACGAGGAGACCATCAACAAGGCGGCGGCACCCCTGCGGGCCGTCGCCACGGCGAACCGGATGCGCGAGGTGCGCTCGTGAAGCGCTCACGCCCGATCGTCGTCGTCGCCGGACTGCTCGTCGCCGGCATCATCATGCTCGCGTGGACGCAGACCTGGTTCACCGTGGACCTGCACGCCGGTGCCGCCGTCACCTCGACGGTCGACGCCGACGGGGCCGCGGTCGTGCCGCAGTACACCGCCCTGGCGATCGCGAGCCTGGCCCTGTTCCTCGCGATGACGATCGCCGGCCGGGTGCTGCGCATCGTGCTCGCGTGCGTCGAGATCCTGCTCGGACTCGGCGTCGTGGTCAGCGGCATCACCGCACTCGGTGACCCGGTCGCCGCGGCGAAGGGTGCCGTCGGCGCGGTGGCCGGGGTCAGCGACCTGACCGCCGTGCGCCGCGTCGTGTCCGGCGTCGACGTGTCGCTCTGGCCGGCCGTCGGCATCGCCGGTGGCGTCCTCGCCGTCCTGCTCGGTGTCGTCGTCATCGTCGTGCAGCGTGCGTGGCCCGGTCCGAGCCGCAAGTACGGCGCGGCGACCGCCGGAGCCGCCGCCGACGCCCGCGCCGCAGCCCCGGTCGTGCGCGACGCCGTCGTGGACTGGGACGACCTCAGTGCTGGGGTCGACCCGACCGACGGCACGGTAGGATCGGATGGGCGTCGGTCGACCGACGACGCCGGAGCAGAACGAGGAGCACCGTGAGCAACACTGAGCCCGCAGAACTCGGCGAAGGCCACTCGCCGGCCGCCTGGACCGCCGTCGTGATCATGCTGATCGGATTCGCGGCAGGCACGCTGTTCTTCTGGTTCGACCAGCCGTGGGGCGTCTGGGTCTCCGCTGCCGTCGTCGTCATCGGTCTGGTCATCGGCGCGGTCATGGCGAAGGCCGGCTACGGCGTGAACGGCCCGAAGTACGTCGCCAAGCACCACGCCGAGTAGGACTCGCATGCCGAACGTGCTCGAGACCCTCGTCGCGGGCGCGCTCGAGGACGCCGCCGCCCGTCGTGTCGACCGCCCGTACTCGGACGTCGAACGCGACCTCGACCGGGTGGCGTCGCCGCTCGACGCCCTCGCGTTCCTCGCCCCGGGCGACCGGGTGAAGATCCTCGCCGAGGTCAAGCGCGCCAGCCCGTCCCGTGGCTCGATGGCCCCCATCGAGGACCCGGCCGCCCTCGCTGCCGACTACGAGCGCGGTGGTGCGTCGACGATCAGCGTCCTGACCGAGGGGCGCAAGTTCCTCGGCAGTCTCGCCGACCTCGAAGCCGTCAAGGCCCGCGTGGGCATCCCCGTGCTGCGCAAGGACTTCATCGCCGACCCGTACCAGGTCGTCGAGGCCCGAGCTGCCGGCGCCGACGTCGTGCTGCTCATCGTGGCCGCGCTCGAGCAGCAGCAGCTGGTCGAGCTCCACACGCTGGCCGAAGAGCTCGGCATGCGCGTGCTGGTCGAGGCGCACTCCGCCGACGAGGTCTCCCGTGGCCTCGACGCCGGTGCGCGGATCCTCGGCGTCAACGCGCGCGACCTCACCGACTTCTCGCTCGACCGCGACCTCTTCGGGTCGCTCGCCGACCGCATCCCCGACGGGGTCGTGCGCGTCGCCGAGTCCGCGGTCGCCGGTCCCGCCGACGTCGCCCACTACCGCGCAGCGGGTGCCGACGTCGTCCTGGTCGGGGAAGCCCTCGTCACGGGCGCCGATCCCGCCGCCACCCTCGCGTCGTTCATCGAGGCCGCCGACCGCGGCTGAACGTTCCACCCGTCCGACCACCGGCACCGCCGGTCGTGTCGGACACGTCCCGGGAAGACCCATCGTGACCTCACTCCGCGACCTGCACGGCCCGTACTTCGGTGACTTCGGCGGACGCTTCGTCCCCGAGTCGCTCGTCCTCGCGCTCGACGAGCTCGAGGCCGCCTTCCGCACGGCCTGGGCGGACCCGGCCTTCCGCGCCGAGCTCGACGAGCTCCAGCGCGACTACACCGGTCGTCCGTCGATCATCACCGAGGTGCCGCGGTTCGCGAAGCACGCCGGTGGTGCCCGCGTGATCCTGAAGCGCGAGGACCTGAACCACACCGGGTCGCACAAGATCAACAACGTGCTCGGTCAGGCGCTCGTGGCCCGTCGGCTCGGGAAGACCCGCCTCATCGCGGAGACCGGTGCCGGCCAGCACGGCGTGGCCACGGCGACCGCGGCGGCGCTGTTCGGCATGGACTGCGTCGTGTACATGGGCGCCGTCGACACCGAGCGGCAGGCGCTCAACGTCGCCCGGATGCGCCTGCTCGGCGCCGAGGTGATCCCGGTCGAGACCGGGTCGCGCACGCTGAAGGACGCCATCAACGAGGCACTCCGCGACTGGGTGGCGAACGTGGACTCGACCCACTACCTGCTCGGCACGGTCGCCGGCCCGCACCCGTTCCCCGAGATGGTGCGCGAGTTCCACAAGGTGATCGGTGAAGAGGCCCGGCAGCAGGTCCTCGACCGCGTCGGGCGTCTCCCCGACGCCGTCGCCGCGTGCGTCGGTGGCGGCTCGAACGCGATGGGGATCTTCGAGGCGTTCCTCGACGACGAGTCCGTCGCGCTGCACGGCTTCGAGGCCGGTGGCGACGGCGTGGAGACCGGTCGGCACGCCGCGAGCATCACGCTCGGTCGCGAAGGCGTCCTGCAGGGCGCGAAGTCCTACCTCATGCAGGACGAGGACGGCCAGACCATCGAGAGCCACAGCATCTCCGCCGGGCTCGACTACCCGAGCGTCGGGCCGGAGCACGCGTACCTGGCGTCGATCGGTCGCGCGCAGTACGCGCCGATCACCGACACCGAGGCGATGGAGGCGTTCCGGCTGCTCAGCCAGACCGAGGGCATCATCCCGGCGATCGAGTCGTCGCACGCGCTCGCGGGTGCGATGAAGCTCGGCAAGGAGCTCGGCCCCGAGGGCGTCGTGCTCGTGAACCTGTCCGGCCGTGGCGACAAGGACGTGGCATCCGCCAGTCGCTACTTCGGCATCCTCGACGAGAACGCGGTGCAGCTGTGACCACGAACCAGACCGTCGCCACGACGATCGACACCGCCAACGCCGAGCGTGCCGGGGCCGTCGTCGGCTACCTGCCCGCCGGTTACCCCGACGTGCAGACCAGCGTCGACGCTGCCGTCGCCCTCGCCGAGAACGGCGTGGACGTCATCGAGCTCGGCCTGCCGTACTCCGACCCCGTCATGGACGGCCCGGTCATCCAGCGTGCGGCCGAGGAGAGCCTGGCGAACGGCTTCCGGGTCGCGCAGGTCTTCGACGCCGTGAACCAGATCACCGAGCGCGCCGACGTGCCGGTGCTCGTGATGACGTACTGGAACCCGGTCCTCCGCTACGGCGTGGACCGCTTCGCCGACGACCTCGTCGCCGCCGGTGCCGCCGGGCTCATCACGCCCGACCTGATCCCGGACGAAGCCGCCGAGTGGATGGCCTCGTCGGAGCGGACCGGCCTGGACCGCGTGTTCCTCGCGGCACCGTCCTCGTCCGACTCCCGGATGCAGCAGGCGGTGCAGGCGAGCCGCGGGTTCGTCTACGCCGTCTCGACGATGGGCGTCACCGGAGCACGGGCAGGCGTCGACGTCGCTGCACGCACGGTGGTGTCGCGGCTCCGTGACGCCGGCGTCGCGCGCACCTGCGTGGGCCTCGGCATCTCGACGGCCGAGCAGGTCGCCGAGGTCCTAGAGTACGCCGACGGCGCGATCGTCGGCTCGGCGTTCGTCCGCGCACTGGCCGACCTCGGGGTGCAGGGGGTCGCCGACCGCGCGGCCGACCTCACCACCGGCGCCCGCCGCTCCTAGTCCAGTTCCTGGCGGGCCCACGGTCCGCGCTACAGTGAGCGGGGCCGACGACACGTCGACACCGCGCCCCGTCAGTTCCGAAAGGCGACCGTTCCTCCATGCCCCTCCTGAGCATCCCGAGCCCGAGCACCGCCTGGCAGTACTTCGACCTGACCGCCTGGCTGCGCGACGTGTTCGGTTGGTCGCTGCCGCTCGACTTCCGCATCCACGCGTACGCGATCTGCATCCTGCTCGGGATCGTCGCCGCGGTCCTGCTCGCGAACCGCCGCCTCAACGCGCGCGGCGTCGAGCGCTGGATCATCATCGACATCGCGATCTGGGCGGTGCCCGCCGGCATCATCGGCGGCCGGCTCTTCCACGTGTTCACGCACGTGTCCGACTACTTCGGCCCCGGCATCGACCCGCTGTCCTTCCTGTACATCTGGGAGGGCGGGCTCGCCATCTTCGGCGCCCTGATCCTCGGGTCCGTCGGTGCCTGGATCGGCTGCCGCCAGGTCGGCCTGCGGTTCACGTCGTTCATCGACGCCGTCGTACCCGGGGTGCTGCTCGCGCAGGCGTTCGGTCGGCTCGGCAACTACTTCAACCACGAGCTCTTCGGCATGCCGACCAGCCTGCCGTGGGGCCTGCAGATCGAGTCGACGAACGCCGCGTTCCCGAAGGGCCTGCCCGAGGGCACGCTGTTCCACCCGACGTTCCTCTACGAGATCATCTGGAACGTCCTGGGCGTCGTCGTCATCCTGCTGCTCGACCGCAAGTTCACGCTCCAGTGGGGCAAGGTCCTCGCCCTGTACCTGATCTGGTACGGCGTCGGCCGGTCCTTCCTCGAGTCGATCCGCGTCGACACCAGCGAGACCTTCGCGGGCATCCGCACCAACGTCTGGATGTCGTTCGCGGCCATCCTGCTCGGGATCGTCATCTTCATCGTGCAGAGCCGTCGGCACACCGGCAAGGAGCCGAGCCCGTACCTGCCCGGTCGCGAGCCGCGTCCGAAGTCCGATGTAGACTCCGACGACACCTTCTCGGAGCACGAGGACGACGACGAACGCCTCGTCGCCCAGGGCTCCGGAGCGGTCACGACTCCCACTGACCGCGCCTAGGAGCACTCCTCCCCGCCACAAGCGGGGCACGGGCACCAGTCCCGCCCGTCTGGGCGGAACGCACCACCGGGCCACCGCTGTCCCTGTTCCACTTCCTCGTGAGGACGGTTCCCCCATGGCGCTCCAGCCACTCCAGCCCTCGGCACCGAAGTCCCTCGTGCCGCCGCGCCGGCGGTTCTCGGCGGTCCCCGACGCCACCGGCATGTACGACCCGGCGAACGAGAAGGACGCCTGCGGTCTCGCGATGGTCGCGACGCTGCGCGGGACGCCCGGCCACGACATCGTCGACGCTGCACTCGGCGCCCTCCGCAACCTCGAGCACCGCGGTGCCGTCGGTTCGGACGCCGGCACGGGCGACGGCGCGGGCATCCTGTGCCAGGTGCCGGACGAGTTCCTGCGCGCCGTGGTGCCGTTCGACCTGCCGGCGGCGGGGGAGTACGCGGTCGGCACGGCCTACCTGCCGACCGACGAGGGCGACCGGCACGCCGTCAAGGGCGCCGTCGAACGACTGGCGCGCGAAGAGGGCCTCAAGGTCCTCGGCTGGCGCGAGGTCCCGGTGCGCCCCGAGGTGCTCGGCACCCTGGCGCGCGCGGCCATGCCGGCGTTCGAGCAGCTGTTCGTCGCCTCGGTGCGCCACGACGTGCACGGCGCCTCGTGGAGCGGCATCGCGCTGGACCGCCAGACCTACCGGCTGCGCAAGCGCGCCGAGCACGCGAACGACCTGTACTTCATGTCGCTGTCGAGCCGCACCATGGTCTACAAGGGCATGGTCACGACGCTGCAGCTCGAGCCGTTCTACCCGGACCTCAGCGACGAGCGCTTCGCGTCGAAGCTCGCGATCGTGCACTCGCGCTACTCGACCAACACGTTCCCGTCGTGGCCGCTCGCGCAGCCCTTCCGGACGATCGCGCACAACGGTGAGATCAACACGGTGCGCGGCAACCGCAACTGGATGCGCGCACGCCAGTCGCAGCTCGAGAGCGAACTGATCGGCGACGTCGCGCCGCTGCTGCCGATCGTCAGCCCCGGTGCGAGCGACTCGGCGTCGTTCGACGAGGTGCTCGAGCTCCTGACCCTGACCGGCCGGACGCTGCCGCACGCGGTGTCGATGATGGTGCCGGAGGCCTGGGAGAACCAGGTCGGGATGGACCCGGAGCTGCGGGCCTTCTACGAGTACCACTCGATGCTCATGGAGCCGTGGGACGGTCCGGCCGCCATCACCTTCACCGACGGCTCGCTCGTCGGCGCGACCCTCGACCGCAACGGGCTGCGTCCCGGGCGCTTCCTCGTCACCGACGACGGGCTCATCGTCATGGGGTCCGAGACCGGTGTCATCGACGTGCCCGCCGCGAAGGTCGTCCGCAAGGGCCGTCTGCGCCCCGGCCGGATGTTCCTGGTGGACACCGAGGCCGGCCGCATCATCGAGGACGACGAGGTCAAGCAGGGCCTGGCGTCCTCCGGCCCCTGGGGCGAATGGCTCGACGAGGGCCGCATCAACCTGAACGACCTGCCCGACCGCGAGCACATCGTGCACACCCCGGCATCGGTCACCCGTCGGCAGCGTGCGTTCGGGTACACCGAAGAAGAGGTCCGCATCCTGCTCCGCCCGATGGCGCAGGTGGGCGCGGAGCCGCTCGGTGCGATGGGGTCCGACACCCCGATCGCGGTGCTCTCGCAGCGCCCCCGGCTGCTGTTCGACTACTTCACCCAGCAGTTCGCCCAGGTGACGAACCCGCCGCTCGACTCGATCCGCGAGCAGGTCATCACCTCGATGGGCATGGGCCTCGGTCCGGAGCGCAACCTGCTGTCGGCCGGTCCCGAGCACGCGAAGCAGATCACGCTCGACTTCCCGGTGATCGACAACGACCAGCTCGCCAAGGTGCAGCACTTCGAGACGGAGTCGGGTCGGCACCTCACGGTCACGATCAAGGGCCTGTACCGCGTCGACGCCGGCAAGAAGGCGATGCAGAAGCGCATCGCCGCCGTGTGCGACGAGGTCGACGCCGCGATCGAGTCGGGCAAGCAGTTCATCGTGCTGTCGGACCGCGACGGCAACGCCGAGCAGGCGCCCGTGCCGAGCCTGTTGCTGCTCGCCGCCGTGCACCACCACCTGATCCGCACCGAGCAGCGCATGAAGGTCGGCCTGATCGTCGAGGCCGGCGACGTGCGCGAGGTCCACCACGTGGCGTCCCTCATCGGGTACGGCGCGTCGGCGATCAACCCGTACCTCGCGATGGAGACCTGCGAGAACCTGGTCCGTGCCGGCATGATCACCGGGATCACCCCGGAGCAGGCCGTCAAGAACGTGATCAAGGCGCTCGGCAAGGGCGTCCTGAAGATCATGTCGAAGATGGGCATCTCGACGGTGTCGAGCTACGCCGGCGCCCAGGCGTTCGAAGCCGTGGGGCTCAGCCAGGAGTTCGTCGACAAGTACTTCACCGGCACGTCGTCGATCCTCGGCGGGGTCGACATCGACGTCATCGCGAAGGAGAACGCCGAGCGGCACGCCCAGGCGTACCCGCAGGACGGCGCGGTCCTGTCGCACGAGCGACTGCAGACCGGCGGCGAGTACCAGTGGCGTCGCGAAGGCCCCCCGCACCTGTTCAACCCGGACACCGTCTTCCGGCTGCAGCACGCCACCCGTGCCCGCCGGTACGACATCTTCCGTGAGTACTCGAGTGCCGTGGACGACCAGTCCGAGGAGCTCATGACGCTGCGCGGGCTGTTCCGCTTCAAGCACGGCGTCCGCAAGCCCGTCGCGCTCGACGAGGTCGAGTCGATCGAGTCGATCGTCAAGCGCTTCAACACGGGTGCGATGTCGTACGGCTCCATCTCGAAGGAAGCCCACGAGACGCTCGCGATCGCGATGAACCGCCTCGGTGGCCGCTCGAACACGGGCGAGGGCGGCGAGGACGTCGACCGGCTGCTCGACCCCGAGCGCCGCAGCGCGATCAAGCAGGTCGCCTCCGGGCGGTTCGGCGTGACGAGCATGTACCTCACCCACGCCACCGACATCCAGCTGAAGATGGCGCAGGGTGCGAAGCCCGGCGAGGGCGGCCAGCTGCCCCCGCAGAAGGTGTACCCGTGGGTCGCCCGCACCCGGCACGCCACCGCCGGCGTCGGCCTCATCTCGCCGCCGCCGCACCACGACATCTACTCGATCGAGGACCTCAAGCAGCTGATCTTCGACGTGAAGCGCGCCAACCCGGCCGCACGCGTCCACGTGAAGCTCGTGAGCCAGTCCGGCATCGGCGCGGTCGCGGCCGGCGTGACGAAGGCCCTGGCCGACGTCGTGCTCGTGTCCGGACACGACGGTGGCACGGGTGCGTCCCCGCTCAACTCGCTCAAGCACGCCGGCACCCCGTGGGAGATCGGCCTCGCCGAGACGCAGCAGACGCTCATGCTGAACGGCATGCGCGACCGCGTCGTCGTGCAGGTCGACGGTCAGATGAAGACCGGGCGCGACGTCGTCGTGGCAGCCCTGCTCGGCGCCGAGGAGTACGGCTTCGCCACCGCTCCGCTCGTCGTCGAGGGCTGCATCCTGATGCGCGTGTGCCACCTCGACACGTGTCCGGTGGGGGTCGCGACGCAGAACCCCGAGCTCCGCAAGCGCTTCTCCGGCAAGCCCGAGTTCGTCGTGAACTTCTTCGAGTTCATCGCGCAGGAAGTGCGCGAGCTCCTCGCCGAGCTCGGCTTCCGCACCCTCGACGAGGCGATCGGCCGGTCCGACGCCCTCGACGTCGACCGTGCCCTCGAGCACTGGAAGGCGTCAGGGCTCGACCTCGCACCGGTCCTCGCGGGTCCGCACTTCGAGGACGCCGAGCCCCGTCGCCACCAGCGCGAGCAGGACCACGAGCTCGAGCAGCACTTCGACGTGGGGCTGATCCAGCAGACCGCCGACGTGCTCGACCACGGCGGCTCGATCGCGCTCGACCTGCCCATCCGCAACACCGAACGCGCGGTCGGCACGATGCTCGGCCACGAGGTCACCAAACGGCACGGCGAGCACGGGCTGCCCAGCGGCTCGATCGACGTCACGCTGCGCGGTTCCGCCGGACAGTCGCTCGGCGCGTTCATGCCCGCCGGCATCACCCTGCGCCTCATCGGCGACAGCAACGACTACGTCGGCAAGGGCCTGTCCGGTGGCGAGATCATCGTGCGGCCGGACGCCGGTTCGGGCTTCGACCCGGCGGAGAACGTCATCGCCGGCAACGTGATCGGCTACGGAGCGACCCAGGGCAGCATGTTCATCCGCGGCATCGTGGGCGAGCGCTTCCTGGTGCGCAACTCGGGGGCGACCGCGGTGGTCGAGGGCGTGGGCGACCACGCGCTCGAGTACATGACGGGCGGGCTCGCGCTCATCCTGGGCGAGACCGGTCGGAACCTCGGGGCCGGCATGTCGGGCGGCACCGCGTACGTCCGTGGTCTGCGCGAGGAGCACGTCAACACCGACGCCCTCGCGACCGGTGAACTCCGACTCGAGGCGCTCGACAGCGCCGACGTCGAGATCGTCACCGACCTGCTCACCCGGCACGCCGAGGAGACCGGTTCGACGCTCGCGTCCGACCTGCTCGAGTCCGGCGACCTGAGCGACTTCGTCAAGGTGCTGCCGCGTGACTACGCGGCGGTGCTCGAGACCCGTCAGCGCGCCGTCGACGAGGGGCTCGACCCCGACGGCGACGTCGTCTGGAATCGAATCATGGAGGTGACCGGTGGCTGACCCCAAGGGATTCCTCAAGGTCCAGGAACGCGAACTGCCGGCACGGCGCCCCGTGCCCGTCCGGCTCATGGACTGGAAAGAGGTCTACGAGCAGCAGGAGTCGGGTGCCCTCAAGCGCCAGGCCGGCCGCTGCATGGACTGCGGCGTGCCGTTCTGCCACCAGGGCTGCCCTCTCGGCAACCTGATCCCGGAGTGGAACGACCTGACCTGGCGCGGTGAAGGCCGTCAGGCGATCGAGCGACTGCACGCGACGAACAACTTCCCGGAGTTCACGGGCCGGCTGTGCCCCGCTCCGTGCGAGTCCTCGTGCGTGCTCGGCATCAACCAGCCGCCCGTGACGATCAAGCAGGTCGAGGTCTCGATCATCGACGAGGCGTTCCAGAACGGCTGGGTCACCCCGCACCCGCCGGAGCGTCTGACGGGCAAGACCGTCGCCGTCGTGGGTTCCGGCCCCGCCGGGCTGGCCGCCGCGCAGCAGCTCACGCGCGCCGGGCACACCGTCGCCGTCTACGAGCGCGACGACCGCATCGGTGGGCTGCTCCGCTACGGGATCCCGGACTTCAAGATGGAGAAGCGCCAGATCGACGCGCGCCTGTCCCAGATGCAGGCCGAGGGCACCCGCTTCCGTGCGGGCGTCGAGATCGGCCGCGACATCACCTGGGACGACCTGAAGTCGCGCTACGACGCGGTCGTCGTCGCGACCGGCGCCACGGTGCCGCGCGACCTGCCGATCCCGGGGCGCGACCTCGAGGGCGTGCACTTCGCGATGGACTACCTGGTCCAGCAGAACAAGGCGAACGCCGGCACCCGGGTCGACAACCAGCTGACCGCCGAGGGCAAGCACGTCGTCGTGATCGGCGGCGGTGACACCGGTGCGGACTGCATCGGCACCGCGCACCGGCAGGGCGCCCTGAGCGTGACGAACCTGGCGATCGGCAAGCAGCCGCCGCTGGAGCGTCCGTCCGAGCAGCCGTGGCCGATGTTCCCGACCGTCTTCGAGGTGACGAGCGCCCACGAAGAGGGCGGCGAGCGGCACTTCCTCGCCTCGACCGTCGAGTTCCTGGCGAACGAGGCCGGCGAGGTCCGTGCGCTCCGGGTCGCCGAGACCGAGTACCTCGACGGCCGTCGCGTGCCGAAGGCCGGTTCCGAGCGTGAGATCCCCGCAGACCTCGTCCTCGTCGCGATGGGCTTCACCGGTCCGGAATCCGACACGATCGAGCCGCAGCTCGGTCTGCCGACGACGGTGTCCGGTGCGCTCGACCGCCGCGCCGACTACACGACGAACGAGGCGGGCGTGTTCGTCGCCGGTGACGCCGGCCGCGGGCAGTCCCTGATCGTCTGGGCGATCGCCGAGGGCCGCGCCGCGGCGGCGAAGGTCGACGAGTACCTCGAGGGCTCGACGATCCTGCCGGCGCCGGTGAAGGCGACCGACCGCGCGATGTCGGTCTGAGATGACCGTTCGCCGCATGACCAACCACCACCAGATGCTCACCCCCCGGTGAGCGAGGGGCCACCAGCACTCGATAAGGTGCTGGTGGCCTCGCTTCGTTCCGCGCGGCCCCACAGCGCGGAAACCAGAGCATCACCCACCACCACGAAGGAATCCATTGAGACGCGCAAAGATCGTTTCGACGCTCGGACCGGCAACGTCGGACTACGAGACCGTCAAGGAGATCATCGAAGCGGGCGTCGACGTCGCCCGACTCAACCTCAGCCACGGTGACTACAGCGTCCACGAGGCCAACTACGTGAACGTCCGTCGCGCTGCCGAGGAGCTCGGCAAGCCGGTCGCGATCCTCGTCGACCTGCAGGGTCCGAAGATCCGTCTGGCAAGGTTCGCCGACGGCCCGCACGACCTGGCGGTCGGCGACGTGTTCACGATCACGACCGAGGACGTCCCCGGTTCCAAGGAGATCTGCGGCACGACGTTCAAGGGTCTGCCCCAGGACGTCAAGCCCGGCGACCCGCTGCTCATCGACGACGGTCGGGTCCGCCTGCGCGTGCTCGACACCGACGGCGTCCGTGTCCGTACCGAGGTCGTCGTCGGCGGCACGGTGTCGAACAACAAGGGCATCAACCTGCCCGGCGTCGCAGTGAACGTCCCCGCGCTGAGCGAGAAGGACGAGGCCGACCTCCGCTGGGGCATCCGCCAGGGCGCCGACCTCATCGCGCTCTCCTTCGTCCGCAACGCCTCGGACGTCGTCCGCGCGCACGAGATCATGGACGAAGAGGGCAAGCGCCTCCCCGTCATCGCGAAGATCGAGAAGCCGCAGGCCGTCGACGCGCTCGAGGAGATCATCGACGCTTTCGACAGCATCATGGTCGCCCGCGGTGACCTCGGCGTCGAGCTGCCGCTCGAGGCTGTCCCGATCGTGCAGAAGCGGGCCGTCGAGCTCGCCCGCCGCATGGCGAAGCCGGTCATCGTCGCGACCCAGATGCTCGAGTCGATGATCTCGTCGCCGATCCCGACCCGCGCCGAGACCTCCGACGTCGCGAACGCCGTCCTCGACGGTGCGGACGCGGTCATGCTCTCGGGCGAGACCAGCGTCGGCGAGTACCCGGTGCAGACCGTCCGCACGATGGCCCGCATCGTCGAGTCGACCGAGGACCACGGCCTCGAGCGCATCGCGCCGCTCGGCACGAAGCCGCGCACCCTCGGCGGGGCGATCACCCTCGCCGCGGTCGAGATCGCGGAGTTCACCGAGGCCTCGTACCTCTGCGTGTTCACCGAGTCCGGCGACTCGGCGCGCCGCATGTCGCGTCTGCGCCACGGCCTGCCGATCATCGCCTTCACCCCGAACGAGGCCACGCGTCGCCGCATGGCGCTCACCTGGGGCGTCCGGTCGTTCCTGGTCGAGCGCAAGACCCACACCGACGAGCTCTTCTCGCAGGTGGACGACGTCCTGCTCGAGAACGGCCTGGCCGCCCCCGGCGACCGCGTCATCGTGACGGCCGGTTCGCCTCCCGGGATCGAAGGCTCGACGAACGACCTGCGCGTGCACCGGGTGGGCGACGCCCACGCCGAGGCCGCTCCGGCCTACGTGCGGGACTGATCCGCAGGATCCCGACGCCGACAGGGCGCGGACAGGAGGCCCGGCGCACGAACACGCGTCGCCTCCGGTCCGCGCCCTGCCGCGTCTCCACGGCCCTGGTGGCGACCACCGATCGGCCGCAGGCGGCAGGATGGCTGCTGTGAGCCTCCAGACCGAACACCCGACGCCGCGCGCCGACGTTCGCCGTTGGCGCCGCTACCTGGCCGACGAACGCGCCGAGGGCGCGGTCTACCGCAACCTGGCCGCGCGGCGGTCCGGCGAGGAACGCGAGATCCTCGCCGCGCTGGCCGAGGCCGAGGGACGGCACGAGCAGCACTGGCTCGACCTGCTCGGTGACGACGTCGGACGTCCGCAGCGGGGCAGTCTGCGCACCCGGGTCCTCGCGACGCTGGCGAAGCGGTTCGGGTCGGTGTTCGTCCTCGCGTTGATGCAGCGCGCCGAGGACCGCTCGCCGTACGCCGACGACGACGACGCGACCGCGAGCATGGCCGCCGACGAGCGCATCCACGGCGAGGTGGTGCGCGGGCTCGCGAACCGCGGACGGATGCGGTTGTCGGGCACCTTCCGCGCGGCGGTCTTCGGCGCCAACGACGGACTCGTGTCGAACCTGGCCCTCATCATCGGCATCAGCGCGTCGGGCGCCGACCGGCACTTCGTGCTGCTGAGCGGCATCGCGGGCCTGCTCGCCGGCGCCCTGTCGATGGGTGCGGGGGAGTACGTGTCGGTCCGGTCGCAGCGCGAACTGCTCGAGGCGTCCGCACCGCACCCCGAGGCCGGCCGCGCCGTGGCGGACCTCGACGTCGACGCGAACGAGCTCGCTCTGGTGTACCGCGCCCGCGGGATGGCCGAGGCCGAGGCGACCGAGCACGCAGCGCAGGTGCTGTCCGGCATCGGCGAGCGACGCCCGTCGACGGGTCCGGTCACCGTCACCGACGACCACGAGGCGGTGGGCAACGGCCTGAGTGCCGCGGTGTCGAGCTTCCTGTTCTTCGCGTCGGGCGCGATCATTCCGGTGCTGCCGTTCCTGTTCGGCATGCAGGGGTGGGCGGCCATCGCGGTCGCCGGCACGCTCGTCGGACTCGCCCTGCTCGGCACCGGTGCGGTCGTCGGCGTGCTGAGCGGTGCGTCGCCGGGCAAGCGGGCGTTCCGGCAGCTGGCGATCGGGTTCGGCGCCGCGGTCGTGACCTACGCGCTCGGGCTGCTGTTCGGGACGGGCACCGCGTAGCGGCGGACGGGGCACCGCCTACCGGCGGACGGCGGCTCGCGGCGGGAGCAGCAGCAGGGCCGCGGCACCGACGACGATGAGGGCGATGCCCGCGAAGACCATGAACATCGTGAGCGCGAGGCCGGGCGCGACGAGCACGACGACACCGCCGAGGATCGACAGCACGCCGCTCACCAGCGTCGGCACCCGGGACGACCCGGGGTGGCCGACGAAGCCGCCCACGATCGACACGATGCCCTCGATCACGAAGCCGACCCCGGCGAGCACGGCGTAGACGACCAGGGGGATCGCGGGGTCGAGCAGCGCGACGAGTCCGGCGACCGCGACGAGCGCACCGACGATCCCGGAGGTCCACCGCCACACCGTCGGCGTCCCGTGCCCGCGCGCCGCAGCCACGACCCGCAGGGCGCCGGCGACGACGAGGTAGACGCCGAACAGCAGCGCCACGAGGACGAGCGACGGCCGGGGCCACACGATGGCGACGATCCCCAGGGCGATCGCGACGACCGCCGTGACGACGACGAACACCCGGAACGTGCGGACGGCACGAGAATCCACGGACACTCCTCCTGATCGGACCGCTGGAGTCCCGAACGCTACCCGGCCGACGGCGAGCCCGTGCGGTCCTCGGACCCGAGCGGGCGTGAGCCCGTGCAACCGGATGCAACCCCCGCGGTCGTACGGTGCGAGCAGCACGCGAACCGTGCGTGCCCCGACAGCGTCGTCGAAAGGCCACCACCATGACCATCGCACCATCGCCCACCAGCTACGCCGCACCCGGCGAACCGGGCTCCCTCGTGCAGTACCGATCGCGGTACGACCACTTCATCGGCGGCGAGTACGTCCCGTCGACGAGCGGGCAGTACTTCGAGAACCCCACCCCCGTCACCGGCAAGGTCTTCACCGAGGTCGCGCGCGGTGACTCCACCGACGTCGACCGTGCGGTGGCGGCTGGCTGCAAGGCGTTCCCGACCTGGGGGCGGACGAGCGCCGCCGAGCGCGCGGTCATCCTCAACAAGATCGCCGACCGCATGGAGGAGCACCTCGAGATGCTCGCCGTCGCCGAGACGTGGGAGAACGGCAAGCCGATCCGCGAGACCCTCGGCGCCGACATCCCGCTCGCGATCGACCACTTCCGCTACTTCGCCGGAGCGATCCGCGCGCAGGAGGGCTCGGCCGGCGAGATCGACCACGACACCGTGGCGTACCACTTCCACGAACCGCTGGGCGTCGTCGGACAGATCATCCCGTGGAACTTCCCGATCCTGATGGCCGTGTGGAAGCTCGCACCGGCCCTGGCTGCGGGCAACTGCGTCGTGCTGAAGCCCGCCGAGCAGACCCCGGCGTCGATCCACGTGCTCGTCGAGCTCATCCGCGACCTCCTGCCCGCCGGCGTGCTCAACGTCGTCAACGGCTTCGGCATCGAGGTCGGCGCACCACTCGCCCGGCACCCGGACATCCGGAAGATCGCGTTCACCGGCGAGACCACCACCGGTCGGCTGATCATGCAGTACGCCTCGCAGAGCCTCATCCCGGTGACGCTCGAGCTCGGCGGCAAGAGCCCGAACGTCTTCTTCCCCGACGTCGCCGCCGAGAAGGACTCCTTCTACGACAAGGCGCTCGAGGGCTTCACCTTCTTCAACCTCAACCAGGGCGAGGTCTGCACGTGTCCGTCCCGGGCGCTCGTGGCGAAGGAGATCTACGACGGGTTCGTCGCCGACGGCCTCGACCGGGTGCGCGCCGTCAAGCAGGGGCACCCGCTCGACCTGTCCACGATGATCGGCGCCCAGGCGTCGAACGACCAGCTCGAGAAGATCCTGAGCTACATCGACATCGGCAAGCAGGAGGGCGCGAAGCTGCTCACGGGCGGGGAGCGCGCGGACCTCGGCGGGGAGCTCTCCGGCGGGTACTACGTCACGCCGACGGTGTTCGAGGGCGTCAACTCGATGCGGATCTTCCAGGAGGAGATCTTCGGTCCGGTCCTCGCGCTGACGTCCTTCAGCGGCTACGACGACGCGATCGCCACGGCCAACGACACCCTCTACGGCCTCGGTGCCGGGGTGTGGAGTCGCGAGGCCACCACGCTGTACCGCGCCGGACGTGACATCCAGGCCGGACGGGTGTGGTCGAACACGTACCACCAGTACCCGGCGGGTGCGGCGTTCGGTGGGTACAAGCAGTCCGGCATCGGGCGCGAGAACCACAAGATGATGCTCGACCACTACCAGCAGACGAAGAACCTGCTCGTGTCCTACGCCGATGGTCCGATGGGCTTCTTCTGATGCCCGACACCGCACGCGTGGCGGTCACGCCGGCGGCGGGGGAGCTCCTGCGCACCCTCACCGCCCGGCACGGCCCGCTGATGTTCCACCAGTCGGGCGGCTGCTGCGACGGCTCGAGCCCGATGTGCTACCCCGTCGGCATGTTCCGGACCGGTTCCGGCGACGTCCTGCTCGGGGCACTCGAGGTCGACGGCATCGACCCCGTCGAGGTGTACATGTCGGTGTCGCAGTTCGAGTACTGGAAGTACACGCACCTCACCATCGACGTCGTCGACGGGCGGGGTGGCGGGTTCTCGGTGGAAAGTCCCGAAGGCAAGCGGTTCCTGACCCGGTCGCGGATGTTCGACGACGCCGAGCTGGCGGATCTCGGCCTGGTCCCGGTCGCGCACCGGACGTAGGCTGGCCGTACTCGTCGCGACGGTGCGGCGGGTGGGGTCGATCGGAGGACGCATGCGCGCACCCGACCGGCTCCGCCCGCTCGTCGCCGCGTCCTGGCGACGGTCCGCGGCGGTCGACCCGGACGGGGTCCCCGCGCTCGCACTCGGTGACGACGAGCTCGACGCCGCCCGCCGGGACGGCCCCCTCGCCACCCTGCTGCCCGTGGTCCGGCACCTGCTGCTCGACGACACCCGTTCCGCCGGCTGCGTCCTCGCCGTCGGCGACGCCTCCGGTCGGCTCGTGTGGGTCGACGGCGCGCGGACGGCCCGACGTGCGGCCGAGGACATGGGCTTCGTCCCCGGCGCCGACTGGGCCGAGGACCGCGTCGGCACGAGCGCGCCCGGTACCGCCCTGCGGCTCGACCGGCCGGTGCAGATCCGCTCCGACGAGCACTACGCGAACGCCGTCAAGCCGTGGTCGTGCACCGCAGTGCCCGTGCACGACGCCCACGGTGCCACCGTCGGCGTGCTCGACCTGACGGGCGACGACCGGGCCGTCGAACGGCACACCCTCTCGCTCCTCACCGCCACGGTCGCCGCCGCCGAGGCGCAGCTCGCCCTGGCCGCGAGCCGGTTCCCGGCGTCCGCCGCGTCGACGCCGCGCGCACCCGGCGCGGAACTGACGGTCCTCGGCACCGACACCGCCGTCCTGCGCGTCCACGACCGCCGGGTCCACCTGTCCGCGCGGCACTCCGAGTTCCTGGTCGTCCTCGCCGCCCACCCCGACGGGTTGGCGGCCGCCGACCTCGCGCACGCCGTGTACGGCGACGCCGGCGCCGTCGTGACGCTGCGCGCCGAGGTGGTGCGGCTCCGACGGGTCCTCGCGGAGCACGCGTCGGGCGTGACCGTGACGTCGCGACCGTACCGGGTGACCGGTATGGCGACCGACGTCGACACGGTGCTGTCCGCGCTCGACCGCGGGGCGCGCCTCCAGGCCGTCGACCGGTACACCGGACCGGTCCTGCCGGGGTCGGCTGCGCCGGGGGTGGACGCCGTGCGCGACCTGGTGCGCGGTCGGTTCCGCGAGTCGGTCGTCGCGGACGGCAGCGTCGAGGCGCTGCTCGCGTGGGCGCGGACGCCGGACGGTGCGGCGGACGCGCGCGTGCTCCGCGCGCTGCTCGCGGTCCTGCCGCGGCGGTCGCCGCGACGAGCCGGTCTCGTGGCGGCGATCGAGGCGCTCGAGGGTCCCTGAACCGGTCGGCGGGGCCGGGAGGCGCGGGGCGGGCTGGTAGTGTTGGCCTCCTCGCGAGTGTGGTGGAATCGGCAGACACGGGGCACTCAAAATGCTCTGCCTCACGGCGTGCGGGTTCAAGTCCCGCCACTCGTACAACGCAACATCCGGCGTCTAGTAGGCTTGCGGCTGTGAGTGACACAGAAGCAACTGCAACAGCACCCCGTCGCGTCGTCGTCGCCGAGGACGAGTCGCTCATCCGCCTCGACATCGTCGAGATCCTCCGCGACAACGGGTTCGACGTGGTCGGCGAGGCCGGCGACGGCGAGACCGCCGTGCAGCTCGCCACCGACCTCCGTCCCGACCTCGTCGTGATGGACGTCAAGATGCCTCAGCTCGACGGCATCTCCGCAGCCGAGAAGCTGTCCAAGAACCACATCGCTCCGGTGGTCCTCCTCACGGCGTTCAGCCAGAAGGACCTCGTCGAGCGTGCGACCGAGGCCGGCGCGCTGGCCTACGTGGTCAAGCCGTTCACCCCGAACGACCTGCTCCCCGCGATCGAGATCGCCCTCTCGCGGTACCAGCAGATCATCACGCTCGAGGCCGAGGTCGCCGACCTCGTCGAGCGCTTCGAGACCCGCAAGCTCGTCGACCGCGCCAAGGGCCTGCTCAACGAGAAGATGGGCCTCACCGAGCCCGAGGCGTTCCGCTGGATCCAGAAGGCCTCGATGGACCGCCGTCTGACCATGCACGACGTCGCCAAGGCGATCATCGAGCAGCTCAGCGCCAAGAAGTAGTACCACCCGTCGCTCACACCAGCGCCGTCGGACCCCGGTCCGGCGGCGCTGCTGCGTTCCCGGGCGCGCGGGGCGCTCGGTGCGTGTGCATGTTCCGACACGACACCGGTCGATCGACGCGTGCTCTGTCGGAGTGTGCGGACGCATCGTCTGCGTGTGCATGTTCCGACACGACACCGGTTGATCGACGCGTGCTCTGTCGGAGTGTGCGGACGCATGCGCTCGTGGGGACGCAGGGCGGGGCAGTGGAGGCGACCACCTGGCAGGCTGGAGCCGTGGACGACGTGGTGATCCGGGCCTCCCGGCCTGACGACATGCCGGCGGTGGCCGACCTGCGGTGGCGGTGGAGTGTGGGCGAGGGCGGCGCCGAGCCGGCCGCGACGCCGCAGGACTACCGCGCGGCCATGACGGCCTTCGCCCGCGAACACCCGGACACGCACCGGTGTGTCGTCGCAGAGCGCGACGGTGCGGTGCTCGGCATGGCGTGGCTCGGACTCGTCGCCCGGCCGCCGACCCCGGACCGGCCGGGGCGACGCCTGACCGCCGACGTGCAGACCGTCTACGTGCACCCCGACCTGCGCGGGCTCGGCGTCGCCGGACGACTCGTCACCGCGCTGCTCGACATCGCGGACGACCTCGGCGTCGAGCGGACCTCGGTGCACTCGAGCGTCGACGGGGAGCGGCTGTACCGGCGGCTCGGCTTCGGCGACGCTCGGCTGCTGCTGCAGCGTCCGCCCGAGGACTGACGACGGGTCAGCGTGCCTCGCGGATGAGGTTGGTGATGCGGACGGTGGAGCAGCGGCGCCCCTGGTCGTCGGTGAGCACGATCTCGTGCGTGGTGAGCGTGTTGCCGAGGTGGATCGCAGTGCAGACACCGGTGACGGTGCCGGACGTGGCGCTGCGGGTGTGCGAGGCGTTCAGCTCGATGCCGACGGCGTAGCGGCCCTCGCCGGCGTGCACGTTGGCGGCCATCGAACCGAGGCTCTCGGCGAGGACGACGTAGGCGCCCCCGTGCAGCAGGCCGACCGGTTGACGGTTGCCCTCGACCGGGATGTTGCCGACGGCGCGGTCGGCCGACATCTCGGTGATGACCATGCCCATCTTGTCGGCGAGCTCGCCCATCCCGCGGGCAGCGAGCCGCTCGTCGACGTTCCCGGTGATGGTGGCTTCGTCGGTCACGCGCTCGAACTCCCGTGTCGGATGGCGTCGGTAGGCTGTCCGGGTGTCGGACTCCGCAAAGCCTACCCTCATGGTCATCGACGGCCACTCGCTCGCCTTCCGGGCCTTCTACGCGCTGCCGGTCGACAGTTTCGTGAACCGCGACGGGCAGCACACGAACGCCATCCACGGCTTCATCTCGATGCTGCTCATGCTCCTGCAGCGCGAGAAGCCGACGCACCTGGCGGTGGCGTTCGACATCTCCCGGTTCTCGTTCCGCACCCGTGAGTACGAGGCGTACAAGGGCACCCGCTCCGAGACCCCGGCCGAGTTCAAGGGGCAGATCCCGCTGCTGCAGCAGGCGCTCGAGGCGATGGGCATCACCACCGTGACGAAGGAGGACTACGAGGCTGACGACATCCTCGCGACCCTGTCGTCCCAGGGTGCTGCACAGGGGTACCAGGTGTACGTCGTCTCCGGCGACCGCGACGCCATCCAGCTCGTCAACGACGACGTGACGCTGCTGTACCCGTCGGTCCGTGGCGTCTCCGAGCTCACCCGGTACGACCGCGACAAGGTGTACGAGCGCTACGGCATCGAGCCGCACCAGTACCCGGACATCGCCGCGCTCGTCGGCGAGACCAGCGACAACCTGATCGGCATCGACAAGGTCGGCGAGAAGACCGCGGTCAAGTGGGTCACGCAGTACGGCTCGCTCGAGGGGGTCCTCGAGCACGCCGACGAGATCAAGGGCGTCGTCGGCAACAACCTGCGCGAGCAGCAGGACCGTGCGGTCCGGAACCGCCGGCTGAACCGCCTGGTCACCGACGTCGAACTGCCCGTCGGTCCGGCCGACGTCGCGCTCCGGCCCCTCGACGAGACCGCCGTGCGCGAGCTGTTCGCCAAGCTGCAGTTCCGCACGCTGCTCGACCGCGTCTTCAAGGTCGCTGGCTCCGGTGAACCGTCCGAGCAGCCGGCCGAGGGCGGGGTGACCGACGGCGCCGCGACCCCGCCGTCGGTGAAGACCCTGATCGACGAGGAACTCGGGTACTGGCTCGAGCGCCGCAACGCTTCCGAGGCGGCGAACGGCTACGGCGTCGCGGTCGAGGTCATCGACGGCCGACTCAGCACCATCGGCATCGCCACGCACGACGACGCCGTCCAGGTGCCCGGTGGCAGCGGCGCGAAGGACTACGAGCAGCTGTCGGCGTGGTTCGCCTCCGACGCCCCGAAGCACTTCCACGACGCCAAGACCGCGATCAAGGTGCTCGCGACCGCGGGCTTCGTCGTGAACGGCATCGCCGGCGATGCCCGCATCACGGGGTGGCTCGCCCAGCCCGGCAAGCAGGGGCAGCCGCTGGCCGACCTCGTCTACCAGGAGCTCGGCGAAGAGCTCCCCACCGCCGACCCGAACCAGCTCGTGCCGGAGACCGACCAGGTCAACGTCGGCGTCCACGCGTGGTTCGTCCTGCGGGTCACCACGGCGCTCCGTGCCCGGATCGACGAGTCGTCGCTCAAGGTCCTCGACGACATCGAGCTCCCGCTGGTGTCGGTGCTCGCGAGCATGGAGACGATCGGTGTCGGCATCGACCGCCCGGTGCTCACGGGGCTGTCGAAGGAACTGGGGGAGCGTGCCGCCGACCTGGCGCAGCAGGCGTTCGCCGAGATCGGGCACGAGGTGAACCTCGGGTCGCCGAAGCAGCTGCAGGAAGTCCTGTTCACCGAGCTCGCGATGCCGAAGACCCGCAAGACGAAGACCGGGTTCTCGACCGACGCCGCGAGCCTGGCCGACCTGCAGGAGCAGCACCCGCACCCGTTCCTCGGACTGCTGCTGCAGCACCGCGACGCCACGAAGCTCCGCCAGATCGTGGACACGCTCGACGCGGCGATCGTCGACGGGCGCATCCACACCCGGTACGAGCAGACCGGCAGCAGCACCGGCCGCATCTCGTCGACCGATCCGAACCTGCAGAACATCCCGGTGAAGACCGCGGTCGGACGCCGGGTCCGGTCGGCGTTCGCCGTCGCGGAGCCGTACACGACGCTCATCACGGCCGACTACTCGCAGATCGAGATGCGCATCATGGCGCACCTGTCCGGTGACCCCGGTCTGATCCAGGCCTTCAACGAGGGCGAGGACCTGCACCGCTTCGTCGGCGCCCGGGTGTTCGGCGTCGAGCCGGCCGAGGTCTCCGCCGAGATGCGCACCAAGGTCAAGGCGATGTCGTACGGCCTGGCCTACGGGTTGAGCGCGTTCGGGCTGTCGAAGCAGCTCCGCATCGAGCAGTCCGAGGCCCGGACGCTCATGACCGAGTACTTCGCCCGGTTCGGCGCCGTGCGCGACTACCTGCGCAACGTCGTCGAGCAGGCGCGCGAGGACGGCTACACCGAGACGATCTTCGGTCGTCGCCGGCCGTTCCCGGACCTGAAGAGCCCGAACCGCGTCCTGCGCGAGAACGCCGAGCGCGCTGCGCTGAACGCGCCGATCCAGGGCTCGGCGGCCGACATCATGAAGATCGCGATGCTCGGCGTCGACCAGGACCTGCGCGACGGCGGACTCGAGTCGCACCTGCTGCTCCAGGTGCACGACGAGCTCATCCTCGAGGTCGCGCCCGGCGAACAGGACCGCGTCGAGGAGATCCTCCGTACCCGGATGGGCAACGCCGCCGAACTCACCGTGCCGCTCGACGTCTCGGTCGGTCTCGGCGCGAACTGGGAGAGCGCGGCGCACTGACCGCGTGCCGGACGGCGCTGGTGGATAGGGTCGGAGCATGAGCGAAGAGCGTCCCGTCCGCCAGCAGACCGCCGTCGACCACGTGGCCGAGGGATGGGTCGCCACCCTCGTCGACCTCGACCCGACGACGGCCACGTACATCGGTGTGCCGGGTCGCACGGGGGAGTACGGCGACACCTCGCCCGCCGGCGCGGCCGCCCTGGCCGACGCGGCGCGGGCTGCGAAGCGCACGCTCGACGCCGCGGTCGCGGTGGACCCCGTCGACGAGGTCACGAAGGCGGACCTCGGCGCCGAACTCGACCTGGTGCAGGAGTCGTACGCGCGGAAACTGCACCTCCGCGACCTCAACGTGATCGCGAGCCCGGCCCAGTCGGTCCGCGAGATCATCGACCTGATGCCCACGGCGACCGAGTCGGACTGGCACGACGTCGCCAGCCGACTGCACGCGCTGCCGGGCGCGCTCGAGGGCATCCGCGAGACCCTGCTCGAGGGCACGCGCGAGGACGTCACCCCGGCGAAGCGGCAGGTCGCCCTGGTCGCGGAGCAGGCCGCCCGCAACGGTGCCGAGGACGGCTTCTTCCGCCGGCTCGCCGAGGGTGCGGCGTTCGACGACGGCTCTCCCGTGCCGGACTCGCTCCGTGCCGAGCTGACCCGAGGGGCCGAGGTCGCGTCGGCTGCGTACCGGAGCCTCGGGCAGTTCCTCGAGCACGAGCTGCTGCCGCTCGCCACCCCGGTCGACGCCGTGGGGCGCGAGGCCTACGAGCTGCACTCCCGCCGGTTCCTCGGGGCCGTCGTCGACCTCGACGAGACGTACGAGTGGGGCCTCGAGGAACTCGCCCGCATGCGTGACGAGCAGGAGCGGATCGCGGACCGGATCGAACCGGGTGCGAGCGTGGCCCGGGCGATCGAGGTGCTGGACACCGACCCGTCGCGGATCCTGCACGGCACGGACGCGCTGCAGCGCTGGATGCAGGAGACGAGCGACGCCTCCGTCGCGGCGATGGCCGGCACGTACTTCGACATCCCGGACCCGATCCGCCGGCTGGAGTGCCGCATCGCCCCGACGCAGGAGGGCGGCATCTACTACAGCGGGCCGTCCGACGACTTCTCGCGCGCGGGCCGGATGTGGTGGTCGGTGCCCGAGGGCGTCACCGAGTTCGGCACCTGGCGCGAGAAGACGACGGTTTACCACGAGGGCGTCCCCGGCCACCACCTGCAGATCAGCCAGGGCGTCTACAACCGCGGTGAGCTGAACACGTGGCGTCGCCAGCTGTCCGGCTCGTCCGGACACGTCGAGGGCTGGGCGCTCTACGCCGAGCGCCTGATGGAGCAGCTCGGGTTCCTCGACGACGACGGCGACCGGCTGGGCATGCTCGACGGCCAGCGCATGCGTGCCGCCCGCGTGGTGCTCGACATCGGCGTGCACCTGCAGAAGACCAACCCGGACGGCGGCGGCTGGACGTGGGAGTACGCCCTCGACTTCATGCGCGAGAACGTGAACATGGACGACGCGTTCGTGCAGTTCGAGGTCGCGCGGTACTTCGGGTGGCCCGGACAGGCGCCGTCGTACAAGGTGGGCCAGCGTGTGTGGGAGTCGATCCGCGACGAGGTCGCCGCCCGCGAAGGCGCCGACTTCGACCTGAAGTCGTTCCACCGTCGTGCGCTCGCCCTCGGCAGCATCGGTCTCGACACGCTGCGGAGCGCGCTGCTCGGCTGACGCGCGGGTGACACGCCCGGTTGTGGGGGCTCCGCCGGTGCGGTTAGACTTGCGCGGCGCAATCCGCGCCACTCAATCAATCGCCACGGCGGAGCACCACGGGGGTCTCGACTCCCCGCACGCCACGGCCCGACTCATGTCCGTTCGGAGCAATCTCTACATGACAACCACTACGACCAAGGCTCCTAAGCAGGTCGCCATCAACGACATCGGTTCGGCTGATGACTTCCTGGCCGAGGTCGAGAAGACCCTGAAGTTCTTCAACGACGGTGATCTCATCTCCGGCACCGTCGTGAAGATCGACCGCGACGAGGTCCTCCTCGACGTCGGTTACAAGACCGAGGGCGTCATTCCCTCGCGCGAGCTCTCGATCAAGCACGACGTCGACCCCAACGAGGTCGTCAAGGTCGGCGACGAGGTCGAGGCCCTGGTCCTCCAGAAGGAGGACAAGGAAGGCCGCCTCATCCTGTCCAAGAAGCGTGCGCAGTACGAGCGCGCATGGGGCGACGTCGAGAAGATCAAGGAGTCCGACGGCGTCGTGACCGGCACGGTCATCGAGGTCGTCAAGGGTGGCCTGATCGTCGACATCGGTCTCCGCGGCTTCCTCCCCGCCTCGCTCATCGAGCTGCGTCGCGTCCGCGACCTCACGCCGTACCTCGGCCAGGAGATCGAGGCGAAGATCCTCGAGCTCGACAAGAACCGCAACAACGTGGTCCTGTCGCGCCGTGCGCTCCTCGAGCAGACGCAGTCCGAGTCCCGGACCACGTTCCTCAACAACCTGCACAAGGGCCAGGTCCGCAAGGGCATCGTGTCCTCGATCGTCAACTTCGGTGCGTTCGTGGACCTCGGCGGCGTCGACGGTCTCGTCCACGTCTCCGAGCTCAGCTGGAAGCACATCGAGCACGCCAGCGAGGTCGTCGAGGTCGGTCAGGAAGTCACCGTCGAGATCCTCGAGGTCGACCTGGACCGTGAGCGCGTGTCGCTCTCGCTCAAGGCGACGCAGGAGGACCCGTGGCAGGTCTTCGCCCGCACCCACGCGATCGGTCAGATCGCACCGGGCAAGGTCACGAAGCTCGTCCCGTTCGGTGCCTTCGTCCGCGTTGCCGACGGCATCGAGGGCCTGGTGCACATCTCCGAGCTCTCGAACAAGCACGTCGAGCTCGCCGAGCAGGTCGTCTCGGTCAACGACGAGGTCTTCGTCAAGATCATCGACATCGACCTCGACCGTCGCCGCATCTCGCTCAGCCTCAAGCAGGCGAACGAGGGCGTGGACCCCGAGGGCACCGAGTTCGACCCGGCGCTCTACGGCATGCCGACCGAGTACGACGACAAGGGTGACTACAAGTACCCGGACGGCTTCGACCCGGAGACGAACGAGTGGCTCGAGGGCTACGACACCCAGCGCACCGAGTGGGAGGGCCAGTACGCGGCCGCCCAGGGTCGTTGGGAAGCCCACAAGGCGCAGGTCGCGAAGACCATCGCCGACGAGGAAAAGGGTGGCTTCGACCTCCCGGCCGGCGCTTCGACGTCGTCCGCTTCCTCTTCGTCGTCGTTCTCGAGCGAGACCGGTGGCGCCAGCCCCCTCGCCGACGACGCTTCGCTGGCGGCGCTCCGCGAGAAGCTCAGCTCGACCAACTGATCGAGCGAGTCGCACTGACCGGAAGCCCGGCATCCCCCAGGGGGTGCCGGGCTTCCGGCGTTTCCACGCTGCGGGTCGTTAGCCTGTCGCAGTGCGCATCATCGGTCTCACGGGCGGCATCGCCGCGGGCAAGTCGACGGTCTCCAAGCGGTGGGCGGAGCACGGCGGCATCGTCGTCGATGCCGACCGGCTGGCACGGGACGCCGTCGCACCCGGCAGCCCCGGGCTCGCGCAGGTCGCCGAGCGGTTCGGTCCCTCGGTGATCGCGGCCGACGGCTCGCTCGACCGTCCCGCGCTCGGAGCGATCGTGTTCTCCGACCCGGCGGCACGCAAGGACCTCGAGGCGATCACCCACCCCGAGGTCTGGCGGCTCGCCCAGCGTGCCTTCGACGCGGCCGAGGCCGCCGACCCGGACGCCGTCGTCGTGTACGACGTACCCCTGCTCGCCGAGGCCCGCGGATCCCGCCCGCTCCGGTTCGATGCGGTCGTGGTCGTCGACGCCCCCGCTGCGCAGCGCATCGAGCGGCTGGTGGAGCACCGTGCCATGGAACGCGACGAGGCCGAGCGCCGGGTGGCCGCACAGGCGAGCGACGCCGACCGACTCGCACTCGCCGAC
The DNA here is from genome assembly GCF_004365375.1 of Curtobacterium sp. PhB25. Lineage (NCBI taxonomy): Bacteria > Bacillati > Actinomycetota > Actinomycetes > Micrococcales > Microbacteriaceae > Curtobacterium > Curtobacterium sp. PhB25. The sequence continues at coordinate 682,895 of NZ_SODR01000001.1, read as the reverse complement.
CACGTCGTCGACGCGACGGGCACCCTCGACCAGACGATCCGATCGGCCGACGAGGTGTGGTCGCGGATCACCTCGTGAAGCACCGTCTGCTGCTCGTCCTCGCCGCGATCGTGCTCGTCGCGATCGGCGGCGGTGCGCTGGTGGCAGCGAACCTGCTCGGTGCGCAGCGCATCGAGGACGAGGGCCGCGTCCCCACGATCGACCGCTCGCACGCCGACGAGCCACCGTCGGGCGACGAGCGCGGACCCGAGGGGGAGTTCCACCGCTTCCGGCTCGGCACCGTGGGCGGCGAGCGGCTCACCCCGAACCGCGACGACTTCGCCGCCCGCACCTCGGCGGACGGCCCCCTGCTGCTGTTCCTGCCCGCCACGAGGTCGCGCCCGGCGGAGTACCAGCGGTTCCTCGGGCAGGCCCTGGCGGACGGGTACCACGTGCTCGGGCTGGACTACTGGAACCTCGGTCGCACCCTGTCTGGCACGTGTGAGTCCGACGCCCGCTGCTACGGCATGGTGCAGCGCAACCGGTTCGACGGCACCCGCCAGTCCGAGTTCAGTTCGGTGACGCCCGCCGGGTCGATCGTGTCCCGCTTCCGCGACGCGGTGGCCTACCTCGACGACCACGACCCCGACGGCGGGTGGGGCCGCTTCGTGCAGGGCGACGACGACATCGCCTGGCAGGACATCGTCGTGGCCGGGCACTCCCAGGGCGGCGGCGAGGCGGCGTACATCGCGCACATCCGGTCCGTCCGCGGGGCACTGATGTTCTCGTCGCCCGTCGAGTCACGGGGTCCGTCGCACGCGGCGTGGATGAACCGTCCCGGCAAGACCCCCGTCGCCCGGATGTACGCCGTCGACGACGTCCGCGACACCTTCGGCCCGCGGATCACCGGATCGTGGCGGGTGCTCGGGCTCGACGGTGTCGACGGCCCCTTCCGGACGGACACCGATCCGCCGCTCGCCGGCGCGGACCCGCACGCGATCCTGACCGACGTCCGGGGCCGGGGGAAGGCGCACTCGTTCATCATCAAGGACTCCACGCCGCTCGGACCGGACGGGGAACCCCGGATGACCGCGCTCTGGCAGTGGATGCTGCACCGGTTCCCCTCTGACGGCTCATAGGCTCGCGCAATAGCCTCTGCTGGTGCAGCCCGTCGACGGAGAACCCGACCTGCGCTCGCTCATCCGCGACCGCGCGGCGGAGATCCCCGAGCGCCCCTACCTGGAGGACGCGCGTTCCGCGCGCGTCCTGACCTACCGAGCGCTCGAGGACGCCGTGACCGCCTGGTCCGCGACGTTCGACGCGATCGGCGTGCCCGCCTCCGGAGCCGTCCTCGTCGACGTCGGCGACCCGCTCGCGTTCGCCGTGGTGCACCTGACCGCCGTGGCGACCGGGCGCCGTGCCGTCCCGGTGGACACCGGACAGCCGGCGACCGAGCCGGCCCGCCTCGCCGACCTGATCGGCGGGGCCTCGATCGTGGTGTCGGACCGCGCCGTGGACGGGACCGTCCCCGGAGTGCCCGCCAGCGGGATCGACGCGGCCACGTTCCTCCCGGCCGCCGTCCGTGACGGTGACGTGCCCACGCAGAGTCCGGACGCACCGGGCGAGGGGTCCGTGGTGCTCTTCACCTCCGGGTCGACCGGCGCTCCGAAGGGCGTCGAGCTGCCGGAGTCGCAACTGCTGTTCGTCGCGCGGGCGGTCGCGCGGCACAACGGGCTGACCGGCCGCGACCGCGGGTTCAACTCGCTGCCGTTGTTCCACGTCAACGCCGAGGTCGTCGGCCTGCTGGCGACGCTCGTCGCCGGGGCGACGCTCGTGCTCGACGCGCGCTTCCGGCGGACCGGGTTCTGGGAACTGCTCGCCGAGCGGCGCATCACCTGGCTGAACGCGGTGCCGGCGATCCTCGCCGTGCTCGCGAAGACCGGGCCGCTGGACTTCCCGGAGGGCCTCCGGTTCGTCCGGAGTGCTTCCGCACCGCTGCCGGACCCGGTGCGCACGGCACTCGGGGACGTCCCGCTGGTCGTGAGCTGGGGGATGACCGAAGGTGCGTCGCAGATCACCGCGACACCGCTGGACGCGCCCGCTCGCCCCGGGACCGTCGGCGTGCCCGTCGGGTCCGAGGTGCAGGCACGCGGCGAGGACGGCGCCGCCCTGCCCGCCGACGAGGTCGGTGCACTGTGGGTGCGCGGCCCGGGGATCGTCGGGCGCTACCTGTTCGGGCGCGCATCCGACCGCTTCGACGCCGACGGCTGGTTGAGCACGGGAGACGTGGGGTCCGTCGCTGCGGACGGCTGGGTCTCGCTCGCCGGACGCTCCGACGACGTCATCAACCGTGGCGGCGAGAAGGTCTACCCCTCCGAGGTCGAGGACGTCCTGCTCGGCGACCCCCGGGTGCTCGAGGCCGTCGTGGTCGGCCGGCCGGACGACGTGCTCGGGGCCGTCCCGGTGGCGTACGTGATCCTGCAGCAGGGCGAAGCCGACGCAGCGGACGCCGCTGCGCTCGTCGCCGACCTGACCGCGCGCGCCGAGGCCCACCTGACCCGCTTCCGCCGCCCCGTCGAGATCATCGTGGTCCCCGACCTGCCGCGCGCGCCCACCGGCAAGGTGCAGCGGGCGAAGGTGCGGACGATGGCGCAGCCGTCGTGACCGGCGCTCAGCCGCAGCCACGGGCCCAGCCGCAGCCGCAGCCGGAGGCCCAGCCACAGCCCCAGGTCCAGACCCCGACCCGCACCGCGGCGGGCAAGCCACGCCACCTGTACGAGGTCGACGTCCTCCGGATCCTGACCTTCGCCTGCGTCATCGGCGTGCACACCACCAGCCACACCGCCGCGTCCGACGACGCCGGCCTGAACGCGCTGCTCGCCCTGCTGCACTTCACCCGGCTCGTCTTCTTCTCGCTGACGGCCTTCGTGCTCGTCTACAGCTACACGTTGCGACCGCGGCCGATGGCGCAGTTCTGGCCGAAGCGGTTCCTGCTCGTCGGGGTGCCGTACCTGGCGTGGTCGTTCGTGTACGTCGGCTCGAGCTGGCTCCTCAGCAGCACCCGTCGGGGCGACGTGCCCGACCTGGTGCGCACGCTCGCCGAGGGCATCGTCACCGGCTCGTCCTGGTACCACCTGTACTTTCTGCTCGTGACCATGCAGGTGTACCTGCTGCTGCCGGTCATCGTGTGGCTGGTCCGGAAGACCCGCGGGCGCCACGTCACGACGCTCGTCGTGGCGCTGGTGGTGCAGCTCGTCGTGTTCGCCGGGTACAAGTACTTCCCGGCGAGCGACGCCTGGCTGCACGGCTACCAGAAGCAGTTCTTCTTCTCGTACGTGTTCTTCATCGTCTCCGGGGCGATCGCCGCCGACCACGCCGACGCGTTCCTCCGGTTCATCCGGGTGCACCGCCGGGCCGTGCTCTGGGCCTTCGCCGGCGTCGGCGCACTGACGCTCGGCGTCTGGGCGCTCCAGGTCGCCCTCGGCCAGTCGCTCTACGCTGCCGGGACTCCGCTGCAACCGATCGAGGCCGTGTGGAGCACCGCGGTCTTCGTCGGCTTCCTGGCGATCGGTGCGCGCTGGGCGGATCGTCGGCGTCCCGGCAGCCCGGTCGCGCGCTTCGTCGACTACGCCTCGGACCGGTCGTTCGGGATCTTCCTGAGCCACCCGTTCCTCATCTGGATCCTGCTGTACGGCGACAGCTGGCTCGAGGCCGTGGTGCCGCGGCCGTGGCTGACCCTCGTCACGTACCTGCTGGTGGTGGTGTTGTCCGTGGCGGTCACCGAGGCGTTCCGGTGGACCCCGCTGAGCGTGCCGCTCACCGGCCGGCCGTCGCTCGCGTCCCGCGCCCAGCGTCGGGCGCGCGCCACCCGGCGCTGACCTGTCCGTTCCGGGCGTACCTGGTCGGTTCTTCCGACCAGGTACGCCCGTTCCTGCTCGCTGTGCGCGGCGGCGGATGCGCGTCGCGGCGGTGGACGCGCTGCGCGGCGGACGGGAGGCGCGTGTCGGCCCGGACCCGGGCCTCCCGTCCGGCGGTCGGGGACCACCAGGGCCCCGCGCACGCCCGGTACGTCCCGTTGCGGACAGCGGAATCGGGCGTACCTGGTCGTTCCTCTCGACCAGGTACGCCCGATTCGGCACGGCGTGCCGCTGACAGCGCGCGTCGCGGGTCAGACGGCGCGCTGCTCGGCGGCGGGGGTGCCGACCTCGAGGACGCCGTTCGTCGACGTGAGCCGCTGCGGCTTCATGAACCACGCGACGACCGCCGCGGCGCCGAGCAGCACGCACGACAGGGCGAACGGCAGCTGCCAGCCGGACGCGTCGATGAGCAGCCCGAACACGATGGGGGAGACCACGCCGGCGATGCCGAAGCCGGTGTTCATGAAGCCGGACGCGGTGCCGGACCACTGCGGGGCGACGTCCATCGGGATCGCCCAGAGGTTCGCGTTGCAGAGTTCCAGGAAGAAGAACGACAGCGCGAGCGAGATCGTCGCGACGAGCAGGCCCTGCCCGATGACGAGCGGGATGAGGCAGACGAGCGAGCCGCCGAGTCCGATCACCAGGACGGTCCGGCGGGCGTTCCGGGTGTTGCCGCCGCGGTGGATGATCCGGTCGCTGAGCATGCCGCCGACCGTGTCCCCGACGACGCCGGCGAGCAGGATGAGCGTGGTGAACAGGGCGAAGTCGCCGATCTCGAGCCCGTAGGTCGAGCTGAGGAACGTCGGCAGCCACGTGAGGAACACCCAGAGGGTCCAGCCGTAGCCGAAGTCGACGAAGGTCACCGGCAGGATCTGCCGCGCCATCTGCCGCCACGGCACCGGCGGGCGGGTCGCACGGGTCTCGACGGGCGGGAGCTCGTCGATCTCGACCTGCGTGATGCCCTTCGTGGACTCGGGCTTGTCGCGGAACCAGACGAACCAGACGATGCCCCAGGCGAAGGACAGGACCGCCGTGGCGAAGAACGCCCACCGCCAGCTGCCCGTCGAACCGATCACCCAGGCGACGAGCAGCGGGGCCAGCGCGTTGCCGAGCCGGGCCGCGGAGTGCACGACGCCCTGCGCGAAGCCGTTGCGGTCGCGGGGGATCCAGCGGGTCATGGCCTGGGTCGCGGTCGGGAACGCCGCGGCCTCGCTCAGCCCGAGGAGCGCCCGGGCCGCGAACAGGGTCCAGAAGCCGACCGCGAAGCCGGTCCACAGTGTCGCGACGCCCCACACCACGGTGATGACGAAGAGGGCCTTGCGCGGTCCGAACTTCTCGCTGATCGTGCCGCCGAAGACCTGCAGCAGCGCGTAGGGCAGTGAGAACGCGGACACGATCAGGCCCGCGGTGGCCTCGTTGAAGCCGAACTCCTCGGTGATGTGCGGCAGCGCCGTCGAGATGTTCGTCCGGTCGATGTACGAGATCGCGTACATGAAGCAGAGCAGGAGGAGCACTCGTCCGCGGATGCGACCGCGGAACGGGGTGCCCTTCGTCGGTGCGGCGGGGGTCGCCGTCGTCATGGGGCCTCTTCGGGTGTGGCTCGTGCTGGCTCGTCGGGGACGTGCGGAGCGATCGGGTTGCTGAACGGACCGGACGCTATGCCCGCTGGTTATCAGCGGACTTGGAGGCTGCTTGGCGAGGACAATACGCCGAGGGCGAGCAGGGGCGCTGGTGTCAGGGGTGCCGACTACCGTTGATGCCATGGGTGTTGCGATCGAACCGACCCGAGCGGTACGTCCGTTCGAGGTCATCAGCGAGTACACGCCGAGTGGCGACCAGCCAGCGGCCATCGCCGAGCTCGCCGGGCGCATCAACGCCGGTGAGACCGACGTCGTGCTGCTCGGTGCGACCGGTACGGGCAAGTCGGCGACGACCGCGTGGCTCATCGAGCAGGTGCAGCGGCCGACGCTCGTGCTCGCGCACAACAAGACCCTCGCCGCGCAGTTGGCGAACGAGTTCCGCAGTCTGATGCCGAACAACGCGGTCGAGTACTTCGTGTCGTACTACGACTACTACCAGCCCGAGGCGTACGTCCCGCAGACGGACACCTTCATCGAGAAGGACTCCTCGGTCAACGCCGAGGTCGAGCGGCTCCGGCACTCGACGACCAACTCGCTGCTCAGCCGGCGCGACGTCGTCGTGGTGTCGACGGTGTCCTGCATCTACGGCCTCGGCACACCCGAGCAGTACATGAACGCCTCGGTGGCCCTGCACGTCGGGCAGACGATCTCGCGCGACCAGCTCGTGCGCAAGTTCGTCTCGATGCAGTACCAGCGCAACGACGTCGACTTCGCCCGCGGTACCTTCCGCGTGCGCGGCGACACCATCGAGATCATCCCGATGTACGAAGAGCACGCCATCCGGATCGAGATGTTCGGCGACGAGGTCGAAGCGCTCTCGTCCCTGCACCCGCTCACCGGCAACGTGATCAACGACCTGCCCGCCGTGTCGATCTTCCCGGCGTCGCACTACGTCGCCGACACCGACGTCATGCACCGCGCCATCGTCGACATCAAGGCGGAGCTCGCCGAGCGCCTGGCCGAGCTCGAGGGGCAGGGCAAGCTGCTCGAGGCCCAGCGGCTCCGCATGCGCACCACGTTCGACATCGAGATGATGGAGCAGATCGGCTTCTGCTCGGGCATCGAGAACTACTCGCGGCACATGGACGGCCGCGTCGCTGGCGAGGCGCCGCACTGCCTCATCGACTACTTCCCCGACGACTTCCTCATCGTCATCGACGAGTCGCACGTCACCGTGCCGCAGATCGGCGCGATGTACGAAGGCGACGCCTCGCGCAAGCGCACCCTCGTCGACCACGGGTTCCGGCTGCCGAGTGCGCTCGACAACCGTCCGCTGCGGTTCGAGGAGTTCCTCGACCGCGTCGGGCAGAAGGTCTTCCTGTCGGCGACGCCCGGTCGGTACGAGCTCGGCATCACGGACAGCGTCGTCGAGCAGATCATCCGCCCGACCGGCCTCGTCGACCCCGAGATCGTCGTGAAGCCGAGCGACGGCCAGATCGACGACCTGCTCGAGGAGATCAAGCAGCGTGTCGACAAGGACGAGCGCGTGCTCGTCACGACGCTGACGAAGCGCATGGCCGAAGAGCTGACCGACTTCCTCGGCAACGCGGGCGTGCGGGTGCGGTACCTGCACTCCGACGTCGACACGCTCAAGCGCGTCGAGCTCCTGACCGAACTGCGACAGGGCGTCTACGACGTGCTCGTCGGCATCAACCTGTTGCGAGAAGGCCTCGACCTGCCCGAGGTGTCCCTGGTGGCCATCCTCGACGCCGACAAGGAAGGCTTCCTGCGGTCGTCCACGTCGCTCATCCAGACGATCGGTCGCGCGGCCCGCAACGTGTCGGGCCAGGTGCTCATGTACGCCGACAAGATGACCGACTCGATGAAGACCGCGATCGAGGAGACCGATCGTCGTCGCGAGAAGCAGGTCGCGTACAACCTGGAGCGCGGCATCGACCCGCAGCCGCTCCGCAAGAAGATCGCCGACATCACCGAGGTGCTGCAGCGCGAGAACGACGACACCAAGGCGCTGCTGCAGGGTCGTCCCGGCGCCGACGGTCCCCGCTCGCCCACGCCCAACCTGAAGCGCGGCGGCATCGCGGGCGAGGGCGCGACCCAGCTCGAGGCGACGATCGGCGACCTCAACGACCAGATGCTGCAGGCGGCAGCGGAGCTGAAGTTCGAACTCGCCGCGCGACTCCGCGACGAGGTGCAGGACCTGAAGAAGGCGCTGCGGCAGATGGAGTCGGCCGGGCATGTCAGCTGAAGATCGCCGCACGGTCGTCGTCACCGGGGCGAGCGCGGGCCTCGGGTACCACGCGGCCGAGCAGCTCGCCGCGTCGGGGCACCGGGTCGTGCTCGCCACCCGCGACCGCGGTCGCGCAGCAGCAGCGGAACAGAGCATCCGGCGGCACGTGGACGGAGCGTCGTTGGCGCACGTGCACCTCGACCTCGCCGACCTCGACTCCGTCCGTGCCGCCGCTGACGAGCTCGCGGCCCTCGAACCGGACGGCGTCGACGCGATCGTGAACAACGCCGGCGTCGTCGGGGCCTCGACCCCGAGCACCACCGCACAGGGCACCGAGCTGCAGATCGGCACGAACCACCTGGGGCACTTCGCCTGGACGGCGCTGACGATGCCGCTGCTCGAACAGCGTGGCGGTCGCGTCGTGCACCTCGGGTCGATCGCACACCGGTGGGCCAGCCTCGACACGGGCGACCCGTTCCGCGTCGGCCACTACTCCAGCTACCGGCAGTACGGCCGCAGCAAGCTCGCGGTGATGCTGTTCGGCTTCGAACTCGCCCAGCGGTTGGCGGATGCGGGCTCGTCCGTCGCCAGCGTGGTCGCGCACCCCGGACTGTCGCTCGACGCGCTCTCGCCGGAGCGCCCGGACGTCGCACCGTCGCGCCCGGAACCCGCGTGGACCCGGCCGGCGCAGCGGCTGTACGCCCAGGGCAAGGACGCCGGTGCCGAACCCCTCGTGCACGCTGCGGTCGCCGCGGACGTGCGCTCGGGGGAGTACTGGGGACCGGCCGGGTGGATGCAGCTGCGCGGACCCGCAGCCGTGGTCCGTGCCGAGCCGCGCGCCCACGACCGGACCGCCGCCGCTCGGCTCTGGACGGCCAGCGAGCGTCGTTCCGGGGTCGCGTTCGCTCTCGACGCACTCGTCTGACCACCGACTCGCGGGCGGATGTCGGACCCCTTTCGTAGAATCGACGGCGATGACAATCACCTCTGACCGCGGCACCGCGACCTCGGGCCGGAACGCCTTCGGCGAGCCGACCGACCCCCACCTCCCCGGCGTGACCGTCCCGACCGGCTCCTCGACGCTCAGCGTCCGCGGGGCCCGGGTGCACAACCTCCGGAACGTCGACCTCGAGATCCCCCGTGACTCCCTCGTGGTGTTCACCGGCCTGTCCGGATCCGGCAAGTCGTCGCTGGCCTTCGACACGATCTTCGCCGAGGGCCAGCGACGCTACGTCGAGTCCCTGTCCGCGTACGCCAGGCAGTTCCTCGGCCAGGTCGACCGGCCCGACGTCGACTTCATCGAAGGGCTGTCGCCCGCGGTGTCGATCGACCAGAAGTCGACGAACCGCAACCCGCGGTCGACGGTGGGCACGATCACCGAGGTCTACGACTACATGCGTCTGCTCTGGGCGCGCATCGGGGTGCCGCACTGCCCGACGTGCGGCGAGGTCATCAGCAAGCAGACCGTGCAGCAGATCGCCGACCAGCTCATGGAGTTCGAGTCCGGCACGCGCTTCCAGGTGCTCGCCCCGGTCATCTCCAAGAAGAAGGGCGAGTTCGTCGACCTCTTCCAGGAACTCGCGGCGTCCGGCTACGCCCGCGCGATCGTCGACGGTGAGCGCATCCAGCTCAGCGACCCGCCGAAGCTCAAGAAGCAGGTCAAGCACGACATCTCGGTGATCGTCGACCGTCTGGTGTCGAACGAGGACATCCTCGGTCGGCTCACCGACTCGCTCGAGACAGCACTGCGCCTGACCGGTGGCACCGTCGGCATCGACCTGGTCGACCACGACGGCCCCGGTGCGGTGCGCACCTACTCCGAGAACCTGTCGTGCCCGAACAACCACCCGCTCGCGCTGACCGAGATCGAGCCCCGCACGTTCTCGTTCAACGCGCCGTTCGGCGCCTGCCCGGAGTGCTCCGGGCTCGGCACGCGCATGTCGGTGGACCCGGACCTGGTGCTCGGCGACCCCGATGCCTCGCTGCGCGACGGCGTCCTGCTGCCCTGGACCGGAGCGAGCGGGCTGTACTCGTACTTCGAGAAGCTCCTCGCCGGCCTCGGCAAGGACCTCGGGTTCACGCTCGACACCCCGTGGAGCCAGCTCGACGCCTCGGTGCAGGCCGCGATCCTGACGGGCAAGGACTTCCAGGTGTCGGTGTCGTGGCGCAACCGCTTCGGCCGCGAGATGCGCTACACCAGCGGGTTCGAGGGCGTCATGCCCTACATCGAGCGCAAGTTCGCCGAGGCCGAGTCGGACTCGCAGCGCCAGCGCTTCCAGGGCTACCTGCGCGAGGTCCCGTGCCCGGTGTGCGAGGGCACGCGCCTCAAGCCCGAGGTCCTGGCGGTCACGGTCGACGGCCGCAGCATCGCCGACGTCACCGACATGTCCCTCGACAACGCGTACGCGTTCATGGACACCCTGACGCTCACCGACCGCGAAGCGCACATCGCTGCGGCGGTCCTGCGCGAGATCCGGGCGCGCCTCGAGTTCCTGCTCGAGGTCGGCCTGAACTACCTGACCCTGGCGCGCGGCGCCGGCGGGCTCTCCGGTGGCGAAGCACAGCGCATCCGTCTCGCGACGCAGATCGGCTCCGGCCTGACCGGGGTGCTGTACGTGCTCGACGAGCCGAGCATCGGGCTGCACCAGCGCGACAACCGCCGCCTCATCGACACCCTGGTCAAGCTCAAGGACCTCGGCAACACCCTGATCGTCGTCGAGCACGACGAGGACACCATCCGCACGGCCGACTGGGTCGTCGACATCGGCCCCGGGGCCGGCGTCAACGGCGGCAACGTCGTGCACTCGGGCTCGTACGAGGGCATCATCGCGAACCGCGAGTCGGTGACGGGGGACTACCTCGCCGGCCGTCGTGCGATCGAGGTCCCCGCCGAGCGTCGCAAGGTCAACCTGAAGCGCACCATCAGCGTGCAGGGCGCACGGGCGAACAACCTCAAGACGATCGACGCCGACTTCCCGCTCGGGGTGTTCACCGCGGTCACCGGCGTGAGCGGGTCGGGCAAGTCCACCCTGGTCAACGACATCCTGTACAAGGTGCTCGCGAACCAGCTCAACGGCGCCCGGCACATCGCCGGCAAGCACACCCGCGTCAAGGGCCTCGACCAGCTGGACAAGGTCGTGCACGTCGACCAGGCCCCGATCGGCCGCACGCCGCGGTCGAACCCGGCCACCTACACGGGCGTGTTCGACCGGATCCGGCAGCTGTTCGCCGAGACCCCCGAGGCGAAGACCCGCGGCTACCAGCCCGGTCGGTTCAGCTTCAACGTCAAGGGCGGCCGGTGCGAGAACTGCTCCGGCGACGGCACGATCAAGATCGAGATGAACTTCCTGCCCGACGTCTACGTCGCGTGCGAGGTCTGCGGCGGCGCGCGCTACAACCGCGAGACGCTCCAGGTCCACTACAAGGGCAAGAGCATCTCCGAGGTCCTGGACATGCCGATCAGCGAGGCGGCCGAGTTCTTCGAACCGATCTCCGCGATCCACCGGTACATGGCGACGCTCGTCGACGTGGGCCTCGGGTACGTCCGTCTCGGCCAGAGCGCGACCACGCTCTCCGGCGGCGAGGCACAGCGCGTGAAGCTCGCCACCGAGCTGCAGCGCCGCTCGAACGGCCGGACCGTCTACGTGCTCGACGAGCCGACGACGGGTCTGCACTTCGAGGACGTCCGCAAGCTCCTCCTGGTGCTGCAGAGCCTGGTCGACAAGGGCAACACCGTCATCACGATCGAGCACAACCTCGACGTGATCAAGTCGGCCGACTGGGTCATCGACATGGGCCCAGAGGGCGGTGCCGGCGGCGGTACGGTGCTCGCGACCGGCACCCCGGAGCACGTCGCCGACGTGCCGGAGAGCTTCACGGGCGTCTTCCTGCGGGAGATCTTCGACGCGCAGGACGCCCGGGTCGGCAAGCAGCAGGCGGTCGAGGCCCGCACGGCGAGCCGACCGAAGAAGTCGACCAAGCAGAAGGCGGGTGCACGGTAGGTGGCGGACACCGTCCCGTGGCGCCCGAAGGCGGGGGAGATCCCGACCGACCCGGGCGTCTACCGCTGGCGTGACGAGGCCGGCCGGGTGCTCTACGTCGGCAAGGCGAAGAACCTCCGCGCCCGGCTGAGCAACTACTTCGCGCCGCTGCCGACGCTGCACGAACGCACCCGGCGGATGGTGCTGACGGCCCGCAGCGTCGAGTGGACGACGGTCGGCTCCGAGATCGAGGCACTGCAGCTCGAGTACACCTGGATCAAGGAGTTCGACCCGCCCTTCAACGTCAAGTTCCGCGACGACAAGTCGTACCCGTACATGGCGATCACCATGGCGGACGAGGCCCCACGGGTGATGGTCACGCGGAACCGGAAGATCAAGGGTGCGAAGTACTTCGGGCCGTACCCGAAGATCTGGGCGGTGCACGACACCATCGACCTGATGATCAAGGTGTTCCCGATCCGCACCTGCTCGGACTCGTCGTACAAGCGCGCGATGCAGACGGGCAAGCCCTGCTTCCCCGGGCAGATCGGCAAGTGCGGCGGTCCCTGCTCGCAGCGCGTCACCATCGAGGAGCACCGTGCGCTCGTCGAGGAGTTCGTGCGGTTCATGAACAGCTACGACCGCCGGGTGATCACCGAGCTGCGCCAGCGCATGGGCGCATCGGCCGATGCGATGCAGTACGAACAGGCCGCGAAGTTCCGCGACCAGGTCGAGGCGCTCGAGGCGGTGCTCGAGAAGTCCGCCGTGGTGCTCCGCGACTCGGTGGACCTCGACCTGTTCGGCATCGCCGAGGACGAACTCGCCGCCGCCGTCCAGCTGTTCTCGGTTCGTGGCGGGCGTATCCGCGGTGTCCGCGGGTGGGTCGTCGACAAGGAGCTCGACATCTCGACCGGTGACCTGGTCGAGCAGATCGTGCAGGGCGTCTACGCCGACAACGAGCTCACGCCGGCGGCCGTCGCCGAGGAACCCCCGCGCGAGGTCGTGGTGCCGACCCTGCCCGAGGACGCCGACGCGCTGCAGCAGTGGCTCAGCGAACGGCGGGGTGGCCGCGGCACGAAGCTCAGCACGGCGCAACGCGGTGACCGTGCCGGCCTGGCCCGCACGGCCGCGCAGAACGCCGCCCAGGCGCTGATGCTCTACAAGACGAAGCGGTCGGCCGACTACACGACGCGCTCCGCGGCCCTCGCCGACATCCAGGACGCGCTCGGCATGACCGAGGCCCCGCTCCGCATGGAGTGCTACGACATCTCGCACCTGCAGGGCACGAACGTCGTGGCGTCGATGGTGGTGTTCGAGGACGGCCTGCCCCGCAAGGACCAGTACCGCCGCTACACGATCGCCGAGACCACCGACGACACCGACAGCATGTACCAGGTGCTCACCCGGCGGCTGGCGCGCCTCGACGAGGACGCGGACCTGCCGGACGTCCCCGACGTGACGAGCGCCGAGGTGGTCGAGGGCTCCAAGCCCTCGAAGCGGTTCGCCTACCGCCCGCAACTGCTCATCGTCGACGGTGGACAACCCCAGGTGCAGGCCGCCAAGCGTGCGCTGGACGAAGCCGGGGTGCGTGACATCGCGCTGGTCGGCATCGCGAAGCGTCTCGAGGAGCTCTGGCTGCCCGACGACGACTTCCCGGTGATCATGCCGCGCAACTCCGAGGCGCTCTTCCTCATCCAGCGCATCCGCGACGAGGCGCACCGATTCGCGATCACGCACCAGCGCACCCGCCGCAAGCGCGACGTGCGGTCCCGGCTGTCCGAGATCCCCGGGCTCGGGCCGTCGCGGGTGAACGCGCTGCTCAAGCACTTCGGGTCCGTGGCACGGCTGCGCGAGGCCACGGCCGACGAGATCAGCGAGGTCAACGGCGTCGGTCCGGCGACTGCCGCGGCGGTCGTCACGAAGCTGCAGCAGACCCCGACGAGCGCGCCGGCCACCAGTGCGGCGAGCCCGACGAGCGCGCCGGACGCCGAGACGGACCCGACGGACACCGCGGATCCAGCGGACCCTGCACCGCTCCCAGGAGGGCCGGTGCGGGTCCCCGACGTGACCCACGACGGTCCGCAGCTGCCCACGTGACGCATCCCGTGCCTCCCGACACCTGTCGGGCGATACCCTGGTCCCGCAGCCGAGACCTCCCCGGGCGACGCGCCCGGGCCGCCACGACGGAGCCCACTCCCAGATGACCGACAGCGCCACAGCGACCGCGCACGCGTCGCAGCACGACATCCTCATCGTCACCGGCATGTCCGGGGCCGGGCGTTCGACGGTCGGCAAGGCCCTCGAAGACCTCGGCTGGTACGTCGTCGACAACCTGCCGACGCAGATGCTGGCACCGCTCACCGAGCTGGCCGACCGCGCCGGCGAGAAGATCCCGAAGATCGCCACGGTCGTCGACGTCCGCGGCGGACGGTTCTTCACGGACCCGGAGCACGCGGTCGAACAGGTGCGGTCGACCACGTCCGCACGGGTCCGGGTGCTGTTCCTCGAAGCCACCGACGCCGTCCTGGTGCGGCGCTTCGAGCAGGTCCGACGACCCCACCCGCTCCAGGGCGAGGACACCCTGCTCGACGGCATCGCGCGCGAGCGGACACGGTTGGCCGGTCTGCGCGAGGCATCCGACATGGTGATCGACACCTCGGACCTCAACATCCACCAGCTCGCGAACACCGTCACCGAGCAGTTCGCCGACGATCACTTCGTGGGTGTTCAGGTGACGCTCATGAGCTTCGGGTTCAAGTACGGACTGCCCGCCGACGCCGACATGGTGGCCGACGTCCGGTTCCTGCCGAACCCCTACTGGGTCCCGGAACTCCGGGCCCACACGGGCCTCGACCAGCCCGTCTCGGACTACGTCCTGGCCCAGGCCGGAGCCCGTCCGTTCGTCGATCGGTACGTCTCCGTGCTCGAGCCGGTGCTCGAGGGGTACCAGCGCGAGAACAAAAGACACGCTACGATCGCCATCGGCTGTACCGGCGGGAAGCACCGCTCGGTCGCCATCGTCGCCGAGTTGGCGAACCTCCTCCGCGGGATGCCTGGCGTCGCCGTGCGTGTGAAGAACCGAGATCTCGGCCGGGAGTGACCGTCCCTCCGGCCGCTCCCCACGTACGTGCCGCCGGAATCGCGGGACCACCAGATGAACGTTAGGAATGATGCTGTGCCGTTGACTGCCGAGGTCAAGGACGAACTGGCCAGGGTCGCCGTGAACCGCAACACGGTCCGCGCCGCCGAACTGGCCACGATCCTCCGGTTCGCGGGTGGCCTGCACGTCATCTCGGGCCGCATCGCGGTCGAGGTGGAGCTCGACACCCGGATCATCGTGCACCGGGTCCGCAAGGACCTCGCCGAGCTGTACGGCGTCCGCAGCGAGGCGTCGGTGGGCTCGTCCGCGTCGTCCCGTCGTGGCACCCGCTACCTGGTCCGCGTGCTCGAGGCGGGGGAGACCCTCGCACGCCAGACCGGTCTGATGGACGCCCGTCGTCGCCCCGTCCGCGGGCTGCCGAACCGGCTCACCACGGGCAACCGCGAGGACCTCGCCGCGATCTGGCGCGGTGCGTTCCTCGCCTCCGGCACCCTGACCGACCCGGGCCGGGCCGCAGCGCTCGAGGTCACGTGCCCCGGCAACGAGGCCGCCATGGCCCTCGTCGGTGCCGCGTCGCGTCTCGGCGTCGCCGCGAAGGGTCGCGAGGTCCGTGGCGTCCACCGCGTCGTCATCCGCGACGGCGAGGCCATCGGCCAGATGCTCACGGTGATGGGCGCCGCCCGCACCACCGCCGACTGGGAGGAGATGCGGCAGCGTCGCGAGGTCCGTGCGACCGCGAACCGCCTCGTCAACTTCGACGACGCCAACCTCCGCCGTTCGGCGCAGGCCGCCGTCGCCGCCTGCGCCCGCGTCGAGCGCGCGCTCGAGATCCTCGGCGACGAGGTCCCCGACCACCTGCAGTACGCCGGCGCGCTGCGCCTGCAGCACCGCGACGCGTCGCTCGATGAGCTCGGCCAGCACGCCGATCCGCCCATGACGAAGGACGCCATCGCCGGTCGCATCCGCCGACTCCTCGCCATGGCCGACAAGCGCGCGTCCGACCTCGGCATCCCCGGGACGGAAGCGAGCGTCCCCGAGGAGCTCGAGGGCGTCTGAGACGGGTCGTCCGACCTGCATGACGGGAGGCGCGGTGCCAGCTGGCACCGCGCCTCCCGTCCGTTCTGTGGGGGCAGCCCACGGGCCGCACCGACGTCGTTCCGGACGCTGCGGACGACCGTCCGGACGGACCGTCACACCGCACTGCCTGGCAGGGTCCGACTGCTAGGGTCGTTACGGCGACGTTACGGGGCGTATCGTCCACCACACGCGGGCCCGACAGGGCCAGCGCCCTCCGAAAGCAGCGCCCCTCGGGCGCTCCACACCCACCAGGAGATCCATTGACCGTCAAGATCGGTATCAACGGCTTCGGCCGTATCGGCCGCAACTTCTTCCGGGCCGCCCTCGCGAAGGGCTCCGACCTCGAGATCGTGGCGGTGAACGACCTCACCGACAACGCCGCGCTGGCGAACCTGCTGAAGTTCGACTCCATCACGGGTCGTCTCGGCGTCTCCGTCGAGCTCGACGGCGACAACATCGTCGTCGACGGCAAGGCCATCAAGGTCCTCGCGGAGCGCGACCCCGCCAACCTCCCCTGGGGCGAGCTGGGCGTCGACATCGTCATCGAGTCGACCGGCTTCTTCACCAAGGCCGCCGATGCGCAGAAGCACATCGACGCGGGCGCCAAGAAGGTCATCATCTCCGCCCCGGCCACCGGTGACGACGTCACCATCGTCCTCGGCGTGAACGAGGACCAGTACGACCCGGCGAACCACAACATCATCTCGAACGCGTCGTGCACCACGAACAGCCTCGCGCCGCTCGCCAAGGTGTTCAACGACAAGTTCGGCATCGAGCGTGGCCTCATGACCACGATCCACGCCTACACCGCCGACCAGAACCTGCAGGACGGCCCGCACAAGGACCCCCGTCGTGCCCGTGCGGCCGCGCTGAACATCGTCCCGACCTCGACCGGTGCCGCCAAGGCCATCGGCCAGGTCATGCCGGAGCTCGCCGGCAAGCTCGACGGCTTCGCGCTCCGCGTCCCGGTCCCGACCGGCTCGATCACCGACCTCACCCTCGAGACCAAGTCCGAGGTCACCGTCGACGAGATCAACGCCGCGTACAAGGAGGCCGCAGAGGGCCCGCTCAAGGGCATCCTGCTCTACAGCGAGGACCCGCTGGTGTCGACCGACATCACGACGGACCCGCACTCCTCGATCTACGACTCCGGCCTGACCAAGGTCATCGGCGGTCTCGTGAAGATCACCTCGTGGTACGACAACGAGTGGGGCTACTCGAACCGTCTCGTCGACCTGACCGAGTACGTCGGCGAGCGTCTGTAACACATGGCCCTCCGCACCCTCGAGGACCTCGACGACCTCGCCGGCAAGCGCGTCGTCGTCCGTTGTGACCTGAACGTCCCGCTCAAGGACGGCACGATCACGGACGACGGCCGCGTGCGGGCGTCCCTGACGACCCTCAACACCCTCATCACCGCCGGCGCGCGCGTCATCGTGATCTCCCACCTGGGCCGCCCCGACGGGGAACCCAAGCCGGAGTTCTCGCTCGCGCCGGTCGGCCAGCGGCTCTCCGAGCTGCTCGGCAAAGAGGTCACGTTCGTCGGCGAGACCGTCGGCGACGAGGCGACCGCAGCCGCCGAGGCCCTCGAGGACGGCGACGTCCTGCTGCTCGAGAACCTCCGGTTCAACCCGGAGGAGACCTCGAAGGACGCTGCCGCGCGCTCCGCGTTCGCGGACCGCATCGCGGCACTCGGTGACGCCTTCGTCTCCGACGGCTTCGGTGTCGTGCACCGCAAGCAGGCCTCGGTCTACGAACTCGCGTCCGCGCTGCCCAGCGCAGCCGGTTCGCTCATCGAGACCGAACTGCGGGTGCTCGAGCGCCTGACCTCCTCGCCGGAACGGCCGTACACGGTCGCGCTCGGTGGCTCGAAGGTCAGCGACAAGCTCGGCGTCATCGACCACATCCTGCCCAAGGTCGACACGCTGTGCATCGGCGGCGGCATGCTCTTCACCTTCCTCGCGGCCCAGGGCCACGGGGTGGCGAAGTCGCTGCTCGAAGCCGACCAGCTCGACGTCGTCCGCGAGTACCTCTCGCGGGCGAAGGAGCTCGGCGTGACGATCGACCTGCCGACCGATGTCGTGGTGGCCTCCGGGTTCTCCGCCGACGCGGCGCACGAGACGGTGGCGGCCGACGCGATCGAGTCGTCGTCGTTCGGCACCGACGGCATCGGCCTCGACATCGGTCCGGAGACGGCGGCGCGGTTCGCGTCGGCGGTGTCCGGTTCGAAGACGGTGTTCTGGAACGGCCCGATGGGCGTGTTCGAGTTCCCGGCCTTCGCCGCCGGCACGAAGACCGTCGCCAAGGCCCTGACCGAGGTCGACGGCCTCGGTGTCGTCGGCGGTGGCGACTCCGCCGCTGCGGTCCGCTCGCTCGGCTTCTCGGACGACCAGTTCGGGCACATCTCGACCGGTGGCGGTGCGAGCCTCGAGTTCCTCGAGGGCAAGTCGCTTCCCGGTCTCGAAGCACTGGGGTGGTCCGCATGACCCGAACGCCGTTGATCGCCGGCAACTGGAAGATGAACCTGGACCACCTCCAGGCCATCGCCACGGTCCAGAAGCTCGCATGGACCCTGAAGGACGCCCGCCACGACTTCGACGACGTCGAGGTCGCGGTGTTCCCGCCCTTCACCGACCTGCGGAGCGTGCAGACGCTCATCTCGGCCGACAAGCTGCCGATCCACTTCGGTGCGCAGGACCTGTCGCAGTACGACTCCGGTGCCTACACCGGCGACGTCTCCGGCGCGTTCCTGTCGGCGCTCGACGCGCAGTACGTCATCGTCGGACACTCCGAGCGGCGCACGCTGCACGGTGAGACCGACGAGGTCGTCGCGGCCAAGACCGCCGCAGCCGTCAAGCACGGCCTCGTGCCGGTCGTCTGCGTCGGCGAGACCGGTGAGCAGCGCGAACAGCGCGGCGCCGGCGTCGTGCCGGTCGAGCAGCTCCGTGTCGTGCTCGACGCCGTGCAGCCGTCCGACATCGTCGTCGCCTACGAGCCCGTCTGGGCGATCGGTTCCGGCCAGGCGGCCACCGCCGAGCAGGCGCAGGACGAGTGCGCCGCGATCCGTCGCGGCATCGCTGCTGCCTGGGGCGACCAGGCCGCTGCCGACACGCGCGTCCTGTACGGCGGTTCGGTCAAGTCCGGCAACATCGCCGGGTTCCTCCGTGAGCCCGACATCGACGGCGCCCTCGTCGGCGGCGCATCCCTCGACGTGCAGGAGTTCGCGGCGATCGCCCGGTTCCGCCAGCACGTCGGGCTGTAGCCACACCGGCTGTCGTCGGGCTGTAGTCCGCACCACTCCGGTCCGTGTACCGGCCGTGCCCCGCGCGGCCGGTACACTGGTACGGCTGACTGACACGAAAGGTACGTCGTGGCGATACTCTCCGTCGTGCTGCAGGTCCTGCTCGCAATCACGAGCCTCCTGCTCACGCTCCTCATCCTCCTGCACAAGGGCCGCGGTGGCGGCCTCTCCGACATGTTCGGTGGCGGCGTGACGAGCAACCTCGGGGCGTCCGGCGTCGCCGAGCGCAACCTCAACCGCATCACGGTGATCCTCGGTCTGGTCTGGATCGTCTCCATCATCGTGCTCGGTCTCATCAACAAGTTCACGGCGGGGGTCTGATCCATGGCTAGCGGAGGCAGTGCAATCCGAGGGTCCCGCGTCGGCGCCGGACCGATGGGCGAACAGGACCGTGGGGTCCAGGCCGAGCGTGTGGCGATCTCGTACTGGGACGCCCTCGGCAACGAGGTCGTGCGGTACTTCGCCGCGAACCTGCCGGACGAAGAGATCCCCGAGACGGTCGATTCGCCGTCGAGCGGGCTCCCCGCCGGGCGTGACAAGGAGAACCCTCCCGTGGTCTCCAAGACGGAGCCCTACAAGACGCACCTCGCGTACGTGAAGGAGCGTCGGACTGAGGAAGAGGCAGCGCAGCTCCTCGAGGACGCGCTCCAGCAGCTCCGCGAGCGTCGCGGTACCGCCGCCAAGAAGGCGTAGCGCACACACACTGACGAAGGCCCCCGCACCGCGATGGTGTGGGGGCCTTCGTGCGTCGTGGGCGCGGTTGGCAGTGCTCACCGCGCGGGGGCTTACTCGCCGAGTGGTCACGACGCGCCGTGTGCGGCTCGCGGTGGTGGCACGTTCTGTCGCTTGCGGCGCCCGCAGCCGACAGTTCTTGACCGCTCGGCGTCGTGTCGGCGGGGTGTCGCAATCGTTCGGTTGCCTGGTGCCGCGCGGAGAGCCGGATCGCCGAGTGGTCATGACATGCCGCGTGCGGTTCGCTGCGGCGGCGGGTTCTGTCGCCCGGGCCCGCGTTCAGGCGACACTTCTTGACCGCTCGGCGCCGGCGAGCGGGTGTGGGGCGGCGGTGGGAGCGACCACAGACGGACGGGAGGCCCGGTGCCAACTGGCACCGGGCCTCCCGTCAGGCAGGACGCGCGTCTAGTACGTCGACGCGATGAGGTTCTCGGGGACGTCGCGCGCGGCGTCCTGGTCCACGAAGAAGACGGTGCGCTTGCGACCCTGGACGCCGCCCACGGGGACGTCCTCGACGGAGGCGCCCGCCAGGGCGAGCCCGAGGACCGACGCCTTCTCGGCACCGGACAGGATGACCCACACGCGCTGCGAGGCGTTGATCACCGGGTAGGTGACCGTCAGGCGCTGCGGCGGCGGCTTGGGGGAGTCGTCGACCGACACGACGGCGCGGTCGGTGACCGTGAGCTGCGGGAACTCGGGGAAGAGCGACGCGGTGTGCCCGTCGGGGCCGACACCGAGCAGCGTGATGTCGAAGCGCGGAGCGACGGCGCCCTCGTACGCGGCGTCCTGGAGCTCACGCTCGTACTGCAGCGCGGCCACTTCGATGTCGATGCCGGCGTCGGACGCGGGCATCGGGTGGATGTTCGACTCCGGGATGTCGACGTGGTCGAAGAAGTCGGTCTGCGTCCCCGTGGTGTTGCGGTCGGCGTCACCGGCCGGCACCCAGCGCTCGTCGACCCACCAGACGTGGACCTTCGACCAGTCGACGCTCTCGCGCGCCGGCGACTGGCCGATCGCGGCGAGGACGAGGGACGACACCGAGCCACCGCTGATCGCGATGTCGGCACGCTCCTGCTCGTCGAGCACGTCGATGATCTTGGTGATGAAGCGTGCGGCGACCGAAGCGCCGAGGGCCTGCTTGTCCGGGTGCACGAGCACCCGCCGTTCGTTGGTCACGTGACTCCCGTGTTCGTGGCGGCCGACCGGTCGTACGACCGCCTTCGGTCCGGTCGGGCCGCCTGCACCAGACAGACGACCCGACCGTTGTGGGGTGCTCAGCGGGCGATGGTCTCGCGCAGCTGGGGAACCCCGTGCTTGACGACGTCTCCGAAGAGGACGTCCGGGTCGAGTCTACGGAGTTCCTCGGCCAGGCAGTCACGCAGGTTGCGGCGTGGCAGCGACAGGTCGTGCGTGGGCTGACCGGGCATCGAGAGCGTCGCGACGTCCACCAGGGAACGCTCGAGGTCGATGGTGCCCGACTCGCGCACGAGCTTGACGCCGTGGATGCCGCTCGAGCCGGTCGCACGCGGCGACGTGGTGACCGTCACCGGCACCTCGAGCTGGAGCTGCAGCCACGCGGCGAGCAGGATCGTCGACGGGCTGTCCGACGCGCCCGTCACCTCGACGCCCGTGATGGGCTCGTACGGCGGCTGGTCGAGCGCCGCGGCGAGCTGGTTCCGCCACAGGGTCAGCCGGGTCCACGCGAAGTCGGTGTCGCCCGGAACGTACGAGGCACCGAGGGCCTCGATCGCGCCGTTCGGGTCCTTCTGCGCGGCGGCGTCGGTGATCCGGCGCTGGGCGATGCGGCCCAGTGCCGAGGCCGACGGCTGCGACGGCGCGGTCTGCGGCCACCAGGCCACGACCGGGGCGTCCGGCAGGAGCAGGCCCGTGACCAGGCTCTCCTCGTCGGTCGCGGTCTCGCCGTAGGCGCGGAGGACGATGACCTCACTGGCGCCCGCGTCGCTGCCCACGCGGATCTGCGCGTCGAGACGGCCGGGCGACTTCGTGTCGCCGTCGTTCTTCGACACGATGATCACGCGCATCGGGTGCTCGCGGGACGCCTCGTTCGCGGCCTCGATCGCTTCTTCCTCGTGGCCGAGGGCCGTCGAGATGATCAGCGTGAGGACACGACCGAGGGCGACGGCGCCGCCCTCTTCGCGGATGTGGACGAGCTTCTTCTGGATCTTCGAGACCGTGGTGTTCGGCAGGTCGATCTTCATGGACGCCTCCAGGTCCGGCCGTCGCGGGCGAGCAGGGCATCGGCGGACGCCGGACCCCACGTGCCGGGACGGTACTGCTCGGGCTGGCCCTGCGTGGCCCAGAACTCCTCGATCGGGTCGAGGATCTTCCAGGACAGCTCGACCTCCTGGTGCCGCGGGAACAGCGGCGGATCGCCGAGGAGCACGTCGAGGATGAGTCGTTCGTACGCCTCAGGGGATGCCTCGGTGAAGGCGTGGCCGTAGCCGAAGTCCATCGTCACGTCGCGCACCTGGGTGCCGACGCCGGGGACCTTCGAGCCGAACCGGAGCGTGACGCCCTCGTCCGGCTGGACGCGGATCACGAGCGCGTTCTGACCGAGGGGGGACTGCGAGTTGCCGTAGACGTCCTCGGGGACGCGCTTGAAGACGATCGCGATCTCGGTCACACGGCGCCCGAGCCGCTTGCCGGCGCGCAGGTAGAACGGGACGCCCTGCCAGCGACGGGTCGCGATGTCGAGCTTGATCGCGGCGTACGTCTCGGTGCCGGACTCGGGGTTCATCCCGGCCTCGTCGAGGAAGCCGAGCACCTTCTCGCCGCCCTGCCAGCCGCCGGCGTACTGTCCACGCGCCGTGGCGGTCGACAGGTCCTCGGGCAGCCGCACGGCGGACAGCACCTTCTCCTTCTCGGCACGCAGGTCGGCGGCCTTGAACGAGACGGGCTCCTCCATCGCGGTGAGCGCGAGGAGCTGCAGCAGGTGGTTCTGGATGACGTCGCGCGCAGCGCCGATGCCGTCGTAGTACGCGGCACGTCCCGCGACGCCGATGTCCTCGGCCATCGTGATCTGCACGTGGTCGACGTAGTTCGAGTTCCAGATGGGTTCGTACATCTGGTTCGCGAACCGGAGCGTCAGCAGGTTCTGGACGGTCTCCTTGCCGAGGTAGTGGTCGATGCGGAACACGTCGTCGGGCGCGAAGACGCTCTCGACGATCGCGTTCAGCTCGCGCGCGGTGCGGAGGTCGGAGCCGAACGGCTTCTCGACGACCACGCGGCTCCACGAGCCCTCGCGCTTCGCGGTGAGGCCGGACAACTTCAGCTGCTCGGTCACCACCGGGAACATCTTCGGCGGGATGGACAGGTAGAACGCGTGGTTGCCCAGCGTCCCGCGCTCGGCGTCCAGGTCGTCGACGGTCTGCTTGAGCTGCAGGAACGCCTCGGGGTCGTCGAACGAGCCCTGGACGAAGCGGATGCCCTGTTCGAGCTGACGCCAGACGTCCTCGTCGAACGGGGTGCGGGAGTGCTCCTTGACGGCGTCGTGCACGAGCTGGGAGAAGTCTTGGTCCTCCCAGTCGCGACGGGCGAAGCCGACGAGCGCGAACCCCGGGGGCAGGAGCCCCCGGTTGGCCAGGTCGTAGACCGCCGGCATCAGCTTCTTGCGTGACAGGTCGCCCGTCACGCCGAAGATGATGAGCGTGCTCGGTCCCGCGATCCGGTTCAGTCGACGATCCGTCGGCAGCCGGAGCGGGTTGTGCTCCGGGGTGATTGCCACCGGTGACATGAGTCGGTGAACTCCTTACGAGTCAGTGGGAGACGGCGGAGGCGATGGCCGCGGTGGCGGCGCGCACGTCCGACGTCGTGAGGGTGAGGACCGGGCGGCCGTGCTGCGCGAGGACACTCGCGTCACCCGCTGCCTGGGCCTGGAGGAGCTGGCCGAACGTGAACGGCCGACCCGGGATCGCCAGGTCGTCCGGTTCGTCCGCCACGATCTGCAGGAACACTCCCGTGGCGGGTCCGCCCTTGTGGTACTGCCCGGTCGAGTGCAGGAACCGCGGGCCGTACCCGAAGGTGACCGGCCGACGCGTGCGCGCCGCCAGGGCGTCGCGGAGCGTCTCGAGGTCACGGTTCGTGGTGCGGTCGACGTACGCCTGCACCGCCACGTAGCCGGTGGCGTCCAGTTCGGACAGGAGGCCCGTCACGGCTTCTGCGAGCGTCGTCCCGACCGGCAGTCCGGGCGTCGCGGAGACGGCGATGCCGTCCTCGGTGAACGCGGGGTCCGCAGGCGCGGGACGGTCGTCGAGCAGCGCACGGGTCGCGACCTTGGCAGCCTCGACGTCGGGCTGGTCGAACGGGTCGATGCCGAGCAGCCGCCCGGCGGCGGCGACGGCGTACTCCCAGACGAGGATCTGACCACCGAGGGTCCCGGTGATCTCGACCTCGCCCTCGGCGACGTGGCGCTCGTCCTCGCGCGAACCGACCAGGCGGATGACCTGGACGTCCGGCAGGGCTGCGGAGACCTCGGGGGAGTCGGCGTGCAGGACGACGGGCAGCAGGCCACGTCCGCTCTTGCCGGTCGACTCCGCGATCAGCTGCTCCACCCAGTCGCCGAACCCGACGATGTGGGTGCCGTCCGGCACGATGGCGATCTTGTCGCGCAGCGGGTCGGTACCGGCGAGGACCGCACCGAGCACGAGCCCGGGGTTCTCGTCGAGGTCGACCGACAGCAGCGCGGAGATGGCGTCGGCCTCGTCCAGCAGCTCGGCGATGTCCGCTCCGGCGAGACCGGAGGGCACCAGTCCGAACGCGGTGAGGGCCGAGTAGCGGCCGCCGACGGTCGGGTCGGCGGTGAAGACCCGGTAGCCGGCGTCGATCGCGGCGGCCTCGAGCGCGGAGCCCGGGTCGGTGACGACGACGATGCGGCCGGTGGGGTCGATGCCCGCGTCGCGGAACGCCTGCTCGTAGACGCGGCGCTGGGAGTCGGTCTCGAGCGTGGAGCCGGACTTCGACGAGACGACGAGCACGGTGCGCTCGAGGTCCGTCGTGACGGCGGCGCGGACCTGCGCGGGGTCGGTCGAGTCGAGCACCGTCAGCGGGACGCCGGCGGTGCGCGTGATGACCTCCGGCGCGAGCGACGAGCCGCCCATGCCGGCGAGGACGACGTGGTCGACCCCTTCGGCACGGAGCGACTCGCGCAGCGCGGTGATCTGGGCGACGAGCGGGCGGGAGACCGAGACGGCCTCCACCCAGCCGAGGCGCTTGGACGCCTCGGCCTCGGCGTCCGGTCCCCACAGCTCGGGGTCCTGGGCGGTGATGCCCGAGGCCACCAGGTCAGCGACGAGCCGCGGGACCACCGAGTCGATGGCCCGCGCGGCATCGCCGCTGGCAGCGATGGAAACCGTCACTACTTGGCGCCCTCGAGCGCGGTCTTCACGGTGTCGACGAGCTCGCCCCACGAGACGTTGAACTTGTCCACGCCCTCCTTCTCGAGCAGCGCCACGACGTCGTCGTAGTCGATGCCCTGCGCGGCGAGCTGGTCGAGGACCTGCTGCGCGGCGTCGAAGGTGCCGGCGATGGCGTCGCCGTGGATCTCACCGTGGTCGAACGTGGCGTCGAGCGTCTTGCCCGGCATCGTGTTCACGGTGTTCGGGGCGGCGAGCTCGGTCACGTAGAGCGTGTCGGGCAGCGACGGGTCCTTGACGCCGGTCGAGGCCCAAAGCGGACGCTGCGTGTTCGCATCGGCCTCGAGCAGGCCGAGGGCGCGCTCGGAGGCGAACGCCTCGGTCCAGACCTGGTAGGCGAGCTGCGCGTTGGCGATGCCGGCCTTCGACTTCAGGGCATTGGCCTCGTCGGTGCCGACGGCGTCCAGGCGCTTGTCGATCTCGGAGTCGACGCGCGACACGAAGAACGAGGCGACCGAGTGGATCTTCGACAGGTCGTGACCGGCGGCCTTGGCCTTCTCGAGCCCACCGAGGTAGGCGTCGATGACGGCGCGGTAGCGCTCGAGCGAGAAGATCAGGGTGACGTTGACGGAGATGCCGGCGCCGATGACCTCGGTGATGGCCTCGAGACCCTCGACCGTTGCGGGGATCTTGATGAGGACGTTCTCGCGGCCGACCTTCTCGAACAGGAACTTGGCCTGCTCGATGGTCTTGGCGGTCTCGTGGGCGAGGCCCGGCTCGACCTCGATCGAGACGCGGCCGTCGAAGCCCTTGGTCTCGTCGTAGATCGGCTTGAAGACGTCGGACGCGTTGGCGACGTCCTGCGTGGTGATCTCGAAGATCGCCTCGGTCACGTCGGTGCCGGCGGCGGCCAGCTCCTTGACCTGGGCGTCGTAGCGCTCGCCCTTGGCGAGGGCCGACGCGAAGATCGTCGGGTTGGTGGTCACGCCGACGACGTTCTTCTGCGCGATGAGGTCGGTGAGCTTGCCGGTCTCGAGGAGCTCGCGGGACAGGTCGTCGAGCCAGATGCTCACGCCGACCGCGGAGAGGGCGGCAGTGGGGGTGTTCTCAGCCATGTGTTTCTCTTCTTTCCTTCATCGGCCTGATGGCCGGGGTCTGGGGGACCGGGGGCGCGTGGCGGAGCCGAACCGCGCCTCCCGGCAGAAGGGCCGGATCCGGCGAACCGGACCCGGCCCCTGCGGGTCAGGAAGCCGCGATGGATTCCTTCGCGGCGGCCACGACGTGTTCCGTCGTGAAGCCGAACTCCTTGAAGAGCGTCTGGTAGTCGGCCGAGGCACCGAAGTGCTCGATCGAGACGCTGCGGCCCTTGTCGCCGACGATGTCGCGCCAGCTCATGGCGATGCCGGCCTCGACCGACACGCGAGCGGTGACGTCCTTCGGGAGCACCTGGTCCTGGTAGTTCTCGGACTGGGCGCGGAACCACTCGATGGACGGTGCGCTCACGACGCGGGCGTTGATGCCCTCGCCCTTGAGCTGCTCACGGGCCTCGACGGCGATCTGGACCTCGGACCCGGTCGCGATGAGGATCACGTCCGGGGTGCCGTTCGGCGCCTCGGCCAGGATGTACGCACCCTTGGCGACGTTCTTCGCCGAAGCGAAGACCTCACCGGAGGCGTCGCCCTCGCCACGCTCGAACACCGGCAGGTTCTGACGGCTCAGCGCGATGCCGGCCGGGCGGTCGGTGTGCTTGAGCATCTCGAGCCAGGCGTACGCGACCTCGTTGGCGTCGGCGGGGCGGACCACGTCGAGACCCGGGATCGCACGGAGCGACGAGACCTGCTCGATCGGCTGGTGCGTCGGGCCGTCCTCGCCGAGGGCGACGGAGTCGTGGGTCCAGACGTAGATCGCCGGCGCGCCCATGAGCGCGGCGAGACGGACCGCCGGACGCATGTAGTCGCTGAAGATCAGGAACGTGCCGCCGAAGGGGCGGGTGTTCCCGTGCAGGACGATGCCGTTGAGGATCGAGCCCATGGCGTGCTCGCGGATGCCGAAGTGCAGCACGCGGCCGTACGGGTCGGTGCTCCACGTCGACGTCGAGGCCTCGGCCGGACCGAAGGACTTGGCGCCCTCGATCGTGGTGAGGTTCGACTCGGCGAGGTCGGCCGAGCCACCCCAGAACTCGGGCATCAGCGGCGCGATGGCGTTGATGACCTTGCCGGAGGCGGCACGGGTCGAGACGGCCTTGTCGGTCGGGAAGACCGGCAGTGCTGCCTCGAGGTCCGCGGGGAGTTCCTTGGCGTTGACGCGGTCGAACAGCGCCTTCTTGTCGGCGTTGGCAGCAGCCCACGCGTCGAAGGTCTTCTGCCACTCGGCGTGCTGCGCCTGGCCCTTGGCGACGGCGCCGCGGGTGTACTCGAGGACCTCGGGGGCGACCTCGAAGGTCTTCGCGGTGTCGAAGCCGAGGACCTCCTTGAGGCCCTTGATCTCGTCGGCGCCGAGCGCCGAACCGTGGATCTTGCCGGAGTTCTGCTTGGTCGGCGACGGCCAGCCGATGATCGTCTTGAGGACGATGAGCGACGGCTTGTCGGTGACCTGCTGGGCGGCCTCGATCGCGGCGTGGAGCTCCACGGCGTCCTCGGAGTACTCGCCGGTCTTCTTCCAGTCGACGATCTGGACGTGCCAGCCGAGCGCCTCGTAGCGCTCGGGGACGCTCTCCGAGAACGCGATGTCGGTGTTGTCCTCGATCGAGATCTGGTTCGAGTCGTAGAACGCGATCAGGTTGCCGAGCTGCTGACGGCCGGCGAGCGAGCCCGCCTCGTTCGTCACGCCCTCCTGCATGTCACCGTCACCGGCGATCACGTAGGTGAAGTGGTCGAACGGCGACTGGCCGGCCGGGGTTTCCGGGTCGAACAGGCCGCGCTCGAAGCGCTGGGCGTAGGCGAAGCCGACCGAGGACGCGAGGCCCTGGCCGAGCGGGCCGGTGGTGATCTCGACACCGTCGGTGTGGCCGTACTCCGGGTGACCCGGGGTCTTCGAGCCCCACTTGCGCAGGTGCTGCAGGTCGTCGAG
Source organism: Curtobacterium sp. PhB25 (assembly GCF_004365375.1). Classification (NCBI taxonomy): domain Bacteria; kingdom Bacillati; phylum Actinomycetota; class Actinomycetes; order Micrococcales; family Microbacteriaceae; genus Curtobacterium; species Curtobacterium sp. PhB25. The sequence continues at coordinate 654,540 of NZ_SODR01000001.1, read as the reverse complement.
CTCGAGGCCGTAGCCGTGCAGGTAGAACTGCACGTACTGCAGGATCGAGGCGTGACCGGCGGAGAGGATGAAGCGGTCGCGGCCGATCCAGGTGGAGTCGCTCGGGTCGCGACGCATCACCTTCTGGAAGAGCAGGTGTGCGAGCGGCGCGAGGCTCATCGCGGTGCCGGGGTGACCGTTGCCGGCGGCCTCGACCGAGTCGGCGGCGAGAACGCGGGCCGTGTCGACGGCCTTCCGGTCGATGGCGTCCCAGGTGAATTCAGCCACTTGGATGTTGACCCTTCTTGATGCGACATGTGCGAGGGCTCGTGCCATCGCACGGACATGTGGCCATCCCGGGGCCGAGTCGTGTCGCCGTCTAGCGGCGGCCGACCGGCTCATCGCGGCCGACGTCATCGGGGCGCGCACTGCGGGAGGGCAGGTCCAGCATAGTGACCAGCCACTCAGAAGGGGTTCAGGTGACGCCCGATGTTCACGAGTCGGGTCACCCGGCCCCTCGTCCGCCGGGCGTGTCGTGCTCCGCGGCCCGTCGTTCTGCACGGGGTGTCTGCACGGGATGGGGGAGCGGGGCATCATCGCGGCGCTTCCATCGCGTAAACTGTCGACGACCCGTCGGACATTCCGGGTCAGCGCATGCCCGGACGCCGCCGCAGTCGTCCACCGAGTGTGCGAGCTGATGCGAACAGACTGAGGTTCCCTTGCCGACTGCCACCGTGACCAGGCCCGACACCGATCGACCCCGATCGACGCTGTCCCGCAAGGTCCGTGCGTACGTCTCGTTGACCAAGCCGCGCGTCATGGAGCTGCTGCTCGTGACCACCGCGCCGACCATGTTCCTGGCCGAGCGTGGCGTGCCGGACCTCTGGCTCGTGTTCTGGACGATGCTCGGCGGGGCGATGTCCGCCGGCTCGGCGTCGGCCTTCAACTGCTACATCGACCGTGACATCGACCGCCTGATGAAGCGGACCAGCACCCGCCCGCTGGTGACCGGTGAGCTCTCGGACCGCGAAGCCCTCGTGTTCTCGTGGATCCTCGGCGTCCTGTCGACGGCGGTGCTCGGGTTCCTGGTGAACTGGCTCGCCGCAGCCCTGAGTGTCATCGCGATCCTCATCTACGTGTTCGTCTACACGCTGTGGCTCAAGCGCCGCACCCCGCAGAACATCGTGTGGGGCGGCTCGGCCGGCTGCATGCCCGTGCTCATCGGCTGGGCGGGCGTCACCGGCTCGCTCACCTGGGCCCCGGTCATCCTCTTCATGGTGATCTTCCTCTGGACGCCGCCGCACTACTGGCCGCTGTCGATGAAGTACCGCGACGACTACGACGCCGCCGACGTCCCGATGCTCGCCGTGGTCCGCGGTCGCACCGTCGTCGGCCTGCAGGTCGTGCTGTACGCCTGGGCGACGCTCGTCTGCTCGCTCCTGCTCATCCCCGTTGCGCACATGGGGCCGCTGTACACCGTGGTCGCACTGGCCGGTGGCATCTGGTTCGTCGTCGAGTCGCACCGGCTGTACTCGCGGGCGATCCAGCACGTCGAGCACGTGCAGCCGATGCGTGTGTTCCACAGCTCGATCACGTACCTGACGCTGCTCTTCATCGCCGTGGGCATCGACCCGCTGCTGCCGCAGGTCTTCACCTTCTAAGCGCTGCGCGCCGCCACTGGGCGTCGTCGTACGACGAACTCGATGTCGTACGACGTCGCCTTCGTCGTCGGTGCGCGTGCGCGACGGTTGCGCGCGCGGGGATGCGACGTCCTCGACGTCGTGCGACGTCGAGGACGTCGTTCCGGGTCAGCGCGCGATCTGGCGCGGCTGTGGACGTGCGCACGGGGCAGACGGGAGGCGCGGGGCGGCGCCGCCACGGGCCTCCTGGCCGCCGGGGGCGTACGTGGGCGCGGGGCGCACGCGTGTGGTTGCGCCCCGCGTGACCCTGCGCACCGCGAACACGACACCCCGCGAGTCGATCGACTCGTGGGGTGTCGCAGAACGGGTGTTGCGCGTGCGACGCGCCCGGGCGTCAGGCGGCGTCGAGTGGTTCGCGCACGGCTTCGCGACCGGCGCTGGCGCGCGTGGCGAGCACGACCGCCGTGGTGGCCCCGACGAGCAGCCCGGCGAGCACCATGTGCGTGCCCACCAGCCCGACGGGCAGGCCGGTGCGGGCCTGGGTCAGACCGACGGCGATCTGCAGGAACTCGACGACGAGCAGCAACAGCGCCCACTTGCTCGAGATCCGGAGCCGGACGGCGCCGACGACGAGCACGAGGGTCAGCGCGAACAGGGCGTACGCGGGCCAGGCGTGCACGTGCTCCATGACCGCGGGGTCGAAGCCCGTGCGGTGCAGTATCCCGCCGTCGACGGCCTCGTCGGCACCGGCGTGCGGGCCGCTGCCGGTCGTCAGGATGCCGACGAGCACGGTGACCACGACGGCGGCGACCGTGCCGCGGACGACGCCGGTGTACCAGCCGGGAACGAGGCGGTGGCTGGTGCGGGGGCCGTGCATCGTCCGGTAGACCAGGGCCGCGGTGACCGAGGTCAGGGCGGCGGACACGACGAAGTGCAGCCCGACGACGAACGGGTTGAGGTTCGTGAGCACGCTGAGCCCGCCGATGACGGCCTGGACCGGGATCGCGACGCCCTGAGCGAACGCGAGCCAGAACAGTTCGGGGCGCGTGCGGAGCATCCGGACGACCGCCAGGAACATCGCGATCGCCACGATGACGAGCACGAAGGTGAGCAGTCGGTTGCCGAACTCGATGATCCCGTGGATGCCCATCTCGGGCGTGGAGACGAGCGAATCGGCCGTGCACTTGGGCCAGGTGGGGCATCCGAGGCCCGACGCGGTCAGGCGGACGAGGCCGCCGGTGCCGATCAACACGACCTCGACCACGAACGAGGCCCACGCCAGCGCGATGACCCGGCGGTCGACGACCCGGGGGAGCGACCACCACCGTGCGGTCCGGAGATCCTGGTCGACGGGGGGTCCGACGCGAGTCACGAGGGTGGTGCCTTCCTGTTGTTCCGTGCAGTGAACCTGTAGGATTCGAGGGTTCAGCAGCAGTCAAGTCTAGGCAGGCGCCGGCTCCGAATGGGCCGAGATCGCCGATCGATCCAGGGACTGCGTGGAACCATTGTCGTTGCGAGGGAGCAGCACCGTGTCCGCCTGTCGGCGGTCTGCGGTGGAATGGCGTCCAGACGCCACGGGTTCACACCTGAAGACGCTGCCCCGCGAGAAGGAAACGAGGAGACCATGTCCGACGTGCTCATCGACCGTCCCGAGCTCGAAGGGCTCGGGCAATACGAGTTCGGCTGGTCCGACTCCGACTCGGCCGGGGCCTCGGCCCGCCGTGGGGTCTCGGACGAGGTCGTCACCGACATCTCGAACCTCAAGCACGAGCCCGAGTGGATGCTCAAGAACCGGCTCAAGGGCCTGCAGCTCTTCGGCCGCAAGCCGATGCCGACGTGGGGTGCCGACCTGACGGGCATCGACTTCGACAACATCAAGTACTTCGTGCGCTCGACCGAGAAGCAGGCGCAGTCGTGGGAGGACCTCCCCGAGGACATCCGCGCGACCTACGAGAAGCTCGGCATCCCCGAGGCCGAGCGCCAGCGCCTCGTCGCCGGTGTCGCCGCGCAGTACGAGTCCGAGGTCGTGTACCACCAGATCCGCGAGGACCTGGAGCAGCAGGGTGTCATCTTCATGGACACCGACACCGCGCTCCGCGAGCACCCCGAGCTCTTCCAGGAGTACTTCGGCACCGTGATCCCGGCCGGCGACAACAAGTTCGCCGCGCTGAACACGGCCGTGTGGTCCGGCGGCTCGTTCGTCTACGTCCCCAAGGGCGTCCACGTCGAGATCCCGCTCCAGGCCTACTTCCGGATCAACACCGAGAACATGGGCCAGTTCGAGCGGACGCTGATCATCGCGGACGAGGACTCCTACGTCCACTACATCGAGGGCTGCACCGCCCCGATCTACAAGTCGGACTCGCTGCACTCGGCCGTCGTCGAGATCATCGTGAAGAAGAACGCCCGCGTTCGGTACACGACGATCCAGAACTGGTCGAACAACGTCTACAACCTCGTGACCAAGCGTGCGATCGCGCACGAGGGCGCCACGATGGAGTGGATCGACGGCAACATCGGCTCCAAGGTGACGATGAAGTACCCGTCGATCTACCTCGCCGGTGAGCACGCCAAGGGCGAGACCCTGTCCGTCGCGTTCGCTGGCCCCGGCCAGCACCAGGACGCCGGCGCGAAGATGATCCACATGGCGCCGTACACGACGTCGTCGATCGTCTCGAAGTCGATCGCCCGTGGCGGCGGTCGCGCGGGGTACCGCGGCGAGGTCCGGGTGGACCCGGCGGCGCACCACGCGGCGAACACCGTGCGGTGTGACGCGCTGCTGGTCGACACGATCAGCCGGAGCGACACGTACCCGGCGATCGACATCCGCGTCGACGACGTCCAGCTCGGGCACGAGGCCACGGTCTCGCGCGTGAGCGAGGAGCAGCTCTTCTACCTGATGTCCCGCGGCATGGCCGAGGACGAAGCGATGGCGATGATCGTCCGTGGCTTCATCGAGCCGATCGCCCGCGAGCTCCCGATGGAGTACGCGCTCGAACTCAACAAGCTCATCGAGATGAGCATGGAAGGATCCGTCGGCTAGATGTCCAGCACCACCCCTCCCCACATCGACCAGCCGATCGAGCCCGCGGCACCCGCCCAGGGTGCCGAACAGCACGGCGCCGGAGCCCACTCCGACGGCGGCTGGGACGCCCCGGACAAGAAGATCCCGGTCCAGACCCGCTCCGAGCGGTTCCAGTCCGGCGACCTCGACGCGTTCCCGACCGTCACCGGCCGCGAGGTGAACTGGAAGTTCGCGCCATTGGCGAAGCTCCAGCCGCTCCTCGACGGTGGTCTCGACGGATCCGCCTACCGGTTCCTCGCCCGCCAGTCCGACGGTGCCGACGTCGAGTGGGGTCGCAGCGACGACCCCCGCGTCGGGACCGCCGGTCTGCCCGAGGACCGTGCAGCGGCCGCTGCGTGGTCCGCGCGCGACGCCGTCCTCGCCGTCACCGTCAAGGCAACCGAGGCGCACGAGTTCATCACCATCACGCGTTCCGACTTCGGCACGCAGCCCCGAGCGGCGCACACGGTCATCACGGCCGAGCCGCACGCCCAGGGCATCGTCGTGCTCGACAACCGCGGCAGCGCACTGCTCAGCGAGAACATCGAGATCGTCGTGCAGGACGGCGCACGCCTGACCGTCGTCAGCCTGCAGGACTGGGACGACGACGCGGTGCACGTCTCGACGCACTTCGCCGAGGTCGGCCGAGACGCCTTCCTGAAGCACGTCGTGGTCTCGCTCGGCGGCGACGTCATCCGGGTCAACCCCTCGACGCACCTCGGTGCGCAGGGCGCCGACACCGAGATGTACGGCGTGTACTTCGCCGACGCCGGTCAGTACATCGAGCAGCAGGTCTACGTGAACCACGACGCGCCGAACACGCGCGGTCGGGTCAACTACAAGGGCGCGCTGCAGGGCAAGGGCGCGCACACCGTGTGGATCGGTGACGTGCTCATCGGTCGCGCCGGTGACGGCACCGACTCGTACGAGCAGAACCGCAACCTCGTGCTGACCGACGGCACCCGTGCCGACAGCATCCCGAACCTCGAGATCGAGACGGGCAACATCGAGGGTGCCGGCCACGCGAGTGCGACCGGTCGCTTCGACGACGAGCAGCTGTTCTACCTGCAGGCCCGCGGCATCCCCGAGGAAGAAGCGCGTCGTCTCGTCGTGCTCGGCTTCCTGGTCGAGGTCATCCAGAAGATCGGTGCGCCCGAGCTCGAGGAACGACTCATCGCCGCGGTCGAGCAGGAGCTCGCCGAGGGCCGCTCGGTGATCGTCGCGCCGGCGGAGGCCGACGCCTGATGCCCACGAAGGTCTGCGCGGAGTCCGAGATCGCGGTGGACAGCCCCATGCGCGCCGTCGTCGACGGCACCGCGGTGGCCATCGTGAAGGACTCGTCCGGCACCGTGCACGCCATCGGCGACACGTGCACCCACGGGGACATCTCGCTGGCCGAGGGGTTCATCGAGGGCGACACGCTCGAGTGCTGGGCCCACGGCTCCCGCTTCTCGCTCGCCACGGGGAAGCCGCAGAACTTCCCGGCGTACGAGCCCGTCCCGGTGTTCCGGGTCGAGGTGCGCGAGGGCGACGTCTACGTCGACGTGCACGACCCCGTGCCCGTCGACTGACACCGCCTCCCGGCCCCCACACTTTCCGCGGCCCGTCCGCGACACGACAGAAAACCGAAGGAACCCACGCAATGTCCACTCTGGAAATCCGCGACCTCCAGGTCTCGATCGACACCGATCAGGGCACCAAGGAGATCCTCAAGGGTGTCGACCTCACGATCAACGAGGGCGAGATCCACGCGATCATGGGGCCGAACGGCTCCGGCAAGTCCACGCTGGCGTACACGATCGCCGGTCACCCCCGGTACAACGTCGTCGGTGGCTCGATCACCCTCGACGGCGAGGACGTCCTCGCGATGAGCGTCGACGAGCGCGCCCGTGCCGGCATGTTCCTGGCGATGCAGTACCCGGTCGAGATCCCCGGCGTGACGGTGTCGAACTTCCTCCGCACCGCCAAGACGGCGATCGACGGCGAGGCCCCGGCCCTGCGCGGCTGGATCAAGGAACTCCGCCAGTCGATGGCCGACCTCAAGATGGACTCGTCGTTCGCCGAGCGCAACGTCAACGAGGGCTTCTCCGGTGGCGAGAAGAAGCGCCACGAGATCATGCAGCTCGAGCTCCTCAAGCCCCGCTTCGCCGTGCTCGACGAGACCGACTCCGGCCTCGACGTCGACGCGCTGAAGATCGTGTCCGAGGGCGTGAACCGCGCCAAGGCCGCGACCGGCCTGGGCGTGCTGCTCATCACGCACTACACGCGCATCCTCCGCTACATCAAGCCGGACTTCGTGCACGTGTTCGTCGCGGGCAAGGTCGCCGAGCAGGGTGGCCCCGAGCTCGCCGACCGCCTGGAGAACGAGGGCTACGACCGCTACGTGCAGGCCGCGGCGGCGTCCGCCGCAGAGGCGCAGGCCTGATGATCGCGGCACTCGCCCCGGAGAAGTTCGACGAGGTCGTCGAGGGCCTGAAGGAGGTCCAGGACCCGGAGCTCGGCGTCAACATCGTCGACCTCGGCCTGATCTACGACCTGGCCTGGGACGACGAGGCCTCGGCGCTCGTGATCAGCATGACGCTGACGAGTGCCGGCTGCCCGCTGACAGACGTCATCGAGGGCGACACCGCGAACGCCCTCGACGGCATCGTGGACGCCTTCCGCATCAACTGGGTCTGGATGCCGCCGTGGGGTCCGGAACGGATCACCGACGACGGGCGCGAGATGATGCGCGCGCTCGGGTTCGCGATCTAGTCGCGACCACACCGCAGACGGGAGGCCCGGTGCCAGCTGGCACCGGGCCTCCCGTCTGTCCGTGGTCGCGCCACGCGCGGGGCGCGCCGCCGAGTGGTCGCAACCGCCCGCTCGCGTTCGCCGAGTGGTCACGTTCTGTCGGCCGACCGCGCTCCGGGCGACGGAAGGTGACCACTCGGCGTCCGGCTGGCGGGGAGTCGTGACCGACCCACGGCCCGCCGCCCCGCACGCAGCGGACGCAGAACGGCCCCGCACCGATCGGTGCGGGGCCGTTGTCGTGCGCAGCGTCAGCGGCGGCCGAGCGCCTTCCACGCGAGCGGCACGATGCCCGCGGCGATGAGCGCCTTCGCGATCCCACCGACGATGAACGGGTACAGGCCGGCGGCGAGCACCGACTGCAGGTCGTTCGGTGCGCCGAGCTGCCCGAGCACGACCGCCAGGTACGGCAGGCCGGTCACGAACGGGATGGCACTCGCGAGCAGCATCGCGACGGCTGCGCGCCCGAAGTGTCGGTCCCAGTTGCGGCGGGCCAGCCAACCGACGACGCCCGCGGCGGGGATGAACCCGATGACGTAGCCGAAGCTCGGCACGGCCAGGGCCTGCAGGCCGCCGGTCATGTCGGCGAAGAACGGTGCGCCCGCGAGGCCGGCGACGGCGTAGACGAGCAGCGAGAGCATGCCGCGTCGGGCACCCAGGGTCGCGCCGACGAGCACGACGGCGAGCGTCTGCCCGGTGATCGGGACCGGCCACATCGGGACCTCGAGCTGTGCCATCGCAGCGGTGAACAGGGCTCCGCCGGCGACGAGGGCGGCGTTCGTGGCCAGCCCGTGCGTCCGCAGACGGTCGGCGAGGACTGCGCGGGGAGCGAACCCGGTGGCGTTCGTCATGGATTCTCCTAGAATGGACTGCTGGTCCCGTTCGGAACCATCGGTCCCGTCAGCGTAGCGGTGCACCTCACGCACACGTCGTTGTGCAAACCCACCAACTGATTGGACGTCCACTGTGCTTGCCGTGCACGAACTCGAGATCCGCGTCGGAGCTCGTCTCCTCATGGAAGACGTGTCCTTCCGTGTCGAGAAGGGCGAGAAGATCGGACTCGTCGGCCGCAACGGCGCGGGGAAGACGACGATGACCAAGGCCCTCGCGGGCGAGACGCAGCCGAACGGCGGCACGATCGACCGCGGTGGTGAGATCGGCTACCTGCCGCAGGACCCCCGCTCCGGCGACCCGGAGGAGACCGCGCGGAAGCGCATCCTCGACGCCCGCGGGCTCGGTGAGCTCGTGGAGGGCATCCGCCTCGCCACGCTCGACATGGCGAGCGAGGACACCGCCGTCGCCGAGAAGGCGATGCGCCGGTACAGCCGGCTCGACGACCAGTTCAACGCGCTCGGCGGCTACGCGGCCGAGGCCGAGGCGGCGTCGATCGCGTCGAACCTCAAGCTGCCGGACCGCATCCTCGACCAGCAGCTCAAGACGCTGTCCGGTGGTCAGCGTCGTCGCATCGAGCTCGCGCGGATCCTGTTCTCGGATGCCGAGACGATGATCCTCGACGAGCCCACGAACCACCTCGACGCCGACTCGGTCGTGTGGCTGCGCGAGCACCTGAAGACCTACCCCGGCGGCGTCATCATCATCTCCCACGACGTCGAGCTCGTGGAAGAGGTCGTCAACCGCGTGTTCTACCTCGACGCCAACCGTCAGACCATCGACATCTACAACATGGGCTGGAAGCTCTACCAGCGGCAGCGCGTCGCCGACGAGGAGCGTCGTCGCAAGGAGCGCGCCGGCGCCGAGAAGAAGGCCGCGACCTTGAAGGACCAGGCCGCTCGGTTCGGTGCGAAGGCCTCGAAGGCCGCCGCGGCGCACCAGATGGTCGCGCGTGCCGACAAGCTGCTCGCGGGCCTGGAGGACGAGCGCGTCGCCGACCGGGTCGCCAAGATCCGCTTCCCCACGCCGGCCCCGTGCGGCCGCACGCCGCTCATGGCCGAGGGGCTGTCGAAGTCCTACGGGTCGCTCGAGATCTTCGCGGGCGTCGACCTGGCGATCGACCGCGGTTCGCGCGTCGTCATCCTCGGGTTCAACGGTGCCGGCAAGACGACGCTGCTCCGGATCCTCGCGGGTGCTGACCTGCCCGACACAGGTGAGATCCAGCCCGGCCACGGTCTGCGCATCGGGTACTACGCGCAGGAGCACGAGAACATCGACATCAACCGCACCGTGATCGAGAACATGGTGTCGGCGTCGACTGACCTCAACGAGACCGAGGCCCGTCGCGTGCTCGGTTCGTTCCTGTTCACCGGGGACGACGGCTACAAGAAGGCCGGGGTCCTGTCCGGCGGTGAGAAGACGCGTCTGTCGCTCGCGATGATCGTCGTCTCGGGCGCGAACGTGCTGCTGCTCGACGAACCGACGAACAACCTGGACCCGGCGTCGCGCGAGGAGATCCTCAACGCCCTCGCTGGGTTCGAGGGCGCCGTCGTCCTGGTGTCGCACGACGCCGGTGCCGTCGAGGCGCTCAACCCCGAGCGCGTGCTGCTCCTGCCGGACGGCACCGAGGACCACTGGAACAAGGACTACGCGGAGCTCATCGAGCTCGCCTAGCGGGCGGTCACGACACCCCGCTCAGGTTCGCCGAGTGGTCACCATGTGTCGTCGCCGTCGCCGGCGAGCGACGGTTCGTGACCGCTCCGCGGCACGCGTGCGAGCGCGTCGTGACCAGCGGCCGGGCGGCGTGCGGTGGTCGACGTGACCGTAGGACGGACGGGAGGCCCGTGGCGACGCCGCCACGGGCCTCCCGTCCGCTGTCCCGTCGGTCAAGGCAACCCGCTCACGTCCGCCGAGTGGTCACCACGTGGCGTCACCGGCGTCGACGGGCGACGGTTCGTGACCGCTCGGCGGCGCGCCCGCGGCGAGCGGCCCGGCGCAGCGCGTCAGCGGCGGGACGCGATCAGGTCGTCCTCGATCTCGGCGTCGGTCTTCGGCTTGGCGTCCTTGCGGCGCTGCCGCTCCTGGGCGCGCTCGCGTTCCTCTGGGTCGTCCTGGTTGAGGTTCCGGTACTCCTGCACCATCACGTACGCCAGGAACCCGAAGCCGCCGGCCGCGAACAGGAACCACTGGATGAAGTAGCTCAGGTGCAGGCCGGTGTCGGCGGTGGGACGCTCCCAGCCGAGCGGGCGCGCCTCGGTCGGGGCGGGGGACTCGGAGGCGAGCTCGCCGTACGCACCGGTCCAGATGGGGGTGTCGACCTTCTTCGCGACGTCGGCCAGGGTCACCGACTGCACCTGGTCCGTGTGCGCGGGGTCGGTGCGGCCGGGGATCCGGGGCTCGCTCTGCTGCAGGCGGACGATCGCCGTGACCTCGCCCGACGGGGGAGCGGGCACGTGGTCGGGGGCGTCCTGCGCGTTGCCGGTCGGGACCCAGCCGCGGTCGACGATGAACGCCCGGCCGTCGTCGGTGACCAGGGGGGTCAGGACCTCGAAGCCGGGCTGGCCGTTGTGCACGCGGTTGCGGACGAGCAGCTGTGCGTCGATGTCGTAGCGGCCGGTCACGGAGACGCGGAGCCACTCCTGCTCGTCCTGCCAGCTCGACGCCGTCGGCAGCGCCTGGTCGAGGGGGACCGGGGTGTGGTCGTAGTTCTGGGCGACCTGCTCGTTCTGACGCACGGCCTCGTTGCGGCGGTCCCACTGCCACATGCCGAACAGGGCGCAGACGATCGCGAAGGCCACGGCGATCGCGAAGTACCCGAGCCAGCGGCGACTGCGGACGAAGTGCCAGCCGACGAAGGGCTCGTCCGGGTCCTGGGTGGGGCGTTCGTCGTCCGGCACGGAGCGACGGGCGTGGTCGGCGGCGCGTTGCAGCTTGGCAGCGTGCTTCCGGCCGTACCGGGAGTGCGGGTCGAAGTCGTCGGTCATCGACCGGTGCCGGTGGAGCGCACCCCGACGTCGTTCTTCGGCGACGAGGCGGGGTCGCGTTCGTCGTCGAGCCGGTCGACGTCCTCGTGCATGCCGGTGACGCGCACCGGGAAGGTGCGGGACCGCAGGTAGTCGGCGAGGAAGTCGCGGTGCTCCTCGCACGCGGCCCAGATCTTCACGCGGTCGGCGGAGTGGATCCGGGGGTTGCGCCAGTTCACCCGCCACGCTGCCGTGTTGGAGCAGCCGGCTCGGGAGCAGACCGGGGTCGAGCCCGGTTCGGTGTGCAGGTCGAAGGTCGCGCCCATCAGCGGGGTCCCCACATCTTCGAGCGGTCGCCGTTGCGCTGCCACTCGTCCTGCGCGTGCTGAGCCTGCTGCCGGAGGCGGTCCTGCTCGTCGCGGTAGGCCTGGGCCCGGTCCTCTTCCTGCTGCTCGCGGAGGCCGGGGTCGACGGCGTCGTAGAGCTGCATCGCACCGGCGGGCGAGATCATGTCGCTCTCGGTCCGGCTGCCGGCGTTCGCGACGATCACGGCGACCCAGGGGATCACGGCGGCGAGGACGATCGGCACGACGGCGATCCAGGAGTGCCAGATGGAGTAGACGAGCACGGCCACGACGAAGAGGACGACGCGGATGGCCATCTGCCACACGTAGCGGGACAGGCGGTGCGCCCGGTCCAGCTCCGGCGAATCCGGGAGCGTGGTGATGCTCGTGTGCGTGCTCTTCATACAGATGGTCTCCGTCTACCCGTGGTCCAGCCTAAGCCTCCGGGGCCGATCGTGGGTGCGCCGCGCGCGAACGGGCTGCGGTGCTGGCTCCGCTACGCTCGTCCGGGCGTGTCCGCCGACCCGTCGGCACGACACGACCGCACACCACCACCGAACGGAGCGACCATGAGCACCCCCCGTACCGTCCTGATCACCGGCGGAAACCGCGGCATCGGCCACGCCCTCGCCGAGCGTTTCGTCGCCGCCGGGCACCGCGTCGCGGTCACGTCGCGCAGCGGACAGGGCGGACCCGAAGGGGCCCTCACCGTGCAGGCCGACATCACCGACACGGCCTCGGTGGACGCCGCCTTCACGCAGGTCGAGGCCGAGCTCGGACCGATCGAGGTGCTCGTGGCCAACGCCGGTATCACGAACGACCAGCTGCTGCTCCGCATGTCCGAGGACGACTTCACGAGCGTCGTCGACACCAACCTGACCGGCACGTTCCGGGTCGTGAAGCGCGCCACCAAGGGCATGATGAAGGCCAAGTTCGGCCGCATCGTGCTCATGTCGAGCGTCGTCGGCGCCTACGGCCAGATCGGCCAGGTCAACTACGCGTCGTCGAAGGCCGCCCTGGTCGGCATGGCCCGGTCGATCACCCGTGAGCTCGGCTCGCGCGGAATCACCGCCAACGTCGTCGCGCCCGGGTTCATCCAGACCGACATGACGGCCGCGCTGTCCGACGAGCTGCAGACCGAGTTCAAGAAGGCGATCCCGGCGGCCCGGTACGGCACGGTCGACGACGTCGCCGACGCCACGCTGTTCCTGGCGAGCGACGGGGCCGGCTACGTCTCCGGCGCGATCATCCCGGTCGACGGCGGCCTCGGCATGGGCCACTAGCCAGCGCCTGCGCGTCGTTTCGTGCTCAGCGACAGTTCACGGGTGCTCGCGCGCGTGACGTGTCGCTGAGCGCGAAGAACCGGACGGTCCGCTCAGCCGCGCAGGCCGAGCGTCGCGAGCACAGCGGACAGGTCGCGGTCCACGACGGCGACGTCCGCCTGCTCCCGCACGCGCGGCTTCGCGTCGAACGCCACCGACAGGGCGGCGACGCGCATCATCTCGAGGTCGTTCGCCCCGTCGCCGATCGCGACGGTGCGGACCGCGTCCACGCCGTCGGCCTCGGCCCACTCGCGCAGGGCGACGGCCTTGGCGTGCGCGTCCACGACGTCGCCGAGCACACGTCCCGTCAGCACGCCGTCAGCGACCTCGAGCCGGTTCGCGCGGCAGTGGTCGAGACCGAGTCGCTCGGCGAACGGGTCGAGGACCTCGTGGAACCCGCCGGACACGACACCGACGGTCCCACCGGCGGCGTGCACGCCGCGGACGAGTTGGTCGGCACCCCGCGTCACGCGGACCGCCTGCTGTGCGCGTCGGAAGACGTCGACCGGGAGGCCCGCAAGGGTCGCGACTCGCTCCCGGAGGCTCTCGGCGAAGTCGATCTCCCCGCGCATGGCGCGCTCCGTGATCGCCGCGACCTGTGGCCGGGTCCCGGCGGTGTCGGCGAGGAGTTCGATCACCTCGTCCTCGAGGAGGGTGGAATCGGCATCGAGGACGACGAGGAAGCGGGGCACGGACCAACGGTACCGACAGACGGAGGCACGGCCCGCGTCCGAGACGCGAGCCGTGCCTCCTGACCGTCCGTTCGTCGGTGTCGACGTAACCGGCCGACGCTACGCGTCGACGCGGACGCCCTTGCCGACCACGGTGATGCCGGACTCGGTCACGGTGAAGCCGCGGGCCTCGTCGGCCTCACGGTCGATGCCGACCTGCGCACCCGGCGCGATGACGACGTCCTTGTCCAGGATCGCCCGGTTCACGACCGAACCGGCGCCGATCGTCGCCCGCTCGAACACGATCGAGTCGAGGACCTTCGCGCCGGAGTCGATCCCGCACCACGGGCCGATCATGCTGCGTTCGACCTGTGCGCCCGACACCAGGCATCCGAGCGACACGAGCGAGTCGACCGTCGAGCCGGTGTTGCCGTTGGCGTCCCGCACGAACTTCGCCGGCGGCAGGTTCGTCTGCTGGTTGAAGATCGGCCAGTCCTGGTTGTACAGGTTGAACACCGGCACCGGGGCGATGAGGTCCATGTGGGCGTCGAAGAACGAGTCGATCGTCCCCACGTCGCGCCAGTAGTACTTGTCACGGTCGGTGGACCCGGGGACCTCGTTGCGCTGCAGGTCGTAGACCCCGGCGTCGCCGCGGTCCACGAAGTCGGGGACGATGTCGCCGCCCATGTCGTGCGCGGACGACTCGACCTGGCCGTCGCGGAGCACCGCGTCGACGAGGGCGTCCGCGTTGAACACGTAGTTGCCCATCGAGGCGAGGACCTCGCCAGGGGAGTCAGCGAGCCCGACCGGGTTCTTCGGCTTCTCGAGGAAGGCGTCGATCTTCGTCGGGTCGTCGGCGTCCACCTGGATGACGCCGAACTGGTCGGCGAGCTCGATGGGCTGACGGATCGCCGCGACGGTGGCGCTGCGACCCGAGGCGATGTGCGCCTCGACCATCTGGTGGAAGTCCATCCGGTACACGTGGTCGGCGCCGACCACGACGACGATGTCGGGACGCTCGTCGCGGAGCAGGTTGAGCGACTGCAGGATCGCGTCGGCCGAGCCGGCGAACCAGCGCTTGCCGAGTCGCTGCTGCGCGGGGACCGACGCCACGTAGGACCCGAGCAGGCCCTCCATGCGCCAGGTCTCGGCGACGTGCCGGTCGAGACTGTGCGACTTGTACTGGGTGAGGACGACGATCTTCTGCAGACCGGAGTTCACCAGGTTCGACAGCGCGAAGTCGATGAGACGGAAGTTCCCGCCGAACGGGACTGCGGGCTTCGCCCGGTCGGCCGTGAGCGGCATGAGCCGTTTCCCCTCGCCGCCAGCGAGCACGATGCCGAAGACCTTCTTTGGTGCCATGCCGCCCACAGTAGGCGTCAGCACTGGGAACCGGTTACCTTGAACCCGTGCGAGTCGATCTACTGACCAGGGAGTATCCGCCGGAGGTCTACGGCGGAGCGGGTGTCCACGTGGCCGAACTGACTGCTGCGTTGCGGTCGGGGACCGACACCGACGTCCGGGTCCGGGCCTTCGGGGCCTTCCGCGACGAAGCCGACGTCTGGGGGTACCGCACGCCGGCCGGCCTCGAACAGGCGAACGGTGCACTGCAGGCGCTCGGCACCGACGTGGCCATCGCCGCCGACGTCGAGGGCGCCGATCTCGTGCACTCGCACACCTGGTACGCGAACTCGGCGGGCCGGATCGCGCAGTTGACCTACGGGATCCCCCACGTCGTCACGGCGCACAGCCTCGAGCCGCTCCGCCCGTGGAAGGCCGAGCAGCTCGGCGGCGGCTACCGCCTGTCGAGCTGGATGGAACGCGAGGCGTTCGAGAACGCCGACGGTGTCATCGCGGTGTCGAAGGCCATGCGCGCCGACATCCTGCGCTCGTACCCGTCGATCGACCCGTCGAAGGTGCACGTCGTCTACAACGGCATCGACATCGACGCCTGGAAGCCGCAGGTCGACGAGGACGCCGTCCGCGCCCTCGGCATCGACCCGTCGCGCCCCAGCGTCGTCTTCGTCGGTCGCATCACCCGGCAGAAGGGACTGCCCTACCTGCTCCGCGCCGTGGCGTCGCTCCCCGAGGACGTCCAGATCGTGCTGTGCGCCGGTGCCCCGGACACCCCGGAGATCCTCGCCGAGGTCACCGGGCTGGTCGAGGGCCTGCGTGAGCAGCGCGAGGGCGTCGTCTGGATCGACCGGATGCTCGCGCACGAGGAGATCGTGAACGTGCTGTCCTCGGGCACGGTGTTCGTGTGCCCGTCGATCTACGAACCGCTCGGCATCGTGAACCTCGAGGCCATGGCGTGCGGCATCCCCGTCGTCGGCACCGGCACCGGGGGCATCCCCGAGGTCGTCGCGGACGGCTTCACCGGTCGCATCGTGCCGATCGACCAGGCGCAGGACGGCACGGGCACCCCGACCGACCCCGACAAGTACGTGGCGGACCTGGCCGCGACCCTCAACGAGGTGCTCGCCGACGAGGGGCTCGCGAAGCTCATGGGCCGCGCCGGACGCCTGCGCGTCGAGTCCGAGTTCACCTGGGACGCGATCGCCACGAGGACACGGCAGGTCTACGACGAGGTGCTCGGCCGGACCCCGTAGGCTGGTCGCATGCCCTCGGTCGTGCGCTTGTCAGACGTCTCCGTGGTCCGCAACGGGGCCACCATCCTCGACTCGATCTCGTGGGGGGTGCAGGACGACGAACGCTGGGTCGTGCTCGGCGCGAACGGCGCCGGCAAGACCACGCTGCTGCAGGTCGCCGGTGCCCAGACGTTCCCGACCTCGGGTGACGTCGAGGTGCTCGGCACCGAGCTGGGCGGCGCCGACCTGTTCGAGCTCCGCCCGCGCATCGGCTTCGCGTCGACCGCCCTGGCCCGTCGCATCCCGGTGACCGAGAAGGTCATCGACGTCGTGCTGACGGCCGCGTACTCGGTCACGGGTCGCTGGAACGAGGAGTACGAGGAGCTCGACGTCCGCCGTGCCCAGCGCGTGCTCGAGGAGTGGGGCCTGGGGTCGTTCACCGACCGCACCTTCGGCGAGCTGAGCGACGGCGAGCAGAAGCGCGTCCAGATCGCCCGCGCCGTGATGACCGACCCGGAGATCCTGTTCCTGGACGAACCGGCCGCCTCGCTCGACCTCGGCGCCCGTGAGAGCCTCGTCCGCACCCTCGGCGGCTACGCCCAGAGCGCCGACTCGCCAGCCATCGTGATCGTGACCCACCACGTCGAGGAGATCCCCGCCGGGTTCACCCACGCGCTGGTGCTCGCCGACGGCCACGTCCAGGCCGCCGGGCCCATCGACGAGGTCCTGACCGACCAGACCCTGACCGAGGCGTTCGGCATCGCGCTGTCCGTCACGAAGGACGCCGGTCGGTACACGGCGCGCGCGTCCTAGCGCTGCGATCGCGCCGTCCGTCTGGTAACGTTGACGGCTGGCGCAAGCCGATGACTTCCCGCGCATCTCGCGCAATCCCACCACCGCTACCGCTATCGAGGAAACTCCATGAAGACCGACACCCACCCCGAGTACCGCGCCATCGTCTTCCGTGACCTGGCCTCCGGTGAGACCTTCCTGACGCGTTCGACCGCGAACAGCGACAAGACGATCGAGCTCGACGGTGCCACCTACCCGGTGATCGACGTCGAGATCTCGTCCGCCTCGCACCCGTTCTACACGGGCAAGCAGCGCATCCTCGACTCGGCCGGTCGCGTCGAGAAGTTCAACCAGCGCTTCAAGGGCTTCTCCAAGTAAGCAGCCCCACAGCACGTCGGAACGGGCGGTCCTCCTTCGGGAGGACCGCCCGTTCTGCGTCGTGCGGCCGGTGCGCGGGTCAGGCGCCGTTGCGGTGCGGCCAGCGACCGTCGGCGGTGAAGGACGGGTCGCGCTTCTTGCGCATGTACTCCTGGAACGAGGTCGCCTGCTCGGCGCACCACCCGACCTGCTTGCGGTGGAGCTCTTCCGCCGAGATGCCGAGCTCGTCCTGGTACTTGCCGGCGATGGCCTGGGCGACGCGACCGGCCGCGATGGCGTCGGCACCGGCGTCGTGCGCGTCGTCGAGGGTGACGCCGTACAGCTCGGACGCCGCCTCGAGCGTGCGCTTGCCCTTGCGGAAGGTGTCGAGTGCCTTGTCGATCACGAGCGGGTCGACGACGTTGCCGATGACGGGGGAGGCGAACCCGTGCCGCTTTGCCTCGCGGTCGAGGACCGTCAGGTCGTACGGGGCGTTGTAGATCACCAGCGGGATGCCGCGGGCGAACACCGCCTCGATCGCGGCGATGATCTCGGCGACGACCTCGGCCGCGGGACGCCCCTCGGCCTGGGCGCGCTCGGTGGTGTAGCCGTGCACGGCCGCGGCGCCCTCGGGGATCGCGATGCCCGGGTCGGCGATCCACGCGCCCTCGGCGATGGAGGCACCCGTCATGTCGATGAGGCCGACGTGCGCCGTGACGATCCGCGCCGTCTCGACGTCGACACCGGTGGTCTCGAGGTCGAAGACGCCGAGGGCGTGCCACCAGGGGCGTCCGGAGAGGTCCTGCGCCGGGACGGGCGTGTCGAGCTGTGCTGTCGGATCCAGCTGTGCTGTGGGGAACGTCACGCGGTCAGGCTAACGGGACGCACCGACACGACCGGTGCTACCCGACCGGCGCGCCGACGTGCAGCCAGTAGAACGACTGCGTCCCGAGGGTCAGCGTGACGGTGCCGTCCTCGTCGAACGCGGGGAACGAACCGCCGCCGAACAGGTCGTAGAGCGGCCGACCGGCGAACTCGGGAGCCGAGACCGTGACCGACGTCGGGTTCGTGGCGAACGAGAACACGCACAGCACGTCCTCCGCCGACGGCCCGAACTGCTGGCCGGAGCCCTCCCACGAGCGCACGAACGCGAGCACCGACTCGTTCGAGGTCTCCTGCACGTGCAGGGTCCCGAGCCCGAAGACCGGGTGGGCCTTCCGCACGTGGATGACGTTGCGCACCCAGTGCAGCAGGGAGCGGGACTGGGCGAGCTGCGCCTCGACGTTGACCTGCGCGTAGTTGTACACGAGCGACTGCACCACGGGCAGGTAGAGCTTGCCCGGGTCTGCCGTGGAGAACCCGGCGTTTCGGTCGGGGGTCCACTGCATCGGCGTGCGGGACGAGTCGCGGTCGGGCAGCCAGATGTTGTCGCCCATCCCGATCTCGTCGCCGTAGTACAGGAACGGCGAGCCCGGCAGCGAGAACAGCAGCGCGTGGATGAGTTCGAGTTCGGCTCGCGAGTTGTCGAGCAGGGGAGCGAGCCGGCGCCGGATGCCGATGTTCGAGCGCATCCGGGGGTCGTAGCCGTACCAGCCGTACATGGCCTGCCGGTACTCCTCGCTGACCATCTCGAGCGTGAGCTCGTCGTGGTTGCGGAGGAACACGCCCCAGGCTGCCGCGGACGGTACGTCGAGCGTCTCGGACAGGATCGCCGACAGCTCCTTGGCGTGCTGGGCACGGAGCGAGTAGAAGATACGGGGCATCACCGGGAAGTCGAACGCCATGTGGCACTCGGGCTCCTCGTCGGTGCCGAAGAAGGCGGCGGTCTCGCGCGGCCACTGGTTCGCCTCGGCGAGCAGGACACGGCCGGGGTACTCGTCGTCCACCATCGCGCGCATCTTCTTGATGAACTCGTGGGTCTCCGGTTCGCCCTCGCCGTTGCCCTCTTCCGACTCGAACAGGTACGGGATCGCGTCGAGCCGCAGACCGTCGACACCGAGGTCGAGCCAGTGCCGCACGACGTCGTACACGGCCTCGACCACCGCGGGGTTCTCGAAGTTCAGGTCGGGCTGGTGCGAGAAGAACCGGTGGAAGAAGAACTGCCGGCGGACCGGGTCGAACGTCCAGTTCGACTCCTCGGTGTCGACGAAGATGACCCGGATGTTCGGGTACTCCTCGTCGGTGTCCCGCCAGACGTAGAAGTCACCGAAGGGGCCGTCGGGGTCCTCGCGCGACTGCTGGAACCACTCGTGCTGGTCGCTGGTGTGGTTGATCACCATGTCGATGACGATGCGCATGTTGCGCTCGTGCGACTTCGTGACGAGCTCGCGGAAGTCGTCGAGCGTGCCGAACTCCGGCAGGATCGCCTTGTAGTCGGCGATGTCGTACCCGCCGTCGCGCATCGGCGACTGGAAGAACGGCGGCAGCCACAGGGCGTCGACGCCGAGCCACTGCAGGTAGTCGAGCTTGCCGATCACGCCCTGCAGGTCACCGATCCCGTCGCCGTTCGAATCGACGAACGAGCGGATCATGCACTCGTAGAAGACCGAGCGCTTGTACCACTGCGGGTCGAGCGTCAGGCCGGGCAGCTGGATCGGGGCTGTGAAGGTCACCGTGCTCCTCGTCGTCATCGACGGGCCGGTCGACGGCCCGCCCCGGACACGATAGGCGCGCGATGCTGCGGGTGTCCGGGGTTTCGTGCGGTTGTCTTCGTAGACTGGCGCCGATGCAACCGCCCGTGCTCTCCCCGTACCAGTCGCTCATGGCCGCCACACCGGTGGTCCACCGGTCCGTGCAGGTCGACGGCCGCACCACGCACTACTGGGAGTACGGGCCGTCCGACTCGACGCAGACCGTCCTGGCGGTGCACGGGTTCCGCGGCGACCACCACGGCCTCGAGACGATCGCCGCGCACCTGCAGGACGTCCGCGTGATCGTCCCCGACCTGCCCGGCTTCGGCGTGTCCGACCCGCTGCCGGTGTCCGACATCGAGTCGTACGTCGGCTGGCTGCGCGCGTTCCACGAGGCGCTCGGGCTCGGCCGCGACGCCGTCGTCCTCGGCCACTCGTTCGGGTCGATCGTGGTGTCCGCCACCGTGGCCGCCGGGCTCGACACCCGGCTGCTCGTCCTCGTGAACCCGATCGCCGCGCCGGCGCTGCAGGGGCCCCGCGCGGTGGGCACCGGGATCGCGATCGGCTACTACAGGGCCGGCGCGGTGCTGCCGAAGCCGATCGGGCTCGGGATCCTGCGGAACGCCGCCATCGTCCGCGTGATGAGCATCGCGATGCTCAAGTCGCACGACCGCGGGATGCGCCGCTGGGTGCACGACCAGCACGACCGGTACTTCTCGGCCTTCGCGAACCGCACGAGCGTGCTCGAGGCGTTCCGCACCTCGGTCACCCACGACGTGTCCGAGTACGCGGACCGCATCGACGTGCCGGTGCTGATGATCGCCGCGGAGCACGACGACATCACGGCCGTCCCCCAGCAACGCGCCCTGGCCGCCCGCCTGCGCGATGCCGAAGTCGTGGTCATCCCCGGGGTCGGGCACCTGGTGCACTACGAGACACCGGCGCCGGCCGCTGCGGCGGTGCTGCGCCGGATGGCGGACACGGCCGCGCGCCCTGGACGGGGCCGCGGCACCAAGGCGGGCCGATCGTCGGGCGCGGGACGGGCCTCCCGGACGACCGCGACGAAGACGACGACGAGCGACGCGAAGGAGACCGACGCGTGACGCGCCTGCGGATCGGCCTCGATTGCCGCTACGTCCGGATCGGCCGCCACGACGGCATCAGCCGGTTCACCGCCGGGGTCGCCTGGAACCTGCCCGACCGGCACGACGTCGTGCTGCTCGTCCACGACGAGCGCCAGCTCGAGTCCCTGCCGCGCGACCTGCCGTGGGAGCTGCTGCCGGCGCCCACCGACGCGGGGGAGCCGCTCGTCGCACGACGGGTGAACCGGCTCGGCCTCGACGCGGTGTTCTCGCCGATGCAGACGATGGGCTCGCGGGGGCGCGACTACGCGCTCGTGCTCACACTGCACGACCTGATCTACTACCGGAACCGGACGCCTCCGCGCGAGTTCTCGTGGCCGCTCCGGCTCGGGTGGCGCGCGTTCCACCTGTCGTGGGTGCCGCAGCGCGTCCTGCTGAACGGCGCCGACGGGGTGGTCACGGTGTCCGAGACCACCGCGGGGCTCATCGCCGAGCACCGGCTGACGAAGCGTCCCGTGACGGTGGCGTACAACGCTGCCGACCCGGCGGCTCCGCGTGCGGCGGGTGCGCCGCGGGAGCGCTCGCTCGTCTACATGGGGTCGTTCATGCCGTACAAGAACGTCGAGACGCTGGCGGCCGCGCTGCCGCTGCTCGGAGCGGACTGGACCCTGCACTGCATGTCGCGGGTGTCCGACGCCGACCGCGCACGGATCGAGGGGCTCGCGCCGACCGGCTCGATCGTGTTCCACGACGGTGCGACCGACGAGGAGTACCTGTCGGTGCTCCGATCCGCCACGGCCCTGGCGACGGCGTCGTACGACGAGGGCTTCGGCATCCCGCTGGTCGAGGCGATGGGCGTCGGGACCCCGGTCGTCGTGAGCGACATCCCGATCTTCCGCGAGATCGGGGGCGATGCGGCCGAGTACTTCGACCCGGCGTCGCCGTCGGCGGTGGCGGCTGCGGTGCGGCGGGTCGAGGAGCGGTGGGACGAGGCGTCGGCGCAGTCGGTCGAGCGGGCCGCGCGGTTCCGGTGGCAGGACTCGGCGGAGCAGGTCGTGCGGGCGGTCGAGCGGGCCGTGGCCGACCGGCGCGCGCGGTAGCGGGGCGCGGGGGCGGGGGGCGCGTCGGTCGATGCGATACGACATGGTCGACGTCGTACGACATCGGATTCGTCGTTCCGCGTCGGCCACACGACCGGCGACCGCTACTTCGCCGCGACCACCTCGACGCTCGCCCCGGGGAACACCTTGTGCGTCTCCTCGGTCACCCGCGCCACGATCGGCGGGACGGCGGCCCCTCGCCCCGGGGTCTCGACGACGATCGACTGGTCGGCGGCGCGGTCCGACGGCGTGCCACCGCGTTCCCACGAGCAGCGGACGGCCGTGACCCCGCCGATGTGGTCGAGCGTGTCCGCCAGCACCAGGCGCTTCGCGGTCACCGTGCGCGAGTCGGAGACACCCACCTCGAGGGTGCCGAGGTCGGCGATCGCGACGACCCGGACGCCGTTGCCACCGGCCGAGTCGGTCGCGCGGCTCAGCGTCTCGACCAGGTCGGTGCGCGCGGCAGGGTCGAGCGACGGGTCGGCCGTGATCGTCGCGGTGGCGTCGTAGCTCGCGAAGCCGGTCTTCTCGGCCGGGTGGTGGCGGACCTCGGTGACGCCCGGCACGTCGGCGAGCCGGTCGTCGAGGCGGTCGAGTGCCAGGTCCGGCCGGGGGAACACGCCGCCGATGCCGGTCTGCACGCTGCCGATGATGGTACCGAGCACGAGGGCGATCACCCCGGCGACGACGACGGTGCTGCCGCCGATGACGAGCCAGGTGCGTGCCCGTTGCCCGATCGTGCGGGTCTGCACGCTGGCGGTCTCGGGGCCGAAGGCACGGTCGAGGTCGTCGTCCTGCTGGTCAGTGGCTTGCCAGCCACCCGGGTCGGTTCCGTCGGTCACCATGTCGCCCCCTGGTTCGGGTGCGTCGGAGCCTAGTCGCAGGACGGCCGCGCCGCCCGCTCAGCCCCGGCGTTCCAGCGGGTTCTGGTAGTCGAACGCGTACCGCCCGGGCCCGTCCGAGACGTCGTCGATCGGGTCGTCGAACCGGACGAGCTCCGCGTGGAAGCGTTCGGGGTCCCAGCGGAACGAGTGGATCGAGCCGTTGCGGATCGGAGTGGCGTGCCGGTCGGCGGTACCGGGCGCCGCCTCGTTGACCACGCTCCGGATCACCGCGCCGTGGGTGGCGACGACCACGACCCCGCCGTCGAAGCGCACCGCGATCTCACCGAGCGTCTCCGTGATGCGGGCGAGCAGCGCGGACCGGGACTCGCGGCCCGGGATGTCGTCGTGCGGGTACTCCGCCGTGACCTCGGTGTCGGTGAGCCCCTCGGCTTCGCCGTAGGACCGTTCGGCCAGCCCGGCGTACGTCACGGGTGCCGCGAGCCCGAGCCGGTCGGCGATGATCGCCCCGGTCTCGGCGGCACGGGACAGCGGCGAGGCGACGACGGCGTCGAACTGCCGGCGGGTGAGCAGTTCGGCGGCCTCGGCGGCCTGTCGCCGTCCGGTGTCGTTGAGCGGGATGTCGGTGGAACCCTGGATGCGGCGCTGCGCGTTCCAGTCGGTCTCACCGTGCCGGACCAGGTACAGGAGCGTCGTCACCCGTCGATCATCCCAGACGCCGCGGGACCGGCTGCCGCGGGACCGGCTGCCGGGCGACCCGACCCCAGCCGCTCGGCCAGGTGCACCAGCGTCTCGGTCGTCCCGCCGTCGAGCTTCACGGCGGCACGGCGGTCGCTGCGGGTCGCACCGCGGTTCACGATGACCACCGGGTTCTTGCGGCGGGCAGCGTGGTCGACGAGCCGCACGCCGGAGTTCACCGTCAGCGACGACCCCACCACGAGCAGCGCCTCGGCGTCGGCGACGATCGACACCGCCTCGTGGAACTTCTCGGTGGGCACGAACTCGCCGAAGAAGACGACGTCGGGCTTGAGCATCCCGCCGCACACCGAGCAGTCCGGCACCACGAAGCGCTCGACGTCGGTGATCTCGACGTCGCCGTCGGGCTGCAGCTGCACCGAGCCGGGCTCGTCGATCCACGGGTTGGCGCGGTCGATGGTCGTGGCGAGGTCGGCGCGCGAGAACACCTGCCCGCACGTCAGGCAGAGGGCGCGGTCCATCGACCCGTGGATCTCGACCACGCGCCGGGATCCGGCGCGCAGGTGCAGGCCGTCGACGTTCTGCGTGATGACGCCCGTGACGACACCGGCGTCCTCGAGGGCGGCGAGCGCCCGGTGCCCCTCGTTCGGTCGGGCGGCGGCGAAGCTCCGCCAGCCGAGGTGCGAGCCGGCCCAGTACCGCTGCCGTTTGGCGGCGTCGGCGCGGAACTCCTGGAAGGTCATCGGCTTGCGCACGACCCGCCCGGCGCCGCGGTAGTCGGGGATGCCGGAGTCGGTGCTCAGGCCGGCTCCGGAGAGCACGGCGACGCGCTTGCCGGCGAGCACCTCGAGCACGCGGTCGAGGTCCGCCGCGGTCGGCAGACCGGTCGGCTGACCGGTCGTCGCCCCGGTGGGCGGTCCGGTCGTCGACGCAGCATCATCCAGCACCCTGTTCACGGTACCCTCAACAGCCGACCGTCCCGGTCGCTTCCCCTTCGGCGAGACGCGGCGAGACACCGGCTGGCCCACCACCTGCACCACACCGAAACGAGCCCCGTGCACCCCGTCCGCATCGACTCCCTCGACGACCCCCGCCTCGACGACTTCGCCCGTCTGACCGACGTGGCGCTCCGCCGGGTGAGCGAACCGGAGGGCGGCCTGTACATCGCCGAGTCGAACACGGTCATCGAGCGCGCGGTCCGTGCCGGGCACACCCCGCGGAGCATCCTGGTGCAGGAGAAGTGGCTCGACAGCGTGCTGCCCCTGGTCGCCGACCACGACGGTCCGGTCTTCGTGGGCCCGGACGCCCTGCTGGAGGAGCTCACCGGTTTCCGCATGCACCGTGGCGCGATCGCCGCCGTGCAGCGCCCCGAGCTGCCGACGGTCGCCGACGTGGTGCGGGACGCGAAGCTCGTCGTCGTGCTCGAGGACATCGTCGACCACACGAACGTCGGTGCCGTCTTCCGCAGCGTCGCCGGCCTGGGCGCGGACGCGGTCCTCGTGAGCCCGCGCTGCGCCGACCCGCTGTACCGCCGGAGCGTCCGGGTGAGCATGGGCACGGTCCTGCAGATCCCGTGGACCCGCATCGGCGAGTGGCCGGCGGCGGGCGAGGAACTGCGCGCGCAGGGCTTCCACCTCGCCGCGATGGCGCTCACCGACGAGTCGGTCGACCTCGCTGAGTTCACCCGGGACGTCCCCGGCAAGGTCGCGCTCGTAATGGGTACCGAGGGGCAGGGGCTGACGCCCGCCGCGATCGCGTCGGCGGACACCACGGTGCGGATCCCGATGGCGCACGGTGTCGACTCGCTCAACATCGCCGCGGCGAGCGCCGTCGGACTGTGGG
Organism: Curtobacterium sp. PhB25; assembly: GCF_004365375.1. Classification (NCBI taxonomy): domain Bacteria; kingdom Bacillati; phylum Actinomycetota; class Actinomycetes; order Micrococcales; family Microbacteriaceae; genus Curtobacterium; species Curtobacterium sp. PhB25. Next base: position 628,947 of record NZ_SODR01000001.1, on the reverse strand, counting down.
CGGTCACCCAGGCCCAGCGGCTCGCTTCCTAGCCACGCCACGGGCGGACCGGGAGGCCCGACTCGCCTCAGTGCTGCAGCATCCGTCCGGCGCGGATCACCAGGGCACGGTCGGTGCCCGGTTCCCCGACCAGGCACACGCCGACGGGGGCTCCGTCGACGGTGAGCGCCGGTGCGCTGACCGCCGGTGTGCCGCCGACGCTCGCGAGGCTCGTCATCGCCGTCGTCGCGGTCCGGGTGCGTTCGAGTGCCGCCGTGTCGGCGGCGATGAGCGGTGCCGGCCCGGGGACCGTCGGGAACAGCAGGGTCCGGCCGGCGAGGGCCGTGCGGATCGTCGCCCGGACGCCGTCGAGTCGCGCGACGGCGTCGGCGGTGGCTGCGGGGTCGTTCGCCCGGGCTGCGGCGAACCGGTCGCCGACGACGGCGCTCAGGCCGCCGGGGTGGGCGTCGATCCAGGCACCGTGGGCGGCGACGGCCTCGGCGGCCTGCACGAGGCGCAGCAGTTCACGCAGGTCGTCGAGGGGCGGGATCCCGAGGTCGGCGAGCCGCACGGTGCCGATCGGGTGGCCGTGCCCTGCGACGAACGCGGTGAAGGCCTCGGCGACGGCCGGCTCGACGAGGTCCAGGAGCTCGGCGGGGACGAAGAGCTCCGGCTCCGCAGGAGCGACCGGATCCGACGGCACCGTGGCGTCGAGCGCCGCGAGCAGGACGTCGGCGCTCCGGGTGAGCCACCCCACCGTGTCGAACGACGGCGCGAGGGGGAGCAGTCCCTGCCGGGAGACCGCGCCGTGGGTCGTCCGGAGGCCCCAGAGTCCCTGGTACGAGGCGGGGACCCGCACCGATCCCGCGGTGTCCGTGCCGATCCCGATCTCGGCCGTGCCGAGACGGACGGCCGATGCGGATCCGCTGGACGAGCCTCCTGGCAGTCGGGTCGGGACCGCCCCGTTGGGCGGGGTGCCGTGGTGTTCGTTGCGTCCGGTCAGGTTGTAGGCGAACTCGTCGGTGCGCGCGATGCCGCGGATCGCGGCGCCGGCGTCGAGGAGCGCCGCGACGGCCGCTGCCGGCGTCGCCTGGACGGGGGACTCGCGCAGGTAGGTCGGGTTGCCGGCGCCGACGGGCTGGCCGGGGACGGCGTAGAGGTCCTTCACCGCGACGGTGAGCCCGTCGAGCGGTCCGGACGCGGTGGGGGCGACGAGCGGGTCGCCGACGGCGCGCCAGACGGTGGTGTCGAAGGCCTTCGGGCGGCCGGTGACGTGGGCTGCCTCGATGCGCCAGCGCGGACCGGCGTCGCCGTGGTCGCTGTTGCTGTTGCTGTTGCTGTTGCTGTTGCTGTTGGTGTCGCTGTCGCGTCGCCACAGCTGCGTCTGGAGGCCCTGCCCGCCCGCCGCGAACTCGGACACCGACACGACGAGGGCGAGTCCCTCGGCCAGGGGGCGGACCTCGACGCGCGTCAGCGACCGGGTCTGGACCCCACCCCGTGCCCCGCGGAACGCGCTGATCGCGTCGTGCCCGACGAGCAGGCCGCGGTCGTCACCGCGCATCGTGCCGGGGGCGTCGACGAATGCGGCGTCGAGCGCGTCGAGGTCGTTCGCGGCGAGGGCGGCCTCGTACGCGTCGAGCGCGTCGAGCAAGCCCTCCGGTGCCGCGGTGCTGGTCTCGTGCGTGCTCGTCTCGTGCGGGCTCATCGTGCGGGCTCCTCGAAGTCGGCCTTGCGGATGCGGGCGTGCGCGCCGGTGACCAGGTCGACCACCTGCGAGATGTTGAAGTCCGTCGCCGCCGACAGGTAGGCGTACGCCAGGTGCGGCTCCATGCCCCAGCGGGCGCCGAGGATCGCGACCGCGTGCCGGACACAGGCGCGGACGGCCTCGTCGAGGTCCGGGTCCATGCCCGTCGGCACGAGGAACTCGTGGGTCTCGACGAGCGGCCAGACCAGGTCGCCGAACTGCTGCGCTGCCTCGGCGGCGGGTGTCACGTCGAACCGGACGGTCGCGCGGAGCGACGCCTCCATCGCGGTGAGCGCGACCTCGCCGTCCCCCTGCGCGAAGTGCGGGTCACCGACGTACGCGAGCACCCCGGGGACCAGGACCGGCAGGTGCAGCTGCGCGCCGACCTGCAGCAGGTTCACGTCGACGTTGCCGCCGTGCCGGCCCGGCGGCACCGAGTGCAGCCGCTCGCCGGGGGTGGCGACGCCCATGATCCCGAGGAAGGGGGCGAGCGGGAAGTGCGCGAAGCGGTCGCGGGCGCCGGTCAGGGGGATGCGGCCCCGCTGACCCGCGGCCGTCTCGACCAGGTCGGCGAAGACGCTGACCGTGGTGCCGTCGACCGGGTACTCGCCGTGCAGGGCGCCGCGGCCGTGCCGGTTCGACACGACGCCGTAGTGCACCCGTGGCAGTGTCTCGAGCACCGTCATGGTCAGGACGTCGCCCGGCTCGGCGCCCGCGATGGCGATCGGACCGGAGACCACGTGCGGGCCGTCGGTGGCAGGGTCCCGGTGGCCGCTCCTGGCGATCGCGACGGCGTCGTCGAGGACGTGCTCCGCGGCGACGCCGTGCGACGCGAAGTACGCGCGGGGGTCACTGCCCTGGTCGGGCAGGATCCCCTCGTGGCTGACGGTGTCGATCGTGACGTCCTCACCGGACGCGATCGTGATGACCGGGCGGTCGTCGGCGTTCGGCAGCCGACCCCACAGGACCGTGTCCGGGTCGACGGGCAGGTACCGGGCCGACCGGATCGGGCCGGCGCCGGGCTGCAGGGTCGGGATCGCGGGGGTGTGTGTGGTCATCATCGGTCGGCCTTCCGTTCGACGAGGTGGGCGACGTCGGCGAGGTGGGCGGTCATCGCGTCACGGGCGCCGTCCTCGTCGTGCCGTCGGATGCAGTCGAGGATCCGTTCGTGCCAGACGAACGACGAGCGGCGACCTTCGCTGGTGCTGTGCGACCGGGCACGGACGTCCTGCACCCACCCGCTGCTGAGCTCGCACAGGGACACCAGCAACGGGTTGCCGGAGGTGCGCGCGACCTGCACGTGGAAGGCGACGTCCTGTGCCAGCGACTCCTCGGGACTGAGTCCCGCGTGCGTGGCGGCGAGGATGCGTTCGAGGGCGAGCAGGTCCGCTTCGCCGGCACGGACGGCGGCGAGACCGGCGACCCGGGGCTCGACCACCGTGCGGAACTCGGCGACGTGCTCGGCCCGCCGCGCCAGGTCGTCGCCGTGCGCTGCGCCCGTCTGCTGTTCGAGCAGGGCGGTCGCCTCCTCGGAGCGCGGCAGCACGACGGTGCCACGGCCGGGTGTCCGGGAGACGAGCCTGCGGCGCTCGAGCTCCTGCATGGCCTCACGCACCGTGGTGCGGGACACGGCGAGGTCCTCGGCCAGGGTCCGTTCCGGCGGGAGCTTGTCGCCGGGTGCGAGGTCCTCGAGCACCAGGCGGGCCAGGTGCGCGGCGGTCGCGGCGCTCAGGGTGCGGCCTCTCTGCATGGACAGGAGCCTAGGGTCCCTTGGTCCGCTTGGTTCATTGGTACGACCAACTTTTACACGCTCGTCACACGTGGCGTCCGAGTCGGAAACACGGCGGGCGAAGGGTGGGTCACGTCCGACCCATCCGATCCGAGGAAGACCCCACCATGGACCTGATCCTGCGCACGGCCCGCCTGACCGACGGCCGCCTGGTCGACGTCCACGTCGCCGACGGCACGATCGTCCGGGTCGCCGAAGCGGGCACAGAGGTCGCCGAAGCGGGCACGGAGGTCGCCGAAGCGGGCACGGAGGTCGAGCCGACCGAGGCGGCGCGCGTCGTGGACTGTGCCGGTCGCGTCGTGATCCCCGGGCTCATCGAGTCCCACCTGCACGTCGACAAGGCACTGCTCGACCGTGAACGACCGAACCCCGACGGCACCCTCGCCGGTGCGATCGCGGTGACGGGGGAACTCAAACGCGGCTTCACCCACGACTCCGTCCGTGACCGCGCCCGGACCCTGCTCGACCAGGCGATCGCCAACGGCACGACACTCGTCCGGGCGCACCCCGACGTCGACCCCGTCGTCGGACTGACCGGCGTCGAGGTGCTCCTCGCCCTGCGCGACGAGTACCGCGACGCCCTGGACCTGCAGATCGTCGCGTTCCCGCAGGAGGGGATCGCGAAGGCGCCGGGCACGCTCGCCCTGCTCCGCCAGGCGCTCGCCGCCGGGGCCGACGTGATCGGTGGCTGCACCTACAACGAGGCGACCCTGGCCGCATGCCACGAGCACGTCGAGACCGTCCTCGACCTCGCCGAGGAGTTCGACGTGCCGGCCGACCTGCACGCCGACTTCGCCGACGACACGTCCGACCCGCGGTTCGCCCTCGCCGGGCACATCGCCGACCGTGTCGCCGCTCGCGGGCTGCGGGACCGGGTCGCCCTCGGACACGTGACCTCGCTCGCCAGTCTGCCCCCGGTCTCGCGCAGCGCCGTGCTCGCGAAACTCGCCGCAGCGGGTGTCGCGGTGGTGCCGCTGCCCGCCACGGACCTGCACCTCGGCGGTCGCTCGGACGACCGGGACGTCCGCCGAGGGGTCGTCCCGGTGCGCGAGCTCTGGGACGCCGGCGTCACGAGCGCCTACTCGTCGAACAACGTCCGCAACGCGTTCACGCCGTTCGGCAACGCGGACCTGCTCGACATCGGGTTGCTGCTCGCGCAGGTGGGGCACCTGTCCGGCCCGGCCGACCTCGGGCGCGTGCTCGAGATGGCCACGTCGTCCGCGGCCCGCGTCGTCGGGGTCTCCGACACCCACGGCATCCGGCCCGGAGCCGCCGCCGACCTCGTCGTCCTGTCGACGACCGACCCCGCGGGCGTCCTGCTCGACCGCCCCGACCGGAACCTCGTGGTCAAGCGCGGCCGCGTCGTCGCGGAGACCACCAGGACCACCCGACTCACTACCGGACCCACCACTCGATCGAAGGAGCTCACCCATGCGTGAACGGATCCCGCACGAGATCGTCGCCTCGGTCCTCGCCGGCACCACGGCGTTCATCGGCGGCAACGCGCTGCACCTGCCCACCTGGGCGATCTTCATCAGCTGGGCGGGGATGTTCCTGCTCGGGGCGAAGCCCACGCTCCGGAACGCCACCCGGCTCTGGGCGGCGATGCCGATCGGGTCCGCCTTCGGCCTCGTGATCGTGCTGCTCGACCAGCGGTTCGGCACGGTGCTCGGCGAGGGGCAGGCCGCGCAGAACACCGTGCTCGCGCTGCTCATCCTGGTCGTCAACTGCGCGCTGATGTACACGGGTCGGACGCGGCTGTTCGGGCTCGTGCCCGGCATGTTCCTCGGGTTCGCGTCCTTCTTCGCCACGTGCTTCGGCGGCTTCGGGTTCGATCCGGGCAACGCGTGGGCGGCATGGGCGTCGGTCGTCGTGATGAACGCGCTCGGTCCGGCGTTCGCGTACCTGTCCCGGCGGCTGACGTTCGCGCGGCCGACCCAGCCCGGCGCGACGACGGACACGCCCACGACGACCCCCGCCGTCGAGCAGCCGGTCGCAGCCAGGGTCTAGGCACCGACCGGTACGCTCGGTTCCCGTGTCACGAGTCGTCCGTCGCCCCCGCTCCGCCGTCCGGAGGCCCGTGACGATCTCCGTCGTCGCGGTCCTGGTGCTCGTCGCCGGGTACCTCGTGGCCGCCGCCGTCGTGCCGTTCGGTCCGGCGAGCGCCGCGACCACCACGTACTCGGCCCCGACGTCGAGCGTGCCGGCGCTGAGCTTCCCCGGCTACGGCGCCACCGCGGTCGAGGCCACCGACTTCCCGGAGAGCCTGCGCACCAGCGGTGACACGAAGCCCCGGTCGATCGCGAGCATCACCAAGATCGTCACGGCGCTCGTGGTCCTCGACGAGAAGCCGATGGCGGCGGGGGAGTCCGGCCCGGCGATCACCTTCACGCCGAAGATGGAGTCGCTCTACGCCAAGTACGCGGCGATGAACGGCGAGGTCGCGCCGATGCCCGCCGGCCTGAAGCTCACCGAGCACCAGGCGTTCCAGGTGATGCTCATGAAGTCGGCGAACAACTACGCCGGCGCCCTCGCCATCTGGGCCTTCGGGTCGATCGCCGAGTACGAGCAGGCGGCGACGAAGTGGCTCGAGGAGCACGACCTCGACGACACCACGATCCACGAGCCGACCGGTCTCGACCCGCAGAACACCTCGACCGCGACCGACCTGGTCGACCTCGGGCAGCTCGCCCTCGCGAACCCGGTGGTAAAGGAGATCGTCGGCACCAAGGACGTCACGATCCCGACGGTCGGCGAGATCGAGAACTCGAACAAACTGCTCGGCCTGGACGGCATCGAGGGCATCAAGACCGGCACCCTCGACGAGGCCGGCGCCTGCCTGCTGTTCGCGGCGACGTACGAGCGCGGCGGCCGTGACGTGACGGTCATCGGCGTGATGCTCGGCGGTGTCGACCACGACTCGCTCGACGTCGACGTGCAACGGCTGCTCCGGTCGGTCGCGGACAACTTCCAGGTCGTGCCCCTGACCCACGCCGGCCAGACCTTCGGCACGTTCTCCACCCCCTGGCAGGACGAGGCCGACGCGGTCACCGCGAAGGCGGCCGAGGTCCTGGTCTGGGGCAAGACGAAGGTCCGGGCGAAGGCGCACCTCGACGAGGTCACCCTCGGGACGAAGGGCGAGCGGGTCGGGAAGGTCCGCTTCACGGTCACGAACCACGACCCGGTGTCGGTGCCGCTCGTGCTCGAGCGGACGATCGACGACCCCGGCGTCTGGTGGCGCTGGACGAACCCGTTCCAGGGCTGACGGTGCTCGCGCGCTGACGCGCACCACCCGGAGTCCGTACTGTCGGACGGGTGACGACGACGAAGACGTTCCCCCGGACCACCCCCTCCGCCCTCGACATCGACGCCCGCGGTGTGCTCGCGTTCGTCGACGCCCTCGAGTCGACCCCCGGTGTCGAGCCGCACAGCCTGATGCTGCTCCGCCACGGCCAGGTCGCTGCCGAGGGGTGGTGGCAGCCGTACGCAGCCGACCGGGTGCACCTGCTCTACTCGCTCAGCAAGAGCTTCACCGCAGCGGCGGTCGGCATCGCGGTGCGCGAGGGATTGATCGACCTCGACGCGACCGCACTGTCGTACTTCCCCGAGCTCGACGACGAGATCACGGACGAAGGCAGCCGCCGCATCCGGGTCCGGCACCTGCTCGCGATGGCGAGCGGGCACCGCGAGGACGCCATCGACCGGGCTCGTGAGGCCGACCGCATGGACGTCGTGCGTGGCTTCCTGCTCCTGCCGCCGGACGAGGAGCCCGGCTCGCTCTTCACCTACAACCAGCCGTGCACGTACACGCTCGCCGCGATCGTCCGGCGGGTCAGCGGCGGTTCGCTGGTCGACTACCTGCGTCCCCGGCTGCTCGACCCGCTCGGCATCGACGACCTCGCCTGGCGCCGCGACGAGTCCGGCGGCGAGCTCGGCTTCAGTGGCTGCTACACCACGACGTCGGCGGTCGCCGCGCTCGGGCAGCTGTACCTGCAGCGCGGCGTCTGGGAGGGCGAGCGGATCCTCGACGAGGACTGGGTCGCGGCCGCCACGCGCAAGCAGATCGACAACCTCGACGAGGAGAACCCGGACTGGTCGCAGGGCTACGGCTTCCAGTTCTGGATGGCCCGCCACGGCTTCCGCGGCGACGGCGCCTACGGCCAGTTCTGCGTCGTCCTGCCGGAGCACGACGTCGTCCTCGCGATCACGGGACAGAGCCTCGACATGCAGGCGGTCCTCGACGCGGCCTGGCAGCACCTGCTGCCCGCCGTCGACCGGCCGTCCGACACGGGTGCGGACACCGTCCTGGAGGCCCGGCTCGCCTCCCTGGGGCTGCCCGCGGTGAGTGGCGCCGCGGTCCCCGAGCACGTGGCCGGTCGTGCACTCCGCGTGCTGCCCGGTGCGGCGCTCGACGCCGTGGGCTTCGACCGCGGGGCCCACGGGATCCGGCTGACCGTGTCGGCCGACGGAGCGTCGGCGTCGGTGCCGGTCGGCGAGGGGGAGTGGGCCGTCGAGGGTGCCCTCGCAGCGAGCGCCGCGACCCAGCCGGACGGCGCCGTGCTCGTCGCGCTCCGTTTCGTGGAGACACCGCACCTGCTGCACCTGCGCGTCGACCTCGACGCGGGCACGGTCGGGACGACGTGGGAGACCGAACCGCTGCACGACGGCGCGCTGACGCTGCACCGGCCCGCCGACTGACCTCTGCCGACCACAGGGTGCGCACGTCGCGGTTCGCGCCCCCGTGCCGTCATCGCGCCCTGGGGAGTCGGGGCGCGATGACCGTGGTGGGGTGCGGCCGGGGAGGCGTGCGGACTCGGATGGGCGTCGTCCGGCTACGGGGTGTCGGACTTGTGCTCGACGACGTCCTGCAGCTCGGGGCGCTTGGCGGAGACGCCGTCGCCCGACGAGGTGTGCTTGATGCGGCGGACGACCCACGGCACCAGGTACTCCTTCGCCCAGCCGAGGTCCTCGGCGCGGGCCTCACGCCACGGCCGGGCCTCGAGCGGTTCGGGGTTGAACGGTTCCAGACCGTGCGGCGCGCCGAGGGCGTCGAGCACCGCGGCGGCGATCGTGGCGTGCCCCGTGGGGGAGTGGTGGAGCCGGTCCGGTGCCCACATGCGCGGGTCGCGGAGCACCCGGAGGGCCCACATGTCCGCCACCAGTGCGCCGTGCTTCAGGGCGATCGCGTGCAGGTTCTCGTTGTAGATCGCCGTCTTGCCGCGCACCATGCCGAGCACCGGCGTCATGCCGACGTCGGGCCCGGTGAACAGCACCACGGTGGCGCCGTCGCTCCGCAGCCTGGACACCATGGCGTCCACCCGCTCGGCGAGTTCGTCGGGATCGGAGCCCGGCCGGATGATGTCGTTGCCCCCGGCGGACACCGTGACCAGGTCCGGACGGAGCGCGAGCGCCGGTTCGACCTGATCGTCGATGATCTGCTGCAGCAGCCGCCCGCGGATCGCCAGGTTGGCGTACGCGAAGTCGTCGGACCCGTGGGCGAGCACCTCGGCCACTCGGTCCGCCCAACCCCGGTTCCCCCCGGGGACGGTGGGGTCGGGGTCGCCGATCCCCTCGGTGAACGAGTCACCGATCGCGACGTACCTGGACCACGGATGACGATCTGACACGCTCCGGACCATAGTCTCGTGCCATGACGAAGGCCAACACGGGCGCAGCCGCCTGGACCGTGCCGGACGACCTGCTCGCCCGCATCGCCGAACGCGCCCCCGGGTACGACGCCGCCAACGCGTTCTGCGCCGAGGACCTCGAGGAACTCCGCGCCGCGGGCTACCTGCGCATCGGGGTGCCGGTGGCGCAGGGTGGCTCTGGTCTCGGCCTCCGCGCCACGGTCGGTGTCCAGCGGACCCTCGCCCAGGCCGCACCGGCGACGGCGCTCGGCCTGGGGATGCACCAGGTGTGGGTGCAGGCGGCGCGCGCCGTGACTGCGCGAGGTGCGTCGTTCCTCCAGGCCGTCACCGACCACGCGTCGGACGACCACCTGCTGGCCTTCGGGGTGAGCGAACCCGGCAACGACGCCGTCCTGTTCGACTCGTCGACGACGGCGGAGCCGGACGGCGACGGCGGGTACCGCTTCACCGGTACCAAGGTCTTCACCTCGCTCGCACCGGCGTGGGACGTCCTGAGCGTGTTCGGCAAGGACACCTCCGGCCCGGAACCGCGGCTGGTGCACGGCTTCGTGCTCCGGTCCGACGGCGACGTCGAGCACCTGGACGACTGGGACACCCTCGGCATGCGGGCCACGCAGAGCCGCACGACGAAGCTGCACGGCGTGCACGTCCCCGCCGACCGCATCGTCCGGTCGCTGCCGGTCGGGCCGAACCAGGACCCGCTCGTGTTCGGGGTCTTCGCGGCGTTCGAGCTGCTCATCGCCTCGGTGTACGTCGGGATCGCCGAACGTGCGATCACGCTGGCGGTGTCCGCCGTCGGACGTCGCGTCGCGGCCGACGGCTCGCTCCGGTCGCAGGACCCGGACGTCCGGCGTGCGATCGCGGACCTGCGCGGCGCCGTCGACGCGATCACCCTGCAGGTCGACGCGCTCGCCCGATCGGTGGACGAACAGGACGACCTCGGTGCCCGGTGGTTCCCGCTGCTCGTCGGCACGAAGGCGCGGGCGGTGGACACCGCCCAGCACGTGGTGGACGAGGCCATGCGGGTGGTCGGGGGCTCGGCGTTCCGGTCCTCGAGCGAACTCGCCCGCCTGGCGCGCGACGTCCGGGCCGGCCAGTACCACCCGTCGTCGCGGGACTCGGCGGCGCGCACGCTCGCGGCGTCGGTGCTCGGCCCGCCCGCCTGACGCGGACGCGTGCGGCCGGCCGCGTGCCCCGGTGCGAGGTTGATCCCTCCGTGCGGCCCTGTAGCGCCGCACCGAGCGATCAACCTCGCACCGAGCGCCGAAGGCCGCACCGTGCGGCTGCCGACCGCACAGCCGGATAGTTAGCATCCGGTACGATTGGCCTCCCGAGCGCAGAGGAGGCGGCCGACTCGTGCCGAGGACCGACACCACGAACCGGACCGCTCCCCGTCGACGGACCCGCTCCCGGCGACTCGCCGACGCGGCCCTCGCGCTCGACCCCGGGCTCGTGAAGACCGACGGTGCCCTCCGCACCCTGGTCGCGGTGCCCGCCGGCATGGCCGTGGGGTACGCCGTCGCGACCGCGTTCGGCCTGCCCGCGATCCTGGGCGTGATGATCGGCGCGATGCCCGCGTTCATCACGTGCCTGGTCATCGTCGACCCGAGCACCGGCCGGACGGCTGCCCGCACCGGAGCCGTCCTCGTGCCGTTCGTCGTCGCCCTCGCCGGCAGCATCGCCCTGCAGCCGTTCCGGCTCCTCGAGCTCGTGCTCATCGTCGTGCTGCTGTTCCTGCAGTTCGCCGCGGCCGCGTGGGGCGCGTGGGCCGCCGACGCCGCGATCGTCGGGTTCGCCGGGTACCTGTGCGGGCTGCTCCTCCCGCTGCCCGAGACGAGTGTCGTGCCGCTCGGCCTCGTCGTGGCCGCTTCGCTCGCTGCGACGGTCCTGGTCCGCCTGGTGCTCCGACCGGACGCGCACCGTGCCCTGTTGCGTACCCGCCGTGGTTTCGTCGCCCGTGGCTCGGCCGTGCTCGAGGCCGCTGCCGCCGTCCTCGCCGCGGCGGACGACCCGGCCGCACGACGCCGCACCCTGCGCCGCCTCCGTCGCAGCCGCGACCGGTACCACGAGATCGCGTTGACGGTCGACGGGATGCTCGCCGCGAGCGGGGTGGACGCCGACACCACGGCCGAGGAGCTCCACCGGCTCGTGTTCGACACGCACTTCGCCGTCGACGAGCTCGGGCGCGGTGCCGGTGCCCTCGTCGAGCACGGCGCGCCGTCGGACGTCCGGCACGCCGCGCTCCGTGCCGTCACGATCGTCCTGCGCCACGGCGGCGGGCACGGCGAGGACGCCGCGCAGACACTGCTCGCCCGCTACGGCATCACGGCGTCCGCCGGCGACCCCGACTCGCGCACGACGGCCGTCGTCCGTCGGATGGCCGCCGAGTTCACCGACCTGCAGGGCGCCGGGCTGCGGTGGCGCGAGCTCCGCGACGAACTGCCGCGCCGCGGCGACGGCGTCGCGTTGGCAGCGCCCTTCGTCACGCCCGTCGTCCTCGCCGGCGGCCGCCCGGCCGGGGCCGTGCCGGTGCTCGCCGACACCGTCGCCGACGGCCCCTGGCGCCGCTGGCGACTCTCCGTCTCGCTGCGCACCGCGGTGCACGCCGCGATCGCCGTCGCGATCGTCGAGCCCCTCGCGCTGCTGCTCGACGGCCCGCGGTTCTACTGGGGCGTGATCGGCGTGATGATCGTCCTCGCCGGCACGAACACCACGCACGAGCGGGTCCGCAAGGGCCTGCACCGTGCCGTCGGCACGGTCGTCGGCGGCGCCGTCGGCATCGTCCTCGTGCACGTCGTCGGCACGGCGCACCCCTGGTTCACGCTCGTGCTCGTCTGCGTCCTGCTCGCGGTCGGCACGTACGGCTTCGGCGGCGTCTACTCGGTCTGGGTCGCGTGCCTGGTCGTCGTCCTGTGCCAGGTGTACGCGTTCTCCGGCAGCTTCACCGACTCGCTCGTCCCGATCCGCCTCGCCGAGAACCTGCTCGGCGCCGCGGTCGCCGTGCTCGTGAGCGCCGTCGTCCTCCCGATCGCCACCCGGGCCGTCATCCGACGGGCCGTGCGCCGGCAGCTGACCGCGGTCCGGGCGTTCGTGCTCGCGCTGGTCGGGGTCGATGCGGACGCCGAGGCGGACGCGACCGACGGTGCGGGCGCGAGCCGGGCCTCCCGGTCCGCCGACACGGCCACCGACGCCGCCGCACCCGACCTGCGCGCACGATCGCGCGCCGTCGACGCGGCCACCTACCAACTGGACGCCGTCCTGCGCCCGATGGTGCGGTTCCCGACGGGCGGACCCGCCCGCGCGGACGCCAGGACCCAGACGTCCCTGCAGGCGGCGGCGACGTTCGCGCGCGAGGCGGCCGGGAGGCTCGGCTCGCCCCCGCAGGACCCGCCCGCCGCCCTGGTCGGTGCCGCCCACCGCCTCGCCGCGTCGATCGCGGACCTGGCTGACGGCATCGTGGCCGTGCCCCGGTCCGCCGCGCCGGCGCCGGTCTGGGCGCGGGTCGGCGACCGGCTCGACACGGCGGTGGACGCGGCGGCGGGTGGTCCGGACCAGCAGACCGTCGAGGTCGCGGCGCACGCGCTGGGCCGCATCGACGAGGCGCTCGCGCTGCTGGCCGACCGACACCGGGCGACCGTGCTCGGCGAGACCGCCACGCGTTCGGCGGCCACCGGCGCACGGTGAGGCCGGCGATGTCGGTGGTCCCTGGCATCATCTCGGTGTGAGCAAGCAGGACGGAAGCAACCGGCTCGTCTCCGACGCACCGGTGGACGACGTCTCGGCGACCGTGCTGCACGTCGACATGGACGCCTTCTTCGCGTCCGTCGAACTGCTCGACCGACCCGACCTGGTGGGTCTGCCGGTCATCGTCGGCCACGACTCCGACCGCTCCGTGGTCACCGCTGCCACCTACGAAGCCCGTCGGTACGGCGTGAACTCCGCCATGCCGATGGCCATCGCGAAGCGCCGCTGCCCGAACGCGATCATCGTCGAGCCGCACTTCGAGAAGTACCGCGACCAGTCCGCCGCGGTGATGGCGGTCTTCGACCGGTTCACGCCGCGGGTCGAACGGCTCGGCATCGACGAAGCGTTCCTCGACGTCGCCGGCGCGCTCCGGCTGTACGGCACGCCGTGGGAGATCGGACGGGCCATCCGGCGCACGGTCCACGCCGAGACGGGCCTGCACTGCTCGGTCGGCGCCGCGTCGACCAAGTTCGTGGCGAAGCTCGCATCGAGCCGGTCCAAGCCGGACGGGCTGCTCGTCGTGCCCGCGGCCGACACCATCGCGTTCCTGCACCCGCAGCCGGTCTCGGCGCTGTGGGGCGTGGGCGGCAAGACGCAGGAGACCCTCGAGCGCCGCGGCATCCGCACCGTCGGCGACCTCGCGAACACGCCCCTCGGGTCGCTCGTGTCCGCGCTCGGGCCAGCCGGTGGCCAGCGCCTGCACGACCTGTCCTGGGGGCGCGACCCGCGCGTCGTCGACACCGGCGTGGGCGAGAAGTCCATCGGGCACGAGGTCACGTTCGGCCACGACCTGACCGAGCGGGACGACGTCGCGCGCGAGCTCCTGCGCCTCGCCGACAAGGTCGCCGTCCGCCTGCGCCACGCCGACGTGCAGGCCCGCACCGTCGCGCTCAAGGTCCGCTACACCGACTTCACCACGCTCACCCGGTCGCGCACCCTCGCCGAGCCCACCGACGTCGCCAAGCGGCTGCACCGCGAAGCCGTCGAGCTGTACGACGTGCTGCACCGACCGGGCAACCGGATCCGGCTCATCGGGGTCCGCGGCGAGAACCTCGTGCCGGCCGCCGCGAGCAACGCGCTCTGGGACGACGACGCGCCGTGGCGCGAGACCGAGACCACGGTCGACGCGGTCGCCGCGCGCTTCGGCGCAGGCGTGCTGCGACCGGCATCCCTGGTCCGCCGGACCCCCGACGGCCACGTCCCGCACGCCAGGCAGGACTGACGGTGGCGGTAGAATCAGGTCCAGTGAGCGCAGCGGAGTACGAACAGCAGCAGCCCGCCACGCTGTGGGCCGAGTCGGGGGACGACCACACGTCGTCGACGTCTTCGTCGTCGGTGTCCGCGCAGTCATCGGCGCACGCCGACGCCGTCGCACGGGACGAAGCCGACGCAGCCGCACTGGCCGAGGCAGCCGGCAACTCGGCCGTCCAGCACCTGTCGCCGGCGTTCCCGGACCGAGCCGCGTGGGGCACCGCGTCGAAGCTCCGGGCGTGGCAGGTCGAAGCCCTCACGAAGTACTTCGAGTCCGAGCCGCGTGACTTCCTGACGGCCGCGACACCCGGCGCCGGCAAGACGACGTTCGCGCTCCGACTGGCCACCGAGCTGCTGGCGCGCGGGACCGTCGACCGCATCGTGGTCGTCGCCCCCACCGAGCACCTGAAGCGGCAGTGGGCGGACTCCGCCGACCGCGTGGGCATCCGCATCGACCCGATGTTCAAGAACGGCGACGGCATGTTCGGCCGGCACTACCAGGGCGTCGCGATCACGTACGCCCAGGTCGGCATGAACCCCGAGGTGCACAAGAAGATCACCGAGGGCGGGCGCACCCTGGTCGTCCTCGACGAGGTCCACCACGGCGGCGACGCACTCACCTGGGGCGACGGCATCAGGGAAGCCTTCTCCGGTGCCACCCGACGGCTCTCGCTGTCCGGCACGCCGTTCCGGTCCGACACCGCGCCGATCCCGTTCGTCCAGTACGCCCCCGACGAGCAGGGCATCCGCACTTCGATCTCCGACTACAACTACGGCTACGGCCGGGCGCTCAAGGACGGCGTCGTCCGGCCGGTGCTGTTCATGGCCTACGCCGGCCAGATGCGCTGGAAGACCCGGATGGGCGACGAGATGTCGGCTTCCCTGGGCGAACAGGTCACGAAGGACATCACCGCGCAGGCCTGGCGCACCGCCCTGTCGCCCGAGGGTGAGTGGATGCCGGCCGTGCTGTCCGCCGCCGACAAGCGCCTGACCGAGGTGCGTCGTGGTGTGCCCGACGCCGGTGGTCTGGTCATCGCGACGGACACCACCACGGCTCGCGCCTACGCCCGGATCCTGCAGCAGATCACGGGGGAGCGGCCGACGGTCGTCCTGTCCGACGAAGCCGCCGGGTCCAGCCGGATCAGCGCGTTCGCCGACGACACCTCGCGGTGGATGGTCGCCGTGCGCATGGTGTCCGAGGGCGTCGACGTCCCACGGCTCTGCGTCGGCGTGTACGCCACGAGCGCGAGCACCCCGCTGTTCTTCGCCCAGGTGATCGGCCGCTTCGTGCGTGCTCGGCGCCGTGGCGAGACCGCCTCGGTGTTCCTGCCGAGCGTGCCCGGACTGATGGCACTGGCGGCGACGCTCGAGCTCGAACGCGACCACGCCCTCGACCGTCCGAAGGACGCCGACGACGGCATGTACAACCCCGAAGACGCGATGGTGGCCGAGGCCAACAAGGAAGACCGCGCGTCCGAGAGCCTGCTCGAGGTCCAGCCGTTCGAGGCGCTCGACTCGCAGGCGTCGTTCGACCGCGTCCTCTACGACGGCGGCGAGTTCGGCACCGGCGGCGAGGTCGGGTCGCTCGAGGAACTCGACTTCATCGGCATCCCGGGGCTCCTCGAACCCGACCAGGTGCGCGACCTGCTCCGGGCGCGCCAGGCGACCCAGGCGAAGCGCTCCAAGGGCCGGGCGGTCAAGGACGGCCAACCGAAGGCCGCCGAGCCCGAGAACCGCCCGATGTACATGACCATCAAGGAGCAGCGGACCGAGCTCGCGCGCCTCGTGTCGATCTGGTCCCGGCACTCCAACGAGCCGCACGGCTCCATCCACGCCGAACTCCGTCGCATCAGCGGTGGGCCGGCCGTGGCGCAGGCGAGCATCGAGCAGATCCAGAAGCGCATCGACGTCCTGCGCTCCCGCATCGGCGGGCGCCGGTGACGGGTCCGGTCCGGGCGGTCCGCCCGTGATCGAGTCCGTCGACGACCGCACCTGGTACGTCAAGCGCGACGCCGAGTCCTCCCCAGAGGCGATCATCGACCGGTTCGGCGGTGGGTACCGGTTGCGACGGTTCTCGCTGACCGAGTCCCGACGCACCGCGCACGGGGTCTACATGGGTCTCGACCTCGCTGAGACGGCCTGGTGGCGACTCCGAGAGCGCTGATTCGCTCAGGAAGTGCGGCGTTCATGACGTTGACGGCCCGTATCCGGTAGACCGGAGGAATGGCAGACTCGATCCCTCACGTCCTCGTCCTCGGCGGCGGCTCCGCTGGCTACAGCACCGTCAAGCAGCTGCAGAAGCACGCCGCGACCGTGCCCATGCGCATCACGCTCGTGGACCAGAACACCTACTACACGTACCTGCCGTTCCTGCCCGAGGTCGCCGGCGGCCACATCGCCCCGAAGGACGTGACCGTCGAGCTGCGCCGTGCGCTCCGCAAGACGCGCGTCATCCAGGGCAAGGTCACCGGCATCTCGTCGAAGGACAAGACCGTCTCGATCGCGACCGCCGGTGGCGACGACCGCACGCTCGGCTACGACCAGCTCGTCGTCGCACTCGGCTCGGTCACCCGCACCTTCCCGACCCCCGGACTCGAGGAGTACGGCGTCGGCTTCAAGAGCGTGGAAGAGGCCGCCTACGTGCGCGCCAAGCTCCTCGACAACATCGCCAAGGCCGCTGCCACCCGTGACGAGGACGAGCGTCGTCGTCTGCTGACCAGCGTCTTCGTCGGCGGTGGCTACACCGGCGTCGAGGCGATCGGCGAGCTGTTCGACGTCTCGCAGGCCGCCATCAAGACCTACCCGTCGCTCGCGGGGGAGCACCCCCGCTGGATCCTCATCGACGCGCTCGACCGTGTCGCGCCCGAGGTCGGCCCGGAGCTGTCCAAGTGGACGCTCGAGTCGCTCCGCGCCCGCGGCATCGACGTGCGCCTGAAGACCACCATGCCGAGCGCCGAGGGCGGCATCGTCAAGCTCTCCGACGGCGACGAGATCCCCACCGGGCTGCTCGTCTGGACCGCCGGCGTGAAGCCGAACCCGCTGCTCGACGCCTCCGACCTGCCCCGCGGACCGAAGGGCCACCTCGCCGCCAACGCGAAGCTCCAGGTCGAGGCCGAGGACACGCACGAAGTGGTCCCGGGTGTCTGGGGTCTCGGCGACGTCGCACAGGTGCCCGACCTGACCGCCGACAAGCAGCCGGCGTTCTACCCGCCGAACGCGCAGAACGCCGTCCGTCAGGCCGTCGTCGCGGCGGACAACGTCGTCGCGACGATCACCGGCAAGCCCCTCGAGGAGTACCGCCACCCCTCGATCGGCACGGTTGCCTCGTACGGTGTCGCCAAGGGTGCCGCCAACATCAAGGGCATCAAGATGACGAACCTGCTCGCCTGGCTCGCCCACCGCGCGTACCACGTGTACGCGATGCCGACGCTGAACCGCAAGGCGCGCATCGTCATCGGCTGGGTCACCGGTGCCGTCTCAGGCCGCGACGCGACCTCGCTCATCAAGGAGACGGACCCGCGCCGCAACTTCGTCGAGGCGTCGAAGTCCTAGACGCAACCACCTGACGGACGGGAGGCGCGGTGTCAGCTGGCACCGCGCCTCCCGTCCGTCCGTGCGTGCGCTGTCTTGCTCGCTGCCGGATGCGTGCGCATCTTCCGACGCTCCACTTGTCGATCGACGCGTGCTCCGTCGGAAGATGCGCACTCATCCAGTGCGTGTGCATGTTCCGACAGCACACGAGTCGTTCCCCTGGTGGTCTGTCGGAACTTGCTCACGCATCGGCCGTGAGCGCAGCGAACTGGCCGTGCCCCCACCCCTGGCCGTGAGCGCAGCGAACTGGCGGGCGGTGGCCGTGAGCGCAGCGAACTGGCCGAGGCGGTGACGCCCTGAGCGCAGCGATGGCGGCACTCGCCGGGAGACGCAACAGAAAATGCCCCCGGACCGAAAGGTCAGGGGGCATTGCATGTTTCTGTGTCCGAAGGGGGACTTGAACCCCCACGCCCTAATACGGGCACTAGCACCTCAAGCTAGCGCGTCTACCAATTCCGCCATCCGGACTGGATGTGTGGCGATTTCCCCGGGTTTCCCCGGCGTCCCTGCCGAGAGAAAACACTAGCACGGGTCTGAACGCCCGATGAACACGGCCGCGCATCCCGGGCGCGTCCAGAGGGCTGGGTACCCGGCGCGTCCTCCGGCGTCACCGGGCCGGGGCGCGTCGGTGCGGACCGATACCGTGGTGGCATGACGAACCCGGAGCCGACCGCGCCCGAGCTCGAGGCCACCGCGGCGATCGCGCGCGACCTCATCCGCATCGACACCACGAACTGGGGCGAGGGGAAGTCGCGCGGCGAGACCGAGGCGGCGCACTACGTCGAGGACAAGTTGCGCGGGCTGGGCCTCGAGCCGCAGCTGTTCGAGTCCGAGCCGGATCGTGTGAGCGTCGTCGCGCGGGTGCCCGGCCGCGATCGTGACAAGCCGGCCCTGGTGGTGCACGGGCACCTCGACGTCGTGCCGGCCGATCCGGCGAACTGGTCGGTCGACCCCTTCGGCGGTGTCGTCAAGGACGGCTCGCTGTGGGGGCGGGGCGCCGTCGACATGAAGAACATGGACGCGATGATGCTCACGTCGCTGTCGGACGTCATCGCGGCGCAGGGGGCTCCCGAGCGCGACTTGGTGATCGCGTACTTCGCCGACGAGGAAGCCGGGGGAGTCCTCGGCTCGCACCACGTCGTCGAGCACCACCCCGAGGTCTTCGCCGGGGCCAGCGCCGCCATCAGCGAGGTGGGCGGGTACTCGATCACCCTCGGCGACCGTCGTGCCTACCTGCTGCAGACGGGCGAGAAGGCGCTGATGTGGATCAAGCTCGTCGCCCGCGGTACGGCTGCGCACGGTTCGCACGTCATCCGCGACAACGCCGTGACGAAGCTCGCCGCGGCGGTCGCCCGGATCGGCAGCGAGGAGTGGCCGGTGCGTCTGTCGGCGACGACGGACGCGATGGTCGCCGAGGTCGCTCGGTTCCTGGGCGTCGACCCGACCGTGACGGGCCCGGACGAGGTCGCGCTCGCCACCGGTTCGGCCTCGCGGTTCATCCACGCCGCACTGCACACCACGACGAACCCGACGGTCCTGACCGCGGGCTACAAGCACAACGTGATCCCGGACACGGCCGAGGCGCTCGTCGACATCCGCTGCCTGCCGGGGGACGAGGAGTCGGTGCTGGCGCGTGTGCGGGAGCTCGCCGGTGACGAGGTCGAGGTCGTGATGTCCTTCCGCGACATCGGTCTCGAGCAGGACTTCGGCGGACCGCTCGTCGACGCCGTCCGCGACGTCCTCGGCCGCCACGACCCGGGAGCCCCGGTGCTGCCGTACCTGCTGTCCGGCGGCACGGACAACAAGGCGCTGTCGACGCTCGGGATCGCCGGGTACGGCTTCGTGCCGCTGCAGCTGCCCGCCGGCGTGGACTTCCCGGCGATGTTCCACGGTGTCGACGAGCGGGTTCCGCTCGACTCGCTGGCCTTCGGTCGGCGTGTTCTCGGGGACCTCCTGGCCACGTACTGATATTGTTCATGGTCGCCTGCGTGGCGGTGTCCTGACCGACCTCCCCCGAAAGGCCCGTGCGTGCACATCCTCGAGGCGATCTTCCTCGGCTTCGTCCAGGGGCTCACCGAGTTCCTGCCGGTGTCCTCCAGCGCGCACCTGCGCATCGTCGGGCTGTTCCTGCCCGACGCGAAGGACCCGGGCGCGGCCTTCACCGCGGTGACGCAGCTCGGCACCGAGACCGCGGTGCTCATCTACTTCTGGAAGGACATCACCCGGATCATCGGGCGGTGGTTCCGCTCCGTGTTCCGGCGCGACGTCCCGAAGGGCGACCCCGACGTGCGCCTCGGGTGGCTCGTGATCCTCGGCACCATCCCGATCGGCATCGCGGGGCTCCTGCTGAAGGACTCCATCGAGACCACGTTCCGCTCGCTCTGGATCGTCGCGATCGTGCTCATCGTCTTCGGCATCGTGCTCGGGGTGCTCGACGTCGTCGGCCGCAAGGAGCGTCGGATCGAGCACATGACCTTCGGTGGCGGCATCCTGATCGGGCTCGCGCAGGTGCTCGCACTCGTCCCCGGGGTCTCCCGCTCCGGCGCGACCGTGTCGATGGGGCTCGCGCTCGGTTACACGCGGCCGGCCGCGGCGCGGTTCGCGTTCCTGCTGGCCGTCCCCGCGGTGTTCCTGTCCGGCCTGTACGAGGCCGCGACGAGCCTCGGCGACCACGGAGCGCCGTTCGGACTCGCCGACACGCTCATCGCGACGGTGGTGGCCTTCGTCGTCGGGTTCGTGGTGATCGCGGCGTTCATGAACTACATCAGCAAGCGCAGCTTCATGCCGTTCGTCGTGTACCGCATCGCACTCGGTATCGTTCTCATCGTGTTGTTGTCGCTCGGAGTGATCCAGCCGTGAGGGCCTGGCAGGCCCCGTCCGTCCCCGACGTCCCCGGCGCAGCGCCGCGGCCCGTCGTGCACGACACCGCCACCGGCAAGCCGGTCGACCCGACGCAGGGCGAGGAGCGCGCTGCGCTGTACGTCTGCGGGATCACCCCGTACGACGCCACCCACCTCGGGCACGCGGCGACCTACCTGGCGTTCGACACGCTCGGCCGCGCGTGGCGCGACGCCGGCCTCGACGTCGAGTACGCGCAGAACGTCACCGACGTCGACGACCCGCTGCTCGAGCGCGCCACCCGCGACGGCGTCGACTGGCGCGAGCTCGCCGCGTCGCAGATCGACCTGTTCCGTCGCGACATGGAGTCGCTGCGGATCCTGCCGCCCGACGACTTCGTGGCCGTCACCGACGAGGTCGACCGCGTCGCCGAGGCCGTTGCGTTCCTGCAGGAGACCGGCTCCGCCTACGAGGTCCCCACCCCGGACGCCGAGGGCGATGACCTGTACTTCGACGTGAACCACCCCACCGACGCGTGGTCGCTCGGCGACGAGAGCGGCCTGGACCGCGAGACCATGCTCACGCTCGCTGCCGAGCGCGGCGGCGACCCGGAGCGACCCGGCAAGCGCGACCCGCTCGACCCGCTGCTCTGGCGTGCGGCCCGCGACGGTGAGCCGAGCTGGGACTCCGAGATCGGCCCCGGCCGGCCCGGCTGGCACATCGAGTGCAGCGTCATCGCCGGCGACCGCCTCGGCCTGCCGATCAGCGTGCAGGGCGGCGGCAGTGACCTCGTCTTCCCGCACCACGAGATGAGCGCGGGACACGCAGCGGCCCTGGCGCACCAGCCCCTGGCACACGCGTTCGTGCACACCGGGATGATCGCCTACCAGGGCACGAAGATTTCGAAGTCGCTCGGCAACCTCGTCACCGTGCGGGGGCTGCTCGACGACGGCGCGGACCCCCGCGCGATCCGGCTCGCGCTGCTGTCGCACAAGTACTCCGACGACTGGGAGTGGTTCGACGCCGAGCTCACGAGTGCCACGACGCGCCTGGCGACCTGGGACGCCTGGGCATCGGGTGCATCCGCCGGGCACGCCGACGATGCGGCCGACGTGGCGTCCCGGATCCGGGCGCGGGTGTCCGACGACCTCGACACGCCGGGTGCGGTCGCCGCGGTCGACACTGCGATCGCCGGGGGCACTGCGTGCACGCCGGAGCTCGCCGACCTGATCGACGCGCTGCTCGGCATCCGTCTGGCCTGAGCTCGGGCCGGCGGCGTCGTTGTCGGCCTGCGTCGACAGGTGACGACACGTCGTGTGCCGGTCGCCGTTCGGTCAGGAACTGTCGCCTGAGCGAGCGGCAACCGACAATTCGCGACCACCCTGCGGAGGTGAGCGGGCTGCCGTGACCGTTCGCGACCCCCGGACGGGAGGCCCGTGGCGGACCCGCCCCGTGCCTCCCGTCCGCCGTGCGGTCGCAACACGTCGCGTGCGTGCCGGCGACAGGTCACGAACTGTCGCCGAGGCTGGCGGCAGCCGACAGTCCGCGACCTCTCGGCGGAACCGAGCGGGGTGTCGGCTACTGCTGGGGCGGCTGCGGGGGCCGCCAGGGCCCCTCGCCACCAGCGGTACCGCCGTCTTTGCCGTCCTTGTGCTCGCGGCGCCGCAGGTACTGCTCGAACTCCTGCGCGATCGCGTCGCCCGAGGCCTCGGGGGAGTCGACGGTGTCGCGGGCCTGCTCGAGCTGCCCGATGTACGAGGCCATGTCCTCGTCGTCGGCAGCGAGGGCGTCGATGCCGTCCTCCCACTCGGTGGCGTCGTCGAGCAGGGTGCCACGGGGCACGGTGACGTCGGTGAGCTCCTCGATCTTGTCGAGCAGCGAGAGGGTGGCCTTGGGCGACGGCGAGTTGTGCACGTAGTGCGGGACCGAGGCCCAGAGCGACAGCGTGGTCAGCCCGGCCTTGTCCATCGCGTCGGCCAGGACGCCGAGGATGCCGGTCGGACCCTCGTACGAGGACTTGTCGACGTCGAACGCGGTGCGGACGCCTGCGTTCTCGCTCGAGACGAAGACCGAGATCGGTCGGGTGTGCGGCGCGTCGGCCAGCATCGCGCCGACGAAGACGACGGCGTCGATCGAGTACACGTCGGCGAGGTCGATGATCTCGGCGCAGAAGCCGCGCCAGGTGCGGGAGGGCTCCGGACCGACGAGGACGAACACGTCGCGGTCGGTCGGGGAGCCGGTGGCGCCGATGACCGGACGGCCCTCGGCCCCGGGGCCGTGCAGCACGATGCGGGGCCACTGCACCCCGCGGGCGCCGGTCTCGTCGGATCCCATGGTCGGACGGTTGAACTGGTAGTCGACGTACCGCTCCCCGTCGAGCTCGCGCAGCTCGTCGAGCCCGAGGGACTCGACGATGCGGCGGGCGAGTCCGCTCGCGGCTTCGCCGGCGTCGTTCCAGCCCTCGAAGGCGACGACGAGCAACCGGCCGTCGCTGAAGGGGGAGTGCTGTGGCACGGAGCGGACCTCCTGGTGGTGGAGCGGAGCGGGGCGGGCACGACGAGGCACCCGGCCGGACACGATGCAGGCATCCACTGTAGGCCCCGGCGACGCCCGCGGGCATGCCCGTCCGCGCCCAGCGGAACGGCCCCGGTAGACTCGTCGCCCGTGACCGCGCATCCTCCTGCCCTCGTCCCGCCCGCAGCCGTGCTGTGGGACATGGACGGCACGATCATCGACACCGAGCCGATCTGGCAGCGCTCCCAGGTCGACCTGACGAACCGCTACGGCGCCGAGTGGACCCACGAGGACGGCCTGTCCCTGGTCGGCTCCGGCCTCGAGCGCTCCGGCGAGCTCCTGCGCGCCAAGGGCGTCGACATGGAGGTCGAGGAGATCATCCAGTGGATGACCGAATACGTGATGGAGCACCTGCGCGCAGGTGAGCTGCCGTGGCGCCCGGGTGCCCGCGAACTCGTCGAGGAGCTCCACGCCCGCGGCATCCCCACCGCGCTGGTGACGATGTCCCGCCGCAAGATGGCACTCGTCGCCGCCGAGGCACTGGGCGAGCGCGGGTTCCGCGTCGTCGTGGCCGGTGACGACGTCGACCGTCCGAAGCCGTACCCGGACGCCTACCTCTCCGCCGCCGCCCAGCTCGGCGTCGAGCCGACCGCGTGCGTCGCGATCGAGGACTCCGCCACCGGCGTCGCCTCGGCCGTCGCCTCCGGCGCCGTCACGGTCGCCGTCGAGCACATCGTCCCGCTGTCCGAGATCGCCGGCGGTGACGTGCACCTGACCACCCTGTCGGGTGTCGACGTCGACCGCCTGGTCGAGTTGACGGGGCCGGCGCTGGCCGCGCGCGCTGCCGTGACGGGAGGCCCGGCTCCTGACCCGGCGCACGCTGCGGACACCGAGGGAGTCACCCGATGAGCCACACCGACGACCCGACAGCGGCCCTGCCGCACACCGCCGGTGGCGCGCCCCACACGCCGCCGCGTGGCCCGTTCCGGGCCGGCGACCGAGTGCAGCTCACCGGCCCGAAGGGCAAGCTCACGACGCTGTCCCTCGAGACCGCCGGCGAGTACCACACGCACCGCGGGGTCCTGCGGCACGACGACGTCATCGGCCAGCCCGACGGCTCGGTGATCCGGGCCAGCACGGGCGACGAGTACCTCGCGCTCCGTCCGCTGCTCAACGACTACGTGATGTCGATGCCGCGCGGTGCCGCCATCGTCTACCCGAAGGACGCCGCCCAGATCGTGGCGTTCGCGGACGTCTTCCCGGGCGCCCGGGTGGTCGAGGCCGGCGTCGGTTCCGGTGCCCTCTCCCTGTTCCTGCTGCGGGCGATCGGTCCGACGGGGCAGCTGCAGTCCTTCGAGCGTCGCGAGGAGTTCGCCGCGATCGCACAGGGCAACGTCGGCACGTTCCTCGGCGCCGTCCCGGACAACTGGTCGGTGACCGTCGGAGACCTGGTCGAGGAGCTGCCCGGCGCCGTCGACGAGCAGAGTGTCGACCGCGTGGTGCTCGACATGCTCGCGCCGTGGGAGTGCGTCGACGCCGCAGCCGACGCCCTCGTGCCCGGCGGACTCATCGTCTGCTACGTCGCGACCGTCACCCAGCTGTCCCGCACTGCCGAGGCCCTGCGCGACACCGGCCGCTTCACCGACCCGATGCCGAGCGAGACCCTGGTGCGCACCTGGCACGTCGAGGGGCTCGCCGTCCGACCGGACCACCGCATGGTCGGGCACACCGGGTTCCTCATCACGGCCCGTCGTCTCGCCGACGGCACCGTCCTGCCGAACCTGAAGCGCCGCGCGGGCAAGGTCGAGTTCTCCGACGAGGACATCGAAGCCTGGACCCCCGGCGCCGTGGGCGAGCGCGCGACGAGCGACAAGAAGCTCCGCAAGGTCGCACGGCAGTCGGCGGCACAGGCCCGCAAGGTCGCCGCTGCCGAGGCCGGGTCCGCAGCAGCCGCTGCCGAGGGGTCCGAGCCCGTCAGCGACGCGTCCGAGCCGACCGACGGCGAACGGTAGGCTGACGGTCGTGCCCGTCCTGCATCGAACGGAAAGAGGGTCCGTGCGCACCATCCCCGCACTCCTGGTCACCATCGGTCTCGTGGCGTCGCTCACGGCGTGCGCCTCGAACGGCGCCGGCACCACCCCCTCGAGCTGCGCCGCACCCGGTGCGGCGTCCGAAGCGGTGACGGCCACCGGCGCGTTCGGCAAGGAGCCGAAGGTGTCGATCCCGAGCGGACTCACCACGAAGGGCACGCAGGTCTCCGTCCTGAAGCAGGGCGACGGCCGCACGATCGACGACGGCACCCCCGTCCTGATCGAGTACACGCTCGTCGACGGCGCCACCGGCGAGGTCGCGCAGACCAGCGGGTACTCCGGGCAGACGGCTCCGATCACCGCCGGTGCGAGCAACTACGGCGCCCTCGGCGAGTCGCTCGAGTGCGCGCAGGTCGGCGACCGCCTGGCCGTCGCGCTGCCGAAGAGCGCCCTCAGCAGCTCGGACACCAGCGCGACCACCGACAGCGGCTCGTCGGCGAAGACCGAGGACGCCGTCATCGCCGTCATCGACGTCAAGCGGGCCTTCGACGCCCGCGCGACCGGCACCCCGCAGCTCGCTGGCGACAAGATGCCCGCCGTCGTGCTCGCACCGTCCGGCGCCCCCGGCATCACGATCCCGTCGTGGAACGCGCCGAAGTCGAACGAGACGCACCTGCTCCGCAAGGGGTCCGGTCGCGTGCTCACCGCCAAGGACACCGCGGTCATCAAGTACACCGCCGTGACGTGGGGCGCTGACCCGTCCGTGGCCGGCTCCAGCTGGACCGACGGCTCGGGCGCGCAGACCGTGCCGCTCACCAAGGGCCAGGTCGACGAGGGCGTGCGGAACGCCATCGTCGGGCACCACGTCGGCGACCAGGTCCTGGCCGTCGTGAACCAGCAGGGCACCGCCTACGCGTACGTCATCGACGTGCTCGGAGCGATGTCGAGCTGACGCTCCCACACCGTCCACCGACCGCGGCGCGGGTGCACTCCGGTGCACCCGCGCTGCCGTAGGATCGCCTCGTGCCAGCGACCCGTGTGCCCCGTGTGCCCGCAGAGGAGCGGCTGTTCAGCCTCGTGCTCGCGCTGCTCTCGACGGAGTCCGGGCTGACCAAGGCGGAGATCCTGACCAACGTGCAGGGCTACCGCCAGCGGTTCACACCGGGTGGGGACAACGCCTCGCTCGAGCGGCAGTTCGAGCGCGACAAGGACGACGTCCGCGAGCTCGGCATCCCGCTCGAGACCATCGAGACACCGGGCGCCGCCGGCAACAACCAGACGCTGCGCTACCGGATCCCGAAGGGCGAGTACGACCTGCCCGTCGACGTCCGCTTCACCCCGGACGAGTCGGCCCTGCTGTCGCTGGCCGCCATGGCCTGGCGCGAAGGCGCGCTGTCCGCTGACTCGCGTCGCGGGCTGCTGAAGGTCCGGTCCGCGGGTTCCGAGGACGACGACGGCGCACTCCAGCTCGGCGTCGACGCGTACGCCCCGCGGCTCCGAGCACGCGACGCGGCGTTCGAGCCGCTCCGCTCCGCCCTCGACCGCGGTGCCGCCGTCCGGTTCGACTACATCACGCCGGGCCAGCACGAGGCCCGTCGTCGCGAGCTCGCCCCGCTCGCCCTGGTGCAGCACGGCGGCCGCTGGATGCTCGCCGCCCACGAGTTCGCCACGGACTCGGACAAGAACTACCTGCTCTCACGCATCGTCGGACCCGTCACGCAGTACGACGTCGGGCAGCACACCGCCCCGGTGGGCGCGGGGGAGCGCACGCTCGCCGAACTCGAACGGATCTGGTCAGCCCGCACGGCGCGCATCGCGGTGACCCCCGGCTCCGACGCCGAGCGGCGGCTCGCCCGCCGTCGTGACACCGAGACCGACGCCGACGGCGCACTCGTGCTGCACCACGTCGACCCGCAGATCCTGGCTGAGGAACTCGCCGCCTTCGGACCCGAGGTCCGGGTGCTCGAGCCGGAGGACCTGCGGCTGCGCGTCGTCGAGCGGCTCCGTGCGCTCGTGCGCGACCACAGCGACGGAGAGGAGTCCGCCCGTGGCTGACGCCCAACCCCTGCAGGCGCAGGACAAGCTCGCCTTCCTGCTCGCCCTGGTGCCGTACCTGATCGACCGCGAGCGCGTCTCCGTGGCCGAGGCCGCGCGCCACTTCGGCGTCCCCGAGGCCCGCATCCGCCGCGCCGTCGAGCTCATCGCGGTGTCGGGGGTCCCCGGCGAGACGATGCAGTACCAGCACGGCGACCTGTTCGACATCGCCTGGGACGACTTCGACCAGAACGAGATGATCGTCCTCACGAACCTCGTCGCCATCGACGACTCGCCCCGACTGTCCGCGCGAGAGGCTTCGGCGCTCATCGCCGGGCTGCAGTACCTCTCCGCGCTGCCCGAGGCCGCTGACCGCGACGCCATCCGAGCACTCATGGCGAAGCTGTCGCGCGGTGCCGGCGGTGCCGCCTCGACGGTGGCCGTGGGGCAGGACCTGCACGACGTCGCCCTCGCCACGATCCGTCGTGCGATGGCCGGCGGCCGCGGGTTGTCCTTCGAGTACGCCGGTCCGCGCACCCAGGGCGGCACCCGCCGGGTCGACCCGCTCCGCGTCGAGTCGATCGACACCGACTGGTACCTCCGCGCCTGGGACCTCGACCGGCAGGCGCTCCGGACCTTCCGCCTCGACCGGATGTCCGGTGCACGCGTCGACGACCGTGCGGTGGAGAAGTCGGCGGACCAGGTGGTGATCCCGGACACGCTGTTCCAGCAGTCGGCAGAGGACGTCATCGTCACCGTCGAACTCGACTCGTCGTCGCTGCCGCTCGTGGCCGACTTCCTCGCCGACACCGCGGACGCCCCCGACGCCGAGGCGCGTGTACGCATCCGGCTCGCGGCGTCGAACGGCTTCGACGGCGTGGTCCGGCTCGTCGCTGGGCTGCCCGGCCGCGCCGTGGTGCTCGACCCGCCCGCCGCGCGGGACGCGGTGCGCGACTTCGCCGCCGCCGCCCTCGCCGCCGGCTGACCGGGCCGGCTGGCCGCCTCTGCATGTGCGTTCGCACGGAGCGCGCCGAACTGTCGGTCCCCACCCCGTAGGATCGACCCATGGCTTCGACGACCGCGCGCGGGCGAGCGAGGCGGCAAGGGCGCCGTGACAACGACGCCGAAGGCCGCATGTCGCTCGGGCAGCACCTCATCGAGCTGCGCAACCGCCTGTTCCGCGCAGTGATCGCCGTGGTCATCGCCGCGGTCGGTGGATGGTTCCTGACCCCGTTCGTGCTGGACTCGCTCCGGGCACCGGTGGCCGAGCTCGCCAAGGTCGGCGGGCACACGGCCGAGCTGAACTTCCCGATGATCACGGGCGCGTTCGACCTCAAGCTGCAGATCGCGATCACGATCGGCATCGTCATCGCCAGCCCGGTGTGGCTCTACCAGATCTGGGCGTTCATCGTGCCCGCCCTGGTCCGGCGCGAGAAGCAGTACGTGTGGGGCTTCCTCGGCACCGCGATCCCGCTGTTCTTCGCCGGGTGCTACTTCGGGTGGTACATCCTGCCCCACGTGGTCGGCATCCTCGGCAGCTTCGTGTCGAGCCAGGACACCTCGATCGTCGACGCGAAGGCGTACTACGACTTCGTCATCAAGCTCATCGTCGCGGTCGGCATCGCGTTCGTGCTGCCGGTCTTCATCGTGCTGCTGAACTTCGTCGGCGTCCTGTCGGCGGCGGCGATCATCAAGTCCTGGCGCATCGCGATCCTGTGCATCCTGGTCTTCTGCGCGATCGTCACGCCGAGCGCCGACGTCATCTCGATGTTCCTGCTGGCCGTCCCGATGGTGGTGCTCTACATCGCCGCGTGCGTCGTGGCCTGGTTCCACGACCGCAGGGTGGCGAAGAAGCAGGCCAAGCTCGACGAAGAGTACGGCCTGTGACGGGCGCGGACCTCAGCGCGGCCGAGCGCTTCGCCGCCGCCAAGGTCCGGAACCGCTCCCGCAACCTGGAGCTGTTCCGCGCCGACCTGCGCTTCGACCTCGACCCGTTCCAGTTCGCCGCGTGCGACGCCCTCGACCAGGGCCGCAGCGTCCTCGTGGCCGCGCCGACCGGTGCCGGCAAGACGATCGTGGCCGAGTTCGCGATCTGGCTGGCGATGCGGCAGCCGACGGCGAAGGTGTTCTACACGACGCCGATGAAGGCCCTGAGCAACCAGAAGTACGCCGAGCTGGTCGAGGTCTACGGCGAGTCCGAGGTGGGCCTGCTCACCGGTGACACGAACGTGAACCCGCGGGCGCGGGTCGTCGTGATGACGACCGAGGTCCTGCGGAACATGATCTACGCCGACTCCGACCTGCTCGACGACCTGGCCTGGGTCGTCCTCGACGAGGTCCACTACCTGGCCGACCGGTTCCGCGGTGCGGTGTGGGAAGAAGTGATCCTGCACCTGCCGACCGAGGTCCGGCTGGTCTCGCTCAGCGCGACGGTGTCCAACGCGGAGGAGTTCGGCGACTGGCTGCAGGCCGTCCGCGGGGACACCGACGTCATCGTGTCGGAAGACCGCCCGGTCCCGCTCGAGCAGCACGTCCTGGTCGGTTCGAAGATGGTCGACCTGTTCGACTCCAGCGGTGCGGCGGCGACGAACCGCGTCAACCCGGAACTGCTCCGCATGGTCGGCGGTGCCTCGCGCAGCGAACGGCACGGCGGCGGCCACCGTGGCGGACGAGGGCGTGGGGGATACCACGACCGCCGTGGGCCGCGTACCGAGAAACTGCACCGCGAACGCATCGCACACATGCTCGACGAGCGGATGCTGTTGCCCGCGATCTTCTTCGTGTTCAGCCGCGCCGGGTGCGACCAGGGCGTCCGCAACGTCCTGCGCTCCGGCCTGTCGCTCACCACGGTCCCGGAGCGCAACGAGATCCGCGAGACCGCGGAGTACCACTGCCGCACCCTGCCGGACGAGGACCTCGCCGTCCTCGGTTACTGGGAGTTCCTCGAGGGCCTGGAGCGCGGGGTCGCCGCGCACCACGCCGGCATGCTCCCCGCGTTCAAGGAAGTGGTCGAGAACCTCTTCCAACGCAAGCTGCTCAAGGTGGTGTTCGCCACCGAGACCCTCGCGCTCGGTGTGAACATGCCCGCACGCACGGTGGTGCTCGAGAAGCTCGAGAAGTTCAACGGCGAGGCCCGTGTCCCGATCACCCCGGGGGAGTACACCCAGCTCACCGGGCGTGCCGGACGCCGTGGCATCGACGTCGAGGGGCACTCGGTCATCCAGTGGACCGACGGCCTCGACCCGCAGGCCGTCGCCTCGCTCGCCAGCCGACGCACCTACCCGCTGAACTCGTCGTTCAAGCCGACGTACAACATGGCCGTCAACCTGATCGACCAGTTCGGGCGGCAGCGCACGCGTGAGGTCCTCGAGACCTCGTTCGCGCAGTTCCAGGCCGACCGGTCCGTGGTCGACCTGGCCCGCAAGGTCCGCTCGCAGCAGGAGTCCCTCGAGGGCTACCGCGAGGCCATGCAGTGCCACCTCGGCGACTTCACCGAGTACTCGACGCTCCGCCGCGAGCTCTCCGACCTCGAGCGCACGAACGTGCCCGGTGGGCGCGAGGCCTCGCACGGCGCACGGCAGGAACGGCAGGCCGCGATCACGGCGGTCCGTCGCCAGATGCAGCGGCACCCCTGCCACGCCTGCCCCGACCGCGAGGCGCACGCCCGTTGGGCGGAGCGCTGGTGGAAGCTCAAGCGCGTCAACGACAAGCTGCTCCAGCAGATCCGGTCCCGCACCGGTGCCGTGGCGACCACGTTCGACCGGGTCACCGACGTGCTCCTGCAGCTCGGCTACCTCGTCGACGCCGGCAACGGCGAGGCCACCGTGGCCGCTGGTGGTCGCCGCCTGCAGCGCATCTACGGTGACCGCGACCTGCTCGTCGCCGAGTGCCTCGAGGCGGGCGTCTGGAAGGACCTCACCCCGGCGCAGCTCGCCGCGATGGCCGCCACGATCATCTACCAGCCCCGCCGCGACGACGCCCCCGGCACCGAGCA
Organism: Curtobacterium sp. PhB25; assembly: GCF_004365375.1. Classification (NCBI taxonomy): domain Bacteria; kingdom Bacillati; phylum Actinomycetota; class Actinomycetes; order Micrococcales; family Microbacteriaceae; genus Curtobacterium; species Curtobacterium sp. PhB25. The sequence continues at coordinate 597,791 of NZ_SODR01000001.1, read as the reverse complement.
CGCACTGCCGCGCGGCGCGTTCCGTCCGGCGCTCGACGAGACCCTGACGATCTGGTCGCGCCTCGACGACATCGAGCGCGACGCCCGTCTGGCCGGTTCGGTGCCGCCCACCCCGGCGATGGCGGTCGGCATGTTCCGCTGGGCCTCCGGCTCGGCCCTCGACGACGTCCTCCGCACCCTCGACCTGCCCGCCGGCGACTTCGTCCGCTGGTCGAAGCAGGTCATCGACCTGCTCGACCAGATCCGGAACGCCGGTGACGACGACCTCGCCCAGACCGCCCGACGTGCGACCGACGCGGTGCGCCGCGGCATCGTCGCCTACGCCGCGGTCTGACAGGAGGCACGGTGCGGGTTCCGGAGACCGGTGTGCGCGGGGTGCCCGCGCGCGTGGGCCGCGGTGCGGTCGCGGACGGCCCGTTCGCGGCGCTCCCGCTGGGCAGCGCGCTGCCCCTGGCCGTCATCGGCGGGGTGCTCTTCGCGCTCGCGTTCCCGTCGCCCGGCTGGTGGTTCCTGGCCTTCCCGGCGCTCGCGTGCATGCTGCTCGCCGCGATGGGCCAGCGTGCCCGCAGGGCCGCGTGGCTCGGCTACGTGGCCGGTGCCGCGTTCTGGATCCCGGCCATCTCGTGGGCTGGGCGCTACCTGGGACCCGTCCCGTGGTTCGCACTGGCGTTGTTGGAGGCGGCGTTCTTCGCCCTCGGCAGCGTCGCGATCGCCCTCGCGTACCGCTGGGTCGCGCGCGTGGTGCCCTCGACCGCCGGACGCGTGTGGGGCCTCCCGGCCGTGGTCGCCGCACTGTGGACCGGACGCGAGTGGTTCTCCGGGAGCTGGCCGTACGGCGGCTTCGCCTGGGGGCGCGTCGGCCTGTCGCAGTCGCAGGGTCCGTTCACCCACCTGGCCGCGTACGTCGGCGTCCTCGGGGTGACGTTCGTGGTCGTCTACTGCGTCGCGGTCGTCGTGTCGCTCGCCCTCGTGTCCCCGCGGGCGCCGGGCGCGACCCTGCGGCTGCCGGTCCGGGTCGCGACGGCCGGGTTGCTGGTCGCCGCCGTGCTGGCGGTGCCGGCCTGGCCGACCGCGACCTCCGGCACCATCCGGATCGAGTCGGTGCAGGGCAACGGGCCGGCCGGGTACTTCGACCGTGCGGCGCCGGGCGAGGTCCTGGCGGCGCAGGTCGCGGCGACCGACGTCGATGCGAAGGGCGTCGACCTCGTCGTGTGGCCCGAGGCCTCCGCCGAGTTCGACCCGCGCCAGCAGCCCGTGATCGCGTCGTCGCTCGACGCCGTCGTCGACTCGGTCGGTGCGTCGCTGGTCGCCGGAGCCATCACGCAGACGCCGTCCGGGGTGCTGCACAACACGTCGTTCGTGTGGACCGCCGACGGCTGGCAGTCGTCCTACGACAAGAAGCGCCCGGTGCCCTTCGGCGAGTACGTGCCGGACCGGTGGTTCTTCTCGAAGCTCGCGCCGTCCCTGATCGGCCTGCTGCAGCGCGACTACACGCCGGGGACGAAACCGAACGTCCTGCCGGTGGCGGGGATCAAGGCGGGCATCGCGATCTGCTTCGACATCGTCGACGACGGGCTGACCCGCGACATGGTGCGCGGGGGAGCGCAGGTGATCCTCGCGCAGACGAACAACGCGGACTTCTCCGGCACCGACGAGAACCTGCAGCAACTCGAGATCGCACGGATGCGGGCGATCGAGACCGGTCGGTCCCTCGTCAACATCTCGACCGTCGGCGCCTCGCAGGTCATCGACCCGTCCGGACGCACCATCGACCGGGTCCCCGAGTACACCGCGACCTCGATGGTGACCGACGTGCCGCTCGGTACCTCGACGACTCCGGCGTCGCTCGCTTCGGGGTCGATCGCGTTGTTCCTGTCGCTCGGCGGACTCCTCGTGCTGCTCGCCTGCGCACCGTGGGGACGCCGCAACCGCTCCTGATCCGCCGCCGCGTCCCTGTCCGTCCGAGGCTGTGATCCTGTGCATCGGGGCCACGCACTGGGAACGGACTGTGAATGCGCCCAGTCGGGAACGACGGGGCGTGGGACAGTGTTGTGGAGGGCAGACGAGCGAGAGGAGCACACACATGGCTGATCGGAGTCTCCGCGGCATGCGGCTCGGGAGTCAGAGTCTCCAGAGCGAAGAGGGCGTCGAGCTCTCGGACCGCAAGCGCGCGGTCTACCAGACCGATTCGGGGGAGACCTTCGACATCGTCTTCTCCGCTGACGCAGACGTGCCCCAGACCTGGTCGGAGCCACGCTCCGGCCGCGAAGGACGCCTGCTCGGTGACGACGGCATCCCCGTCGAGGTCGCAGCAGAGGACGTCAAGGCGCCCCGCACCCACTGGGACATGCTGCTCGAGCGTCGCTCGCGCGAGGAACTCGAGGAGCTCCTCGAGGAGCGCCTGCAGGTCCTCCGTGCACGACGCGGTGCCTGACACCACCACCTGACGAACGACGATGCCCGCCCCGGTTCCCCGGGGCGGGCATCGTCGTTCGTGGTGGTGCGGGTCAGCGTCGGCCGGAGCCGTCGCTGGTGCGGTGTCCCGACGCTTCGTCGTTCGGGTGCTGCGCGGCGTCGGTCTGCGGGGCCGGTGCGTCGTCGACCTTCTCGGCGGTCGCGTCGTCGGCGGCTGCGAGGTGCGCGTCGACGCTCCGGTTCGACTCGGCCAGTCGTGCGTCGAGGTCGGACTCGGGGACGATGTCCGCGGCGGTGGCGTCCGCACGCGGCATGGTCGTGCCGGCGGACCCGGCAGCGGCGGTGTTCGCCAGGCTCTCGTTCGCGAGCTTGGAGATGCGGGAGAGGAAGTCCCCGCCCGAGCCGGCGCCGGCGACCGGGCCGCTGCCACTGCGTCCGCCGGAGAAGCCCTTCGCGATGCCGGACAGTGCCTCGGTGAACTCGCTCGGGATCATCCAGAGCTTGTTCGCGGTGCCCTCGGCGATCTTCGGGAGCATCTGCAGGTACTGGTACGAGAGCAGCTTGTCGTCGGGGTCACCGGTGTGGATGGCCTCGAAGACCGTGGCGATGGCGGAGGCTTCACCCTCGGCGCGGAGCACCTGGGCCTTGGCGTCACCCTCGGCCGCGAGGATGGCGGCCTGCCGCTGCCCCTCGGCCTCGAGGATCTGCGACTGCTTGGTGCCCTCGGCCTGCAGGATCGCGGCACGACGGCTCCGCTCGGCACGCAGCTGCTGCTCCATGGCGTCCTGGATGGACACGGGCGGCTCGATCGCCTTGAGCTCGACACGGCCGACGCGGATGCCCCACTTGCCGGTCGCTTCGTCGAGCACGACCCGGAGCTGACCGTTGATGTTGTCGCGGCTGGTCAGGGCCTCTTCGAGGTTGAGGCCACCGACGACGTTGCGGAGCGTGGTGGTGGTGAGCTGCTCGACGGCGCCGAGGTAGTTCGCGATCTCGTACGTCGCCGCGCGGGCGTCGGTGACCTGGAAGTACACGACGGTGTCGATGGAGACCACGAGGTTGTCCTCGGTGATCACCGGCTGCGGCGGGAACGACACGACCTGCTCACGCATGTCGAGCAGGGGCCGCAGGCGGTCGATGAACGGCACGAGCAGGTTCAGGCCCGGCGAGAGCGTCTTGTGGTACTTGCCGAGGCGTTCCACGATGCCCGCGGTGGCCTGCGGGACGATGCGGATCGCCTTGGCCAGGACGACGATCACGAAGATGACGACGACGAGGATCAGGACGAGCAGTGCGATCGTCCCGGGTGTGATGGTCACGAGGTGGCCCTTTCTGCGAGGCGCACGACCGCGGTCGACCCCTCGATCGACTCGACGACCACGGGGGTGCCGAGTGGCGGTGTGCGGTCGATGGCGCCCACGGCGAACCGCGCGCTCCAGGTCTCGCCGTTGGCCAGGCGGACCTGACCGGGAGCAGATGATGTGAACGCGACGGCGACGGTGCCGGGGAGCCCGATGAGCCCCTCGATGTTCGTGCGGTGCGGGTCGGCGCCTCGGCCGAGCATGAGCAGCAGGCGCGGTCGCACGAGCGACAGCAGCACGAGCGCGAGCACGGCGGAGATGATGGCGGACAGCCACCACGGGGCGCCGAGCAAGGCGGCGATCAACCCACCGGCGGCTCCGGCCGCGAGCATGATGAAGATGAAGTCGAGGGTGAAGATCTCGACCACTCCCAGCAGCAACACGAGTCCGATCCAGACGATGGTCTGGATCCAATCGATTCCGTTCACGCGATCTCCCTCCCTCGGTCGCGCGCCGTGGCTCGCAGCGTCGCGACGGCCGGTACAACTCCGTTCAACATATCAGGAGGGTCGGTCGGCCGTGCAGGCGATTGGTAGGCTCGATGCGGCCGACCGGCCGGAACACGACCTGGAGAACACGACTGTGAGCAACCCCCTCGCCCCCGGATCCCTCACCGACACGCGCGCCGTCGTCACCGGCTCGTCGCGCGGCATCGGCGCCGACACCGTCGGGTACCTGGCCGAGGCCGGCGCCAAGGTCGTCGTGAACTACCGCAACAAGGCCAAGCGCGCCGAGCAGATCGCCGAGAAGGTCGTCGCAGCCGGTGGCTCCGCCCTGGCGATCGGCGCCGACCTGACCGACCACGAGTCGGTGCAGGCGCTCGTCGACACCGTCGTGCAGGAGTGGGGCGGCATCGACCTGCTCGTCCTGAACGCCTCGGGCGGCATGGAGTCCGGCCTCGGCGAGGACTACGCGCTCCGCCTGAACCGCGACGCGCAGGTCGACATGCTCCAGACCGCCGTGCCGCACATGCCCGCCGGGTCGCGCGTCGTCTTCGTCACGAGCCACCAGGCCCACTTCGTCGAGACCGCCGAGACGATGGACGAGTACGTTCCCGTCGCCAAGAGCAAGCGCGCCGGCGAACTCGCCCTGCGTGAGCTCATCCCGCAGCTCGAGGCCGCCGGCATCGAGTTCGTCGTCGTCTCCGGCGACATGATCGAGGGCACGATCACCGCGACCCTGCTGAACCGCCTGAACCCCGGCGCGATCGAGGGCCGCCGGCAAGAGGTCGGCAAGCTCTACAGCGTGTCGGAGTTCGCGGCCGAGATCGCCCTCGCCGCGATCGATCCGATCCCCGCCGACCACACCAAGCTCGTCGGCGACGTCAGCGGCTTCGTCGGCTAGCGTCGGGCGGGTGACTGCCAAGCCCGGCCTGCGCCGAACCTCCCGCATCATCCTGCTCGACCCCGAGGGTCGCGTGTTCCTGATGGACACGAACTCGCCGTCGTCGGACGGCGCGCACCGGTGGATCACGCCGGGTGGCGGGGTCGACCCCGGCGAGGACCACCGCGACGCGGCGATCCGCGAGCTGCGCGAGGAGACCGGCATCGTCATCGACGACCCGGGCGAGCCGGTCTGGTCCTGGGACTTCACCGTCGAGTGGGACCTTGCCGACCACGACCGCGGCCACAGCGAGTTCTACGTCGTGCGCACCCCGGGCTTCGAGTTGTCGGACGCCGAGTGGACCGACGACGAGCGGGTCGACATCCTCGCGTCGCGCTGGTGGACTGCCGACGAGCTCGACGCCACCGACGAGCCGTTCGAACCGGCGGAGCTGCCGGAGCTGGTGCGTCGGTTCGCCGTGAGCTGACCCGGCCGTCGTCTGACCCGGCCGTCGTCTGCACGGTGCCGGGTCCGTCGGCCGGTGCGGGGTTGGTGGTGTGGTGCGCGCTTGTGGCGCTGCACAGTGCGTGGAACCGCGCACGGGGTGAGAAGGTCCGCACGGTGCTGACGGGAGGCCCGGTGCGGGCCTGACCCGTGCCTCCCGTCCGGTGGTGGGTTGCGTCCAACGCACGGTGCCGGCTCCGTCGGCCGGTGCGGGGTTGGTGGCGTGGTGCGCGCTTGTGGCGCTGCACGGTGCGTGGAACCGCGCACGGGGTGAGAAGGTCCGCACGGTGCTGACGGGAGGCCCGGTGCGGGCCTGACCCGTGCCTCCCGTCCGGTGGTGGGTTGCGTCCAACGCACGGTGCCGGGTCCGTCGGCCGGCGCGGGGTTGGTGGCGTGGTGCGCGCTCGTGACGCTGCACGGTGCGCGGAAGCGCGCACGGGGTGAGAAGGTGCGCACGGTGCGCGGAACCGCGCACCGGGTGAGCAGGCGTGCATGGTGCCGGGTTGTCTTGTCGGTGTCGGTACCCGCCGGTACGCTGATCGACATGCATACCAGTTCCGGTGACGACGCCGCCCAGAGCCGGAGCGTGCACGCCGCCGACGGCCACGACCGGATCCGCGTGCGCGGTGCCCGCGCCAACAACCTGCAGGGGATCGACGTCGACCTGCCGAAGCGTCGACTCACGGTGTTCACCGGTGTGTCCGGGTCCGGCAAGAGCTCGCTCGTGTTCGGCACCGTCGCCGCCGAGTCGCAGCGGATGATCAACGAGACGTACAGCGCCTTCGTGCAGGGCTTCATGCCGTCGCTCGCACGACCCGACGTCGACCTGCTCGACGGCCTGACCACCGCGATCGTCGTCGACCAGGAGCGCATCGGCGCCGACCCGCGGTCGACCGTCGGCACCGCCACCGATGCGAACGCGATGCTGCGGGTGCTCTTCAGCCGTCTGGGCGACCCGCACGTGGGTGGTCCGAACGCGTTCTCGTTCAACCTGGCGACGGTCACCGCCGGGGGAGCGATCACCGTGCAGAAGGGCAAGGACGCCAAGGCCGAGAAGGTCTCGTTCACCCGGCTCGGTGGCATGTGCGCCGACTGCGAGGGGCGCGGGCTCGTCAACGACATCGACCTGACGCAGCTGTTCGACGACTCGAAGGCGCTCGGCGACGGGGCGATCACGATCCCCGGCTACGGCACCGACGGGTGGAACGTCCGGATGTACGCGGAGTCCGGGTACTTCGACAAGGACACCCCGATCCGCGACTTCACCGAGCAGGAGCGCGCCGACTTCCTGTACCGCGAGCCCACGAAGCAGAAGATCGCCGGCATCAACATGACGTACGAAGGGCTCGTTCCCCGGGTGCGCCGCTCGATGCTGCAGAAGGACCGCGAGGCGATGCAGCCGCACATCCGCGCCTTCGTCGACCGTGCGGTGACCTTCACGACGTGCCCGGCGTGCGGTGGCACCCGGTTGAACGACATCGCCCGCTCGTCGAAGATCGCGGGCCGGAGCATCGCCGACGTCTGCGCGATGCAGATCACCGACGTCGTCCCGTGGCTGCGGGCCATCGACGACCCCGGCGTCGCGCCGCTGCTCGACGGCCTCCGCGACCTGCTCGAGTCGTTCGTCGAGATCGGTCTCGGCTACCTCTCGCTCGACCGCCCGACCGGCACGCTGTCCGGGGGAGAGGGGCAGCGGGTCAAGATGGTGAAGCACCTCGGGTCGTCCCTCAGCGACGTCACGTACGTCTTCGACGAGCCGAGCACCGGGTTGCACCCGCACGACATCGAGCGGATGAACGGCCTGCTGCTGCGGCTGCGCGACAAGGGCAACACCGTCCTCGTGGTCGAGCACAAGCCCGAGGTGATCGCGATCGCCGACCACGTCGTCGACCTCGGCCCGGGCGCCGGCTCCGGCGGCGGGACGCTCTGCTACCAGGGTCCGGTGCAGGGGCTGCGGGGGAGCGGGACCATCACCGGTCAGCACCTCGACGACCGCGTCTCGGTGAAGACCGCCGTCCGCCGGTGCGACGGGGCGATCGCGATCCGCGGTGCGTCGGCACACAACCTGCACGACGTCGACGTGGACGTCCCCACCGGGGTGCTCACCGTCGTGACGGGCGTCGCCGGTTCCGGCAAGAGCACGCTGATCCACGGTTCGCTCGCGCATCGCGAGGGTGTCGTGGCCATCGACCAGAGCGGGATCCGCGGCTCCCGACGCAGCAACCCGGCGACCTACACCGGGCTGCTCGAACCCATCCGCAAGGCGTTCGCGAAGGCCAACGGCGTGAAGCCCGCGCTGTTCAGCGCGAACTCCGAGGGCGCGTGCCCCGCGTGCAACGGCGCCGGTGTCGTCTACACCGACCTCGGGATGATGGCGGGCATCGCCACCCCGTGCGTGGAGTGCGACGGCAAACGGTTCGACCAGTCGGTGCTCGGGTACCAGCTCGGCGGCAAGGACATCAGCCAGGTCCTGGGCATGTCCGTCGCCGAGGCCGTGGCGTTCTTCGCCGACGGTCCTGCCGCGCTACCTGCTGCGCACACGATCCTGGCGCGCCTGGCCGACGTCGGACTCGGTTACCTGACCATCGGGCAGCCGCTCACGACGCTGTCGGGCGGAGAACGGCAGCGCCTCAAGCTCGCGACGCACCTCGGCGAGCCGGGCGGCATCGTCGTGCTCGACGAACCGACCACCGGACTGCACCTGGCGGACGTCGCCCAGCTGCTCGGGTTGCTCGACCGCTTGGTGGACTCGGGCAAGACCGTCGTGGTGATCGAGCACCACCAGGCCGTCATGGCGCACGCCGACTGGATCATCGACCTCGGGCCCGGCGCGGGGCACGACGGCGGCCGGATCGTGTTCGAGGGCACGCCCGCCGACCTCGTCGCCGCTCGCTCGACACTGACCGGCCAGCACCTGGCGACGTACGTCGGCGTCTGAAGCAGGGGACAGGTTCGTGCGCAGAACCTGAACGTTGCCGGTGCGATTCGGATAGCGTTTGATCGACGCTCACGATCGGCTACCCGGCCTGGATCGGCGTCCTGATCGAAGGAGCTCCCATGTCCAACCCCGGCAACGCGCCCGCTCAGTCCAACACCTTCGGTGTCGTCTCCCTGGTGCTCGGCATCGTCGGCGTCGTCGGCGGCATCTTCATCGCCCTGATCGGCATCATCGCCGGCATCATCGGGCTCGTGCTCGGCATCCTGGCGCGCAAGCGTGGGGGCAGCCGCGGCACCGTCCTCGCCGGCATCATCCTGTCGGCCGTCGCGATCGTCATCGGCATCGTCGGCTACATCCTGACGGCGGTCATCCTCACCCAGTCGTGATGGAGCGCGTTCGCGGGCGCACTCGGTGCGTCCGCGGGCGTGCATCGTGAGCAGAAGAGGTCGAGTCCGCCATCCGGACTCGACCTCTTCTGCTCACCCGATGGCTTCGCGCCCGGTCCGGTCACCGGCGGTTCGCCCTTCGGCGAGGAACCCGGTGAAGGCAGCGCGCACACGGTCGAGGTCCGGCTCGAGCCCGGTGATGTGTCGGAGGCTCGCGACCGCCTGCCCGACGGCCATCCAGCCACCGTCGACCACCCGGCATCCGGCCGCACGTGCCGACCGGACGAGCGGCGTCTCGAGCGGGAAGTAGACGGCGTCGGAGACCCAGGCGCCTCGGGGGAGCAGCGCGGGGTCGAAGGCCTGCCGCGGGTCGTCGTTCATGCCGAGCGGTGTCGCGTTGACGGCTCCGTCCGCCGTCGCGAGTACCTCGTCGGCATCGGTCATCGCCAGGACACGGGCGTCGACGGGGGAGTCGGTCGGTGGCTCGAGCGTCGCGACGAGCGCCTCCGTGCGGCCGACGTCCGCATCGACGACGTCGAGCCGCCGGACACCGAGTCCGACGAGCGCGTGGGCGATCGCCGAGCCGGCACCGCCGGCACCGAACTGCACGACGTGCTGCCCGGCGACCGATCCGAGGCCGCGTTCCACGGCGATCCGGAAGCCGGTCTCGTCGGTGTTGTACCCGATGCGGTGGCCGTCGCGGAACAGCACGAGGTTGACCGCACCGATCCGGGCAGCGCGCGGATCGAGCGCGTCGAGCAACGGGACGACGGCCTGCTTGCAGGGGTGCGTGACGTTGACCGCGCGGTACCCCTCGGCCTCGGCGGTGGCGAGCAGTTCCGGTAGATCGGCCGCAGTCCGGCCCACCATGTCGAGGTCGAGAAGACGGTACTCGTAGTCGAGTCCGAGCAGCCGGCCCTCTGCTTCGTGCATCAGGGGAGTCAGCGACCGCTGCAGTCCGACGCCGATCAGCCCGACGAGCGTTTGCGGCATCGTTCCTCCCGTGGCGTCGACCGGCCATCCGACAGTAGCGCGCCGTGCACGGAGCCCCGATACGTCATCAGCGCGGTGAGCGTACCGTCCGGCGCATGAGCTACAGCCAGCCAGACCCAGCCGAAGAGACCACCCAGAGCGAGACGCCGGAGCAGCCGGACACCGACCAGGAGAACCTGGAAGAACAGGGCGGTGAACCGGCGGCGCTCGAGATCGACGCCGACGACGTCCCGACGAAGCCCGTCGACTGACACTGTCGCCCGACGATGTGCTTCGTGAGCAGGAAAGGTCGGGTCCGCGCGTGGGACCCGACCTTTTCTGCTCACGAAACGCTCTGGTGCCGCTCGTACCTGTGCGCCGATAATGCATATTATGTCAACTCAGATCCGGACAGCGGCTCCCCGTGCGTGAACTCGTCCTGAAGATGTCGATGTCGTTGGACGGCTTCGTGGCCGCTCCCCGAGCTGAGTCGGACTGGATGTTCCGCGGCGGGAGTCCGGACTCGATGGCTTGGGTGCTCGACGTCGTCGCTGGTGCGGGCGTGCACGCCTTCGGCCGCAAGACCTTCGAGATCATCTCAGGTTTCTGGCCGACGGCGCCCGGGCCGATCGCCGAACCGATGAACCGGATCCCCAAGGTCGTCTTCACCACACAGCGCGACTTCGATCCACGCTCGGTGCCGGTCCCCGACCCCGACTCCCCCGCGGCGGCGACCTGGACGGGTGCACGAGTCGCAGCCGGACCGCTCGAAGCCGAGGTGACAGCGCTGAAGCAGGAGTCCGGTGGGTACGTCCTCGCGCAGGGCGGGACGGAGTTCGGTCGCAGCCTGGTCCGGGCTGGTCTGGTCGACGAGTACCGGCTAGCGGTCCTGCCCGTCGCGCTCGGGTCAGGCGATGGCGTGTTCGCCGACCTGACGGACGAGCTCGATCTCGAACTGATCAGCTCTCAGGCCTTCGCCGGCGGCGCGCTCGGACTGGTGTACCGACCGAAGCGCTGAGCAGGTCAGAAGACGGCGACGGTCATCCCGGCCGACGTGGCGGGACGGTCCATGGCGACGATCGCGCCGGGCAGGTCGTCGAAACCGATCGTCCGACCGATCGAGTCGTCCGGACGCAGTCGCCCGGTGACGACGTCGGCGAGCATCGCCGCGTACTCCCCCACGGAGATGCCGTGGCTGCCGAGCAGTTCGAGTTCATCAGCGATGACGCGGCCCATCGGGATCACCGGCTCGGCTTCGTCGTCGAGCAGCAGGCCGACCTGCACGTGACGTCCCCGAGGGCGCAGGGAAGCGACCGCTGCGACTGAGGTCGCTCGACTGCCGAAGGCGTCGATCGAGACGTGCGCGCCGCCGTCGGTGCGAGCGCGGACCGCGGCGACTGCCGCTCCGTCCATCGGCACGGTGACGGCGCCGAGTGCCGCGGCACGTTCGAGCGCCGCCGGCGAGACGTCCACCGCGACGACCTGTGCGCCCGCCGCGACCGCGACGATGATCGTCGACAGACCGACGCCGCCGCAGCCGAACACGACCACCCACTCCCCTGCGGCGACCCGACCTCGGGCGTGCAGGGCGTGGTACGCCGTCCCGAACCGGCACCCGAGCGCCGCGGCTTCGGCGAAGCCCACGGCGTCCGGGAGCGCGACCACGTTGACGTCGGCGTGCGGGATGACGACCGACTCGGCGTGGGAACCGGGCAGCGTGAATCCGGGTTGCTGCTGGCGCGTGCACACCTGGGTGGCGCCGTCGACGCACTCCGGGCACGTCCCGCAGGCGAACACGAAGGGCGCGGTCACCCGGTCACCGACCGAGACCCGGGTCACCGCGTCCCCGACGGACGTGACGACACCGGCGAACTCGTGCCCGGGGACGTGCGGCAGCGAGACGGAGTCGTCGTGCCCCTTCCAGGCGTGCCAGTCACTGCGGCACACCCCGGTGGCCGCGACCCGGACGACGACACCGTGGTCCGGTGCCACCGGATCGGGCAGGTCGACGATCGACGGGGCGGATCCGAACTGGTCGTACTGGACTGCGCGCATCCCGCCATCGTCCCAGACGGTGGTGCCGCGTTGTCCACAGGCGACGGATTGGCCGTTGCCCGACGATGGCGACCGCCGGTTCACTGGTCCCATGGACGAACCGACCGCACTGCACTTCTCCGCCGACCCCGCCGACCTCGACGTCGACCGCGTGCACCGCTGGCTCAGCGAGCAGTCGTACTGGGCGCGGGGTCGCAGTCGTGCCACCCAGGACGCGATCATCGCCGGGTCCCGCAACTTCGGCGTCTACGACACGGCGACGGGTGCGCAGCTCGGGTACGCCCGGGTGATCACCGACGGGGTGACGTTCGGCTGGCTGGCCGACGTCTTCGTCGATCCGGACGCTCGTGGCCGTGGTGTCGGCGTCGCCCTCGTGCAGGGCGTGACCGAGGCGATCGAGCCACTCGGGTTGAAGCGGTTCGCCCTGTTCACCGCGGATGCGCACGGACTGTACGAGCGGTTCGGGTTCCGTCCGCTCCCCGACCCGGAAGGCTGGATGATGCGCCCCGGGCCGGGGTTCGGCGCCGACGTGCACGACTGAGCCGGACGCCGTGACCTCAGTACTCGATGCGGCCGTCCCGGTTGTGGAACTCGCCGGTGGGCCCGTCCGGCCCGACGGTGGCGAGTGCGACGGTCGCGTCCGTGCCCTCGGTGATCGTCTGGTGGCCACCGAACCCGTTGAACTCGGTGGCGGTGTACCCGGGGTCGCTGACGTTGACGCGGAACCCCGGCAGGTTCTTCGCGTACTGCACGGTCAACGCGATCACCGCGGCCTTCGACGCGGCGTAGGGCACCGCCGGCACCGCGTACTCGTCGTGGCCCGGGGTCGTCAACCAGCGGGCGAACCCGACGCCCGAGGCGACGTTCACGATCACGGGGTGGTCGGATGCCCGCAGGAGCGGGAGCGCTGCCTGCGTCACCCGGACGATGCCGGTGACGTTGGTGTCGAGCACGGTGGCCATCGCGGCGGAGTCGAGGTCGTCGACGCCGAACGACGTCCCGAGGATGCCGGCGTTGTTCACGAGCACGTCGAGGACGGGGATGGTCGCGATCGCGGCGTCGATGCTGTCCTGGTCGGTCACGTCGAGCTGGACCACCTGGGCACCGAGGGCGCGTGCTTCGTCGCCGGTGGACGGATCGCGCATGCCGGCGTACACGGTGTGGCCCGCGTCGACCAGGCGGCGGACGGTCTCGAGCCCCAGGCTGCGGTTGGCTCCGGTGATGAGTGTCGTTGTCATGCCCCCACTCTCCGCCCGAGCGGCTGACTCCCCCAGGCACCGTGCGACGGTGGGACCAGCAGTACCAGGACGGACGGGAGGCGCGGGGCCAGGATGGTGGACATGAGCGAGTTCGCGAGTGTGTTGCGTTCCTGGCGCGACCGCGTCCGTCCCGAAGAGGTCGGCCTGCCGGCCGGGCCCGGCCGACGGACCCCGGGTCTCCGTCGCGAGGAGCTCGCCGCGCTCGCCGGGGTGAGCGTCGACTACGTCGTCCGGCTCGAGCAGGGCCGCGCGCTGAACCCCTCACCGCAGCTCCTCGGCGCGCTCGCCACGGCGCTCCGGCTCACCGCGGCCGAGCGCGACCACCTGTGCCGGGTCGCGGGCGTCGCTCCCCCGTCGCTCCAGGTCGTCCCGCGGCACATCACACCCGGGGTGCAGCGGCTCGTCGACCGGCTCGGCGACGTCCCGATCGCGGTGTTCACGGCGACGCACGACATCGTGCTGTGGAACGACCTGTGGGCTGCGCTGAACGGTGACCCGTCCCGGGCGGCCGGGATCGAGCGCAACCTGGTGTGGCGGCACTTCATGCACGCGCACGACGGTGTCGAGTGGGACGACGAGCACCAGGAGGAGTTCTCGAGCGACCTCGCAGCGGACCTCCGGCAGGCATCCGGCCGCTACCCCGCCGACCGCGACCTGGCCGAACTCGTCGCGCGGCTGCGCCGGGAGTCGCCCGAGTTCGAACGTCGCTGGGACACCGGTCGCATCGCCGAGCACCGGGCGAGCCGCAAGCAGGTGCACACGCCCGTCGGGCCGATCGAGATCGACTGCGACGTGCTGACGGTGCCGGGCGGAGACCTGCGGATCGTCGTCTACACCGCGGTTCCCGGAACTGAGGACGCCGCCAAGCTCGACCTGCTGCGCGTCACCGGCCTCCAGCAGTTCACGACGGCGTCGTAGAGCATCCAGCACCAGCACCCTGCCGGTGGAGCGTCGGCCGGGTGCGCGTGCAAGAATCTGCGCATGGATGCAGATAGTAGGTGTGGCCGACACGTCGACAGTGAGTACGTCGAGCTGGCGGTCGAGGTCTTCAGCATGCTCGCCGATGCCACGCGGGTGCGGATCGTCCTGGCGCTCTCCGACGGCGAGCTGCCCGTGAACGACCTCGCCGCGCAGGTCGGCAAGTCGCCGGCAGCGGTCTCGCAGCACCTCGCCAAGCTGCGCCTCGCCCGCGTGGTCGCGACCCGGCACGAGGGCACGCGGGTCTTCTACCGCCTCACGAACGAGCACGCTCGCCAGCTCGTGTCGGACGCGATCTTCCAGGCCGAGCACCAGCTCGACGGGACCCCCGCCCACCACCACGACGGAGCCTCTCGTGCCGACCGCCCTGCATAGTCGCGGCGTCCAAGCGGCGCTGCTCTCCGCGGTGCTCTTCGGTGCAGGGACACCCGCGGCGAAGATCCTCCTCGACACGGTCAGCCCGTTCATGCTCGCCGGACTGCTCTACACGGGTTCGGGACTCGGGCTCGGCCTCATCCGGATCGTCCGACGCGCTCCGCGCGTGCACCTCGCCAGGGACGAGCAGTTGCCCCTCGCCGGAGCGATCCTCTTCGGCGGCGTCCTCGGACCGGTCCTCCTGCTGATCGGCCTCGTGAACATGCCCGCCTCAGGGGCATCGCTGCTGCTGAACGCGGAAGGCGTGGCGACGGCACTGCTGGCCTGGTTCGTGTTCCGTGAGAACTTCGACCGCCGCATCGCCCTCGGCATGCTCGCCATCGTCGCCGGCGCCGTCGTGTTGACCGTCCCGGCCGGGATCGAGTTCGTCAGCGCCTGGCCGTCGTTGGCGATCCTCGGCGCATGCTTGTCATGGGGCATCGACAACAACCTCACGAGGAAGGTCGCCATCCACGACGCGTCCTGGCTCGCCGCCGTCAAGGGCGGTGTCGCCGGGCCCGTGAACCTGCTCCTGGCCTCCCTGCTCGGCGCGCAGCTGCCGGCCATCGGGAACGTCGTCGCCGCGATGGTGGTGGGCTTCTTCGCGTACGGCGTGAGCCTGGTGCTGTTCATCGTCGCACTCCGCCACGTCGGCACCGCCCGCGCCGGCGCGTACTACTCGGTGGCCCCCTTCTTCGGCGCCGTCCTCGCGATCGTGCTCGGCGAACCCGTGACCGTGCCCTTGGTCATCGCCGGCGTCCTCATGGCCGTCGGGATCTGGCTCCACCTCACCGAGCGACACGAGCACGAGCACACCCACGAAGCCGTGACCCACGACCACTGGCACCACCACGACGAGCACCACCAGCACGAGCACGCCGAACCCGTCGCGGTCGGCACGTGGCACCGACACACGCACACTAACGAACCGATCACCCACACCCACGAGCACTACCCCGACAGCCACCACCGCCACTCCCACTGAGGTGTCTCGGTCGACGACCGGCCGTCAGGCACCACGACGCCCCCGGCCGGCGCCGAGGGCGTCAGTCAGCCGCGATCTCGCGCCATCCCCACCTCGGTGTTCCGGGTACCGACGGCAACGCCGTGCGGTGCGGCCGCTTCGATCCGTCCGAGCTCACTCGTGGAGAGGACGACGTCGGCGGCGGCGACGTTCTCCTCGACCCGAGATGCCTTCGTGGTGCCCGGGATCGGGACGGTTCCTGCCTGGATCAGCCATGCGAGAGCGAGCTGGGCGGTGGTGACGCCCTTCTCGTCGGCGATGACCTTGAGTGCGTCGACGACGCGGAGGTTCGCATCGATGGCTTCGTCGGAGAACCGTGGGAGGTTCCGGCGGGCATCGCCCTCGGGGAGGTCGTCCTTGCGGGTGACCGCACCGGAGAGGAATCCGCGGCCGAGCGGAGAGAACGGTACGAAGCCGATCCCGAGTCCTGAGGCGGCGTCGAGGACGCCGTTGTGCTCGGCGTCGCGCTCGAACAGGCTGTACTCGGATTGGATCGCGGTGATCGGGAAGGTCGCGTGCGCTCGGCGCAGTGTTGCGGCGGAGGTCTCCGAGACGCCGATGTACCGGGCCTTCCCGGCGGTGACCGCGTCGCTCATCGCCCCGATGGTGTCCTCGATCGGGACGTTCGGGTCGGCACGGTGCAGGTACCAGAGGTCGACGTGGTCGGTTCCGAGGTGCCTGAGGGAGCGGTCGATCGCGCGACGGGCATGCTCCGGGGAGCCGTCGAGGCCGATCGGTGTGCCGTCATCCGTGAAGTCCGTCGCGAACTTCGACGCGACGACCACCCGGTCACGGTCAGCGCCGAGGGCCCGTCCGACCAGCCGCTCGTTCTCGAACGGCCCGTACGCCTCAGCCGTGTCGAACAGCGTGATCCCGAGGTCGAGCGCCCGGCGGATGGTCTCGACCGAGCCGGACTCGGTCGCGCCGCCGTAGAACGCGCTCATCCCCATGCACCCGAGCCCCATCGCGGACGTGACGAGGCCCTGAGAGCCGAGAGGAATCTGCTGCATGCGTGTGCTCCGTTCGCCGCCGGATCGTTCCGGACAACCTGACCTTCCACCCTGGTGCGCACACCATGTCAAGCGCGGTACTCGATCCCGTGCTCCTTCCCGAAGTCCGCGTCGACGAGCCCGTCACGATCAGCGCCGCCGCAGGCCTGCTCGGCATCACCGTCGACACCGTCCGCTACTACGAGAAGGAAGGCATCGCGCCGGCTCCTGATCGTGGGCAGGACGGGTGGCGCCGCTACGACACGGCTGCGCTGAGCTGGCTCGCCGGGACGGTGATGCTCCGCGGTACGGGGATGAGCGTGCAGGAGATGCGCGAGTACGCGGCCGCGTACCGGGCCGGCGCCGACGATGCCGAGCGTCTTGCGCTCCTCGAACGACACCATGCGACCGTCCTCGCCCGGCAGGCCGAAGTCCAGCGGCACCTGGCCGCGCTGGAACGGAAGATCGACGCGTACCGCCGGACCATCGCTGCAAGGCGGCCCGAGACCGCGGAATCGACGGGTCCTTCGATGAGCGGTCGGAGCCATCCGGCACAGGCGGAAGGCTAGCTCCCCCGGAGCGCTTCCTCGTCCGCCGCGACGTCCTTCTGCACCGCGAACTGGGTCCGGTGCAACTCCTCGTACCGTCCGCCGACGGCCAGCAGTTCCTCGTGGGTCCCACGCTCGACGATCGAACCGTCCTCGACCACCAGGATCAGGTCCGCGCTGCGGATGGTCGACAGTCGGTGGGCGATCACCATCGCCGTCCGCCCCTCGAGCGCCTCGCTGAGCGCAGCCTGCACGGCCGCCTCGGATGTCGAGTCCAGCGCCGCGGTGGCCTCGTCGAGGATGACGACGCGCGGCTGGGCGAGCAGGAGCCTGGCGATGGTCATCCGCTGGCGCTCGCCGCCGGACAGCCGGTAGCCGCGCTCGCCGACCATCGTGTCCAGCTGGTCCGGCAGGGAGCGGATGAGCGGTTCGAGCCGCGCGCGCCGGACGGCGTCCCACACTTCGTCCTCGGTCGCCTCGGGCCGTGCGAGGCGCAGGTTGGAGCGGATGGTCTCGTGGAACAGGTGGCCGTCCTGCGTCACCATCCCCATGGTGTGTCGCATGGAGGCGAACGTGACGTCGCGGACGTCCGACCCGGCGAGTCGTACGGCGCCGCTGTCGACGTCGTACAGGCGGGAGAGCAGCTGCGCGATCGTGGACTTGCCCGCTCCGGAGGTGCCCACGAGGGCCACGGTCTGCCCCGGCTCGATCCGGAACGAGACACCGTGCAACACCTCGTCACCGCCGCGGGTGTCCAGCGTGGAGACCTCCTCGAGCGAGGCGAGGGACACCTTGTCCGCCGAGGGGTACGCGAAGCGGACGTCGTCGAACTCGACCGCCACCGGGCCGTCGGGGACGGTGCCGGCGTCGGGCTTCTCCTGGATGAGCGGTTCGAGGTCGAGGACCTCGAAGACGCGCTCGAAGCTGACCACCGCGCTCATGATCTCCACCCGGGCGTTCGCGAGGCTGGTCAGCGGCGCGTACAGGCGGGTGAGCAGGAGGGCCAGCGTCACCACGTCGCCCGTGTTCAGCTGGCCACCGAGTGCGAGGGCGCCGCCGACCCCGTAGACGAGCGCGAGGGCGAGCGCGGAGACCAGGGTGAGGGCGGTCACGAAGACGAACTGCAGCAGGGCACTCCGCACCCCGATGTCGCGGACGCGGGCGGCGCGCACCCGGAACTCCTCTGCTTCCTCGTCGGGCCGGCCGAACAGCTTCACGAGGGTGGCGCCCGGCGCGGAGAAGCGCTCGGTCATCTGCGTGCTCATGGCGGCGTTGTGGTCGGCGGCCTCGCGACGCAGCGCGGCGAGGCGGCTGCCCATGCGCCGCGCAGGCACGAGGAAGATCGGGAGCATGACGATCGCCAGGACCGTCACGAGCCAGGACGTGCTGAGCATGACGGTCAGGGTGAGGATCAGCGCCACGAGGTTCGTGACCACGCCGGACAGCGTGCCGCTGAAGGCCTGCTGCGCGCCGATCACGTCGTTGTTGAGGCGGCTGACGAGGGCACCCGTGCGTGTGCGGGTGAAGAAGGCGATCGGCATCTTCTGCACGTGGTTGAAGACGGCGGTCCGGAGGTCTAGGATCACGCCTTCGCCGATGCGTGCGGAGAACCAGCGCGTGGCGAGCGACACGCCTGCGTCGCCCACGGCGACCAGGGCGATGACGACCGCGAGCCAGGTGATCGTGCTGAGCGCGCCCCGGGCGACGATGACGTCGACCACCCGGCCGGCGAGCACCGGTGTCGCGACCGCGAGGACCGCGCCCACGACGGAGAGGACGATGAAGACCACCAGCTTGGCCCGGTAGGGCACTGCGAACGTCATGATCCGCCGCACCGACTCGCGCGAGATGCCGTGCTTGCCGTCCTTGGCGGTCGAGATCTTGTACAGCGAGCTCCAGGCCACGCCTTCCATGCTCATGGCAGTCAGGATACGTCGGTCCCCGTGCGCCTCAGACCGCGGTGAACACCAACGAGGCGTTCTGCCCACCGAACCCGAACGAGTTGTTCAGCGCCGCACGCATGGTCGCGGTCCGAGCCGTCCCCGCCACCACGTCCAGGTCGATCGCCGGGTCCTGGTGCTGCAGGTTCAGCGTCGGCGGCACGACCCCGGTCTCGAGCGCCCGGACCGTCAGGATCGCCTCGACCGCTCCCGCCGCGCCGAACATGTGCCCGATGGCGCTCTTCGGCGCGGTGACGAGTGCACCGGTCCCGAGAGCGCGACCGATCGCCGCTGCCTCACCGACGTCCCCGACCGGGGTCCCGGTCGCGTGCGCGTTGACGTGGTCGATGTCCGCACCGGTGAGCCCGGCCATCCGGATCGCCGCCGTCATCGCGCGCTCCTGCTCGCTGCCGTCCCCGAGCGGGGCGGTGATGTGGAACGCGTCCGACGTGATCCCCCACCCGGCGAGCGTCCCGTGCGACCGCTGTGCGCGGGCGGCGGCGTGCCCGGCCCGTTCCAGGACGACGAACCCGGCGCCCTCGCCGAGCACGAACCCGCGGCGGTCGGCGTCGAACGGTCGCGACAACGTGGTGGGGTCGTCACCGTCGGGCTTCGCGAGGGCCTGGGACTGCGCGAACGAGGCCATGGTGACCGGGGTGACCGCCGCTTCGGTGCCGCCCGCGATGACGACGTCGGCCTCCCCCGTGACGATGAGCCGCGCGGCCGTCGCGATCGCCTCGGCACCGGACGCGCACGCCGAGACGGTCGTGTACGCACCGGCGCGGGCGCCGTACTCGATGCTGATCTGCGCCGCGGCCCCGTTGGCCATGAGCATCGGGACGGTCCGGGGCGACACCCGACGCGCGCCCGAGGCGCCGAGCACGTCGTGTGCATCGAGCAACGTCTCCACTCCCCCGATGCCGGTCCCGACGACGACGGCCAGGCGGTGGCCTTCCACCGCGGGCGCGCCGGCGTCGGCCCAGGCCTCGCCGGCGGCGACGAGCGCGAGTTGCTGGCTGCGGTCGAGTCGGTTCGCCCGGACGCGACCGAGTACGGACTCGGCGTCGAGCGCTGCGTCGGCGCCGACCATGATCGGCACCCGTTCCCAGAGCTGCCCGTCGCGGTGCAGCTCGTGCACGCCGGAGCGTCCGGCGACCAGGGCGTCCCACAGCGGCGCGACGCCGTGGCCGAACGGGGAGACCGCGCCGTAGCCGGTGATGGAGATGTCCACGAGTGCTCCTTCTTGTACGTTGAACAAGTGGAGTTGTACCACGTACAATTCGGAGATGGCAACCACCGACGGCACCGGGACGACCCGCGGCGCAGCGACCCGGGCGAGGATCCTCGCCGCGACCGCCGGACTCCTCAGCGCAGGGGCAGCCGGTGGCGCGGGCGGAGCGAGCACCGCACGCGCCGGTGACGCGGGCGGAGCGAGCACCGCACGCCACGCCGCCACCGTCAGCGAGATCGCCCGTGCGGCCGGGGTCTACCCGAACCAGATCACGCACCACTACGGCTCGAAGGACCGCCTCGTCCTCGACGCCGCCTTCGCGCTCTTCCTCCGCGACACCACGCGCCTGCAGGCAGCCGGTCGGCGCGCCGGGTCCGCCGACGCGTTCCGTCAGGTGCTCGCACGCACCGCGCTCGCCATGCCGTCGACACTCCTCGTCGTGCGCGCGCTGGCCGCCGCCGGTGACGACGACGCCCAGCGGGAGCGCGTGCGACTCCTGCTCGCAGTCCTGTTCCGGCAGTCGGAGCGCTACCTCGAGCGCGTCGTCGCCGAGCACGGCTGGACGAGTCCGAGCGGTGTCGGCCGTGATGCCCGGACGTTCTGGAGCGCGGTGTTCGGCGCGACGCTCCTGGCCGACGCGGGCGTGACCGGCGGGCCGTCGGACCTCGACCTGGCCGGCACGGTGTCCATCCGCTGAGCGCGGGAGACGAGCCGCGACGCCTACTCGCCGAAGCCGCTCCGCACCAGCTCCACCAGTGCGTCGACCGCGACCTGCGCATCGGTCCCGCTCGCCTCGATCGACACGGTGGCGCCCTTCGGGAGCGCCAACGCCATGATCGCCAGCAGGCTCTTCGCGTCCACGCCGTTCACGCGCACCGCTGCGTCGTACTTGGCTGCCGTCTTCACGAACTCCGCCGCGGGGCGGGCGTGCAGGCCGGTCTCGTTCACCAGTTCGACGCTCTCGGACGCGGCCACGTCGTCGACGCTGGCCGCCCCGTCACCCGGCCCCGTGCCTCCCGGCTGGTCACCGGACGGACGGGAGGCGCTGCTCGCGTCGTCCGCGGACCCTGCGGCGGACGCCGCGGCAGCGAGCACTGCCTCGGCGTCACCACCCGTCTGGGCCGCGACGGCCGCGGCGACCGCGCCCTCGACGAGGGGAGCCTGCGAGACGTGCACGCGTGCGCGGACGTCGTCGTCGAGGAAGTCGAGCGCCGTGTCGGTGGTCAGGTAGGCCGAACCGAGGTCGCACAGGACCACGACGGCGTCGGCGTCGGCGAGCTCCTCGATGCCGGCGGTGATCGCCTCGAACGACGTGCCGATGCCGCCGTCGTCGGTCCCACCGGCAGCGACGAGCGGTACGTCGGCCGCCATCTGTCGGGCGAGTTCGACGGTGCCGGAGGCGATCGCGGCGCTGTGCGAGACGATCAGGATGCCGACGGTCACGCGGCGGAACCCGTCGTCGCGTCCACCGCGGCGCGCAGGATGTACGCCGTCGACTGCGCACCCGGGTCGCGGTGCCCGACGGCACGTTCGCCGAGGTAGCTCGCACGCCCCTTGTGGGCGACGAGCGGTTCGGTGGCCTCGGCGCCCGAGGCGGCGGCGTCGGCCGCGGCGGCGAGCACCGCTGCCGGGTCGTCACCGGCGGCGGCGGCAGCGGTGGCGGCGTCGACCGCGGGGGTCCAGGCGTCCACCATCGTCTTGTCGCCGACGGCGGCCTTGCCGCGCGAGACCACGCCGTCGCGGGCTGCGGCGAGCACGGCGACGAGCGTGTCGGCGTCGAGCTCGGTCGCGTCGCCAGCAGCCTGGGCTGCCTTCAGGTACGCGGTGCCGAACAGCGGGCCGGCGGCGCCGCCGACGGTCGAGATGAGCTTCGTCGCGACCGTCTTGAGCACGGCGCCGGGCGTGTCGAAGGACCCGCCGTCGATGGCCTCGAGCACGGCGCGGAAACCGCGGTCGAGGTTCTCGCCGTGGTCCCCGTCACCGATCTCGCGGTCGAGTGTGACGAGTTCGGCCCGGTGTTCGTCGATCGTCGCAGCGGTGCGACGGACCCAGTCGATGGCCCATTCGGTGTCGAGCGCCAATGCGGTTCCCTTCGTGTTCCCGGCCCGGTGGGCTCGGTGTCGTGGTCGGTGGTCGAGCGGTCGATGTCGGCTGCTCAGCGACCCCAGCGCAGTGCTGGGGTCTCCACCGGTGCGTCCCAGAGTGCCGTGAGTTCCTCGTCGAGCACCGTGACGGTGATCGAGAACCCCTGCATCTCGAGGGACGTGACGTAGTCGCCGACCAAACTACGCGTGACGTCGTACCCGCGGTCCGTCAGCACCTCGGCGGCGCGGCGGTAGGCGATGTACAGCTCGGACAGCGGCGTGCCGCCCATGCCGTTGACGAGCAGGAGCAGCTTCGAGCCGGCCGGGGCGTCGAGGTCGGTCAGGATCGGTTCGAGCACACGGTCGACGAGCTGGTCGGCCGGTGCCATCGGGATGCGCTCGCGCCCGGGCTCGCCGTGGATGCCGATGCCGAGTTCGACCTCGTCGTCGGCGAGCGTGAAGGACGGCTCCCCCGCGTGCGGCACGGTGCCGGACGCCAGGGCCAGGCCCATCGACCGCGTGACGTCGTTGACGTGGCGGGCGATCGCGGCGACGGCGTCGAGGTCGTCACCGCGCTCGGCCGCGGCACCGGCGCACTTCTCGACGACCACGGTGCCGGCCACGCCGCGGCGACCGGCGGTGTAGAGCGAGTCCTGCACGGCGACGTCGTCGTCGACCACGACGGCCTCGACGCGGATGTCGTCCATCTCGGCGAGCTCGGCGGCGGTCTCGAAGTTCAGGACGTCGCCGGTGTAGTTCTTCACGATGTGCAGGACGCCCGCGCCGCCGTCGACGGCCTTGGTGGCCGCGACGATCGGGTCGGGGGTCGGACTCGTGAACACCGGGCCCGGGACGGCGGCGTCGAGCATGCCGTACCCGACGAAGCCCGCGTGCAGCGGCTCGTGTCCGCTGCCGCCGCCACTGACGATGCCGACCTTGCCGGCGACGGGTGCGTCGGAGCGGTGCAGGTGGATCGGGTCCTCGACCAGGACGACGTGTCCGGCGTGTGCCCGGGCGAATCCCCGGACGGTCTCGTCGACCACGGCCTGCGGGTCGTTGATGAGCTTCTTCATGCGCGTGCCTCCACGGGTACGGGGCCGAGCCGAGGCGAACTGCACACCGCCGTCGTCGACCGGAGTGCGCCCAATCTACATCCGACGCCCGGGCGCTCGTTCGTCCGGTCTGCACGTTCGTGCAGTGCGATGGGGACGCGTCACCGGCTCGCGATCCCCCGCAGCGCACGCCGGTTGCACGTTCGTGCACGATCCCGGACTTCCCTCAGGAATTCATCGCCGCGTCGTTCGCCTCGTCACTAGGCTCGGCCTCAATCACTCAACGGGGAGTGCGGCGCAGCACCACCGGACCCCCACCTCACGCACTGGAGGTCACCGATGGACGACATCGGCGTCAAGTTCCTGTCCGAGCTCGTCGGTACAGCGATGCTCATCATCCTGGGTGGCGGTGTCGTCGCCGCCGTCTCCCTCACGAAGTCGAAGGGCTTCGGGGCCGGCTTCCTCATGGTCACGATCGGTTGGGGCTTCGCGGTCTTCGCCGGCGTCCTCGTGTCCTACAAGTCGGGCGGCCAGCTCAACCCGGCCGTCAGCCTCGCCCAGGCCATCCTCGGCAACATCAGTGTCGGCACGATGCTCATCTACTGGCTCGCGCAGATGATCGGCGCGGTCATCGGTGCCGTCATCGTCTGGCTCGCCTACAAGCAGCACTTCGACGAGGAGCCCGACGCCGCTGCGAAGCTCGGCGTCTTCTCCACCGGCCCCGCGATCCGGTCGTACGGCTGGAACGTCGTGACCGAGATCATCGGCACCTTCGTGCTCGTCTTCGTCATCCTCGCGATGACGAACGGCAAGGCACCTGCCGAACTCGGCGCCGTCCCCGTCGCCTTCCTCGTGATCGCGATCGGTGTCAGCCTCGGTGGCCCGACCGGCTACGCCATCAACCCGGCCCGTGACCTCGGCCCGCGCATCGCCCACGCCTTCCTGCCCATCAAGGGCAAGGGCTCGAGCGACTGGTCGTACGCCTGGGTGCCGGTCGTCGGACCGCTCGTCGGCGGTGCACTCGCCGCCGTGCTGTCGCTCGCGCTGCTGCCCGTCGTCAGCTGAACCAACCCAACCCCGGGGTGAGCGGCCCGCGATCGCGGGCCGCCCACCGCACCGAACACCCGTAAGGAGCACCAATGGCCGACTACATCGTCGCCATCGACCAGGGCACGACCTCCACCCGAGCGATCGTCTTCGATCACTCCGGCTCGATCATCTCGACCGGGCAGAAGGAGCACGAGCAGATCTTCCCGCGCGCCGGGTGGGTCGAGCACGACCCCGCCGAGATCTGGGACAACACCCGCGAGGTGATCGGTCAGGCACTGTCGCGTGCCGACATCACGCGTCACGACGTCGCCGCCGTGGGCATCACCAACCAGCGCGAGACCGCCGTCGTCTGGGACAAGACCACCGGCAAGCCGATCTACAACGCGATCGTCTGGCAGGACACCCGCACGCAGTCGATCGTCGACAAGCTCGCCGACGGTGACACCGACCGCTACAAGGCCATCGTCGGCCTCCCGCTCGCGACGTACTTCGCCGGCACCAAGATCATGTGGATCCTCGAGAACGTCGAGGGTGCGCGTGAGAAGGCCGAGGCCGGGGACCTGCTCTTCGGCACCACCGACACCTGGGTCCTCTGGAACCTGACCGGTGGCGTCGACGGCGGCGTCCACAAGACCGACGTCACGAACGCGTCCCGCACGCTGTTCATGGACCTCGAGACGCTCCAGTGGCGCGACGACATCCTCGCCGATTTCGGTGTGCCGAAGTCGATGCTCCCCGAGATCGTCAGCTCCTCCGAGGTCTACGGCCACGTCGAGTCGTCCAACCTGCTCCGCGAGGTCCCGATCGCGGGCATCCTCGGCGACCAGCAGGCCGCGACCTTCGGCCAGGCGGCGTTCGACCAGGGCGAGTCGAAGAACACCTACGGCACCGGCAACTTCCTCATCTTCAACACCGGTACCGAGATCGTCCGCTCCGAGAACGGCCTGCTCACCACCGTCGGCTACAAGCTCGGCGACCAGGAGACGCACTACGCACTCGAGGGCTCGATCGCCGTCACGGGTTCGCTCATCCAGTGGCTCCGTGACAACCTCGGTCTCATCGGCAGTGCGCCGGAGGTCGAGGCACTGGCCAAGACCGTCGAGGACAACGGCGGCGTGTACTTCGTGCCGGCGTTCTCCGGGCTCTTCGCGCCGTACTGGCGTCCGGATGCTCGCGGAGCCATCGTCGGCCTGACCCGCTACGTCAACAAGGGGCACATCGCACGTGCGGCCCTCGAGGCGACGGCGCTGCAGACCCGCGAGGTCCTCGACGCGGTGAACGCCGACTCGGGCGTGGACCTGACCGAGCTCAAGGTCGACGGCGGCATGACCGCCAACAACGAGCTCATGCAGTTCCAGGCCGACATCCTCAACGTGCCGGTGGTGCGTCCGGTCGTCGCCGAGACGACGGCGCTCGGCGCGGCCTACGCGGCCGGTCTCGCGGTGGGCTTCTGGGCCAACCTCGACGAGCTCCGTGCCAACTGGCAGGAGGACAAGCGTTGGGAGCCGCAGCTCGACGCTGCGGAGCGCGAGCGCACGCTCCGTCTCTGGAAGAAGGCCGTCACGAAGACCTTCGACTGGGTCGACGAGGACGTCCAGTAGCGACGCACGCGCACGCTGACCGCGTGCACTGAACGCACCGACGGGAGGCCCGGTGCCGGTTCCAGGAACCGGCACCGGGCCTCCCGTCGGTTGCGTCTACTCCGCGTCGGTCGCGGTCGGGACCGCGATCCAGTCCGCCAGCTTGCGGGTACCGGCGCCGGAGTCGATCGCCTCGGCCGCGACCGCGAGCTGCTCGCGGAAGCGCTGCAGGATCGGTCGGTCGGACTCGGCCGGGTCCTGCGCCAGACGGAAGGAGACCAGTCCCGCTGCGGCGTTGAGCAACACGATGTCGCGTACCGGGCCCGTCTCCCCCGACAGCACGCGGTGCACGACGGCCGCGTTGTGCTCGGGGTCGCCACCGAGGAGGTCCTCGGTGCGTGCACGTGCGATGCCGAGGTCGCGCGGGTCGAGGTCGTGCTCGATGATGCGCCCGCCGGTGACCTCCCAGATGTGGCTGTGGCCGGTGGTGGTGAGCTCGTCGAGGCCGTCGTCCCCGCGGAACACCAGGGCGGTCGCGCCGCGGGTCTGGAACACGCCCGTGATGATCGGCACGAGGTCGAGCTGCGCGACGCCGACGGCGTTCGCTTCGCACCGTGCGGGGTTGACGAGCGGCCCGAGGAAGTTGAACACCGTGGGCACGCCGATCTCGCGGCGGACCGGCCCGGCGTGCGCGAAGCCCGGGTGGAACGCGTTCGCGAACGCGAAGGTCAGTCCGACACGCCGGAAGGTGTCCGCGACACGCGCGGCGTCCATCGTGAGATCGAGCCCGAGTGCGGCGAGCACGTCGCTCGAACCGGACTTCGACGAGCTCGCCTTGTTGCCGTGCTTCACGACGGGCACCCCGGCGGCGGCGATGACGATCGCCGCCATCGTCGAGACGTTCACGGTGCCGACGACGTCCCCACCCGTGCCGACGATGTCCAACGCCATCGGGTCGACGTCCAGCGGAACGGCGGCGTCGAGGATCGCGTCGCGGAACCCGACCACCTCGTCGACGGTCTCGCCCTTCGCGCGGAGCGTCACGGCGAACGCGGCGATCTGTGCCTGGGTGGCGCGCCCGTGCACGATCTCCTCCATGGCCCATGTGGATTGCCTGATCGTCAGGTCCTCGCGCGCCATGAGCGCGCTGATCACTGCAGGCCAAGAGAGTGCGTCAGGCATGGCTCGATCGTAGTGAATTCGAGAGACCCGCCAGTCTCCTGCGAAAACACTGTCTGGGGTTTCGGCCATAATGGAGGACGTGACTAGCACCCCTCTCTCCAGATCCGCCAGCGGTCCGGCCCTGAACAGGCCGAACGCCGTTGCCGTGGGGACGATCGTGTGGCTGGGCAGCGAGGTCATGTTCTTCGCCGGCCTGTTCGCGATCTACTTCACGCTGCGCAGCACGTCCCCCGAGCTGTGGGCGGCCGAAACCTCCAAGCTCGAGGTGCCCTTCGCCTCGGTGAACACGATCATCCTGGTGCTGTCCAGCTTCGCGTGCCAGTTCGCCGTGTTCGCTGCAGAGCGCTTCCAGGTGCACCGCACGAGCTGGAACCCGCGCCACTGGGGCATGACGGAGTGGTTCTTCGTCACCTACGCGATGGGCGCGATCTTCGTCTGCGGCCAGATCTTCGAGTACGCCAACCTCTGGCACGAGGGCGTCACGCTCTCCTCCAGCGCCTACGGCTCGGCCTTCTACATGACGACCGGGTTCCACGGCCTCCACGTCACGGGTGGCCTCATCGCCTTCCTGCTGACGCTCGGCCGCGGCTTCGCCGCGAAGAACTTCGGTCACAAGGAAGCGACCACCGCCATCGTCGTGTCGTACTACTGGCACTTCGTCGACGTCGTGTGGATCTTCCTCTTCGCCGTCATCTACCTTCTCAAGTAGGAACTGGACACCCCCGAGCACATGTTCAACAGAACCAAGACCAAGAAGGGCCGCCGTTCACCGATGGCGACCGTCTCGCTCATCGTCGTGGGCCTCATGACCACCGGCGGTGCGTACGCGCTCTTCAGCTCCACGGCCAACGCCGACGACAGCACGAGCACCGTCGCGGCGACCAGCCAGTCGAAGGTGAACGAGGGCCAGAAGCTCTTCGCCTCGAACTGCGCGACCTGCCACGGCCTCTCCGCCCAGGGCACGAGCGAGGGTCCGTCCCTCATCGGTGTCGGCGCCGCCTCGGTCGACTTCCAGGTCGGCACCGGCCGCATGCCGATGGCCGCCCAGGGTCCGCAGGCCGAAGAGAAGCCCGCGCAGTTCACGGACGAGCAGGTCGACGCCCTCGCCGAGTACGTCGCCTCGCTGGGCCCCGGCCCGGCCGTCCCGTCCACCGAGCTCACCAACGGTGAGGACGGCGACGCGGCCGAGGGTGCCGAGCTCTTCCGGATCAACTGCGCCATGTGCCACAACGTGGCCGGCGCCGGTGGTGCGCTGACCGAGGGCAAGTACGCACCGAACCTGTCGACGGTCTCCGGCAAGCACATCTACGAGGCGATGCAGACCGGCCCGCAGAACATGCCGGTCTTCAACGACCTGAACCTCACGCCGGAGCAGAAGGCCGACATCATCACGTACCTCAAGTACGTGCAGGACAACAAGTCGCCCGGCGGGTTCGCACTCGGCTCCCTGGGCCCGGTGGCCGAGGGTCTGTTCATCTGGATCTTCGGACTCGGCGCGGTCGTCGCGATGACCGTCTGGCTGACCGCGAAGTCCAACTGATCGTCCGTGTCGAACGACACTGAAGGGAACACCATGGCAGAGCACGACGACGAGACGCTGAACTCGTCCTCGGCTGTCGAGAAGCACGGCACGACCACCTCCCCCGGGATCGCGGTGCTGCCCGCCGACCCGTTCGAGAACCCGGGTGAGCCGCCGCACCGCGCGCGCCGCACCGACGTCGACCCGAAGAAGCAGCGCCTGGCCGAGCGTCAGGTCGCGACCTTCTTCTACCTCTCGATCGTCGGCAGCGTCCTCTCGATCGCGGCCTACGTCGCGTTCCCGATCGACTCGAACGACTTCGGGACGGTCCGCACCGCGAACCTCTTCCTCGGCCTCTCGATCGCCCTCGCGCTCATCGCTCTGGGCCTCGGCGCGGTCTACTGGTCGAAGTCGCTCGTCGTCGACCGCGAGATCACCGAGCTCCGCCACGGCACCCGCGGCACGGACGCGACGCGCGCCAAGGCCGTCGAGGCCTTCCAGCTGGCCGACAAGGAGTCCGGCTTCAGCCGTCGCAAGCTGATCCGCAACTCGATGATCGGTGCGCTGGCCGCGTTCCCGCTGCCGGGCATCGTCCTGGTCCGCGACCTCGCCCCGGCCGAAGACCCGAACGAGCTCCTGCGCCACACCTTCTGGAAGCAGGGCCTTCGCCTGACGAAGGACCCGACGGGTCTGCCGATCAAGGCCTCGGACGTGACCATCGGTTCGGTGTTCCACGTCATCCCGGACGGCATGCTCGACTCCGAGCACATGCTCGAGGAGAAGGCCAAGGCCTCCGTCCTCCTCATGCGTCTCGACCCGAAGGACCTCAACCCGTCCAAGGGCCACGAGAACTGGGGCTACGACGGCATCGTCGCGTACTCCAAGATCTGCACCCACGTCGGATGCCCGGTCGCGCTCTACGAGCAGCAGACGCACCACCTGCTGTGCCCGTGCCACCAGTCCACCTTCGATGTCTCGAACAACTGCGAGGTCATCTTCGGTCCGGCCGCACGCCCCCTCCCCCAACTTCCGATCGCGATCGACGACGACGGCTACCTGGTTGCCCAGAGCGACTTCCACGAGCCGGTCGGACCGTCCTTCTGGGAGCGTGAACGCTGATGACCAGCACCCCCACCACCACGGCACCGAGCAGCACGGCCAACAAGCCGGCTCCGGAGCGCGGATCCCGCATCATCGGCGGGGTCGCCAACTACATCGACGAGCGCACCAGCATCTCGGGGCTCGTCAAGGAAGTCGGCCGGAAGATCTTCCCGGACCACTGGAGCTTCATGCTCGGCGAGGTGGCGCTGTACAGCTTCGTCGTCGTCCTGCTCTCCGGCACGTTCCTGACGTTCTTCTTCCAGGCCTCCATGGCCGAGGTCGTCTACAACGGCTCGTACGTCCCGCTCAAGGGTGTCGAGATGTCGACGGCGCTCCAGTCCACGCTGGACATCTCGTTCGACATCCGCGGCGGGCTCTTCGTCCGCCAGGTCCACCACTGGGCAGCCCTGCTGTTCGTGGCGTCGATCATGCTGCACATGGCCCGCGTGTTCTTCACCGGTGCCTTCCGCAAGCCGCGTGAGCTCAACTGGGTCTTCGGCTTCCTGCTCTGGGTCCTCGCCATGGGTGAGGGCTTCACCGGCTACTCGCTCCCCGACGACCTGCTCTCCGGAAACGGTCTGCGGATCATCGTCGGCATGATCGAGGGTGTCCCGGTGATCGGCGTCTGGATCGCCTACCTGCTCTTCGGTGGCGAGTTCCCGGGCACCGACATCGTCGGCCGCCTCTACACGCTGCACATCCTGCTGCTGCCGGCGATCCTCGTCGCGGTGCTCGGTGTCCACCTCGTGCTCGTCGTGATCAACAAGCACACCCAGTTCGCCGGCCCGGGCAAGACCAACGACAACGTCGTCGGTGTCCCGATCCTCCCGGCGTTCGCCGCCAAGGCCGGCGGG
Source organism: Curtobacterium sp. PhB25 (assembly GCF_004365375.1). Classification (NCBI taxonomy): domain Bacteria; kingdom Bacillati; phylum Actinomycetota; class Actinomycetes; order Micrococcales; family Microbacteriaceae; genus Curtobacterium; species Curtobacterium sp. PhB25. The sequence goes on along the minus strand of NZ_SODR01000001.1, from coordinate 567,032 downwards.
TTCTTCTTCATCGTCGCGGGCATCATCGCCCTCATCGCGTCGATGTTCACGATCAACCCGATCTGGAACTACGGCCCGTACGACCCCTCGCCGGTCTCAGCAGGTACCCAGCCCGACTGGTACATCGGCTTCGCCGACGGCGCACTGCGTCTGGTGCCGCCGCACTGGGAGGTCGTGTGGTTCGGCTACACGGTGTCGTTCAACATCCTGGCGCCCATCGCGGTCCTGGTGCTGCTCATCCTCGCGATCCTGCTGTACCCGTTCCTCGAGTCGTGGATCACCGGCGACAAGCGCGAGCACCACATCCTGGACCGCCCGCGCAACGCCCCGACCCGCACGGCGATCGGTGCCGCCGGCATCACGCTCTACGCCAGCCTCTGGGCTGCGGCGTCGTCGGACATCATCGCGACCCACTTCCTGGTGTCGATCGAACACGTGATCCACGTGATCCAGGCAACGACGGTCCTCGGCCCGTTCGTCGCCTTCTGGATCACGAAGCGCGTGTGCCTCGCACTCCAGAAGAAGGACCGCGAGATCGTCCTGCACGGCTACGAGTCCGGTCGCATCGTCCGACTCCCCCACGGTGAGTACATCGAGGTGCACGAGCAGCTCGACGAGTACGAGCGCTGGAAGCTGCTGCAGTTCAACGAGTACAAGCCGCTCATGATCCGCCCGAACGCCAAGGGGCAGATCACCGTGGTCCAGAAGGCCCGTGCGAGCGTCTCCCGCTTCTTCTTCGAAGACCGCATCGAGCCGGTCTCGAAGGCCGAGCTCGAGGCAGCGCACGCCGCCCACCACGGCCCGGACCTCGAGGGCAGCCACCAGGCCCCGCAGGTCGAGGAAAAGCACTAAGCACGACGACAGGAACCCCCGCCACCACGTGGCGGGGGTTTCTTCGTGCGATGGGCGAAACGCCGCCCCCAGTTCACGGCTGGTTCACCGACACGTGCTGGACTCATCCAGGACGGTGTGGCAACGTGTTGCACCACGCATCCGCCAACGGAATGAGACCCCGATGGACAGCCGGACGGCCGAACACCCCAGGCCGAACCACTTCCTCCTCCACCTCAGCGACACCCACCTCGTCTCCGGCGACGGTGATCTGTACGGCGGGGTCGACTCCGCCGCACGGCTCACCGAGATCGTCGCGGACATCGAAGCATCAGGCACCCGGCCGGAAGCGATCGTCGTCACCGGCGACGTGGCCGACAAGGGCGAACCGGGTGCCTACGCCCGCGTCCGCGAGATCGTCGAGCCAGCTGCCCGCCGGATCGGTGCCCAGGTCATCTGGGCGATGGGCAACCACGACGAGCGCGGCGCGTTCCGTCAGGAGCTCTTCGGGTTGCACCCCACCGACCGTCCGGTCGACTTCGTCTACGACGTCAACGGTCTGCGGGTGATCACTCTCGACACGAGTGTCCCGGGCCACCACCACGGCGAGGTCTCCCCCGAGCAGCTCGACTGGCTGGCCGAGGTCCTGTCCGAGGCTGCGCCGCACGGCACCATCCTGGCGATGCACCACCCGCCCGTGCCGAGTGTGCAGGACCTGACCGTCCTCGTCGAGCTCCGCGACCAGCATGCCCTGGCCGAGGTCGTCGAGGGCAGTGACGTCCTGTCGATCATCGCCGGACACCTGCACTACTCGACCAGCGCGGTCTTCGCGGGCATCCCCGTGTCGGTCGCCAGTGCCACGTGCTACACGCAGGACCTCACCGAGTTCCAGGGCGGCACGCGTGGGCGGGACGGCGCGCAGTCGTTCAACCTGGTGCACGTGTACGGCCACAACGTCGTGCACTCGGTCGTCCCGATCGGGCACTACTCCACGGTCGGCGAACCCGTTTCGGCCGTCGAGACCGAGGCCCGACTCGCAGCGCACGGGGTCACGATCCCGCCCGCGGTCGAGCCGGCTCCGGTGACCTCGAGCATCCCGGTCTTCACGCTCGACTCGGTGCCGGTCTCCCCCGTCCACCGGTAGGTCGCCGCACTTCGTGAGCAGCAATGGTCGGGTCCGCAGTGCGGACCCGACCATTTGTGCTCACCATGTGCGGTGGGCGTGCGCGGGGGCGGACGGGAGGCGCGTGGCGGGGCCGCTACGGGCCTCCCGTCCGGCCGGTGGTCGCGACCCACCGCGAGACGTGTGTCAAGCGGTCAGCTTGCGTCGTCTGACGGCGCGCGTGCCGACAGGCCGTGACCGGTCGGCGGTCGGCGGTCGGCGACGGGGCGGGGCGGTCGGGAGGCGCGTGGCGGGGCCGCCACGGGCCTCCCGTCCGGCCGGTGGTCATGACCCACCGCGAGACGTGTGTCGAGTGGTCAGCTTGCGTCGTCTGACGGGGCGGGCGCCGACAGGCCGTGACCGGTCGGCGGACGGCGGTCGGCGCCGAGCCCGGAGCGCGTGGCTGGGCTTCGGCGCCGGGCTCGCAGGCTCGCCCGGAGCCGTGGCTGGGTTTCGGCGCCGGGCTCGCAGGCTCGCCCGGAGCGCGACAGCAGAACGCTGGCGCGTTCTAGACGCTGTCGCGCTCCCACGGCGCGGGGAAGGGGAAGTAGCGCTCGAGGAAGTCGGTCACGCGCTGCGTCCGCTCCTCGTCGCTGACCTCCGGGAAACTGCCGTCGTTCAGGCAGAAGAAGTCCGCGTTCCGCTTCTTGAGCAACTCGTCGAGCGACCGCAGCCCGGACTGCATCGTGGTGTCGATGTAGCGGACGTCGGCGTTCTCCTGCGTGATCGCCCGACCCGTGAGCAACGAGTAGTAGTGGTAGAGCGAGTTGGTCACCGAGATGTTCTCGGCAGCACGGAAGCGCGACGCCGCCGTGGCACGGAACTCGTCGGCGAACTCGTGCTCCATCTCCGTCATGATGGACGACCGGAGCGGGGTGGGCGCATGCTCGAGGTGCCTGGTGGTGACCGCACCGAACCGCTGCTGCAACAGGCGACGGTTGACCCGCGCGGAGTTCTCGAACCCACTGCGCGCGGCGTTGTTCACGCCGAGGCCGATGCGGGTGGTGGCGAGGATGAACTTCGACACCGACCCCGGGCTGAAGAACACCGAGGGGTCGACGGTGCGGCCGAAGAACATGTCGTCGTTCGAGTAGATGAAGTGCTCGCTGATGCCCGGGATGTGGTGCAGCTGCGACTCGACGGCCTGCGAGTTGTGCGTCGGCAGCACGGACGGGTCGGCGAAGAACTCCTCGCTGCGCACGATGCGGACCTTGGGGTGGTCGGCGAGCCAGTGCGGAGCGGGTGAATCGGTGGCGATGTAGATCTGGCGGATCCACGGTGCGAACGTGTGCACCGAGCGGAGTGCGTACTTCAGCTCGTCGATCTGGCGGAACCGTGCGGGGGCGTCGTCGCCCTCGCCCAGGACGGCCGTCGCCTGCGCTGCCTGGCGGGCGCGCTGGTACTCGATGGCGTTGCCGTCGACCCACGAGAAGACGATGTCGATCGGGAACCGTATGTCGGAGACGTGGTCGTCGAACATGTGCTCGACGGTGCGCCAGGTGCGGCCGTAGCGCTCGATGTCGACGAGCACGAACTCGTCGACCGGCAGGCTGCGGCGCATCAGCGCGTTCTCGACGGGCGCGAGCACCTCGGTGTCGGTGAGTCGCCAGAACTCGAGCTGCACGCTCGTCTCGGCGCCGTAGCGCAGGCGCCCGAGGGGCTCGAGACGCGGACGGAAGACGCGCAGCACCGGCTCGTCGACCGGCCCGAGACCGTCGTCCTGCACGAGCACGGCCGGTTCGCCCGGCGGCTTCGCGTAGAACGGTTCGTTGACGGCGGCGGCCATGACGGCGCTCTCGGCACGCTGCCGGTCCCGCTCGTCGATCGCGATGACCGGACGCTCGTCGTTGCCGCGGATGAGCAGGTGGTCGACGTCCGCCTCGGTCAGCGCGTCGTCCAGGAACAACAGGTCCTCGATCATCGACTGCTGCGGCGTCAGGTGGCCGTTGAGCAGCGTCAGTCGCCCCTTGCGGACGACGACGTCGGGCCGGTCGAGACCGCCGGAGGACGGTCGAGGGGTCAGCAGAGGACTCTCGGTCACCGGCTCGGTCTCGTCGTTCATCCATGCCCTTCGGGTCGTGCTGCCGGGTCCTGTACCCGACCCTGCGATCCTACCGTCCGCCCGCCCGGTCGGTTCCGCAGGCGGTCAGCGGAGCCGGTCAGGAGGCCCGGGGTGCGTCCGCCTCGCGCGGCACCTTGACGGCGATGCCCACCACGATGAACAGGGCGGCAGCCAGGATCTGCAACGCGGCCCACACCTGGCCGGGGATCGGCACCGTGACCAGTGGGTTCCAGCAGACGGCGACGGCGGCCATCAGCACGGCGGCCCACCACGTCTTCCCGCGCACCGCGAAGACGAGCACGATGAGGGACAGCACCGTGATGCCCCAGCGGGCGAAGACGAAGCCGGACGAGTCGATGATCGCGACGCAGGCGAGCAGGACGATCGCGGCGATGAGCGACGGCGCGAGTGCCGGCCGGGTGAACCCCGGGGTGGCACGGGTGTTCGTCGTCCCCGCGGTCGGTCGGACCGGTGCGGCGGGCGCGCCGTTCTGCGACGACCCCACCGGGGGTCGTCCCTTGCGGGCAGCCATCAGGCGGGGGCCTCGTCGAGGTCGATGGCCGTGAAGGACCGGGACATCGGCGGGAGACCCCGCACACGCTCGAGCGCGGGGACCAGCTCGCCGAGGTAGGCCCGGTAGCCCTCGTCGGTGAGGTGCAGGCCGTCGTCGGTGAAGCGGTCGTCCAGGTGGTCGCCGTCGGCCAGCGCGGGCCAGGCGTCGAGGTACTGCGCGTGGCAGGTCGCGACGAACTGCCGCAGGTGCCGGTTCGCCTCCTCGATCTTCGCCGTGTACTCGGCCTGGCGGGGCAGGACGGAGACGAGCAGCAGGCGGACACCGGGCAGCTCGCGCCGCAGGGTGACGAGGATCGTCTCGACGTTGCGGACGACGTGTTCGGCGCTCGCGCGGTGGTTGCCGAAGTCGTTCGTGCCGATCAGCAGCACGATCACCTCGGGCTGTTCGGCGACGACCGCGTCGAGCCGTGCGAGCACGCCGTCCGTCGTGTCGCCGCTGATGCCCTGGTTCAGGGTCTGCTCGTCGGGGAGCCAGCTGTCCCACGACCCCTGGGCCGTGATGCTGTCCCCCAGGAACAGGACGGGACTGCGTTCCTCGGTCATGCTGCCTCCTCGTTCGCCGGTTCCGGACTCCCATTGTGCTGGGTCCGGTTGCGCTGCGTCGACTCGGTGTTGTCCGACTCGCGCTCGGCGGCCGCGGTGATGCGCTCGACCATGCCGGGGAAGATGATCCCGTGGAAGGGCAGGATCCCGTACCAGTACAGCCGTCCGGGCAGGCCCTGCGGGAAGTAGATCGCCCGCTGGTGGTAGTCGCTGCCGCCCTCGGGGTTCGGGGTCACGGTCATCTCGAGCCAGGCGCGCCCGGGTGACTTGAACTCGGCGCGGAGCCGCAGGTAGTGACCGCGCTCGAGGCGTTCCACGCGCCACCAGTCGAGGGCGTCGCCCTGCTCGAGTCGGTCCTGGTCACGACGACCACGGCTGAGCCCGACGCCGCCGGCGACCTTGTCCATCCAGCCGCGGGCGACCCAGGCCAGCGGGAACGAGTACCAGCCGTTCTCGCCGCCGATCGACTCGACGACGCGCCAGACGTCCTCCGCCGAGGCGGTCGAGTGCCGCTTCCGGTCGTCGACGTAGACGGTGTGGCCGGCCCAGTCCGGGTCGGTCGGCATCGGGTCGGCCGAGGCGCTCGACAGGGTGGCGCTCCGCCAGCTCGTCTGCACCTCGCCGGAGCGCATCTTGTTCAGTGCGAGTCGGACCGCGCGGCGGTACGAGGTGAGCCCGCCCTCGGGCTGCGGGACGACGTCGTCGATGTCGTGCTCGCGCTGGACGCACTCGAACTGCAGCGATTCGATGATCGGCGTCGCGAGCTTCCGCGGGATCGGGGTGACGGCGTTGAACCAGTGTGCGGCGAGGCGCGGGGTGAGCACCGGCAGGACCGTGATCGGGCGCTGCCGCAGCTTCGCCTCGACCGCGTAGCCGTTGAGCATCTGCCCGTAGCGCAGGACGTCCGGCCCGCCGATGTCGAAGGTGCGGTTGACGTCGGCGGGGACGTCGAGCGCCGCGACCAGGTAGTACAGGACGTCGCGCACGGCGATCGGCTGGATGCGGTTGCGCACCCACCGCGGTGCGGGCATCCACGGCAGGACGTCGGTCACGTGCCGGATCATCTCGAACGAGGTGCTGCCGGAACCGATGACGACGCCGGCCTGGTAGGCGATCGTCGGCACGCCGGAGTGGAGCAGGATCTCCCCGACCTCCTTCCGGCTGCGCAGGTGCTTCGACAGGTCGCCGTCGGGGTGCAGGCCGCCCAGGTAGACGAATCGGCTGACGCCGGCACGCTTCGCCTCGTGCGCCATCGTCTCGGCCGCCTGCCGTTCCGCGGACTCGAAGTCGCCGTCGGCACCCATCGCGTGGGCGAGGTAGTACACGGCCTCGACGCCGTCGACCGCGGCGCGGACCGCGTCGGCGTCCTGCAGGTCTCCTTCGGCGACGTCGACGTCGCTGCTCCACGGGACGTCCTGGAGCTTCCGGGGGTTGCGCACGAACACGCGCACGGAGTGTCCGGCTTCGAGGAGACGGGGGACGAGACGACCGCCGATGTACCCGGTGGCGCCGGTGACGAGGACCTGCATGCCCGGAACGCTACGCGGCACGCCTGACGGGTAGGCTTGCCGGGTGGACAACGCAGCCTTCCCCGTCACCGCCGATGCCGTCCGCGGCCTCATCGACCACGCGATCCTGAAGCCCGAGCTCACCCGCTCGGACGTCGACGCCCAGCTCGACGAAGCCGCCGCGTACCGGGTCTTCAGCGTGTGCGTCCGGCCCAGCGACGTCGCCTACGCCGTCGAGCGTCTCCGGGGCACCGGCGTCGGCGTCGGGACGGTCATCGGCTTCCCGCACGGCACCACGTCCACCGCGGCCAAGGTCGCCGAGTCGCTGCAGGCCCTCGCCGACGGCGCCTTCGAGCTCGACATGGTGCAGAACATCGGCGCCGCGAAGTCCGGCGACTGGGAGCGCGTCGAGCAGGACGTCCGCGCCGTCGTCGACGCCGCCGGGTCCACCGTCGTCAAGGTGATCCTCGAGACCGCGTTCCTGACCGACGACGAGATCGTCGCAGCCTCGCGTGCCGCGCAGTCCGCCGGTGCCGCGTTCGTGAAGACCTCCACCGGGTTCGCCGGCGGCGGGGCGACGACCGAGCACATCGCGCTGATGCGCCGCACGGTCGGAGCCGACACGGGCGTCAAGGCCTCGGGCGGTGTCCGCGGGCTCGACACCCTGCTCGAGATGGTCGACGCCGGGGCCAACCGCATCGGCACGAGTGCGTCCGCGCGCATCCTCGACGAGGTCGCGCACCGCGTCGAGACCGGCGCCGCGTCTTCGCAGGGCGACGACACCAGCTCCTACTGACCCACCGCGACACGACCTGATCCACCGCACGACGACCTGACCCGACCGACCCACCACCTGCCAGGCCGGGGCCCACCGGACGCGATGCCGCGTCCGGGAGCCGCCCCGGGCCTCCAGACCGCCGCATCGGAGCGCGCATGTCCAGCACCGCACCCCAGTCCCCCGCCCTCGCACTCGCCGTCGACCTCGGCGGCACCAAGGTCGAGGCCGCGCTCGTCACCGACCAGGGCGTCGTCCTGCCGGGCACGCGCTTCCGCAGCCCCACCGGGCCGCAGCGCACGTCCGACGAGCTGCAGGCAGCCGTCGACGAGGTCGTGACGAGCGCGCTCGCCACGGTCCCGACCGACGCGACCCTGGTCGGCGTCGGGGTCGGCTCGGCCGGCCCCGTCGACGAGGAGCACGGCCTCGTCTCCCCGCTCAACATGCCGGTGTGGCGCGGCCACCCGCTGCGCGACCGCATCGCCGCGCTCGTGCCCGAGGGCGTGCCGGTCACGCTGCGCATGGACGGCCTGGCGATCACGCTGGCCGAGCACTGGGTCGGTGCGGCCCAGGGGTACGACCACGTCATGGGCATGATCGTGTCGACCGGCGTCGGCGGTGGCCTCATCCTGCACGGCCGCACCGTCAGCGGCCCGACCGGCAACGCGGGGCACATCGGGCACGTGGAGTGTGGCGGCTACGACGATCCGTGCGCGTGCGGCGGCACCGGCTGCCTGGAGGCGATCGCCAGCGGCCCGAAGACGGTTGCCTGGGCGCAGCGCCAGGGGTTCGACGGGTCCACCGGCGAAGAACTGTCGGCGGCGTACGCGGCCGGCGACGAGATCGCGGTCGCCGCGGTCAAGCGCAGCGGCCGGGCGCTCGGGCAGGCGATCGCGGCGGCGACGAGCCTCGTCGACCTCGAGGTCGTGGCGATCGGCGGCGGGTTCTCCCACGTCACGCCGGACCTGTTCGAGTACGCACGCGAAGCGGTGGCGGAGCGCGTCGAGTTCGGGTTCGTGACGAAGGTACGCATCGTGCCGACGGCGCTGTCGCAGGACGGCCCGCTCATCGGCGCCGCGGCACTCGTGCACCGCGCCGACGTCCTGCGCTGAGCGCGAGCGGCCCGCGCCGTGGAAGTGACCGGCGACGGCCTGGAGGCGCGGTGCGGGCCCGCACGGGCCTCCAGGCCGGTCCGCGGCTTGTCCACAGGCATGTCGGTCGCGTGCGCAGGTCGGGCAGGATGTGCGGGTGCCCCGCCCGCGACTGCTGACCAGTGACGACTGGCCGGAGCCCGAGCTGCGTGCGGCGGTCCTCGCCGGCGAACTCGTCCCAGTCGGACCGTGCTGGGCCTCCCCTGCCGAGCCGCAGACGCCGTCGTTGCGTGCCGCCGCTGCCGCCTGGGTCCTGCGGGATGGGCGGCTGATCGCCTGCACCCTGACGGCCGCGTGGATCTGGGGTGCGGCGTCCAGACTGCCGGCGCCGCTCGAGGCCTGCATCCCGCCGCAGGTCCGAGTGCACGTCGGGCCGGACGTGCGCCTGCGGGAGGTCCGGATCCAGGCTGACGACAGCGTCGTCCTCGGAGGGCTGCGGGTCACGATGCCGGCGCGGACCGCGGTCGACCTGCTCCGGATGCCGGGCCTCTCGGCCGGCGCGTTCGGGGAGGCCGAGGCGACGGCCGTGCACGGGCTGCTGGCGATCGGGGCGGTCTCCGCGGCCGAACTGCAGGTGCGGCTGAGCGCCCTCGGGACGATCCCGATGGTGCGGCAGGCCGAGCGGCGGTTGCGGGGGCTGCAGGACGCCGCTGGGGCCGCTGGGGGCGCTGGGGGCGCTGTCCGGTAGTGCGTCGCGGGTGCGAGCGGTCACAACACCCCGCTCGCGTCCGCCGAGTGGTCGCGAACTGTCGGACGGCGGGGCCGCAGCCGACGGTTCGTGACCGGTCGACGGGGCACGCGCGACGAGTCACGACCGGCGGATGGTCGGGCGTCGGCCGGACGTCGGCCGGACGTCGGGCGGGAGGCGCGGGGCGGGGGCGCCACGGGCCTCCCGTCCGGAGCGTGCGAGCGGTCAATACACCCCGCTCGCGTCCGCCGAGTGGTCGCGAACTGTCGGTCGGCGGGGCCGCAGCCGACGGTTTGTGACCGGTCGACGGGGCCCGCGCGACGTGTCGCGACCGACGGATGGTCGTGCCGCGCGGGGCACTGCCGCGGCGGTGGCCGTGCTCAGCCGGCGCTGACGCGGTAGACGTCGTAGACGGCGTCGATGCGTCGGACCGCGTTCAGCACCCGGTCGAGGTGGATGGTGTCACCCATCTCGAACACGAACCGACTGAGCGCCAACCGGTCGGACGAGGTCGAGACCGTCGCCGACAGGATGTTGACGTGGTGGTCGGTGAGCACCCGGGTGACGTCGCTGAGCAGCCCCGACCGATCGAGCGCCTCGATCTGGATCTGCACGAGGAACACCGACTTCGACGACGGGGCCCATTCGACCTCGATCATCCGGTCGGGCTCGTTCATCAGGGACTTGACGTTCGTGCACGACGACTGGTGCACCGAGACGCCCTGCCCGCGGGTGATGAACCCGACGATCTGGTCGCCCGGCACCGGCGTGCAGCACTTCGCGAGCTTCACCAGGATGTCCGGCGCACCGCGCACCAGCACGCCGCTGTCGCTCGTGCGCAGCTGACGGCTCGTGACCTGCCGCGGGAACGTGAGCTCCGGCTCGTCGGTCTCCGTGTCGCTCTGGACGCTTCCCAGGACCTTCTCGATGACGGACTGCGTCGAGACGTGCCCCTCGCCGACCGCGGCGTACAGGGCCGAGACGTCGTCGTAGCGCATCGACGAGGCGACCTCGGCGATGGTGTCCTGGCTCATGATCCGCTGGAGCGGCAGGTTCTGCTTGCGCACGGCCCGGGCGATGGCGTCGCGGCCCTGCTCGATCGCCTCTTCGCGGCGCTCCTTGGTGAACCACTGCTTGATCTTGTTGCGCGCCCGCGGGCTCTTGACGAACTTCAGCCAGTCCTGCGACGGACCGGAGTCGGGGTTCTTCGACGTGAAGATCTCGACGACGTCGCCACTCGACAGCGAGCTCTCGAGCGGGACGAGGCGACCGTTGACCTTGGCGCCCATGGTGCGGTGCCCGACCTCGGTGTGCACGGCGTACGCGAAGTCCACCGGGGTGGCGCCGGCGGGCAAGCCGATGACCTTGCCCTGCGGCGTGAAGACGTAGGTCTCCTTCGCGCCGATCTCGTAGCGGAGCGAGTCGAGGAACTCCCCCGGGTCGCTCGTCTCGGCCTGCCAGTCGGTGATGTGCGCGAGCCACGCCATGTCCTGGTCGTCGGTGGTCGACGAGGTCCCGACGTCTCGGCCGGCGGCACGCTGCTTGTACTTCCAGTGCGCGGCGACACCGAACTCGGCGCGCTGGTGCATCTCGTGCGTGCGGATCTGGATCTCGACCGGGCGCCCTTGCGGCCCGAGCACGCTGGTGTGCAGCGACTGGTACAGGTTGAACTTCGGCGTCGCGATGTAGTCCTTGAACCGGCCGGGCAGCGGTGTCCACCGCGCGTGCACCGAACCGAGCATGGCGTAGCAGTCGCGCACCGTGGGCACGAGCACCCGGATGCCGACGAGGTCGTAGATCTCGTCGAACTCGCGACCTCGCACGATCATCTTCTGGTAGATCGAGTAGTACTGCTTCGGCCGCCCCATGACCTCGCCGCGGACCTTCGCGGCCTTCAGGTCCTTCTTGAGCGTGCCGATGACGTTCTGGACGAACTGCTCGCGCTTCGGCTGCCGTTCCTTGACCAGGCTGTCGATCTCGACGTAGAGCTTCGGGTGCAGGACCGCGAAGGACAGGTCCTCGAGCTCGAGCTTGATCATCTGTATGCCGAGCCGGTGCGCGAGGGGCGCGTAGATCTCGAGCGTCTCCTTCGCCTTGCGGGTGGCGGAGGTGGACTCGACGAAGCCCCAGGTGCGGGCGTTGTGCAGCCGGTCGGCGAGCTTGATGACCAGCACGCGGATGTCCTTCGACATCGCGATGACCATCTTGCGGACCGTCTCGGCCTGGGCGCTGTCGCCGTACTTGACCTTGTCGAGCTTCGTGACGCCGTCGACGAGCATGGCGATCTCGTCGCCGAAGTCGACCTGCAGCTGGTCGAGCTGGTAGTCGGTGTCCTCGACCGTGTCGTGGAGCAGCGCGGCGGCGATCGTGATCGGCCCGATGCCCAGGTCGGCCAGGATCTGGGCGACCGCGACGGGGTGCGTGATGTACGGCTCGCCGGACTTGCGCTTCTGACCGTCGTGCGCGCGCTCGGCGACGGAGTACGCGCGCTCGATGAGCGTGACGTCGGCCTTGGGATGGTGCGAGCGCACCGTGCGGATCAGGGTGTCCACGGCACCGGCCGGCTGGGCGCGGGAGAACAGGCGCGGCAGCAGCGACCGGAGGGAACCGAGGTTGCCCGTCGTGTTCGGTCCGAGGGGGCTGGTCGGCCGCTGGGCGGAGCCGGGGCGGCTCGGCGCGGACGGCTCTTCGCGGGTGTCCGTCATGATGCGCCTCCCAGGACTCGGTCCGAGAGCTCGATCCGAGCTCGATCCGCCAACACTACGCGTGTCCGGTCAGTGCTCGTGACCCGGTTCGCCCTGGGCGTCGCGGACCACCGGTGCTCCGGACTGCTCCCAGGCGACCATGCCGCCGGTCAGGTTGACCGCGGAGACACCGGACTGTTCGAGAGCCGCCACCACCCGGGCCGAACGAACACCCGAGTGGCAGACGATGATCGCCGGTTCGTCGCCGCCGTCGATCTCCTGCCAGCGGTTCACCAGCTCGGACATCGGGACGAGCGTGGCCTCGGGAGCGTGGACCTCGTCCCACTCCCCCTGCTCACGGACGTCGAACAGCCGCGACCCCGACTCCAGCCGACGACGCGCCTCGGCGACGTCGACCTCGGTGATCTCGATCGGCATCAGGCGGTCGCCTTCGCGTCGGCGTCGGCGTCGACCTCGCGCTGGCGCTTCTCTGCCGCCTGGATCTTCTTGGCGTCGGCCTGCTTGATCTTCGGCTCGTTCTCGCGCAGCTGGGCGTACATCGGCGACGCGATGAAGATCGTCGAGTAGGTACCGACGATGATGCCGATGAACAGTGCCAGCGAGATGTCGCGGAGCGTGCCGGCACCGAGCACGTACGACCCGATGAACAGGATCGCCGCGACCGGCAGCAGCGCCACGACCGAGGTGTTGATCGAGCGGACGAGCGTCTGGTTCACCGCGAGGTTCACCGACTGCTTGAACGTGCGGATCGACTCCTGCGCGGTGTTCTCACGCACCTTGTCGAAGACCACCACGGTGTCGTAGAGCGAGTACCCGAGGATCGTCAGGAACCCGATCACCGCCGCGGGCGTGACCTCGAGCCCGACGATGCCGTAGACACCGGCCGTGATCAACAGGTCGTGGACCAGCGCGGCCATCGCGGAGAGCGACATCTTCCAGGTCCGGAAGTACAGCGTCATGAAGACGGCGGCCAGGGCGAGGAAGATCACCAGACCGCGGATCGCCTGGGCGAGCACGTCGGCACCCCACGTGGCACCGATGAACGTCGCCGCGACCTGGCTCTCCGGCACGTCGTACGCCTCGGCCAGGGCGTCCTGCACCTCGGTCGTCTGACGGTCGGTGAGCTGGCCGGTCTGCACGCGGATGCCGTGCGTTCCGAGCTGGGAGACGCGCGGGATCTCGTCCGAGACGACACGCTCGACGGTGTCCGTCGCGATGCTCTGGTCGGTGTTCTCGACGTCCGACAGGGTGAACTCGGAACCACCGGTGAACTCGATGCCGAGCTGGTACCCGCCGCGCAGCCACGGGGTGGCGAGCGAGATCACGATCATGATGAGCGCGATGAGGTACCAGGTCTTGCGTCGTCCGATGATGTCGTACGACCGCTTCCCCGTGTAGAGGTCGCTACCGAACTGGCTGAAGCTGGCCATCAGTCGTCCTTCCCGTCCGGCGTCGAGCCGTTGTCGCCGGAGGCCTGCTGGGCCTTCCGTTCCGCGATCGTCTGTCGGCGCTGCGCCTCACCGGCACTGCGCTGGCGCTTGCCGTCCACCACGGGGGCGCGGAACTGCGCACGCCCCTTGTAGACCGCACCGAGCGCCGCTGGGTCGAGCCCACTGAACTTGTGCCCCTCGCCGAAGAACCGGGTGCGGGAGATGAGCTGCATCATCGGGTGGGTGAAGAGCGCGACCACCACGATGTCGATCAGCGTCGTGAGGAGCAGCGTGAACGCGAAGCCCTTCACATCGGCGACCGCGAGCACGTACAGGGTGACGGCAGCGAGGAAGTTCACCGCGTCGGACGCCAGGATCGTGCGGAGTGCGCGCTTCCAGCCGGACTCGACCGCACTCTCGAGCGCACGACCGTCGCGGAGTTCGTCACGGATGCGTTCGAAGTAGACGATGAACGAGTCCGCCGTGATGCCGATCGCGACGATCAGACCCGCCACACCCGCCAAGGACAGGCGGTAGTCGACGCGCCACGACATGATCGCGATGACCAGGTAGGTCAGGACGGCTGCCACCCCGAGCGAGAGCACCGTGACGAACGCGAGCGCCCGGTACTGGATGACGGAGTAGATGATCACCAGGCCGAGGCCGATCAGGCCCGCGACGAGACCACCGATGAGCTGCGCCGTTCCGAGCGTCGCCGAGATGTTCTCGTTCGACTGCACCTGGAAGTTGATCGGCAGCGCACCGTACTTGAGCTGGTCGGCGAGCGTCTTCGACGACTCGGCCGTGAACGAGCCGGTGATCTGCGCCTTGCCGTTGGTGATGGCGGAGTTCGTGGACGGGGCCGTGATGACCGAGCCGTCCAGCACGATCGCGAACTGGTTCTGCGGTGCCTGCAGCGAGACGAGGCGGTTCGTGACGGTGCGGAAGTCCTTCGTGCCCTGGCCGTCGAAGGTCAGGTTGACGGCCCACTGGCCCGTCGACGTGCCCTGCGAGTCGGTGGCCAGACCGGAGGTGGCGTTGCTGATGTTCGCACCGGAGACCTCGACCGGGCCGAGGATGTACTTCGACGCACCGTCGGCGTCACACGTGACGAGGGGCTCGTCGTCCGGCGCCGAGGTGACGTCGTCCGGAGCCGCGCAGTTGTAGTTGGTGTACAGGTCCTGCAGCGCCGGGGTGATCCAGTTGACGTCGCTGGCGTTCGTCGGCTTCGCGCTCGGCGTCGCTGCGAGCGATGCGGGCGGCGAGTACGGCGTCGGCGAGGCGGTGGACTTCCCGTCGTCACCGACGGCGGAGTTCGTCGCGGCCTCGGTGAAGAGCACGGGGCGGAACGTCAGCTTCGCCGCTGCCTCGATGCGGTCGATCGTGGCCTTGTCGGGCCGACCGGGGATCGACACGACGATGTTGTTCGCACCCTGCGTGTTGATCTCGGTCTCGGAGACACCGGTGGCGTTGATGCGCTGGCGGATGATCTCCACCGCCTGCTGCAGCTGCTGCGAGGTGACCGAGTCGCCCTCGGTGTTCTGCGCCGCGAGGGTCAGCTGCGTGCCGCCCTGCAGGTCGAGTGCGAGCTCCGGTACCCAGCTCGCGCCCTGGTACCACTTGTCCGTGTCGTCCTTCGAGCTGCCGGCGAGGATCGTCGCGGCGGTGTTCAGGCCGGCGAGGATCGCCATCAGGATCACCAACCAGGTGAGCGAGCGCAGCGCCTTCTTGACGGGTGTCGATCGTGCCACCGGTCGTCTCGTCTTTCTGTTCAGGACCGTCGGCGCTCAGGCACGACGGCAGAGGGAAGCCGCCGGGTCAGACGACCCGGCGGCCGAGGGCGTCAGTCGTCGGACTTGCGCTTCGAGTCGGTCTCGTCGAGGCGGTCGTTGTCGACCCGCTCGCCGTAGACCGGCTCCCCGTTGAGTTCGGCGACGGGCTTGGCCTCGTCCTCCGGCGTCGCGGTGGTCTCGATGTCGGAGGCGCTGTCGTCGACGACGCGCGACAGGGTCTGGCGGTGCACGGTGACGACGGTGCCGGGGGCGATCTCGACGTCGGCGGTGACCTTCTCGTCGTCGACGGAGAGGAGCGTGCCGTACAGGCCGAAGGACAGCATCACGCGAGCACCCGGCACCATCTTGGTGGCGAGCTCGCCCTGCTGCTTCTTGCGCTTGCGGCTGTTGTAGAACATGAAGGCCGCGAACGCCACGACGATGACGATGAGGATGACTTCTTGACCCATGATGCAGTTGCCTTCTCTGGTTGCTCGGTTTCGGGCCGTAGCAGTCTAGGGCACGCCACTGTGCGTGGCATGTCACCCGACCGATCGGCCGCTAGTCGGTGGTGTCGGTGTCGTCGAACAGGCCCGGGAGCGGCCCGACGCCCTGCCCTGGGGTGAGGCCGAGGTGCCGCCACGCGACCGGGGTCGCGATGCGGCCGCGCGGGGTTCGCGTGACCAGACCGACCCGGACGAGGAAGGGCTCGACGACCGACTCGATGGTCTCGGACTCTTCTCCGACCGAGACCGCGAGGGTGTTCAGCCCCACCGGTCCGCCGTCGAAGCGGGTCAGCATGATCTCGACCACGGCGCGGTCGAGGCGGTCGAGCCCGAGCTCGTCGACGTCGTACAGATCGAGTGCACCCTGGACGGCCGCCATTCCGTCGGTGGTGCGGTGCACGAGGGCGTAGTCGCGGACCCGGCGGAGCAGCCGGTTCGCGATGCGCGGGGTGCCCCGGGAACGCCCGGCGATCTCCCGCAGCGCCGATCGGTCGATGTCGAGCTCGAGCAGGTGCGCGGCGCGGATCAGGACCTGTTCGAGTTCGTCCTTCTCGTAGAACTCGAGGTGCGCCGTGAAGCCGAAGCGGTCGCGGAGCGGGTTCGGCAGCAGGCCGGCGCGGGTGGTGGCACCGACCAGGGTGAACGGCGCGAGGTCGAGCGGGATGCTCGTCGCGCCGGCGCCCTTGCCCACCATGACGTCGATCCGGAAGTCCTCCATCGCCAGGTAGAGCATCTCTTCCGCCGAGCGCGCCATCCGGTGGATCTCGTCGATGAACAGGACCTCGCCCGGCACGAGCGACGACAGGACGGCAGCCAGGTCGCCCGCGTGCTGGATCGCCGGACCGCTCGACATCCGCAACGGACGCCCGGTCTCGTGCGCGACGATCATCGCCAGCGTGGTCTTGCCGAGGCCGGGAGGACCCGCCATCAGGATGTGGTCCGGGGTGCGGTCCTGCATGCCCGCGGCTTTGAGCAGCAGGTCGAGCTGCCCACGCACCTTCCGCTGGCCGACGAACTCGTCGAGCGACCGCGGCCGGAGTGCACCTTCGAACGCGAGTTCTTCCTGCGACTCGGCTCCGGCGGACGTGATGCCGCTCATCGACCGGCACCGGCGGGCCGGAGCGCACCGAGCGCGGCGCGGAGCAGCGCCTGCGTGCCCATGGCCGCGGCCCCTGGCTCGTTCGCGACGGTCTCGTCGACGGCGGTCTGTGCTGCGTCCTCGCGCCAGCCGAGGCCGATCAGTGCGGAGACGACGTCGGTCGCGGCCGGGTGGGCAGCAGTGCCGCGGCCGGCGGTGACGACGGCGGCCTGCTCGAACGCGGCGAGCTTGCCGGTGAGCGCGAGGATGATGAGCTTCGCGGTCTTCGGGCCGATGCCGGAGACCTTGCGGAAGGCGCCGTCGTCGTCCTTCGCGACGGCGTTCGCGACCTGCGACGGGTCCATGTGGGCCAGGACGCCCATCGCGGACTTGGGCCCGACACCCGTGACGCTGCGCAGCAGGTCGAACACCTGGAGGGCGTCGGTCGACTCGAAGCCGAAGAGCAGGTGCTCGTCTTCGCGCACGATCATCGCGGTGCGCACGAACACCTCGGACCCGTGGCGCATCGTCAGCGCGTGGGCCGGGGTCACGGTGACGGCGTACCCGACTCCCCCGGCCTCGATCACCACGCCGGAACCGGCGATGTCGATGCAGGTACCCCGGAGACTCGCGATCATGCCCCGAGCCTACGGCCGCCCACCGACGCGGCCGACGAGCCACGCGGTCGGGCCGCGGCAGCGGCCGCACGGGCGAGCGGGGAGTCGACGGTGCCGCCCTGTGCGTCGCGCCACGCGCGTTGTGCCGGGGTGAGGTTCGTGGCACGTTCACCGGCGACGTCCGGTGATCCGAGCCTCCAGGCATGGCACACGGCCAGCGCGAGCGCATCGGCGGCGTCGGCCGGCTTCGGGGCCTCGGCCAGACCGAGCACGCGCGCGATCATGGTCTGCACCTGGCGCTTGTCGGCGTTGCCGTAGCCGGTGACGGCCGCCTTGACCTCGGACGGCGTGTGCAGGCCGACGGGCAGCCCGCGGGCCGCCGCGGCGTGCAGCGCGAGCCCGGCCGCCTGGGCGGTGCCCATCACGGTGCGGACGTTCGCCTGCGCGAACACACGCTCGACGGCGACCGCGTCCGGGTGGTGCTCGTCGATCTCGGCGGCGATGCCGTCGGCGATGCGGAGCAGCCGCTGTTCGAGCGGCATGTCCGCCGGGGTGCGCACGACCGTCACGTGGACGAGCCGTGCGCGCCGGTTCGGTGCGACCTCGACGACGCCGACGCCGCACCGGGTGAGCCCGGGGTCCACCCCGAGCACACGGAGCACGGCTACTCGCCCTCGTCCTCGTCGAGCTCGGCCTGGACGTCCGCCGGCACGTCGAAGTTGGCGTAGACGTTCTGCACGTCGTCGCTGTCCTCGAGCGCGTCGATCAGGCGGAAGACCTTGCGGGCGGTCTCGGCGTCGACCGGCACCTTGAGGCCGGGGACGAACTCGGCGTCGGCCGAGTCGTAGTCGATACCGGCGTCCTGCAGCGCGGTGCGGGCCGCGACGAGGTCGCTCGCCTCGGTGATGATCTCGAAGCCGCCGCCCTGGTCGATGACGTCCTCGACACCGGCGTCGAGCACGGCGGTCATGACGGTGTCCTCGTCGAGGCCGTCGGTCTTCGTGACCGAGATGACGCCCTTGCGCGAGAAGTTGTAGGCGACGCTGCCCGGGTCGGCCATGGTGCCACCGTTGCGGGACATCGCCGTCCGGACCTCGGCCGCTGCGCGGTTCTTGTTGTCGGTGAGGCACTCGATCAGCATCGCGACGCCGTTCGGGGCGTAGCCCTCGTACATGATCGTCGTGTACTCGATCGACTCACCGGTCAGGCCGGCACCGCGCTTGACGGCGCGGTCGATGTTGTCGTTCGGGACCGAGGTCTTCTTGGCCTTCTGGATCGCGTCGACCAGCGTCGGGTTGCCCGACAGATCGGCGCCGCCCATCTTCGCGGCGACCTCGATGTTCTTGATGAGCTTGGCGAACGACTTGGCACGGCGGCCGTCGATGACGGCCTTCTTGTGCTTGGTCGTCGCCCACTTGGAATGCCCGGACACGGTTCTCCTTGCGTCTTGCGGAAAGTCGGGGTCAGTTTACCCAGCCGGGAGGCCCGGCGCCGCCCCGCCCCGCCGGTGCGGGCACGCAGGCGGCCGGGCCCAGGGCCCGCGGGCGGTCGTGCCCAGAGCCCGGGGGCCGCGTCAGGCGCTGCGCACCATGGCGAGGAAGCGGCGGTGGAAGCGGTCCTCGCCGGCGACCTCGGGGTGGAACGCACTGGCGAGGACGTTGCCCTGCTGCACCGCGACGACCTGCCCGTCCGCCAGCGCGCCGAGGACCTGGACGCCGGGGCCGTGCTGCTCCACCACCGGGGCACGGATGAAGACCGCGTGCACCGGGGCGTCGCCGAGCTCGGGCATCGGGACGTCCACCTCGAACGAGTCGTTCTGGCTGCCGAACGCGTTCCGTCGCACCGTGGTGTCGAGCACGTCGAGGGTCTGCTGGCCGCTGATGCCGTCGGTGATCCGCGACGACAGCATGATCATGCCGGCGCACGTGCCGTACGTCGGCAGGCCGTCGCGGATGGCAGCAGCGAGGGGCTCGGCGACGCCGAACGACCGGGACAGCTTGTCCATCACGCTCGACTCGCCGCCGGGGATCACGACGCCGTCGAGCGCCGCGATCTCCTCGGGTCGACGGAGGGGCACCACGTCGGCGCCGAGCTCCGTCAACGAGGCGATGTGCTCGCGGAAGTCACCCTGCAGCGCCAGGACCCCGATGCGGGGCCGGGCACTGCTCGTCGTGCTACCAGCCACGCTCGGCGAGGCGGTGCGGCGCGGGGACGTCGGCGACGTTGATGCCGACCATCGCCTCGCCCAGACCACGCGAGACCTCGGCGATGACCTTGGGGTCGTCGTGGAAGGTGACGGCCTTGACGATCGCCGCGGCACGCTTCGCCGGGTCGCCGGACTTGAAGATGCCGGAGCCGACGAACACGCCGTCCGCGCCGAGCTGCATCATCATCGCGGCGTCGGCCGGGGTGGCGACGCCACCGGCGGTGAAGAGCACGACGGGGAGCTTGCCGGTGCGGGCGACCTCGCGCACGATCTCGAACGGCGCCTGCAGTTCCTTGGCGGCGACGTAGAGCTCGTCTTCCTTGAGGTGGCGCAGCGCCGCGATCTCCTTGTTGATCGTGCGGATGTGCTTCGTGGCCTCGGACACGTCACCCGTGCCGGCCTCGCCCTTGGAACGGATCATCGCAGCGCCCTCGGTGATGCGACGGAGCGCCTCGCCCAGCTCGGTGGCACCGCAGACGAAGGGCGTGGTGAAGTTCCACTTGTCGATGTGGTTGACGTAGTCGGCGGGCGAGAGCACCTCGGACTCGTCGATGTAGTCGACGCCGAGCTCCTGCAGGATCTGCGCCTCGACGAAGTGGCCGATGCGGGCCTTCGCCATGACGGGGATCGACACGGCGGCGATGATCTCCTCGATCATCGACGGGTCGGACATGCGGGCGACGCCGCCCTGTGCGCGGATGTCGGCGGGGACACGCTCGAGGGCCATGACCGCGGTGGCGCCGGCTTCTTCCGCGATGCGGGCCTGCTCGGCGTCGACGACGTCCATGATGACGCCGCCCTTGAGCATCTCGGCGAGGCCGCGCTTGACGCGGTCGGAGCCGGTGATCGAGGTGCCAGGGGTGCCGGAGGTGCTGGTGCTGTCGCTCATGATGCCGATCAGTCTAGTCCGCTGCCGGCCAGCCCTCGGCGACCAGTCGGCGGGTGTCCCCGAGCATCTGGGACATCGACTTCGTCCGCGCGATGATCGGGAAGAAGTTCGCGTCGGACTGCCACCGCGGCACGATGTGCTGGTGCAGGTGTGCGGCGATGCCGGCTCCCGCAACCTCGCCCTGGTTCATGCCGATGTTGAAGCCGTCGCAGTGCGACACGGCGCGCAGGACCCGCATCGCGGTCTGGGTCAGCTCGCCCATCTCGCGGAGCTCGTCCGGAGTGGCCTCGTCGTACAGCGGCACGTGGCGGTACGGGCAGACCAGCAGGTGTCCGTTGTTGTACGGGAACAGGTTGAGCAGCACGTAGGCGTGCTCGCCCCGGGCGACGATGAGGGCGTCCTCGTCGGACTTCCGCGGTGCCTCGCAGAACGGGCAGTCGTCTGCGTGCCCGCGGCCCGTGCCCTCGCGCCCGGCGTCGATGTACGCCATCCGGTGCGGGTTCCACAGGCGCTGGAAGGCATCCGGGACGGCCGCACCGGTGGCGGCGTCCCGGATGACCAGCGGGTCCTGCTCGTCCGTCATCAGACCTGCGCGCGCTCGCGGATCGCCGTCAGGATGCGGTCGACCGCTTCGTCCACGGGTACGGCGTTGTCCTGGCGACCGTCACGGAAGCGGAACGAGACCGCACCGGCGTCGCGGTCGTCGCCGCCCGCGATGAGCTGGAACGGCACCTTCGCCTTGGTGTGCGTGCGGATCTTCTTCTGCATGCGGTCGTCCGAGTGGTCGACCTCGGCGCGGACGCCGTGCGACCGGAGCTTCGCGATGACCTCGTCGAGGTAGTCGCCGTACTCAGCCGCGACGGGGATGCCGACGACCTGCACCGGCGACAGCCAGGCCGGGAACGCGCCGGCGTAGTGCTCGGTCAGCACGCCGAAGAACCGCTCGATCGAGCCGAACAGCGCGCGGTGGATCATCACCGGGCGCTGGCGGGAGCCGTCGGCCGCGGTGTAGTCGATGCCGAAGCGCTCGGGCAGGTTGAAGTCGAGCTGCACGGTCGACATCTGCCACGTGCGGCCGATGGCGTCGCGGGCCTGCACCGAGATCTTCGGGCCGTAGAAGGCGGCTCCGGCGGGGTCGGGCACGAGCTCGAGACCGGACTCCTCGGCGACCTCGCGCAGGGTGTTCGTCGCGACGTCCCACACCTCGTCGTCACCGACGTACTTCTCCGGGTCCTTCGTCGAGAGCTCGAGGTAGAAGTCGTCGAGGCCGTAGTCGCGCAGCAGCGAGAGCACGAACTCGAGGGTGGTGGTCAGCTCCTCCTTCATCTTCTCCTGCGTGGTGAAGATGTGCGCGTCGTCCTGGGTCATGCCGCGGACCCGGGTGAGGCCGTGGATGACGCCCGACTTCTCGTTGCGGTAGACCGTGCCGAACTCGAACATCCGGAGCGGCAGGTCGCGGTAGGAACGCGGCTGCGAGCGGTACGCCAGGATGTGCATCGGGCAGTTCATCGGCTTGAGGTAGTAGTCGGCACCCTGACGCGTGACGTTGCCGTCCTCGTCCTTCGCCTCGTCCATGTGCATGGCCGGGAACATGCCGTCCTTGTACCAGCCGAGGTGCCCGGAGGTCTCGAACAGGTCGCCCTTGGTGATGTGCGGCGTGTAGACGAACGAGTAACCGTTCTCCTCGTGCCGACGGCGCGAGTAGTCCTCCATCTCGCGGCGGATGATGCCGCCCTTCGGGTGGAAGATCGCCAGGCCGGAACCGATCTCGTCGGGGAACGAGAACAGGTCGAGTTCGGCACCGAGCTTGCGGTGGTCGCGCTTGGCGGCCTCTTCGAGGCGCACCAGGTAGGCCTTGAGCTGGTCCTTGTCGGGCCACGCGGTGCCGTAGATGCGCTGCAGCTGCGGGTTCTTCTCGGAGCCGCGCCAGTAGGCAGCGGCGACGCGCATGAGCTTCGCGGCGTTGCCGATCCAGCGGGTGTGCGGCACGTGCGGGCCCCGGCAGAGGTCCTGCCAGACGACCTCGCCCGACTTCGGGTCGACGTTCTCGTACACGGTGAGCTCGCCGGCGCCGACCTCGACGCTCTCGCCGGAGTCGCCGTCGGTCGCCGCACCCTTGAGCCCGATGAGCTCCTGCTTGTACGGCTCCCCCGCCATCAGCTCGCGCGCCTGCTCGTCGGTGACGACCACGCGGCGGAAACGCTGGGCCTGCTTGACGATGCGGTCCATGCCCTTCTCGATGGCCTTGAGGTCCTCGGGGGTGAAGGGCTCGGCGACGTCGAAGTCGTAGTAGAAGCCGTCGGTGACGGGCGGCCCGATGCCGAGCTTGGCCTCGGGGTTGATCTGCTGGACGGCCTGCGCGAGCACGTGCGCGGCCGAGTGGCGGAGGATGTCGAGCCCGTCCTGCTCCTGCAGGGTGACGGCCTCGGCGGTCTCGCCGGCGGCGACGTCGGCAGCGAGGTCCTTCAGGACACCGTCGACGCGGATCGCGACGACGCCGCGCTCACCGTCGAAGAGCTCGGTGCCCGTCGTGGTCGTCGTCGCGGTGCGGGGCTCGGGTGCCTGGGGCACGGCTGCGGGCTCGGCGCTCTCCGGCGCTGCGGCGACTGACTCGGTCACGATGATGGGACTCCTCGATCGAAATGGTGCGTCAAGACTAGTGCGCGCGTTGGGCTCAGGCGGGCACGGCGCCGAGCGTCGTGACGGGCAGGCGCGGCTCGAGTCGCTCGCGTCCGTTCAGCCCGTCCAGCTCGAGCAGCGCGGCGAACCCGACCGCCTGGTAGCCCGCGCGTTCGAGCAGCGTGATGGTGGCGGCGCCGGTCCCACCGGTGGCGAGGACGTCGTCGACGACGAGGACCCTGGTGCCCGCGGGGAGCTGGCCCGGACGCAGCTCGAGCTCGGCCTCGCCGTACTCGAGTGCGTACTGCTCGCTGAGGACCTCGCCCGGCAGCTTGCCGGCCTTGCGCACGGTGAGCACGCCCACCTGGTGCTGCGCGGCGATCCCGCCGGCGAGGGCGAAGCCCCGCGCCTCGATGCCAGCGACGGCGTCGAACCCGGCACCGACGGCGAACGGCGCGGCGAGTGCCTCGCACACGCGGCCGAACGCGACGGCGTCCGAGAACACCGGCGTCACGTCGCGGAACAGCACCCCCGGCTTCGGGAAGTCCGGGACGACGGCGGTCAGGCGTTCGACGAGTGCAGCTGCGGTTTCGGTCACCCGCCAACGGTACGGGAGGCCCGGGGTGCGTCCGACACATCGGCGCACGGTGCGAGCTCGGTCGCGCCGTGCCCGGTCGTCGGTGCGGCGCACGGTGGGGGTTACGTCGGCCGGTGCGCCGACGGTGGCTCGGTGCGGGGTTGTCCCCTCGCACCGAGCCACCAAGCGGGCACGGGACGGCGACGGTCGCACGGTGCGACGGTGGGGTGTCCGATCCGGCTCAGCGCCAGGCGCGCATGAGTGCGGCCTGCAGGAGCAGGTCGTTCTCGCGCTGCTGCCGCTCGCGGTCGAGCTGCAGCCGTGTTGCGTGGTCGATCACCGGACGGTCCCGGCGGGTCCGGCGGCTCCAGATGATGAGCGACATGCCGATGCGCAGCGCGATGCGGTCGGTGAGGGAGACCCGGTGGCGCGCTGCGCGGGTATCGGGAGGACGGGTGGCGGTCTTCGATGACACGGTGATCCCTTTCAGGGCATGACGGAGCTGCCCGGCACACGGGCAGGAGTGGATCGCCCGGAACACGGGCAGGACAAAATGAATGCGTGAGAATGCATTCCGCGGTCACCGGAGGAATGTCCGACGACGCGGTACTGAATGACTTCCGGTACCGAGAGCGTCGCACCGACCGCCGACATTCTCCGGCCACGATCGACGCAGTCCGATCGCGTGCACGGAGCACACGGATCGGGACCGATCGGCGATCGACGGAGCCGGTTTGACGCGAGCCAGAACGGCTCAGCGCGAAGTGTCAGGCGACGGACTCGTCACGAGACGAGGATCGAAGGACACAGATGTCGGCAGAAGGCGGAACGCTCCGGGTCAGCGGACGCGGAACGGGGTGCCGACGCGTCCACGGATTCCACGGAACGGAGTGGTTGCGGTGATCATCATGGTCGGCCCCCTTTCGGTCTCGAGCTGTCGGAGTCGTCCCCCGGCTGCACTGCAGCGGTTCGCGACGAGTGAACACTATCGGCCCCGCAATTCGCAGCGCAACCCCTTTCTCCGATTTCTCCGGAATTGCATTCCCGAACACCCCGCAGCGCACCCGGACGCCACGAAGGCCCGGTACCGAATCGGTACCGGGCCTTCGTGGGCGAACGGCTGCTACAGCGTCGCGGGTTCCACCACCGCTGCCGTCAGCACGCCGTCGACGACGTCGATCCGCACGGTGTCCCCGGCGGTCACGCCACCGTCGACCACGAGCGTCGCGATGCGGTCGTCGACCTCGCGCTGGATGAGCCGGCGGAGCGGACGGGCGCCGTACTCGGGCTCGTACCCGTGCTCGGCGAGCCAGTCGACCGCGGCGTCGGACACGGAGAGCACCATGTCCTGCGCGACGAGCCGGAGCGCCGTGTCCTGCAGCAGCAGTGACACGATCGACGTGATCTGCGACCGGTCGAGCTTGCGGAAGAGCACGATCTCGTCGATGCGGTTGATGAACTCCGGCCGCATGGCCTCGCGGAGCTTGCCCATCACCCGGGCGCGGAGGTCGTCCTCGCCGTACCCGTCAGTGGAACCCACGGGCGCGAAGCCGAGGGCGCCCGACCGCGAGGCCAGGAACTCCGAGCCGATGTTCGACGTCATGATCACGACCGTGTTCCGGAAGTCCACCGTGCGCCCCTGGCCGTCGGTCAGTCGACCGTCGTCCAGCACCTGCAGCAGCAGGTTGAACACGTCGGGGTGCGCCTTCTCGACCTCGTCGAGCAGGATCACCGAGTACGGGTTCCGGCGCACGCGTTCGGTGAGCTGCCCGGCCTCGTCGTAGCCGACGTACCCGGGAGGCGCCCCGACCAGCCGCGAGACGGTGTGCCGCTCGCCGAACTCGCTCATGTCGAAGCGGAGCATGGCGGACTCGTCACCGAACAGCGACGACGCCAGGGCCTTCGCCAGTTCGGTCTTGCCGACGCCGCTCGGGCCGAGGAACAGGAAGCTCCCGACGGGTCGACGCTGGTCGCCCATGCCGGTCCGGCTGCGTCGGACGGCCTTCGCGATCGCCGCGACGGCGTCGTCCTGGCCGACGACGCGCTCGTGCAGTTCCTGCTCGAGCACGGCGAGCCGCGAGCGGTCGCCCTGGGTCAGGCGCGTCGCCGGGATGCCGGTGGCACGCGACACCACACCGGCGATGTCGCGTTCCGTGATCGAGGTGCCCGCGGATTCCGGACGGGAGGCGCGGGGAACGTCCGCCGACGTGGCGGCGGCGATCCGGGCCTCCAGTCCGACCGTCTCGTCGCGCAGGCGCGACGCCTCTTCGTACAGTTCCTCGGCGACCGCGCGGTCCTTCTCGGCGAGCAGCTCGGCGACCTGGTCGCGCAGGGCCTCGACGTCGACGGCACCCGAGCGGGCGAGCCGGCGCCGTGCGCCGGCCTGGTCGATGAGGTCGATGGCCTTGTCCGGCAGGTGCCGGTCGGTGACGTACCGGTGCGAGAGCTCGACGGCGGCGCGCAGCGACTCCGGCGTGTAGACGACGCCGTGGTGCTCCTCGTACCGGGGTGCGAGGCCGGTCAGGATCGCGACGGCGTCCTCGACGCTCGGCTCCCCGACCGTGACCGGCTGGAAGCGACGCTCGAGTGCGGCGTCCTTCTCGATCCGGCGGTACTCGTTCAGGGTGGTCGCGCCGACCAGGTGCAGGTCGCCGCGGGCGAGCCGGGGCTTGAGGATGTTGCCGGCGTCCATCGAGCCGCCCTCACCGCCCCCACCGGCGCCGACGACGGTGTGGAGCTCGTCGACGAAGACGATGAGCTCGTCGGCGTGCGCCGCGATCTCGTCCATGGCCTTCGTCAGGCGCTCCTCGAAGTCGCCGCGGTACCGGGTGCCGGCGAGCATGCCGGGCAGGTCGAGGGCGACGACCCGCTTGCCCTGCAGCAGCGACGGGACGTCGCCGTCGACGATGCGCTGGGCGAGTCCCTCGACGATGGCGGTCTTCCCGACGCCGGGCTCGCCGATCAGGACGGGGTTGTTCTTGGTGCGACGGAGCAGGATCTCGACCGCCTGCTCGATCTCGTCGGCACGACCGATGACGGGGTCGATGCGACCGTCACGGGCCCGCGCGGTGAGGTCGGTGCCGAACTGGTCGAGGGTCGGGGTGTCGCTGTCGCCGTCGGTGTCGGCCGTTCCGGTCGCTGCACCGGTTCCTGGCATGGGGCGCCCCTCTCGTGCTGCTGCCGCGGCCTGCTGGGCGTAGTCCTGCATGGCCTGCGGGGTGACACCGGCGCTGGCGAGCAGCTGCCCGGTGACGGTCTCCTGGTCGGTCACGAGCGCGAAGAAGACGTGCTCGGGGTCGGTGTAGGTGCTGCCGAAGCCCCGCGCGGCCTGGGTGGCCTCGACGAGGATGCGCTGCGCCGTGCCGGTCAGGGCAGGACGACCGGTCTGCTCGGGCTGCGGCTCGCGGGCCATCGGCAGGCGCTGCTCGATCTCGGCGGCGAGGCGCTCGGGGTCGACCTCGGCGGAACGGACGACGGCGTCGAACGGCTCGGTGCGGACGAGCAGGTGCAACAGGTGCAGCGCGTCGAGCTCGTGCTGCCCCTGCGACACCGCGTACTCGGCGGTGTGCTGGAGCAGCTCGTGGGTACGGCGGCTGAGGAGCCGCGTGATGTCCACCGGTCGGCCGAACGCACGGGGGCGCTGCGGGTCACCGGTGTTCTGCGCCGCGAGGAGGCGGGCGAGGAACTCGTCGAACGAGTCACTGCCGCCGGTCGGGCCGAACGTCTCTGGCAAAGGGACCTCCTGGGGAACTTGAGTGCCTTCGACTCAATGCAACGCAGGAGTGCCGGGGTCATTCCCGGTCACGGGAGAAACTTGCGGCGACTCGACTCAGGTCCGCGCGATCGCTGCCGAGATCGCCTCGGTGACCCGCGCGAGGTCGGCCGGAGCCACCTCGATGTCGAACCCGCGGCGCCCGCCGGAGACGAAGATGCTGTCGTACGCCAGGGCCGACTCGTCGAGCACGGTCCGGATCCAGGACTTCTGGCCGACCGGGCTGATGCCACCGACGACGTACCCGGTGCGCTTCTCGGCGAGGGCCGGATCGGCCAGTGTCGCCTTCTTACCCCCGACCGCCGCTGCGATGGCCTTGAGGTCGAGCCGGTTCGCCACCGGCACGATCGCCACCGCCAGTGCGCCGTCGACCGAGACGACCAGGGTCTTGAAGACCTGCTCCTCGCGGAGGCCGAGTGCGGCGGCGGCCTCCTCGCCGAAGTTCGTGGCGCTCTCGTGGTGGTCGTACACGTGCGGCGTGTACGACACCCCGGCTCGGTCGAGCGCGACGGTCGCTGGGGTGCTCGGCGAACCTGCGGTCATGCGGCGATCCTCTCCCGCGCTGCCGTCCTGTCCGTGGCGGCACGCGGGCGTTACGCTGAACCGACCATGACCGTCGCCCTGCTGATCCTCCGCGCCGCCGCCGCGCTGGTGCTCGGGGCGCCCGCGGTCGGCGACCCCGCAGCCGGCGCCCTGCCGCTGCTGGCAGTGGCCGCGCTCGGCCTGACGGCCGTCGCCGTGGCGGTCGTCGTTGCACAGGTCCTGGCCACGGTGCTGGCGACGGTGCTCGGGCTGCGGTCGACGGGCGTCGAACCCGCTGCGGTACCGGATCTCGTCACCCGCATCGCGTGGAGCCACCCCGATGCCGACGGGCACGTCCGATCGCGTGCTCCGGGAGTCGTCGCCCCGGCCTGACCACCGACCGGTGGCCGGGCCCCTCGTGACCCCTCCTGCGAACCACCACCGATCGGAACCGTCATGGACCTGTCCACCCTGCCCCTCGTCGGCCCGCTGCTGCAGGGCGGCGCGGACCTCGTCGCCGCCCTGACCGCGGCCCTCTCCCCCGCCACCGGATCGTTCGCCGCGGCGATCGCCGTCGTGCTCCTCACCCTGGCCGTCCGGGCCGTGCTCGTGCCGCTGTCCGTCCTGCAGGTCCGAGCGGAGCGCGACCGACGTCGGCTCGCGCCGCAGCTCGCCGCCCTGCGGAAGCGCCACGGGAAGAACGCCGAGCAGCTGCAGCGCGCCGTCCAGCAGCTCTACACGAACGAGAAGGTCTCACCCCTGGCCGGATGCCTGCCCGTCCTCGCGCAGGCTCCGGTGCTGTCCCTCGTCTACGCCCTGTTCACGCACGCGTCGATCGGCGGAACGGCCAATGCCCTGCTCGAGGCCACCTTGGTCGGGGTCCCGCTCGGGCACTCGCTCGTCGTCACGCTGACGTCGCCGCTCTGGGTGCACGCTTGGGTCGTCATCCTCCTGCTGGCCGTGCTCGCCGTCGTCGTGGAGCTCAGCCGCCGCGCGAACCTGCGCTGGAACCCGCTGCCGACACCCGAGCGGGGCGCCCAGGTGCCCGGTGCGGCAGCGACCACCGCGATCGGACGGTTCGCGCCGTTCATCACGGTCGTGTTCGCCGCGCTCGCGCCACTCGCCGCCGCGCTGTACGTCGTGACGAGCGCCGCGTGGACGGCGGGCGAGCGGGCCGTGCTGCGCCGGGTGATCCGGTAGCGCGGGCGCGTGACGTCGGGCCCGGCGTCAGCCGCCCTGGCCCTCCTGCTGCGGCCCCTGGTCCACCGGGTCGTACTCGGTGCCGCGACCCTGTTCCTCGTCGGCGGTCGGCACGTGGCGCTCCGTGCCGGTCCCGCC
Organism: Curtobacterium sp. PhB25; assembly: GCF_004365375.1. Classification (NCBI taxonomy): domain Bacteria; kingdom Bacillati; phylum Actinomycetota; class Actinomycetes; order Micrococcales; family Microbacteriaceae; genus Curtobacterium; species Curtobacterium sp. PhB25. The sequence continues at coordinate 537,708 of NZ_SODR01000001.1, read as the reverse complement.
GGGGCTCGTGGCCACGTAGTCGGCCTCGCCGGACTGGGTGTCGTGGCTCAGCGGCTCGAGGGTCTCCGGGGCGACGTCGTGTCGCGGTTCGGGTTCGGTGCTCATGCGTCACGCCTACTCCCCTCGTTCTGGGTGCGCGCCGCCGCCCCGGCAGTGCCACGATGAAGGGAGTCCACGCGACCGGCAGATCGGGAGTGCGCATGGCCCACGACGACGTGGCAGCGGAACGGGCACGGCTCGAGGCCGTCGCCTGGGGAGCGGCATCGAGCCCCGCCGACGCGGCGCGCGCCCGGATCGCGCTGCAGGACCTGGCGAGCGGGCGGCGGCCGGGTGGACGGCGAGCGGTCGCGGGAGTCGCCTCCGACACGGGGCCCGACGGGCGGCCGGGAGGCACGGCCCCGGCCAGCGGGCAGGTCGCGTCCCCCGAGCGGTCGGCTCCACTGCCCGGCTCGTCGCCAGAACGGTCGGCTCCACCGTCCGTGCCCTCGCCGGAGCGCCCGGCCCCGCAGCGCGCGACGGTTGCTGCCGAGCCGGATCCATCGCTGCGAACGGACCCGACCCCGCGAACGGATGCCGGACCGTGGGCGGCGACCGAAGCCCGAGAACCCGACCGTCCCGACGACACGGGTGACGACGGCGGGGGTGAGCCGGGCCTCCCGGTCGGACCGACGCGACGGTCCCGGTGGCGCACGCTGCTCTGGACGGAGCGGCCACGCGTCTGGATCGCGCTCGGCGCGGCAGCGGCGGTCGGGGTGGCGTTCGCCGCCGGCACCGTCGTCGGGCCCGTGCGCGGCGACGTCGCAGCGGCACCGAGCGTCACGCCGACGGCGGGCACGGTCACGCTCGAGCAGCTGCTCGACGTGCCGCAGACGTACGCCGACCAGCTGCCGGGGCCGGTGGAGGCACCCGTGAGCCTGCACTCCACGCGGCTCCTGTTCACGAACCGTGCGTTGGACGGCGGCTCGTTCGACACGCCGTGGGCCGTGTGGGCCGGGGTCGGCACGGACCGGTCGACGATCTGCCTGGTGGCGACGGCGAACCGGATCGAGTCGTCGACGGCGTGCTTCCCCCGCGAGGCGGCACTGCACGGCTCGGTGTCGATGTCCGCGCAGTCGATGAGCGGGACGTTGACGATCGCGCTCCGGGGCGGCGGCGTGCAGGGTCGGGTGACGAACGAGAACTGAGGGCGCGGATTGTTGGAGCGCTCCGAGAATCTCCGCTGACCCCTCGCGGGCTGCGGTCCATCGTGCCACACTGGATGAGCGCACTCGCCGTGGAGTCGTACCCACATCACCCACATCCACAGCGAGCGCGCCCCGCAGACCTCCCGGTCATCGTCGTTCCCCCGAACGGCACCGTCGCGCGCTCGCCCGTGCCCCGGAGGAGGTCAGCAGCGTGTCCACCAACACCACCACCTCGGCCGTGTCGACGAACACGCGGCCGATCACCGTCACCACCCAGTCCATCGTCGGCATCGCCGTCCTCGGGTTGGCGACGTTCTTCGCCATCACCACCGAGCTCATGCCCGTCGGGCTGCTCGGCACGATGAGCGCCGACCTCGGTGTGTCCGAGGCCACCATGGGCATCGTCGTCACCGTGTACGCGGGCGCCGTGGCACTCCTGGCGCTCCCGCTCACCGCCTTCACCGCCAAGCTCCCCCGCAAGGCCGTGCTCGTGTCGACGCTCGTCGGCTACACGGTGTCGAACCTCATGATCGCGTTCGCACCGTCGTTCGCCGTCGTCTGCGCCGGCCGGGTCGTCGGCGGCATCGCGCACGCGCTGTTCTTCTCGGTCGCCTCGGCGTACGCCACCCGGATCGTGCCGCCGCGCCTGGCCGGTCGCGCCATCGCGTTCGTGTACTCGGGCAGCTCGCTCGGCTTCGTGCTCGGCGTGCCCGTCGCCACCTGGGTCGCGCAGCACATCGGCTGGCGTCCCGCCGTGTTCTCGATCGGTGTCGCCGCCGCCGTGCTCGCCGCCGTGGCGCTGCTGTTCCTGCCCGCCGTCAGTGGTGCCTCGTCGCCGCACATCGGGTCCCCGAAGGCCTGGGCACGCACCGGGCTGCTGTCCGTCGTGATCGCCGACCTGCTCCTGTTCGCCGGGCACTACGTCGTCTACACCTACGTCGGGCCCTACGCGATCGACGCGGGACTCGACGCCTCGATGGTGAGCGGTGCGCTGCTCGTCCTGGGCGGCACCGGGGTGATCGGCCTCTGGCTCGCGGGCATGTTCGTCGACCGGGCGCCCCGCCAGACCCTCATCGCCGCCGTCGCCGTGATGGCCGTCGCGTTCGCCGCGATGCCGTTCGTGCACGGCTCCCTGGTCGGCACGATGGTCGTCGCCGGCGTGTGGATGGCCGCGAACGGCACGACGGGCACGCTCTTCATGGCTGCCGCGATCCGTTCCGGAGGCGTCTCCCCCGACATCGCCGGCGCGCTCATCAACGGTGCGTCGAACATCGGCATCGCGGGCGGTGCAGCCATCGGTGGGCAGGCGCTCGGGATCGTCGGGTTGCAGTACCTGCCGTTCGCCGGTGGTGCCGTGCTGCTGGGGTCGCTCGGGGTCGTCGTGCTGGCGCGTCGGGGCTTCCCGGTGCACACGGTCGGGCAGGAGCACCTGTCGACGTCGTCGATCGAGGCGATCACGTCCTCGCTCGCGGTGGTCACCACGTCGGTGCCCGTCGTCGGTCGGGCGATCCAGACCCTGACGGGCTCGGTCGCGACGGTCACGGGCTCGCACCGCACGCAGTAGCGCGGCGCGCGGGCGGCGCGGCGTCGGGTGGCGTCGTCGTCGTCGTCCTCGTCGGCCTCGCGCTGCGCCGAGGTTCCGAAATCTCGGCATCTCGGCGGTCCTGGCGGCGATCCGTGGAACCTCGGCGGTGCAGCGGCGGCATGCCGTGGAACCTCGGCGTCGAGGCCCGGGCGTGGCGTCGTCGCGGCGGCGCGTGGCGGCGTGTGGCGAGGGGCCGCGGCGACATGCCATGCGCGCGGCGTCGAGGTTCCACGAACTGCCGTTCGCGTTGCGCTGAGGTTCCACGAACTGCCGTTCGGGACGCCGAGATGGGCAGATTTCGGAACCTCGGGGGTGGGGCGGCGGCGTGTCGCGGGCGACGGCGGGGCCTCGGGTCGTGCACCAACGACGAAGGGCGGGCCGGCATCGCGCCGGGCCCGCCCCTCGTCGTGACCGATCAGTCCTGCAGGTGGCTCCGGCGACGGTTGCGCACCGCGCGGTAGGTCAGCAGCGCCGCACCGAGCAGCACGAGCACCCCGGCCGCGATGAGCCCGGGCTTCAGGTCCGCACCGGTGTAGGCCAGCGGCCCGCCGTCACCGACGTCACCCGAACCAGCGGCCGGCGCGTTGCCCGATCCTCCGGCAGCCGGCACGGTCGGCACCGCGGTCGGCGAGTTGCTCGGCGTCGGTGCACTGGGCGACGGCGACGGAACCGGGGTCACCGCGGCCTCGACCACGAAGGCGAGCGGGGTCGCAGCGCCGTCCTCGGGCGTGACGACGGTCACCGGGGTGGCGCCGTCGACGTCGACCGTGATCGTGTACTCGGTCGTCGGCTGCAGGTCGACCAGGTCGAACGCGCCGTCGGAGTCGGTGGCCACGGTCACCGGCGGGCCGGCTTCCGGGTCGGTCGGCGTCGCGACGACGTCCACGCCGGCGACCGGGTCGCCGTTCGTGTCGACCACGGTGCCGGGCTGGTCGGTCGTGATGACCTCGGGCGCGGCGGCGGACGTGAACGGCAGGTCCGACGTGACGCTGGTGCCCGCGACCGCGGCGATGCCGGTGTTCGCGGTGTCACCGGTGGCACCCGCAGCGGGGACCACCGTGCGGGCCGTGTAGGTACCGGCGGACGTGGCGAACGTGTAGCGGCCGTCGGCGTCGGTGGTGTCCGATCCGACGACGGCGCCGCTCTCGTCGAGGAGCTCGACGACCACGCCGGCGGGCACGGGCGTCCCGTCGAGGGAGACGACGCCGGTGATCGTCGCGATCACGGCGGGCGGGGCGACGATCGGCTCCGGCTCGACCGGTGCTGCATCGGCGTCACCGGTGGTGATCGACACGGGCGGCTCGTCGGCGACGGAGACGTCCAGCTCGGTGCCGGCGGGCAGGTCGGAACCGGTGTAGACGCCGTCGCTGTTCGTCGTGGTGTCGACCAGCGTGTCGCCGGTGTCCGGGTCGGTGATGACGACCGGGACGTTCGAGACCGGGTTGCCGTCGTCGTCGGTCACCGTCCCGATGACGGACGTCGTGTCGTCCGGCGACGTGAACGCGAAGTCGGCGGTCTTGTCGACGCCACCTGGTGTGCCGGCGACGGCGAGCGAGACACCCGTCACCGTGGCGTCACCGTCAGCACCAGCGGGCGGGGTGATCTCGACGCGGTAGTTCGCGATCACCGGCAACTGCGGGAACACGTAGTTGCCGTCGGCGTCGGTGGTCGTCGTGTAGACGGTGCCGCGGGGTGCGGTCACGGTGACGGTGGCTCCCGGGATCGGCGTGCCGTCGAGGGTCGCGGTGCCGCTGATCGCCGCGGTGCGGTTGGCGAACCAGGTCTGGTACACCGGGAACCCGCTGCGCTGCTGGTACGTGATGGTCAGGCTCGTCAGCGACGCGGTCGGCGTGAACCAGGCCGAGGCGCCCGCGGTGTCCGACGCGGCGGCGTTGCCGGTCAGCGTACGCGTGGCGGCGTCCCAGGTCGGCTGGTCCTTGCCGGTGGTGCCGTCGGGGTCGGGGGTGCACGACCAGCCGCCGGCCGTCGGAGCAGCCGAGCACGAGTTGTAGGAGCCCTGGTACCCGAGCTGCTCGGCGGTCGCGGCACCACCGCCGGCCACCGTGGCGGAGATCGTCGCCTGGTCGGCGTCGATGTCCCCGAGGACGAACGACCAGCTCTGCGCGCCGGGCGTCGCGCCGTCGAACGTGTAGGTGGTGGTCGAGGCCGAGTCCCCGTTGGGACGATCAGCCTGGGGCCGCTGGTTCATGTACGTCTGCGCACGACTCGTGCCGTAGACCCCACCGACCGGCGTCCCCGCGGACTGCCACGTCGACGCCCCGCTGATCACGGTCGACTGCCGCGAGTTCGAGGTGAACGTCGTGGCGGGGAACCCGGGCAACGTCATCGTGCCCGTGTACGCCTTCGACGCCCCGCTCAGGGTGAACGTGCCCCAGTTGCCCGCGGGCTCCGCCGAGGCGCTCGTCGCGCCGCCGATCGCGAGTCCTGCTCCGAGCGCGAGGGCGGTGAACCCTGCTGTGACCGTGCGCCAGCGCCGCATGTGTACTCCCCTGGTGGTCGCGCCGGCCCACCCGACACCCGGTCAGGTTATCCACGCCCCCGTGACCCTGTCCGCACCGTCACCACATCGTGACTCACCCGCAACGGGCGATGCGCTCACCGGGCCGCATCCGGCCCATCGAGCAGTGCATCCACCGCGGCGACCTGGCCCGCGACGAGCAGCTCCCGCGCCTCGGCGACCGGCACCCACCGGGCGTCGTCGACCTCCGGCACGTCGACGAACCGTCCTGAACCGCGTGGCAGCTCGAGCCGGACGGTGTTGCTCCGCACGACGACGACCTCGAACGCCGGGGCCGGGGCGGCGAACACCCGGACGCGCTTGCCCGAGGCCTGCCGGAACTCGCCCAGGTCCGTGACGTCGTCGGCGGCCACGGGTGCGGGGACCCCGATCTCCTCACCGAACTCACGCAGGGCCGTCTCGAGCGGGTCCTCGCCGGGTTCGACGAGTCCCTTCGGGACCGACCAGGCACGTGGCCGGCTCCGCCAGAACGGCCCGCCCATGTGCGCGACGAAGACCTCCGGCCCGGCCGGACCGGTCCGGTGCAGCAACAGTCCGGCGCTCACCACCACGCCTGCGAGACTACGCGGCGTCGGACGGGAGGCCCGGCTCACGTCCGCCGCTCGCGGTCACCACCGCGCACGGCCGGTTCCACCGCTGCGCACGGTCGGTTCCACCGCCCCCGACCGGAGTACCGTGTGGCGCACGGAGCGCCAGGTGACGCCCCCGAAGCCTGCGACGGAGGAGGCCGATCGGGATGGACGAGCGATGGACGACGGTGACGTTGGCCGCCGATGCGGCGATGCCCCACGACGAGGCCCTGCGGTGGATCGTGGCCCGCGCCGACGCCGGTGTCGAGCGGCTGCGGATCATCGGCGCCGACCACGCGCTGGAGGGCCGGACGCCGGTCGCCGACCAGCTCGCCGAGGCCGCGCGGACCGCTCTGCCCGGTGTGGCGGTCGAGGTGCACCGGCACGCGGGCCCGTTCGCCGCAGCCCTGGTCGAGGAGTCGGACGGCGGCGACCTGCTCGTGATCGGGAGCTTCCGCCACCGGCGCGGATCGACGGCCGGCGGTGACCCGGCGCGGGTCGCCGAGCGTGCTGCCGTCCCGACCGTGGTCGTGCCGGAGGGTCCGCACCCGATCGACGGTGACGTGGTGCTCGCGGTGGAGGACCCGATCGACGAACGTGCGGTGTCGATCGCCGTCGACGAGGCCGTCCGGCGGAACCGACGGCTGACGCTGCTGCGCGCGTGGGAGATGCCCGTGCTCACCCGGACCGGGCTGACCGACTTCGCCGAGGACCCGCTCCGGTGGCGTACGAGCAACGCCGAACTGCTGCAGCGGGTGACGTCCGTGCTGGCCGCACGGTACCCGTCACTCCGCCTCCGTCCGCTGCTGGTCGAGGGCCACCCGGGTCACGCGATCGCCTCGCACACCCGCCGGGCGTCGCTGGTGGTGCTCGGTCGCGGGCACGTGCGCGCGCTCTCGGGCTCGTTGCTCCACGACGTCGTGCGCGAGACCGCCGCCCCGGTCTGCGTGGTCCCGCCGGCGGCGCACCCGGACAGCCGAGCGGCCACGGCGACCGAGACCGCCGGTGGGATCAGCCGGCGAGGGCGCGGATCGCGGCGGCCATCCGCGCGGTCAGGTACGTGACGCCGCGCTCGTTCGGGTGCAGGGCGCCGGCCTTCAGGTCGATCTTCCGCAGGTCGCCGGAACCAGTGAGGGTCACACCGGCCACGTAGCGCTTCGACGCGGCGCACGGCGAGTGGTCCTGCGTGCTCGCGAAGACGTCGACGAACCGCACCCCGGCGGCGGCGGCAGCGGACCGGGAGACCTCGTTGAGCTCGTCCTGGACACCGTGCAGGTACTCGACGTCGGTGTCCGTGAAGGGGTAGGTGTCCGACGGGAACGAGCCCGCCAGGGTGCCGAGGTCGAGTGCCGACCGGAAGCAGCCCTTCGCGGGGGTGTCCTCGGCGTCCGGGAAGATCGCCGGGTACCCGAGGAACACGACGACGGCGTTCGGGGCGGCCCGCTGCACCGCGCCGAGTGTGTCGGCGATGCCGAGTGCCACGCGCGACTGGATCTTCACGGCGAGCTGGTCGACGCCGTCCTGCACGAGGGTGCTCTCGCACGACGGGGCGTCGCGGCCAGAGAACACCGGGCCGTTCGCGGAGATCGCCAGGCACGAGGCCGCCGTGCCGAACAGGTCGGCGTCGTTGCCGCCGATCGTCAGGGTCACCAGTCGGGTGCGGTCGGACAACGACTCGATCTGCGGCGGGACGCCCTTGAACTGGTGGCCCGTGGTGACGTCGTCGCTCGTCGCGCCGGCGCACGTGACGTCGGTCAGGGTGAGCCCGAACTGCGCCGCGAGCCGGTGCGGGTAGTCGCGCGCCGACTGCACGCAGGCGTTCGTGGGCAGCCCGGTGCGGTCCCTCAGGCCGTACCCGGCCGAGTAGGAGTCGCCGAGCGCCACGTACTCACTGCCCGGCGGGATCGCGTCGAGCGTCTCGGTGGGGTCGGCGGTCACGGGGTACGGCTCGGGCACCGGCCACATCGGCGCCGCGGAGGCCGGCGGCGCGCCGACGGACCCGCCGAGGCCCGCCGCCACGAGACAGACGGCGCCGACCACCGCCAGGGCAGTGCGCAGTGGTCGGCGGGCGATCCGGAGCAGTCCCGGCCTCAGCGGCGTCCGAGACGACGCTCGCCGCCGCTGCCCGTGCGGTACTCGAGGCCGTAGTGCTGGAACAGCTCGGGCTCGGTCGCGGCGTCGAGTTCACCGTCGGTCGCGATGGAGGGCGCGTCCTTCACGAGCTTCTTCGGGAAGGTCACGCGCAGGTGCTTCGGTGCGACGGTCGCCCCGACGAGGGGGACGAACACGAGCTTCTGGAAGCCGACCATCCCGGTCGTGAGCGCACCGAACGCCGGCTCGGACGTGGCGGTGTCGTAGTAGATGCTCTCGAGCGTCCCGACCTTGTCCTCGGCCTCGTCGACGACCGGCAGGCCGATCCAGTCACGGATGTTGGCGGCTTCGAACACGAAGGACTCCTTCCGAGTGCCCGGTGGGTCCGGGTGGCTCTCGGTCGACGCTACCGGTCGGTCGCCTGTGCGGTCACCCCGAGCACGTCGAGCCGGTCCACCGCGGCGAGCACGTCGGCCGCGCCGACCGCCAGGATCGCCGGGTCGGGGTCCTCGGCGAAGACGTCGCCGCGCCGGACCGAGGCATCGGTGAGGACGATGTGCGGACCCGATGCGGGCGGTCCCCAGGCCTCCGGCGGCGCCGGTCCGAAGAGCACCACCGACGGCACGCCGTAGGCGGTCGCGAGGTGCGCCGCACCGGTGTCGACGGTGACGACGAGCCGCGCCGCGGCGATGACGCCCGCGAACTCCTGCAGCTCCAGGGAGCCGGCCAGGACCGCCCCCGGCGCCAGGCCGGCTGCGTCCGCGACGGCACGTGCACGGGCGACGTCGTCCGCGCCTCCCGTCAGGACCACGTCGGCACCGCGCTCCCGCAGTCCGCGCACCACGTCGGCGAAGCGGTCCGTGGGCCAGTGCCGCGCCCCGTGGAAGGCACCGACGTGGACGACCGCGGCGTCGGCGACCACGGGCGGTGCCGCCGGGCGGTCGACGGCCACGTCGTCGGCGTCGGCGGGGACGCCGTGCCAGGTGAGCAGGTCTGCCCAGCGGTCGCGTTCGTGCACGTCCGTCGGCCACTCGGGACCGTCGTGTCCGTGGGTCGGGTCGGCGTGCCCGATGACCCGACGGGGCTGCAGGGCGGCGATCAGGTCGGACGACTCGGGGCCGGCGCCGTGCAGGTTCACCGCGACGTCGACCGTGCCGGCGGGAAAGATGATCGGGTGGTCGAGGCCGTGCTGCGCCAGGTGGACGTCCACGGCGGGGACGAGCTCGACGACGGGCGCCAGCCACGCCGTCGTCGCGAGGGTGATGCGGTGGTCGGGGAAGGCCCGTCGCAGGGCGCGGAGCGCGGGGACGGCGACCAGGAGGTCGCCGAGCTTGATGGCGCGCAGGACGACGAGTTCCGGGCGTCCGTCGGCGGCGGGCAGGGTCTCGAGTGCGGTCACGGGCGCGACGGTAGGCGGTGCCCGCTGGTGGCGTCGGCAGCGGGCGCGTTCCCCGGCTGTCCTGAGCCGGCACGCGGCCGCCGACCGGTACTCCGGTGCCATGCCCCTCGCACCGGACCGCGCGATCCGCGGCCTGCTCTTCGACCGCGACGACACCCTCGTCGTGGACGTCCCGTACAACGCCGACCCGCGCCTGGTGGTGCCCGTCCCCGGTGCCCGTCGTGCCGTGGAGCGGGCTCGTGCAGCCGGGCTGCTGCTCGGCGTGGTCACGAACCAGTCCGTGATCGCGAAGGGCCTCGCGACGCGCGAGCAGGTCGACGCGACGAACGCCCGCGTGGACGCGCTCGTCGGGCCGTTCGACGTCTGGTGCGTCTGCCCGCACGACGCCGGCGACGACTGCGCGTGCCGGAAGCCGCGGCCGGGCATGGTCCTCGACGCCGCCGAGCGACTCGGGGTCCCGCCGGAGGCGCTCGTGCTGGTCGGCGACATCGGCGCCGACGTGCAGGCGGCGCGGGCCGCAGGGGCGCAGGGCGTGCTCGTGCCGACCCCGCGCACGCGGCCCGAGGAGGTCGACGACGCCGAGACCGTCGCGGCGACCCTCGCCGAGGCCGTCGCCCTGGTGATCGCCGCGGCCGGACCGTCGACCGTCGAGACGGACCGCACGTGAGCCGTCCCCGCGTCCTGGTGGCGCGCCTCGACTCGTTCGGCGACGTCCTGGTCGCCGGCCCCGCCGTCCGCGCCGTCGCCGCCGGGGCCTCGCACGTCACGATGCTGTGCGGGCCGCAGGGCGCCCCGGCCGCCGAGCTGCTGCCCGGCGTGGACCGCGTCCGGGTGTGGGCAGCGCCCTGGGTCACCGAGACGGCGCGGCCGATCGACGACGCCGTGCTCGCCGAGTTCCGCGCGCTCGTCGCCGAGGAGCGACCCGACGAAGCGGTCGTCCTCACCTCGTTCCACCAGTCGCCGCTGCCCCTGGCGCTGCTCCTGCGCCTCGCCGGTGTCCCCCGCGTCTCCGGGGCCTCGGTCGACCACCCGGGGGCGCTCCTCGACGTCCGCCTGCGACCCGGCGAGGACCTGCCCGAGGACATCCCAGAACCCGAGCGTGCGCTGCGGATCGCCGACGCGGCCGGGTTCCGGCTGCCGCCGGAGGACGACGGGAGGCTCGTGGTGCGTCACGACGCCGTCGCACCCCGGTCCGTGGCCGGGCTGGGACGGTACGTGGTCGTGCACCCCGGCGCCAGCGTCCCCGCCCGGTCGTGGCCGGCATCGCACCACCGGGAGCTCGTCGCCGCGTACGCCGAGCGTGGCGTGCCCGTCGTCGTCACCGGCTCGCCCGGGGAACGCGACCTGACCGCGGCCGTCGCCGGTGCCACCGGCATCGACCTCGGCGGTCGGACCACGCCCGCCGAGCTCGCTGCGGTCCTGGCCGGTGCGGAGGTCGTCGTCGTCGGCAACACCGGGCCGGCGCACCTCGCCGCGGCGGTCGGCGCACCGATCGTCAGCCTCTTCTCACCCGTCGTCCCCGCCGTCCGGTGGGCACCGTACGCACCGCTGGTCGAACTGCTCGGGGACCAGGCCGCGCCGTGCCGGCTCAGCCGGGCCCGGGAGTGCCCCGTCGCGGGGCACCCGTGCCTGTCCACGGTGCGCATCGAGGACGTGCTCGCGGCCCACGAACGGCTGCTCGACCGCGCTTCGCGGATGGAACCGAGAAGTCTGCGGAGCGCGCCAGAAGGTGCTGCGTAGCGTCCGCCACTGCTCCCCCTTCTGCTCGTGCCCGACCGACCGAAAGGCTCCGCATGCGCATCCTCGTCTGGCACGTGCACGGCGGCTGGATGGACGCGTTCGTCCGCGGCCCGCACGAGTACCTGATCCCCACCACGCCGGCGCGCGACGCCTGGGGCCTTGGTCGTGGCGGGCGCGCCTGGCCGGCGTCGGCGATCGAGATCGACCCCGCCGACGTCGCCGACGCCGAGGTCGAGGTGGTCGTCCTGCAACGCACCGAGGAACTCGACGCGGCGAAGCGCCTGCTCGCCGGACGCGACGTGCCGATCGTCTTCGTCGAGCACAACGCGCCCCGCGTCGACGTGCCGAACAGCCTGCACCCGTTCCGCGACCGCGACGACCTGACCATCGCGCACGTCACGCACTGGAACGCGCTCATGTGGGACTGCGGCACCACGCGCACCACGGTCGTCGAACACGGCGTCGTCGACCCCGGCCCGCGCTACACCGGCTCGCTCGACCGCCTCGGCGTCGTCATCAACGAGCCCGTCCGTCGGGACCGCGTCGTCGGCACCGACCTGCTCCCCCGCTTCGCGGCCGTGGCACCCGTCGACGTCTGGGGCATGGGCACCGAACGGCTGCCCGAGCTCGGCTTCGGGGACGCCGTGGTCGCCCGCGGTGACGTGCCCTCGGACCCGATGCACACGGCCCTCGCCGAACGCCGCGCGTACGTCCACCCGAACCGGTGGACCTCGCTCGGCCTGTCGCTCCTCGAGGCGATGCACCTGGCGATGCCGGTGCTGGTGCTCGCGACGACGGACGCGGCCCGCACGGTGCCGGGCGAGGCCGGCGCGATCGCGACGGACGTCGAGGAGCTGGTGCGGGCCTCCCGGATCCTCGTCGAGGACCCCGACGAGGCGCGCCGACGGGGTGCCGTGGCGCGGGAGGCCGTGCTCGCACGGCATGCGCTCGGCCGCTTCACCGCCGACTGGGACGACCTGCTCGACGACGCCGTGACCCGCGGCGCCCGGCGCGACCGGGCGGCGTCGGCCCCGACTTCGGCCACGACTTCGGCCGCGACTTCGGCCACGACTTCGGCCACGTTCGAGGGGAGCCTTCGATGAAGATCGCGATGGTGTCGGAGCACGCGAGCCCGCTCGCCGTGCTCGGCGGCGTCGACGCCGGTGGACAGAACGTCCACGTGGCCGAACTGTCCGGGGCGCTCGCGGACCGCGGGCACCAGGTGACCGTCTACACCCGGCGTGACGACGCATCCGCGCCGGTCCGGGTGCCGCTGCGACCCGGGGTCGACGTCGTGCACGTCGACGCCGGTCCGGCGCGGCACGTGCCGAAGGACGAGCTGTTCCCCTTCATGGGGACGTTCGCGTCGGTGCTCGCCGCGGAGTGGTTCGTGGACCGGCCCGACGTCGTGCACGCCCACTTCTGGATGTCCGGGCACGCGGCACTCGACGCCGTCGCGCAGGTGCAGGCCCGGACCGGCGGCACCCGCATCGCCGTCGCGCAGACCTTCCACGCGCTCGGCGTCGTGAAGCGTCGGCACCAGGGCTCGGCCGACACGAGTCCCGCCGAGCGCGAGTGGCTCGAACCGGCCGTCGGACGGAGCGCCGACCAGGTCGTCGCGACGTGCTCCGACGAGGCCTTCGAGCTCAAGGCCCTCGGCGTCCCCCTGCAGCGCATCTCCGTCGTGCCGTGCGGCGTCGACGTGGCGCTGTTCCGCCCCGACGGACCCGTCGAGGAGCGCGGCCGTCCGCAGCGGGTGCTCACCGTGTCGCGGCTGGTCCGGCGCAAGGGCGTCGGCACGACCATCGCCGCACTCGCCGCCCTGGTCGCCGAGGGGCGCGACGTCGAACTCGTGGTCGTCGGCGGTGCCGGTGTCGCCGGGGCCGACCTGGTGGACGACCCCGAGTACCAGCGGCTCGACGCCCTCGCCCGGTCGCTCGGGGTCCGTGACCACGTGACCTTCCGCGGACAGCTGGCGCAGCACGAGATGCCCGCCGTGTACCGGAGCGCCGACGTCGTGGTCTGCGCACCCTGGTACGAGCCGTTCGGCATCGTCCCGCTCGAGGCGATGGCCTGCGGTCGACCCGTCGTCGCGTCGAGTGTCGGTGGGCTCATCGACACCGTCGTCGAGGACGGCACGGGCCTGCACGTCCCGCCGCGCGACGAGGCCGAGGTCGCCGCTGCCGTCGGCGCCCTGCTCGACGACCCGGACCGCCGCGGATCCCTCGGCCGGGCCGGCCGTGCACGCGCGGAGTCGCGGTACACGTGGCAGAAGGTGGCCGCGGACAGCGAGCGCGTGTACGAGCGGCTGCTGGCCGGTGCCGTCGCCGTGGCCGCGCCGACCACCACGGCGGGCACACCGCAGCGCGCCGCCACGGCGGGCGCACCGCAGCGCGCCGCCACCCACGCCGGACGGGTCCCGCGTGCCGCACAGCAGACCGAGAGGACCGCCCGATGACCATCGACCAGCAGCCCGGCATCGACGAGCACACCACCGCGAGTGCGCGCATCGTGCTCGACCACGTCGCCGCCTCGGTCCCCGTGATCGCCTCGCTCGTCGACCACCACGACCACATCGCCGCCTGGGCCGACGACATCGCGGCCCGACTCGTCGCAGGTCGGCGCCTGCTCGCTGCGGGCAACGGCGGGTCGGCCGCCGAGGCGCAGCACCTGACCTCGGAGCTGACCGGACGCTTCGACGGCGACCGCCCCGCCTACTCCGCGATCTCGCTGCACGCGGAGACCTCGGCCGTCACGGCGATCGGCAACGACTACGGCTTCGACGAGGTCTTCGCCCGACAGGTGTCGGCGCACGCACGGGCGGGTGACGTCGTCGTGCTGCTGTCGACGAGCGGCAGGAGCCCGAACCTGCTCCGCGCCGCGGAGGCCGCCCGTGCCGTCGGCGCCCGGACGATCGCCATGACCGGGCCCCGGCCGAACCCCCTGGCCGAGGCCGTGGACGACGCGATCTGCATCGCTGGGCAGTCCGCCAACGTGCAGGAGGCGCAGCTCGTGCTCGTGCACGCCCTGTGCCGGGCGATGGAGCCCGCGCTGCGCCGCGGGGTCCGGCGATGACGCCGCAGCGGCCGGCAGCGCCGCAGCCGCCGGCAGCGCAGCGACCGGCAGCGCAGCACCGCGCGGCGGGTCGTCGCCTGCGGATCGTCGTCGTCGGCGACACGTTGCTCGACGTCGACGTGGCCGGCACCAGCGATCGGCTCAGCCCGGACGCACCCGTGCCCGTCGTCGACGTCACGACCGACGACCGCCGCGCCGGGGGTGCCGGACTCGTCGCCACGATGCTGGTGCGTGACGGACACGACGTCACCCTGGTCACCGTCCTGGGCGACGACAGCCGCGCGCAGGAACTCCGCGACCTGCTCCCCGACGTCACCGTGGTCGCCGGGCCCTCCGGTGCCCCGACGCCGGTGAAGACCCGCGTGCGCGTCGTCGACCACGCGCTCATCCGCATCGACGAGGGCTGTGCGACCCCGCCCGTGCCCGAGGCCACCGACGCCATGACGGCTGCCCTCGACGACGCCGACGCGATCGTCGTCGCCGACTACGGCCGCGGGGTCGCTGCGGCTCCGGCGCTGCGGGAGGCTCTCGCGCGCGTCGCCGAGCACACCCCCGTGGTCTGGGACCCGCACCCGAAGGGCGCCGCACCCGTTCCCGGCATCACCGTGGCCACCCCGAACGCCGCCGAGGCCCGCCGGTTCACCGACGTCGAGGGCCACGGCGTGCCCGTCGCGACCGTGCCCTTCGCGACCGTGGCCGCGGCGGCCCTCGTCGAGCAGTGGGGCGTCGGCGCCGTCGCGGTGACGCTCGGCGATCGCGGAGCACTCCTCGCCGACGACCGTTCGGACAGCCGCTTCGTGCCGGCACCCTCCGTCACCGCCGGCGACCCGTGCGGCGCCGGCGACCGGTTGGCGGCCGGTGTCGCCGTCGCACTGGCCGGTGGAGCGGACGTCCCCGACGCCGTCGCCGCCGGCGTGGTCGCGGCCTCCGAGTACCTGGCCGCCGGCGGAGTCACCGCGCTCTTCGCCGACGACGGCCCCGCGCCGCTGCGGGTACCGGGAGCCGACCGCGACGCGCTGCGCACCGTGCACGAGGTCCGGAGCGCCGGCGGCACCGTCGTCGCGACCGGCGGCTGCTTCGACCTGCTGCACGCCGGGCACGCGCGCACCCTCTCGGCAGCGCGGGCACTCGGCGACTGCCTGGTCGTGTGCCTCAACTCGGACACCTCGGTCCGGGCGCTCAAGGGTCCGGACCGACCGATCATGACCCAGGACGACCGCGTCGAACTCCTGCTCGCCCTGGACTGCGTCGACGCCGTCGTGGTGTTCGACGAGCACACCCCCGACGAGGCCCTCCGCCGCTTCCGCCCGGACGTCTGGGCGAAGGGCGGCGACTACACCGCGAGTGAGCTGCCCGAGGCCGCAACCCTCGCCGAGTGGGGCGGACGAGTCGTCACCGTCCCGTTCCACCCCGGCCGCTCGACGACCCGCCTGGCTGCAGCCCTCGAACACGTCGGCTGAACCCGACGGACCCACGCCCCTACGGAAGGAAGTCCATGCCCGTCCCCACCACCCCCATCGGCCGCGTCCTCGTCACCGGCGGCGCCTCCGGACTCGGCGCGGCGGTCGTCGCCGCGGTCGTCGAGGCCGGCGGCACCCCGATCGTCCTCGACCTGCGCGTCGACGCGGTGTCCGAGGGCATCGACGCCGTGGCCGTCGACGTGTCGGACACCGACGCGGTCGAGCAGGCGGTCCGCCAGGCGGCCGACCGTCACGACGGACTCGACGCGGTCGTGACCGCCGCGGGGATCGACACCCCGGCACCGATCGACGCGATCTCGTCCGGCAACTGGGAGAAGATCGTCGCGGTCAACCTCATCGGCACCGCCTCGGTCGTCCGCGCCGCACTGCCCGCCCTCGAGGCAGCGCACGGACGTGTGGTCACGATCTCGTCGTCGCTCGCCCTGCGCGGCGTCGGCGACGGCACCGCGTACTCGGCGTCGAAGTTCGGCGTCCGCGGTTTCTCGCAGGCCCTGGCCGCCGAGACCGCCGGCCGCATCGGTGTCACCAACGTGATCCCGGCCGGCATGCGCACGAACTTCT
Source organism: Curtobacterium sp. PhB25 (assembly GCF_004365375.1). NCBI lineage: Bacteria > Bacillati > Actinomycetota > Actinomycetes > Micrococcales > Microbacteriaceae > Curtobacterium > Curtobacterium sp. PhB25. Next base: position 521,484 of record NZ_SODR01000001.1, on the reverse strand, counting down.
TCGCCGACCGCACCGAGCAGTACAAACCGGGTCCGGACGCGCAGCTCATCGAGCCCGAGTACGTCGCGAACGCGATCCTCTTCGCGTTGTCGCAGCCGGCCGGCTGCGAGATCCGGGAGCTGTCGATCATGCCCGCGACGGAGCCGAGCTGGCCGTAGGCGCTCGCTGCGCGCCGCGCCGCTGCCAGGCGCGTTGGTCGTCGCCACGGTGCGGCCGGGAGGCGCGGTGCCGGTCGTGCGCCGGGCTTCCCGTCCGTCGGTCTTGTCACGTTGCCTGCGCGGTGCGGCGTGCGCCAACTGGTGCGGGGTTGACGGCGTGGTGCGCGCCTGTGGCGCCGCACTCAGCGGTCAACGGCGCACGGGGTGGGGACGTGCGCACGGTGCGGACGGGAGGCGCGGTGCCGGTCATGCGCCGGGCCTCCCGTCCGTCGGTCTTGTCACGTTGCCTGCGCGGTGCGGCTTGCGTCGTCTGGTGCGGGGTTGACGACGTGGTGCGCGCTTGCAGCGCCGCACGCAGCGGTCAACCGCGCACAGGGTGGGGACCTGCGCACGGTGCGGCTTGCGTTGCCTGGTGCGGGGTTGACGGCGTGGTGCGCGCTTGCAGCGCAGCACGCAGCGGTCAACCGCGCACGGGGTGGGGACGTGCGCACGGTGCGGTCAGACGGTGCCGCGGTCAGACGGTGCGGAGCAGGTCGGCGACGTCGTCGAGGACCAGTTGCGGGTCGATCTCGTCGACGTAGGACGGGTCGTGCGCGCAGCGCTCGGCCGTCCACCCCACCTGCGTGACGTCGATCCCGCAGACCGGGCAGCGCGTGACGAAGGACAGGTGCACGCGGTGGCGCCCGCGGTCGAACGGTCCGGCATTGACGACGTTGCCGAACCAGAACACGCCGACGGTGGGCGTCCCGACGGCGACCGCCAGGTGCCGCGGGCCGGAGTCGTCGCCGACCATGACATCGGCGGCGGCGAGCACGGCGGGGAGCTCGCGGAGCGGCACGGCGGCGGTCAGGTCGTGCACGCGTCCGGCGAGGTCGGCGGGCAGCGCCTCGACGATGGCGGTCGACGCCGGCACGTCGGACGCGTCGCCGACGAGCACCACGTCGTCCCCGGCGGCGAGCCGGACACGGGCGACCTCGGCGAAGCGCGAGGGGCTCCAGCGCCGGCGCGGGTCGGTCGCTCCGGGGTGGATCGCCAGGAGCCGGGTGCCGTCCCCGGCGACGCCGAGCCGCTCGCGGACCGCTGCCCGCTCGTCGTCGGACACGCGCACCCGCGGGTCGAGCGTGACGGGGGCGGCCCCCGCGAGCGACACGACCTCGAGGGCACGCAGGACCTCGTGCTGGTAGTAGACGTAGCGCACCCAGCGCTCGAGGACCTCGGCGTCCTCGGTCGCGGTGCCGACGGTGTGCCGGGCGCCGAGGCGGAGCAGGAACGGGTTCGAGTTGCGACCCCCACCGTGCAGCTGCACCGTGAGGTCGAACCGGCCGGACAGCCGCGCGAAGAAGTCCTCGGCATCAGGAGCGTCGTCGCCGGTATCGCGGACACCCTGTGCGAGCGGGAGTTCCTCGAAGGCGTGCACGGCGTCGGTCCGGCCGCCCAGGACCGCTGCCGCGGCGGGCGTGCCGAGGAGCGTGGTGCGCGCGTCCGGGTAGGCAGCGGCGAGGGCCTCGAGGGCCGGCACGGCGAACATCAGGTCGCCGAGGCCCCCGCCGCGGAGCACCGCGATCTCGGTCACGCCGTCGAACCGTTCTCCGCCCACACCGATCTGCTGCACGCCTCTCGTCTACCGGTCGGATCCCGGTGGGACGTCCAGCACCGGGCGGCGGACAGCCACCGATGGACACGAAGCGCGGAGTCGAGTCGGCACACAGCGGTGTCCGAGCACCGTCTGACCCCCGCCCGCCCTCCGGAAGGACACCATGACGATCGCACCTGCTGCTGCCGACGCCGCCAGGGACCTGGTGGTGACCGACCCCGTCGACGGGACGGTCGCGTCGACCGTGCCCCGTGCCTCCGAAGCCGACGTCCGCGATGCGGTCGCCCGCGCCCGGGCAGCTGCGGGCCCCTGGGCGCGCACCGCCCCGGCCGAGCGCGGGGCGCTTCTCCACGCGGCGGCCGAGCACGTGCGCGCACACGCCCAGGAACTCGCCGACCTGAACACCCGCGAGACCGGCAAGGTGCCGGGTGACGCACTCGGTGGGGTCGAGGCCGGCGTCGGGACGCTCGTGCAGTACGCCGAGCTCGGACCGGTGCACCGCGGCGAGGCGCTGCGCGGGCAGTTCGGGGCCGCCGACTGGGCCGTCCCGCAACCCCGCGGCGTCGTGCTCGCCCTGACGCCGTGGAACGACCCGGTCGCCGTGGCCTGCGGCATCCTCGGTGCCGCGATCGTCACCGGCAACACCGTGGTGCACAAGGGCAGCGAGCGGTCCCCCGCCACCATCGCGCGCCTGAACGCCCTGCTCGCTGAGGTCCTGCCCGACGGCGTGCTCGTCGGCGTGGACGGGGACCGGTCCACCGGCGAGTTGTTGCTCGCCCAGGAGGGCATCGACGCGTACGCGCACGTCGGGTCCACCGCGACCGGTGACCGGCTGTCCGAGGTCGCCGTCGCGACCCGAGCCCACGTGGTCCGTGAGAACGGCGGGAACGACGCGGTCGTCGTCGATGCCGACGTCGACCCGGCGTGGGCGGCCGCCCAGGTGGCGCTCGGCGCGTTCGCCAACACCGGGCAGATCTGCACCAGCGTCGAGCGCGTCTACGTGCACCGTGACGTCGCCGAGCCCTTCGTCGCCGCCCTCGTGGCCGAGGCGGAGCGCCGCACCGCCGCACCCGCGACGACCTACGGTCCGCTGGTCGACGACCGGCTGCGCAGCACCGTGCAGGCGCACGTCGACGACGCCCTGCAGCGCGGTGCCTCGGCGCGGACCGGTGGGGTCACCCCGGACGGCGTCGGATCCTTCTACCCGGCGACCGTGCTCACCGGGTGCACCGACGACATGCTCGTGATGACCGAGGAGACGTTCGGGCCGATCGCGCCGGTCCGCGTCGTGGCCGACTTCGACGAGGGGCTCCGGCTCGCCGCCGCCGACCGCTACGGCCTGGCCGCCACCGTCCTGACGAACGACACCGGCCACGCCCTGCGCGCCGCCGCGGAGCTGCCGGTCGGCACCGTCAAGGTCAACGCGGTGTTCGGTGGTGCGCCGGGCGGCAGTGCCCAGCCACGAGGAGCCTCGGGAGCGGGTTTCGGGTACGGCCCGCACCTGCTCGACGAGATGACCACCACCACGGTCGTGCACCTCGAGCCTGCCCCCGCACGCACCGTCGGCGGCACACGATGAGCGTCGACGTCCGGCTCGTCCGCGACCTGGTCGCCACGATCGACGACCGCGAACCGCTCGTCGTCGTGATCGGCGACTGCATCCTCGACCGGTGGACCGTGGGCGAGGCCGAGCGGGTCTCACGCGAGGCACCGGCACCGGTCGTCCGGGTCACCGGGACCATCGCGGTGCCCGGCGGGGCGGCGAACACCGCGGTGAACGCCCGCGCGCTCGGCGCCCGCGTCCGGATCGTCGGACTCATCGGCGACGACGAGGCCGGTGACGTCCTGCGCGAACGGCTCGAGACCGCGGGCGTCGACACCGCGTTCCTGGTCGAGATCGCCGGTGCGCGCACCACCACGAAGTCCCGCGTGGTCGGTGGCGACCGGGTCGTGGTGCGGGTCGACGACCTGGCCGGCACACCGACCGCCGACCACAACGAACGGCTGGCACGTGCCGTCGCCCGAGCCGTCCGCTGCGCCGACGCCGCGGTCGTCTGCGACTACGGACTCGGCGTCCGTGCCGAGGACGTCGTCCCGGTGCTCGACCGCGACCGCCCTGGGTCGATCGTCGTCGACGCGCACGACCTGCCCCGCTGGGCGTCGTTGCGACCCGACCTCGTCACGCCGAACGCCGGCGAGGCCGCAGCACTGCTCGGACGCGACCTCGGGACCGGCGCCGACCGGGTGGCCGCCGTCCTGGGCGCACGCGCCGACGTCCTCGCCCGGACCGGTGCCCGCGCGGCCGTCGTCACGCTCGACCGCGACGGCACCGTGCTGCTCGAGCGCAGCACGGACGAGGGTTTCCGCACCCGTGCGGTGCCGGCCTCGGAGCAGCAGGCGTCCGGAGCCGGGGACACGTTCTGCGCCGCCGCGACGGTGGCGCTCGCGGTCGACGCGTCCGTCCGCGACGCCGTGTCCGTTGCGCAGGCCGCCGCCGACGTCGTCGTCCGCGAGGCCGGTACGTCGGTGTGCAGCGCCGCCGCCCTGCTCGACTCGGTGTCGGCACCGGCAGCCACCGTCGTCGACCACGACGAACTCGCGGCCGCCGTCGAACAGGCCCGTCAGGCCGGTCGGCGCGTGGTGTTCACGAACGGCTGCTTCGACGTCGTGCACCGTGGGCACACGACGTACCTGCGCCAGGCCCGGGACCTCGGTGACCTGCTCGTCGTGGCGCTGAACGACGACGACTCGGTGCGACGGCTGAAGGGCCCGGAACGCCCGATCAACCCTGCCGAGGACCGCGCCGGGGTGATCGCCGCCCTGGCCTGCGTCGACCTGGTGACGGTGTTCGCGACCGACACCCCGATCCCGCTCATCGAACGGCTGCGCCCCGAGGTCTACGTCAAGGGCGGTGACTACTCACCCGAGATGCTCCGCGAGACGGCGGTCGTGCGCGGGTACGGCGGTGAGGTGGTCATGGTCGACTACGTCCCCGAGCACTCCACGACGGCCGTTGTCCGGCGCATCCGCGAAGCCGCGGCCGCATCGGCCGGGTCGGCGAAGCCACCCGCGGCGTCGGCCGGGTCCGCGGTGCCAGCCGCCGCGACCACCGCGACCGCAGCCGCGACCGACCCCGAGGGGACCACGCACGGAAAGGTCATACCGCAGTAGGGGGTCGTCGAGACCCCGGCGGGATGGCAGCGCTCCCGGCGCTCCGTAGCGTCGAACCCGTCGACGAGGTCCGTCGGCGGAGGGAGCGTCGCCGTGTTCGACCAGATCACCCCGTTCGTCGTCGAGTTGGCCGCGAGTCCGCTCGTCTACGTCGTGCTCGTCGCCCTGTGCTTCGTCGACGGCTTCTTCCCACCGGTCCCGAGCGAGTCCGCGCTCGTAGCCGTCGCCGCCATCGCCGCGACGTCCGGCCAGCCCGTCCTGGCCGGGGTCCTGGTGGCCGCCGCGGTGGGGGCGATCGCGGGTGACTCGGTGGCGTACTGGATCGGCCGTCGGATCGGACTCGCCCGCCTGGCGCAGTCCCGACGGCCGCGGATCGCCGCGGCGTTCGCGTTCGCCGAACGGCAGATGCAGCGCCGGTCCGCGAGCCTGATCCTGGTCGGCCGCTACATCCCCGTCGGCCGGGTCGCGGTGAACATGACCGCCGGCGCGACCCGGCTGCCGTACCGTCGCTTCCTCGCCATCAGCGCGATCGCCGGGACGGCGTGGTCCGCGACCTCGGTCGGGATCGCCCTGGCCGCGTCGCAGGTGCTGCACGAGCCGCTCGTCGCCGCCCTGGTGTCGATGGTGGTCGCGGGCGGCCTCGGCATCGCGGTCGACCGGGTGATCGGTAGCATCAGCCGCAGGCGCGACACCCGTGCCGCCCGAGCGGCCGCCGCGATCGTCCCCACGACCGGCGTGCCCACGACCGACGTGTCCGCGACCGACGTGCCGACCGCGAGCACAGCACCCGTCACGCACGCCCCGTCCGCCACACCCCGCATCGTCCCCACCGGAGAGATCGTCCGACCGTGACCACCGCCCTGCTCCGCCCGCGACCGACCTGGCTGCCGCTGGCGACCCGGATCGCACTCGTGGTCGCGGTGGTGTCCCTGTTCAGCGTCGCCGCCCCGGTGACCTCGGTCTACTACGCCGTCGCCGTCCCGCTCTCCCTGCTCGTGTCGGCGGTGCTCGCGGTCAGCATCGGCATCGCCCCGTTCGTCCCCCGAACCGCAGCCGCCGCCCACCTCGTCGGTCTCGTCGCGCTCGGCCTGCTCACCGCCCCGGTCGAGACGAGCCCGTGGCCGATCCCGGTCACCGGCATCATCGGCCTGAGCGTCCTGCTCGTCGTGCTCGGGGTCCGCTCGACCTGGCGGCTGACCGCGATCGTGTGGGCCGTCGCCGCCGTGCTCCCCCTGCTGCTCGTCGCGGTGACGCCGGGCCGCTGGGACCAGCCCGCCGTGTGGGCGACGAGCTTCGTCGTGTCCGCCGGCGACACGCTCCTGGTCGCCGCGGCCGCCGTCGTCATCGGGCAGCGCCGCAGCATCCGCCAGGAGCTCGTCGCCGCCCGCCGCGACGCCGAGCTCGAGCAGGCCCGGCGCCGCACCGTCGAGGAGCGCTCCCGGATCGCCCGCGAGCTGCACGACGTCGTCGCGCACAGCATGTCCGTCGTGCACATGCAGGCGGAGTCGGCCCCGTACCGGGTGACCGACCTGCCGCAGGAGGCCCGCGCCGAGTTCGCCGCGATCGCCGAGACCTCGCGCACGGCGCTGCGCGAGATGCGCCAGCTGCTCGGCACCCTGCGCGGGGACACCGCCGCCGAGCGCGCGCCGCAGCCGGACCTCGCCGACGTGCCCGCGCTCGTGCAGGCCACGCGCGCTGCCGGCATGCCGGTGGAGCTCGACGTCGACGTCGCCGACGACGTCGACCGGCTCGCACAGCTCACCGTCTACCGGGTCGTGCAGGAGGCGCTCGGCAACGTCGCCCGGCACGCTCCCGGCGCGTCCACCGTCGTGACGGTCAGGAGGCACGGCTCGCGTCTCCGGGTCGAGGTTGCCAACACCGCTCCACCCGCTGGCACCGTGCCGACCGCACCACCCGACGACGGTGGCTTCGGCCTGGCCGGGATGCGCGAGCGGGTGACGGCGCTCGACGGCACGATCGACCACGGCCCCGTGGCGGACGGCGGCTTCACGGTCGTGGTGACCCTGCCCGTCCGCGTACCGGCGGCCGACGGGGGAAGCCGATGACGCGGGTGATGGTGGTGGATGACCAGCAGATGTTCCGCATGGGACTGCGGGCGATCCTCCAGGCCCAGGACGACGTCGAGGTCGTGGGCGAGGCCGCGAACGGTGCCGAGGCGGTGGTCGCGGCGATCCGGCTGCAGCCGGACGTGATCCTGATGGACGTCCGGATGCCGGAACTCGACGGGATCGAGGCGACCCGACGGATCACGGCGGCGCCGACGGACCGACCCGTCCGCGTGGTCATGCTGACGACGTTCGACATCGACGACTACGTGTTCGACGCCCTGCGGGCCGGGGCGAGCGGCTTCCTGCTCAAGGACGCGAGCGCCGACGAGCTCGTCGCGGCGGTGCGCACGGTGGCCGCGGGCGAGGCACTGCTCGCGCCGCGCGTGACCCGGCACTTGGTCGAGGCGTTCGTCGCCGGACCGGTCACCGCCGCTCCGCGCACCGAGGTGCTCGACGTCCTGACCGACCGGGAGCGCGACGTGTTCCTGCTCATGGCGCGCGGGCGGTCGAACGGCGAGATCGCGAGTGACCTGTTCATCGCGGAGCAGACCGTCAAGACCCACGTGGGGCGGGTGCTGGCGAAGTTGCAGTTGCGCGACCGGGTGCACGCCGTGGTGCTGGCGTACGAGGCCGGCCTGGTCCGCCCGTCCGCCTGACGCGCCGCCTCCGTCCGCCGGGCCCCCGTCCGCCGCGCCGCTCACGTCCCCCGAGGTTCCGAAATCTGCACATCTCGCGCGCCGAAACGTCGGTCCTTGGAACCTCGGCGTCGCGCCAGCGGCGTGTCGCGCGATCTCGTCGGTGTCGCAGGTCCGGCACGGGTACAGGTCGCGCGCGGGTACTTGCGCGCGCAACCAGCGACGTTGCCGATGTCGTACGACATCGAGTTCGTCGCAACTGCGCGCCCGCAACGGTTGCACACGCGGAGCGGCGACAGGGTCGTTGTCGAACGACATCGAGAGTGTCGCACGGGGTCGACGCGGGTCGCGGTGGGCAGACGCGACGACAGACGGACGGGAGGCCCGGTGCCAGCTGGCATCGGGCCTCCCGTCAGGGGTTGGTCGCGACTCAGGCGGCGAGGTGCGCCTGCAGGAACCAGCGGTCCTTCGTCAGGCCGCGCTCGATCTCGATGACGACGTCCTGGCTGTTGAGGTCGACCTCGTCGAGACCCTCGACGGCGCGACGGACCTGCAGCAGGGCCGCGTCGATCTGGGCGATGACCTCGGTGATGGTGACGTCGGAGTTCTGGAAGCCCTGCGACAGCGGCGGCAGCGTCGTGTTGGCGGCGACGGTCGCGATGCGCGAGTCGACCGGCAGGCCGAGGGCCACGATGCGCTCCGCGGCGGTGTCGGCGTAGGCCTGGGCGTGCTCGACGATGTCGTCGAGGAGCTCGTGCACACCGACGAAGTTGCGGCCGCGGACGTGCCAGTGCGCCTGCTTGCCGTTGACGACGAGTGCCTCGAGGTCGATCACGACGGGGGCGAGGAACTGTGCCACTCCGGCGGCGAGCTCCGGCGTCGTCGAGAACGGGGACGTGGTGGTCGTGGTGCTGGTGGTGGTCGTGGTCATGTCTGAACCTCCTGCGTCGTGGTTACACCGGATCGCTGGGCCTGTCCTGACCAGTTCGGTGCTGCCGATGGACACAACCATGCCCGCTTCTCTTGTATGCCGCAAGGAAGCGGAGGCTGCCCTTACCGGCGGCGAGCAGCCGCCAGCCGGCAGCGGTCAGCCGACGAGCGTGTCGAAGCCGGCGTCGCTCAGCTCGATCTGGACGGCGGAACGCGCCCGCTCGACCCAGGGGCTGTCGGTGCACCCGATCCAGACGCTCGTGCGCGGCTCGCAGTCGGCGACGCACCACTCGGCCGCCCAGCCGGTCAGGGCGTGCGCGAGGGCCTCGCCGTGGTCGGCGAAGACGAGTGGCGACACCGCCGAGGTGCGGGCGCTGCGGACCAGCCACGTCACGGTCACGCGGGGCGGCGCGGGCAGGATGCGGATCTGCTCGTCGAGGGCGACCTCGACGAAGACCTGTCCGTACGCGTTCTCCGGCAGGTCTTCGAGCTGACGGCGGATCTCCGGCAGGTCCTCGACGCCGCCGGCGATGAGGATGCGTTCGCTGGGCTGTCGCCGGGTCCGTGCCATGCTGCAACGGTAAGGCAAGCCTTACCTCATCACAAGGGCTGGTGGCCGGTTCCGGCGATCTCCACAGCCGGCACACCGAGTTCGTGCGCCAGGAACGTCCACATCCACGACAGCGCGACGGTGTTCGTGAGCCCCGGGACACCCTGGGCGATCTGCGTCGCGACACCGTCGCTGTAGGCCGCGAGCTTGAGGGCCACGGTGTCCGGCTCGATCGGTCCGGCGCCGCCCGGGAACGTGCCGGCGTCGGCACCGCGGCGGATCACACGGACCAGACAGGCCTCCCAGACGCGGATCCGTTCGGCGTACTCGGCGGCCACCTCGGGCCGGCGGGCGACCGCGGTCCAGTAGTCGGACCAGATCCGCCAGTGCTGCCGGACCTGTTCGGTGTCGTCGAACAGGGGCGCGACGAGCATCCGCAGCGCCTCGACGGGGTCGGACTCGGCGTCGACGGCGATGACGATCGCCCCGTAGAAGCGCTCCGTCTCGAGCACGACGACCTCGTTGAGGATCTCCGCCACGCTGCCGAAGTGGTACGTCACGGTGCCGACGGACACTCCGGCCTCGGCGGCGATGTCCCGCAGGCCCGTCGCCCCGACGCCGTTCCGGACGATGACGGCACGGGCGGCCGCGACGATCATCGCGCGCCGGACCGCGGGACGCTGCCGGACGCGCGGTGCCGCACCCCCGGCGTCCGCTGCCGCGCCCGGTGCAGCCGCCGCCCCCGGTGCAGCCCCCGCTGCCCCGGTCACGCCGAGGTCCTCGGGACGTCGTCGACGAAGGTCTGCTCGGTGACCAGCACCTCGGGGACGTCCGCGCCGCCGTCGCGGGCCCAGGCCCGCACGGTGTTCACGACGTGGAAGGCCTCGGCGTCGGCGGTGACCTCGGAGGACGTCTCGAGCCGTGCCGACCAGTCCGGCTTCTCCAGGCCGATCGCCCAGCGCGACGACGCCACGGCCGAGTTCGGATCGTCCGACCGGATGCGGTACGTCTCGCGGGCGTCCTCGCTGAACACGAGCCCGTCGGGGTAGACCCGTCCGCCGCCGTACCCGGGGTCGACGTCGAGGGTCCACTCCCCCGTCTCGACGTCGTGCGTGACGGTGCGCTGGGGCAGCTGCTCGGTCGGTGCCACGCGCTCGATCGCGAGCGGCGTCGACCGCTCGGGCTCGTCGAAGCGCACGTCGTCGTCGGTGTCGCGCGTCCAGACCGGCAGGCACACCTCGGACGCCGTCGGGTCGATCGTGACGGTGGCCTCGGTGCCGTGCGGCCAGACCCAGGGCCAGTAGGACGACGACACCGCGATCCGCAGGCGGTGCCCGGCGGCGAACCGGTGACCGGTCGCGACGAGCTGCACCGGCAGCGACGCCGGCTCACCGGGGACCAGCGGGTCGTTCCGGTCCATGCCGTCCCGCTTCGCCGCGTTGAGCACCCCGCGCGTCACGAGGGTCGACGAGCCGTCCGGCGCGACGTCGCACAACCGCACCGTCAGGGTGGCGCGCGGCTGGTCGCTCGTGACCGACAGGGTGACGAGCGCGTTGCCGAGCAGGTCGAACGCCCGGCCGACGGGCAGGTCGAAGCAGACGGAGCGGCCGTCCTCGGCACGCTGGTCCGGTGGCAGGTCGGTCGCGTTGCCGAACGGGAAGAACCGTCCGGCGTCGGCGCCGGTGTGCTGCGGCGACCGGACGACGACCGGCCCGTCCTCGCCGCCGCGCAGCGTCGCGAGCGGCAGCGCGCGCCGGTGCGTCGCCGCCGACGGCCACGCCTCGGCGCCGACCCACCGACCCCGTCGCGACGCGTAGTACGTCGCCGGTGCTTCGCCCTCGTTGATCCAGGCGCGGAGCGCGGGGTCCGCCTCGACGCCGGTGTCGATCCCGCGGAGCCAGCGGTCCCACCAGCGCAGCGTCTCCTGCAGGAACCCGATCGACGGTCCGGGTGCGAGACCGCGGTCCGGGTACTGGTGCGACCACGGTCCGACGATGCCCTTGACCGGGGACTGCACGTTCGACACCAGTCGGAGCACGGCGTCGCGGTACGGGTCCGCCCAGCCGCCGACGGCGAGGACCGCTGCGCCGATGTTGTCGTAGTCCTCGGCGGCGCTGCCGTGCCGCCAGTAGTCGTCGCGTTCCTGGTGCGCGAGCCACACCGGCGTCATCGGGCGGTTCGACTCCAGCCGCTCGCGCCACCGGTCGACCCAGTCCGTACCGACGACCTCGGGCCGCGGCGGCCGCGAGTTGAACGCGAACATCGTCGCGCCCCACGCCGCCATGTCGATGCCGAGCACCGCTCCGCCGACGTAGTGCACGTCGTTGTCGTACCGGTCGTCGGTCGAACACACCGTGACGATGGCCTTGAGGGCAGCGGGCGCCCGCGCTGCCAGCTGCAGGGCGTTGAACCCGCCCCACGAGATGCCGAACATGCCGACGGCGCCGGTGGACCACTCCTGCTCGGCGAGCCAGGCGATCACGGCCTCTCCGTCGCGGAGCTCCTGCTCGCTGTACTCGTCGTCGAAGAACCCGTCCGACGAGCCGCTGCCCCGGATGTCGACCCGGACCGAGGCGTACCCGTGCTGGGCGTACCAGGGGTGCCGTTCCGAGTCGCGGGGCGCGGTCCAGTCGTCGAGCCGGTACGGCAGGTACTCGAGCAGCACCGGCACCGGACCGTCGGGCGACGCCGGCGACCAGATCCGGGTGTGCAGTCGGACGCCGTCGGGCATCGGTATCCACTCGTCGCGGACGGTCACGCCGTCCGGCAGCGAGTCCGGCGCGCCGATGGCGGTGAGGGTCGAAGCGTCGGCGGACACCGAGCGATCGCGGCTCATGCGTCCTCCCAGTTCCGGGTCAGGTGTCCGTCGCCGTGGTCGGTCCAGCCCTCGGTGTGCCGCCAGCGCGGCACCCCGTCGCCGACGTCGGGCAGCTCGGTGCTGCCCGGTTCGAGCGTCGCGGCGAGCAGCGTCGACGTGTACGGGTGGTTCGGGCCGGTGAAGACCCGCTCGGTCGGTCCGATCTCGACGATCCGGCCGCCGGTCATCACGGCGACCCGGTCGGCGACGCCGCGGACGACGGCCAGGTCGTGGCTGATGAACAGGCAACTGAGCCCGCGCGAGCGCTGCAGGTCGGCGAGGAGCGCGAGGATCCCGGCCTGCACCTGCACGTCGAGTGCGGTGGTGATCTCGTCGGCGATGACCAGGCGCGGCTCGGCGGCGAGGGCCCGGGCGATGCCGACGCGCTGCCGCTGCCCGCCGGAGAGCTGTGCCGGCAGCCGCTCGGCGAACTCCGGGCCGAGGCCGACCTGGGTGAGCAGCTCGCCGACGCGCTGCCGCGAGGACGTGCCCGTGAACAGCTTGAGCGGTCGCCCGATCGCCGCGCCCACGGTGCGCCGCGGGTTGAGCGACGTGTCGGCGTTCTGGAACACGAGCTGCACCGCACGACGAAGGTCCGGGGACCGTCCGGCGATCGGCTCGCGCAGGTCGCCGCTCACGGTCCCGTCGTCGAACGAGAACGTGCCCGACTCGGCCGGCACCAGGCCGGCGAGGGCGGTCGCGAGCGTCGACTTGCCACTTCCGGACTCCCCCACGACCGCGAGCGTCTCACGCGGTGCGATCGTGAAGGAGACGCCGTCGACGGCGGCCGGCAGGCCGCGTCCGTAGCGGATCACCAGGTCCTCGGCGGTCACCACGGGACGGACGAGCGGTTCGGGAGGAACGGTTCGGCCGGCCGTGGAGGCGACCGTCGACGAGACGGTCGCCGTCTCGGGCACGTGCCCCGATCCTCCCGGCCGTCGCCCGTCCGGCACCGCGGCCAGCAGGGCACGCGTGTACTCGTGCTGCGGGGCGGCGAAGAGCGCCGCCGTGGCGGCGTGCTCGACGATCTCGCCGTCGCGCATGACGGCGATCTCGTCCGCCATCGCCGACACGACCCCGAGGTCGTGGCTGACGAGCAGGACGGCCATGCCCAGCTGCCGGCCGAGGTCAGCGATCAGGTCGAGGACGGCGGCCTGCGTGACGACGTCGAGCGCGGTCGTGGGCTCGTCGAGCACGAGCACCCGCGGGCGTGCGGCGACGGCCATCGCGATCGCGATGCGCTGCTGCTGCCCGCCGGAGAGCTGGTGCGGGTAGCGGCGGACGATCGCGTCGGGGTCTGGCAGCCGGACCAACCGGACCAGCTCGGCGACGCGCTCGGGGCCGTCGGGTTCGCGGTGGGCGCGCAGAGCCTCGCGGATCTGCTCGCCGACGCGCATCGACGGGGTGAGCGCCTGGCCGGCGTTCTGCGCGACGACGGAGGCGACGCCGCCGCGGAGCTCGCGGCGGCCGGACGGTGACAGCGCGAAGACATCGTCGCCGCCGACGCGGACCGAGCCGCCGACGATCGTCGAGCCCGCCCGGAGGTGCGCGAGCAGGGTCCGGGCGACGGTGGACTTGCCGCTGCCGGACTCCCCGACGAGGCCGAGGGTGCGCCCGGCGGGGATCGCGAAGGATACGCCGCGCACCACGGGGACCAGGCGCTTGCCGGCCGCGTAGGAGATCGCGAGGTCGTCGACGCGGACGATGGGGTCCGTGGCGGTCGCCGTTGCGGCCGGTGCGGTGTCGGTGTGCGTCATGCGCTCACTCCCTTCGTGGCGCGGTCGACGCCGAGCGACTTGCTCAGGCCGTCGGCGGCGAGGTTGAGCCCGATCACCAGGGTCGCCAGGGCGACGATCGGTGCGAGCGTGCCGAGCGGCACCACGGTCAGCGCGGTGCGGTTCTCCTGCACCATCAGCCCCCAGTCGGGCGTCGGTGGGTTGGCGCCGAAGCCGAGGAAGGACAGCGACGCGACGAGCAGCACGATCCACGAGGCCCGCATGGCGTACTCGACGAGCACCACGTCGAGGACGTTCGGCAGGATCTCGCGGAACACGATCGACAGCGCGCGTTCACCGCGGGCCCGGGCGGCCGTCACGTAGTCCTGCGTGATGACGGTGCGGGCGGCACCGCGGACGACGCGGGTCACGGCGGGCGCGTAGACGACGGTGACGGCGAGGACGATCACCCAGAGCCCGGCGTCGAAGACGGTGACCACGACCAGCAGGGCGAGGATCGACGGCACGCTGAGCAGGGCGTCGACGACGCGCATGACGGCCTCGTCGAACCAGTTGTCCGCGTACGCCGTGATGCAACCGAGCACCGTGCCGACCGCGACGGCGATCGTCGTGGCCAGGAAGGTCACGAGCAGGGCGTACCGGCCGCCGTTGAGCGTCCGCGACAGCACGTCGCGGCCGTACTGGTCGGTGCCGAGCCAGTGCGTCCAGGTCGGGCCGGCGAGGACGTCGCCGGCGTTCGTGGCCACCGGGTCGTACCCGGCGATGACCGGTGCGAGCAGGGCGAGCACGACGTGCAGGGCGATGAGGCCGAGGCCGATGCTCAGCGCCGTCGAGCCGCGCAGGGGCGCGAGGGCCCCGGCGAGGACGGCGCGTCCGGGGCGGCGGGTGGCGGTGGCGGTCATGCGGCGGCCTTCCTGGTGCTGCGCGTCGTGCGGGTGCGCGTGCGCGGTCGCCGCTGGCGGGTCCGCAGCTTCGGGTCGAGGGCGAGCGCCACGAGGTCGGCGGCGAGGTTGCAGACGACGTAGATGACGGCGCTCAGGAGCGCGATCGCCTCGATCGTCGGCAGGTCGCGGTTGAAGACCGACTCGAGCATGAGCTTGCCCATGCCGGGGTAGTTGAAGACGTTCTCGACGACGACGACACCGCCGAGCAGCCAGGCGACGTTGAGCGCGACGACGTTGAGCGTCGGCAGCAGCGCGCTCGGCACCGCGTGCTTCCAGACCACGCGGCGCATCGTCAGGCCCTTGAGCTCCGCCGTGGTGACGAACTCGGACGCCATCACGTCGATGGTCGAGGAGCGGGCGGTGCGCACGATGTAAGCGGCCATCGCCAGGGTGAGCACGATGATCGGCAGCCAGATCGTCGGCAGGAGTTCGCCGACCGTGGCGTCGCTCCCCCGCAGCACGACGGCGGGGAAGACCGGCAGGCCGATCGCGAAGAGCAGCACGAGCACGGTCGCGACCATGAACTCGGGCACGCTCATCACGACGAGACTGACGATCGAGATCACCTTGTCGGACGGGCGACCCCGACGGACCCCGGCGAGGACGCCGAGCGTCAGGGAGACCGTGACGCCGACGAGCATGGCGGGCACGGCGATGAGCATGCTGTTCCGGAAGGCGGTGAACAGCGTCGGCGCGACGGCCTCGCCGCTGACGAGCGAGGTGCCGAAGTCGCCGTGCACCGCGCCACCGAGCCACTGCAGGTACCGGAGCCACACGTTCTGGTCGAGGCCGAGGGTCTCGCGGAGCTGCTTCACGGCGTCCGGGGTGGCGTTCTGGCCGAGGAGCTGCTGCGCGACGTCGCCGGGCAGTGCCTGCACGGCCAGGAACACGAAGAGCGAGGCGAGCACGACCGTGAGCACGGCGATGCCGACCCGGCGGAGGACGGGGACGAGGACGTCCGACGGGGTGTTCTTGGTCGTCATCGGCGCAGTCCGATCCGGAGGTAGTCGAACTCGAAGCCGTACTCCGAGTAGTTCACGACGTCGCGGGACAACCCCACGAGCCGGTCGCCGAACATCGGGGTCATGTCGGCCCCGTCCTCGACCACGAGCCGCTGGGCGTCCTGGTAGAGCGTCAGCCGCTTCGCGTCGTCCATCTCGGCGCGGGCGTCGTCGAGCAGCCCGTCGAAGGTCTCGTTCGACCACGCGCTCTCGTTGTAGGACGAGCCCGTGCGGAAGATCTGGTTGAGCAGCTGGTCGATCGGCCGGCCGGTGAACCAGTAGCTCACCATGAGCGGCTTCTGCATCCAGATCTGCGTGTAGTACGAGTCCGAGCTCGCGTTGCGGACCGTCAGGCGGATGCCCGCGTCGGCGACGGCGTCGCGGTAGGCGACCGCCATCGGCGTGAAGACCGACTCGTAGCTCGACGTGTAGATCGAGGTCCGGAACCCCTCGTGACCGGCCTGCTTGAGCAGTGCCTTCGCCTTGTCCGGGTCGTACTCGCGGTGGTCGTCGACGAACGCGGCGAGCTGCGGCGGGACGGGGTTGTCCCACCCGGGCGAGCCGGTGCCCTGCAGGGCGGTGTCGACGATCTGCTGCGGGTCGTAGGCGAGCTTCATCGCCTGGCGGACCCGCGGGTCGCTGAACTCGTCGCTCGTGGCGAGCATCGGGATCGTGTACCACTGGGCGTTCTTCGACCGGGCGACGGTGGCGCGGTCGGACGCGGACACCACCCGAGCGGTCGCGAAGTCCAGGTTCGTCTGCGAGATCAGGTCGATCTGGCCGGCGAGCAGCGCGTTCACCCGGGCGGTGGTGTCCTGGATCGAGTAGAAGTCGATGCCGTCCAGCGCGGGACGCCCGGCGAAGTGGTCGTCGAACGCCTCGACACTGCCGGCACCGGCGGGGGTGAACGCGGAGAGCCGGAACGGACCCGTCCCGATCCCGGTGCGGCCGATGTCGGCGATCGCGGCCGCCGGCACGATGTAGCACTGGTACGCGGTGAGCAGCGACGGGAACTCGGCGTTCGGCTTGGTCAGCGAGAACCGCAGCGTGAACGGGTCGGTCGCACGCATCGAGTCGGCGTCCATCACCTCGCCGAGGACCCCGGCCTGCGGGCTGCCGGTCTTCTCGTCGAGGATGTGCCGGATGCTCGCGATGGCGTCGTCCGCGGTGAAGCGGCTGCCGTCGTGGAAGGTGACGCCACGGCGGAGCGAGAACGTCCACTCGGTGCCGTCGGCGTTCGCGGACCACTCCTCGGCGAGGTCGGGCACGGTGGTGCCCTGCTCGTCGAGCTTGACGAGCCGGTTGTAGAGCGCGCCGAGGTACTCGTACGCCGACAGGGAGCTGGCGGAGTCGAGGGTCTCGGCGGCCGAGGCGGCCGGGCGCGCGATGCGCAGGCGACCGCCGCGTCGGGCGACGCCGGTGGCCGCCGCTTCGGGGATGGTGGGCGTGCCGGCGTTCGCGCCGGAGCTGCACCCCGTCAGGGTGAGCAGGCCGAGGCCGGCCAGGCCGGCGGCGCCGGTGAGGAGCGCTCGACGGCTCGGGCCGCGGGCGTTCCGGGGTTCGGGGACGATGGGCTGCATTCGGGGTGGCCCCTCCTGTAATCGTTCCGGTGAACGATAGAGGGAACCAGGCGATCCCCCAACTCCTGCTCCTCGTCCTCCGGAGTGTTTACGAACTCGTTACACGGGCGCCGCCGGCACGGAGCATGATCGGACCATCCCGTCCGAGGAGGATCATGGCGACGTTCACCAGGGGGTTCGGTGGCCGTCGAGCCGACCGCGACGACACCCGCATCCCGCCCGGCCAGACCCTGGTGCGCGACTGGCCCGTCCTGTCGGCCGGTGCCACGCCCGACGTCGATCCGGCGTCGTGGGTCTTCTCGATCCGCGCCGAGAACGGTCTGCACACCTGGACGTGGGACGAGGTGCACGCGCTCGGCGTCGAGGACGTCACCGTCGACATCCACTGCGTCACCCACTGGACCAAGCTCGACATGCCGTGGCGCGGCGTCCCCCTCGACCGCCTGTTCGAGGACGTCGAGACGTCGCTCGACTACTGCATGGTGCACAGCACCGGCGGGTACACGACGAACGTGCCGCTCGACGAGCTGCTGGACGGCAAGGCGTGGATCGCGTTCGAGGCCGACGGTGAACCGCTCGAGCCCGAACACGGCGGTCCGGCGCGCCTGCTGGTCCCGCACCTGTACTTCTGGAAGAGCGCGAAGTGGGTGAGCGGGATCGTCATGCAGGCGGACGACGAACCGGGCTTCTGGGAGAACGCGGGCTACAACCTGCACGGCGACCCCTGGAAGGAAGAGCGGTACTGGTGACGGTTCCCGACACCGACGTGTCCACCGCCCCGTCCACCGACCTGGAGGCCCGGATCGCGCCCGCCGGTCGGCCCGCGCCCCGCAGGCGGCCGGCCTGGCACCCCGCGACGGTCGCCTCGGTGGAGCGCGAGACCCCGAACGCCCGTCGGGTCGTCCTGGACGTCCCGACGTGGCCGGGGAACGACCCGGGCCAGCACCTGGACCTGCGGCTCACGGCCGAGGACGGCTACCAGGCATCCCGCTCGTACTCGATCGCCTCGGCGGGTGACCGGCCCGACGTCGTGCTCGCCGTCGACCGCGTCGAGGGTGGCGAGGTGTCCCCGTTCCTGGTCGACGCGGTCGAGGTCGGCGACGCGCTCGAGGTGCACGGGCCGCTCGGCGGCTGGTTCGTGTGGCGCCCCGGCGCGTCCGCCCGTCCGGTGCAGCTGATCGCCGGCGGCTCGGGGATCGTGCCGCTCGTCGCCATGGTCACCGCGCACGCCGAGGCCGGGGACCCCGCACCGTTCCGGTTGCTCGTCGCCGTCCGGACCCCCGACGACGTCTTCTTCCGCGCCGAACTCGACCGGGCCGTCGCTTCCGACGCTCCGCTCGAGGTGACCACCGTGTACAGCCGGACCGCTCCACCCGGGTCCGCCGTGCCCGCGGGACGGCTGACCCGCGATGCGCTCGCCGCCGCGGTCTTCCCACCCGACGCCGGGGCGCTCGTCTACGTGTGCGGCTCGACGCCCTTCGTCGAGCAGGTGCTCCGCTGGCTCGCCGACCTCGGACACGACACCACCGACGTCCGTGCCGAACGGTTCGGGGGCAGCTGATGACGGTCGTCGACGGCAACGCGCTCGCGGGGGTCCTGTCCGAGGTGCTCGGTCCGGAGCCGACCGTGACGGTGCTCTGCTGCGCGGGGTGCGGGTCCCGCGGATCGGTCGCTCGCACCGCCGTGTACTGCTCGGCGATGGGCTCCGTCGCCCGGTGCCGGACGTGTGACACCGTGCTCGTCACGGTGGTCGAGGCCGGCTCCGCGCGCTGGATCAGCCTCCCCGGTACCCGTGCCACGCTGATCCTTTTACCCGAGGATCGCGGCTAGCGCAATCGCCGACCGCATCTCGTGCGGAGTTCTTGCGGTTTTCCGCACGCCCCGAACTGGGGTCCAATCCGACCGAGACGATGCTCCGGATGACTCTTCGGGACATCGCTGGGCCACCCACCCGGCGTCTCCACTCGGGGCAGTGCGGCCTCTGCGTCCGGTGGGCGCGGGTACCCGAAGCCTGCGCCCCCGGATGCGCCCGCTCACGGCGCCCGGGAACGACAGAACCCCCGGTGCTGCTCTGTGAGCAACCCCGGGGGTCCTGTTCCGTCCGAGCGGATGACGAGATTCGAACTCGCGACCCTCACCTTGGCAAGGTGATGCGCTACCACTGCGCCACATCCGCATTCGCACGCCGTGTGGGCCGTGCGGAGTCGACTGTACCCGATCCCGGGCCCACGGACGTGTTCTGCGGCAGATCCGGGCGTGTCCGGTGTCGCGAGGCGCGGTCCGGCGCGGCCCGACGCGGTCGTCAGGCGCGGTCATCAGGCACCGAGGAGTTCGATCGGAGCATGAGCTACGTGCACGACAACCCGGGCGGGACCGAGGCCCACGGCGTCGACCTGATCGACGGTGACACCCCCGCCATCCGCATCCTGGTGCACGGCGACCTGCCGACCACGATCGAGCACGAGGGGCGGACCTGGCTCGCCACCGGCGACGCGCACGACGACGGTGACGACCAGGCGCCCCCGATCGCGATCTACCGCCCGGTCTGAGGCGCGCTCGGCGACCGGCCTGGCGCTCGACTGCGGTCAGTGCCCGCGGACGTCGCCCGTCAGGATCGCGTGCTCGGCGCCGGCCGACAGTTCGTCGTGCAGCGCGTCCGCGAAGAACTCCCCGGCGCCGAGGCTGACCAGGTGGGTGAGCGCACCGGTGACGTCCGTCAGGGCGGGGTTCCACTCGTCGTGGAGGGACGCCCGGACGTGCCCGGACTCGTGCACGACGACGACCCCGATGTGGTCGTGGGCATCGCCGACCTCGAGCACGGCGTCGTACACGACGGGTTCGGTGTCCTCGCCGAGGGGTTCCAGGTGCACCTCGCCGATCCCGGGCCACTCGGTGCGGAACACGGGCAGGTCCGGTGCGTGCAGGTGCGGGGCGCGCTCGTCGGTGACGGACTCGATCTCCCCCGACGTCAGGTACTCGTCGACGACCTCGTGGATCCGGTCGTGCAGTCCGGGCTCGTACTGCCACCAGCGCTGGTGCACGGCCCGGAGCCAGTCCTGCGTCGCGGCGTCGGCCGAGGCCGAGGTCCCGACCAGCTGCGGTGCCGTGCCGGGCGATCCGACGACCTCGAGCTGCTCGTCGTGCGTCTCGACGGTGATGGACCCGGTGGCCTCGTCGGGGTGCACGCCGTGGACGTCCTCGGGGGCCGCGGCCCAGATGCTCGCCGGGAGCTTCGGCGGCAGGGCGAACGCGACTGCGATCGCCGGACGTGCCAATGCTTCGTCGAGCGCGTCGCCGAGGTGCACCTCGTCCGAGCGGGACCCCATGACGATGCCGCCGGTCGGGGGCACGGCGGCCAACCGCTCGAGGTCCTCGTGGTCCGCGTTCATCGACGCGAACACAGGGGTGTCCGCCCACCGGACGAACTCGCCGGCCGCACGGTCCTGGTCCTCGAACGGCACGTTCCAGACCGAGGGGTCCGCGAGCACCCACGACGCCGTACGACCGGCGGGGCCACGACGCACGGCGTCGACCACGGCGGGGACGAGCCCGGGCAGCCCGCGGTACGCCGGGCGCACGGTGAGGCGGTCCAGCGCGAGCAGGTCCGGCTTGCCGAGCATCTCGGCGGCGTGCGTCTGCAGCGACAGGAAGGTCTCGCCGGTGGCGTCCGGCACGACGATCGCCGCGGCGAAGTCACCGTCGACGTCGGACACCTGGTAGCCGAGCACGAGTGCCTCGACCGACTCCGGCGATCGGCTCGTGTACGCGGCGACCTCGGCGACCGACACCGCTTCGGCCTCGTCGTCGGTGATGGGCACCCGGACGTCGATCACCCACCGGTCGACGTCCTGGCCGGGGTAGGCGTCGCCGTCCTCGTCCGAGATCGTGATGTGCACGAGCCGCAGGGAACCGTCCCACGCGTCGTGGACGTGCTGGGCGATGGCGGCTTCAGGGTCGTCGGTCACGGACGCCACCGTATCGGTGGCGGACCGGGCACGTGGTCAACCGTGCTGCGCGACCATCGCGTCGACGCTCCGCATCGCGGTCGCCAGGATGGTGAGCACCGGGTTCACCCCGCCGTTCGTGACGTGCACCGAGCCGTCGGTCACGCGCAGGTTGTCGTGTCCCCACACCCGGCCGAACGGGTCGACGACCGACGTCGCCGGATCCGTCCCCATCCGGAGCGTGCCGGCCTGGTGCTGGCCACCGCTCGTGCCCCGGACCGGACCGTGCAGCTCCGCCACGCGCGTGGCGCCGGCCGCGCGCAACCAGTCGCCGCTCCGGGCGCTGGTGTGGTCGCGAGCACGGACGTCCTCCGGGTGGACCCCACCGCTGAACGACGCCACCGGGATGCCGTACCGGTCCGTCACCGCGGGGTCGACCCGGACGCGTGCGTCGGCCGTGGTGACCTCCTGGATCGGCCCCATTATCCGCATGCTGCGCCGCGCCAGGTCCCGCATCGCGTGCTTGCCGTCGAGCCCGGATCGCGGCGCGAGCCCCGTGCCGACGAGGTACTGGTACGTGTTCGACGGCGTCGCGATGAACTCGTTCGCCAGGATCCCGCCACCGATCTGCCCGGGCACGCCGTGCCGGTAGTCGGTGGTGGCGATCGACGGCCCCGGTCCGAGACCGTCGTCCACCACGTCGTCGAAGACCCCCATCGCGCCGCCGTAGACGTGGCCCTGCAGGTGCCGGCCGACCTGGTCCGCACCGTTGCCGATGCCGTCGGGCTCCTGGTCGCTCCGGCTGTTCAGCAGGAGCCGTGCCGACTCCACCGCTCCGGCCGCGACGACGACCTCGGCGGCGTCGACCTCGGCCCGCCAGTCGCGGCCGTCCGCGGTGCCGACGATCGTGACGCCGACCACGCGGCCGGCATGGTCCGTGCGCAGTCGGGCGACCCGCGACTCGAGCACGATCGACGCGTTCCCGGTGGCGAACGCGCGGGTCAGCATGGTGTTCTGGCTGCCGTTCTTGGCGTCGACCGGGCACGCGAAGCCGACGCACATGCCGCACTGTTCGCACGCGCGGCGACCCAGGTACGGCGTCGAGTTGATCAGGAGCGGGACGTGCACCGTCGAGATGCCCAGGGCGTCCGCGGCGGCGGCGAGCCGGTCCCGCGCTGCCCCGGACGGCAGCGGTGGCATCGGTCGCGCGCGCGAGCGCTCCCCGGACCACGGACCGTCGACGTCACCGCCGCTGACCCCGATCTCCCACTCGGCGCGCTCGTACCAGGGCTCGAGGTCGTCGTACCCGAACGGCCAGTCGGCCAGCGCACTGCCGTCCGGCACGCCGTACGTCGATGCCATCGCGAAGTCCCGCGGCCCGAACCGCCAGGCCTGGGCGCCGTAGACCCGTGTGCCGCCGCCGGCCGTGACGGCGTTGTTGTGCCACCCCGGCGACGAGGGCCGGAGCACCAGGAGCTCGCGACCGTCCGCCACCGTCCGCGGGTTGCCGACGTCGGACGGCCCCGACCGCGGTGCGACGCCCCAGCTCGACCGCGGGTTCCGGATGTGGTCACGGCTGAGTTCCGCGGTGCCGGGCCACCCACCGGCCTCGACCACGAGCACGCGCCGACCGGACTCGGCGAGCCCGCACGCCGCGACACCCCCGCCGGCGCCCGACCCGACGACGACCGCGTCGTACCGGTCGGCCAGCTGCGACGGGTGCACGACCGAGGGCGCTGCGGTCGGTACCGGTACCGGCACGCTCCAGCCGTCCGGCGGACCGGGCTGCCACCCCACCATCTCCCAGGACCGCTCCCCCGCGTTCCCGCCGTTCCCCGCGTCGGCGTAGTAGCCCGCGGCCACGAGCTCGGCGAACCAGGTCCAGTCGGGATCGTCCTCGTCCTGGGGCTCGTCGACGCCCTCGTGGTCGTCCGCGTGCTCGACGACGGCTCGGAGCCGGCCCAGCCAGTCCGGCCGGTCGACCAGCACCCCGGCCAGGAACTCGAGCGCGCCGGCCTCGGACGCCGACGGGTACTCGTCCGCCGGCACCACCTGGTCGACCAGGGAACGGAGCCGTTCGTCGTACGTGCGGAGGAACTCCTGCGCTGCGGTGGCCGCGTGGTCCGTCATCGGTCCTGCCTCTCGAGCAGCGCCGGTGCCGCCCCACGAGCACCGTAACGGACACGGGAGCGTCCGGGGCCGGGCTCAGCCGCCGATGCCCTCCAGGTCGAGCAGGTCGTCGTCGCTCAGCACGACGGCGGCCCCCTCGACGTTCTCGCGCAGGTGTGCCCGCGACGACGTGCCCGGGATCAGCAGGATGTTCGGGGAACGGCGCAGCAGCCACGCCAGGGCGACGGACATCGGCGTCGACCCGAGCCGTGTCGCCACGGTCGAGAGCACCTCGGACTGCAGCGGAGAGAAGCCACCGAGCGGGAAGAACGGCACGTAGGCGACCCCCTCGTCGGCGAGACGGTCGATGAGCGGATCGTCCTGCCGGTTCGCGAGGTTGTACATGTTCTGCACGGACACGATCGGAGCGATCCCCTGCGCTTCGTCCACTTGGCCCAGCGTGGCGTTGCTCACGCCGAGGTGCCGGATGACCCCCTGTCGCTGCAGGTCGACCAGCGTCTCGAACGCCGGGGCAATCGGCCCCGCGACCGGACCGTTCGCGTCGCCCAGCCGCAGGTTGACGAGGTCCAGCACGTCGACGCCGAGCGTCTCGAGGTTGTCGTCGACCTGCGCACGCAGTTGGTCGGGTTCCCGAGCTGTCGGCCAACCGCCTCGGGCGTCCCGCCGCGCACCGACCTTCGTCGCGATGACGAGGCCGTCGGCGTACGGGTGCAGCGCCTCGTGCAGCAGTTCGTTGACGACACGGGGGCCGTACGTCTCGGCGGTGTCGATGTGCGTGATGCCGCCCGCGACGGCGTCCCGGAGCACGGCGACAGCCTCGTCGTGGTCCTTCGGTGGCCCGACGACCCGGGGACCGGTGAGCTGCATCGCGCCGTAGCCGAAGCGTGCGACCGGCCGGTCGCCGAGGGTCCAGGTGCCGCCCGGCAGTCGAGGGGTGGTGGTGCTCATCGGATCTCCTTCGAGGGCGTGCCGACGCCGAGGGCGCAGCGCACTCCTGACAGCCTGCTCGCGTGGGCAGCGGCTCGCACGACACCGACGCGCGTTCCGGCCCACTT
This sequence comes from Curtobacterium sp. PhB25, assembly GCF_004365375.1. Lineage (NCBI taxonomy): Bacteria > Bacillati > Actinomycetota > Actinomycetes > Micrococcales > Microbacteriaceae > Curtobacterium > Curtobacterium sp. PhB25. Next base: position 497,130 of record NZ_SODR01000001.1, on the reverse strand, counting down.
GCAGCGGACGGCCCGCTTGCAGCAGACGGCCCGCTTGCAGCAGACACCCCACTGGACGTACGCTCCTGCCAGAGGGCAAAACGCCTCGTCGCCCCGGCGGCCAGGCACCCACACGCGGTCTCGGACGAGTCGCCACTTCTTCATCGAAGGAGTGCACGTGTCCACCCGTTCCCCCGCCCGGCTCCGCGACGCCGGGATCGCCCTCACCGGCCTGTCCGCCGTCTTCCTGTTCGAGATGCTCGACAACTCGGTGCTGAACGTTGCCCTGCCCACCATCGGCCGCGAACTCCACGCGTCGACGACCGGCCTGCAGTGGGTCACCGGTGCCTACTCGGTCGTCTTCGGCGCCCTCATGCTCCTGTTCGGCGCGGTCGCCGACCGGTTCGGCCGACGTCGGGTCATGCTCGTCGGTCTGGTGCTGCTCGCGCTCTCCGCCCTGGCGACCACCCTCGTCACCACGACCGGCGAACTCGTCGCGGTCCGCGCGCTCATGGGGCTCGCAGCGGCCATGACGACGCCCGGGTCGATGGCCCTGGCCTTCCGGCTCTTCGACACCGACGCCCTGCGGGTCCGGGCGCTGACGGTCATCTCCACCGCGGGCCTGGTCGGGCTCGCGGTCGGACCGACGGCGGGTGGCTTCGCCCTCGCGGTGGCGCCGTGGCAGGCCCTGCTCCTCGTGAACGTCCCGACCGCGGCGCTCGCGTTCATCGGCATCCGGACCGGCGTCCCCGCTGACCGACCGGAGGACCTGCACCCCGACCGGATCGACGTGACCGGCGCGCTGTTCGGCACCACGGCCCTGGTCGGTGCACTCGGGACGCCCACCCTCTTCGCGGAGGCGGGCAGCGCCTCCTGGCCGGGGTGGACCGGGGTCGTCGTGACGGTCGCAGCGGTGGCGGCCTTCGTGCAGCGGGAGCGCACCGCGGCACAGCCGCTGCTCGACCTGCGCCTGCTCGCCCGTCCGCTCGTCGCGAGCGGTCTGGCGTACAAGGCGGCCTCCGGACTGGCCGTCTCCGGCCTGTCCTACCTGGTGACGCTGCAGCTGCAGTTCGCCTGGGGGTGGTCGCCGGCGCTGGCCGCGATCGGGACGCTGCCGCAGGTGGTGGTGCTCCTGGCGTCCGGACGCTTCGTCGGCCCGTTCGTGCAGCGGGTGGGCCTCGGCCGCGCGGCCTGGCTGAGCGCCGGCGCCGTCGTGGCAGGACTCGCGCTCTTCACCGTCGGCGGCCGAGCCGGGTACGGCTGGGTCGCCGCGGCACTCGTCCTCGTCGCCGCGGGGATGCGGGTCGTCGGGGTCGTCGCGGGCAACAACGTGCTCCAGGGCCTGCCGTCGAACCGGACGTCGGTCGGTGCGGCGCTCGTCGACACCTCGAGCGAGCTCGCGACCGCGGTGGGCATCGCGGCGACCGGGACGGTGCTGGCGCTGCTCGTGCCGGGCAGCATCGCGTCGACGTCGTGGACGGCGGACCGGCTGGCCGCGTTCGAGGGCGGGATCACCGTCGCGGGCGTCGTCCTGACGGTCGTCGCCGCCGTGCTTGTCGCCGTCGGCATGGCCCGCGCGACGACCCGCGCGGGCACGCCGGTGGCCGAACCGGCTCAGACGGCGCTGTAGCCGCCGTCCGCCACGAGCACGGATCCGGTGATGAACGACGCCGCGTCGCTCGCCAGGAAGACGACGCTCGGCGCGATCTCCTCGGGCAGGGCGAAGCGCTGCTGCGGTGCGTCCTCGATCCAGTACCGCCGGAACTCCGGGGAGTCCACCGGGGCCATCTCGGTCTTCACGTACCCGGGGGCGACGGCGTTCACGCGGATCCCGTACTTCGCCCACTCGACCGCGAGCGACTTCGTCAGGTGGTGCACGGCGGCCTTCGACGCGTTGTACGCCGGCTGCCACTGCGGCCGGTTCACGATGAGGCCCGACATGCTGCCGATGTTCACGATCGAGCCCGAACCGGCATCGCGCATGTGCGCGCCGACCGCCGTCGACGTCTTCCACAGTGCGCGGACGTTGAGGTCGAACACGTCGTCCCACTCGCTGTCGGGGACGTCGAACGCGTCCCGGTGGTGGCACGTGCCGGCGTTGTTGACGAGCACGTCGAGGCGGCCGAGGGCGGTCATGGCATCCTCGGTCATGCGCGCCACCTGCTCGCCGTCGGTGATGTCCGCCGTGATGGTGACGAAGTCGTGGCCGGCATCCGCGGCCTCGGCGGCGACCAGGGCGTTGCGCTCCGCGGAGCGCCCGACGATCGCCACGCGGGCGCCGGCCTCGGCCAGGCCGAACGCGAACGCACGGCCGAGTCCCTGGTTGCCGCCGGTGACGAGGGCGGTCCGGCCGGTGAGGTCGAAGGGTGAGGTCATGGAGCGGGCGCCTTCCTGAGCGGGGTCGGCGCGGTGCACCGCGTCGACGAGGTACCGCCCTGCGTACACGACCCGGCCGGGAGGCGCGGCGTGCGTCCGCCCCGCACCGCACCTCCCGCGCTGGTCACCATCACCGCGTCCGGTCGCTCAGTGCGTGTCGGTCGCGTTCCGCCGGTCGAGCTCGACGAGCATCGCGGCGATGTTCCGTAGCACCCTCGGCGTCTGCAGGAGGGTGACGATCAGGAACACGAGGAACATCGCCGCCGCGAACCAGAAGACCGGCCGCCCGGTGACGGCGAGGGACACCTCGAGGACCATCGCCAGCACGAACACGACGGGTCCGAACCACCGCTGTCGGCGGTACTGCTGCTGGTAGTGCTCGAGCGCCTGGCGCCACTGCGCCGGGTCGGCATCAGCGGGCAGTTCGCCGCGCCTCACCGCTCGACCGAGTGAACGATCACGCGCTGCCGGCCCGACGCTCCGGCGCTGCCGACCGATCCAGAGCCCGAAGATCACGCCGAACGCGGCGCCGGTCACGGCACTCGCTGTGCCACGGATCCAGACGGGCACGTCGGCGGGCATGGTGACGAACGTCGACAGGTACCAGAAACCGCCGAACGCGACCGCGAGGACGATCATCACGGCCCACAGCGGCCACCTACGCATCGAATCCATATCGCCATCGTGCCAGCCGAGCGCGGCGGTCGCCCGGAACGAGGAAAGCCCCCGGCCGGACCTGGTGGTCCTGCCGGGGGCTTTCCCGTGGTGGGCGATACTGGGATCGAACCAGTGACCTCTTCCGTGTCAGGGAAGCGCGCTACCGCTGCGCCAATCGCCCAGATTCCCTGTCTGAACCGGGGTTCGTACAGGATCTGGAGGGTGTTGCTGGAGGTGGGGACGGGATTCGAACCCGCGTGGACGGCTTTGCAGGCCGCTGCCTAGCCTCTCGGCCACCCCACCATCGAGGTTCACGTCTCCGTGAGTACCCGAACGGTGGGATACCCTCTGGTGAGTCGCAGGGCTTCGAGAAGCCCCGCACTCGAGCGGATGACGAGATTCGAACTCGCGACCCTCACCTTGGCAAGGTGATGCGCTACCACTGCGCCACATCCGCATTTGTCTTTCCGCTGTCGCGGCGACGACGTAAACTCTATACGAACCCGGGGGCATCCGCCAAAATCCTTCCCGTTCACCGGGCGTGTCCCCCGATTTCATGCGGATCCGGCCGGTTCGAGCCCCCTCGCACGGCGCAGTCTTCGCCATGTGGTGCACAGTTGCGTGCTCCGTGCCTGCTTTCAGGCCCGCCCCATGCGGTCAAGCTCGCACGGAGGCGCCAATGCCGCACCGTGCGAACGTGCCCCAACGCCGCACGGTGCGCCGCTGCACACCCGCGGCGCGCCACACCCGGGGCGCGCGCCGTGTTCGATGCACCGCCGGACTTCCGCTACTATCGACTCGCACGAACAGTGCAGGGGGCGATTGGCGCAGTTGGTAGCGCGCTTCGTTCACACCGAAGAGGTCATCAGTTCGAGTCTGGTATCGCCCACCCACCCTGCAAGAGCCCGGCGCACAAGCGTCGGGCTCTTCGCATCTGTTGAGACAGTCAGCAGCCAGAACAGCCACCAGCACGATCGGACGAAGGGGCGCATGACCGACGTCGACCTCGAGTTCGCCCGGGTCCGAGCGGTCCTCGACCGTCCGACCCTGCGCCTCATGTCCCGCCCGACGAGCGCGACGGTCCTCGCCGTGTTCCGCACGGTGTTCGACCGCGACGTCCAGTACGTCCCCGCCGACCGCATGCACCTGCAGGTCGAGGAGCACGTCGCCCGCCTGCAGGCATCGGGTGCACGCGTGCCCGCGAGCGAACAGCACGAGCAGAGCGAGCAGGACCCCCGACCGAACGGCCGCGCCCTCTGCCGTGAGTGGGTGGCGGCACAGTGGCTCGTCCGCTCCAACTCCCCCGACGGCGACGAGCAGTACTCCCTGACCAGTCACGCGCTCGAGGCCCTGAGCCTCGTCGACGCCCTGTCGGCCGACCGCGCACTGATCAGCGAGAGCCGCCTGGCGATGATCGTCGACGCCGTGCACCGCTGGGCCGCCCGTGCCGAGCCGGACCCCGACGTGCAGATCCGCCGCATCGACGCCCAGATTGCCGAACTGCAGGCCGAGCGTGAACGCCTCGAGCACGGCGACGACGTCGTCACGGTCGAGGACGACCGGATGCGCGACGGGTACACGAACATCTCCGACCTGATCCGGCAGCTGCCGAGCGACTTCAAGCGCGTCGAAGAGGCCGTCGCGACGATGCACCGCTCGATCGTCGAGGACTTCCGACAAGAGGTCCGCCCGATCGGCGAGATCCTCGACGACTACCTCGCGCGCACCGACAACCTGATGCAGGCGACGCCCGAGGGCCGCGCGTTCGAGGGCGCCTTCGAGCTGCTGCGCGACGACGCCCTGCTGCTCCGCCTGCGCGACGACATCGCGACGATCCTGTCCCACTCGTTCGCCGACGGCCTCGGAGCCGGTGAGCGTCGCGCGTTCCGCAACACCGTGACGATCCTCCGCCAGGGCATCGAGGACGTCCTCGCCCAGCGGCGTCAGCTCACCGCGACCCTGCGCGACCAGATCGTCGCCCACGACGTGGTCCGCGACCGTGAGCTCGACGCCGTGATCCGCTCGATCAACCGCGGCCTGGCGACGCTGATGGACCAGGGCGGTGCGCGCGACCGCATCCCGCTCCCCCTGCTGCCGGCGGCGGCCGAGGTCGGCACCCTGCGCGAGCGCTTCTACGACCCGGACGCCGAGTCGGTGCCGCCACCCATCGAGGAACCCGACGACGACGTCTTCGAGGACCTCGACGTCGAGATGCTCCGCAAGCACGGCGGCCCGCTCCTGACGGAGCTGCGCGCCGCACTCCGGTTCGCCGAGGCCGACTCGAGCGTCGACGCGTTCCACGGGCTGCCGCCCGAGCAGCGTCGACCGGTCGAGTTGTTCGGCCTCGCCCACCTGCTGACGGGGCGCGACGACTTCGAGTCCGCCGCGCACCTCGCCGAACACCGCACGGTGCGCCCGGACGGCAGCCCGGTCACCTTCCACATGCCCACCGCGGCGCTCGCTGCGGAGCGCACGCCGGCCGGCGAACACCACGACGACACACAGAACGCACAGGAGGCACGGTGAGCGACACGACGCCGACACCGGTCGACGAGACGGTCCCCTACGACGACCCCGCAACGGTCCTGCAGGACGACGAACGCGACGAGTCCAGCTTCGCCCTCTTCGAGGGCGACGAGGGTCGGCTCGACGAGCACCAGCGCCGCGCCCTGGTGGCGCTGCTCCGCCACTCGTACGTCAGCTCCCGCACCCACCCCGACGAGTGGCGCGCGGTGCTCGACGGCGAGTACCAACTGCGGTCGCGCCTGAACGACCTGTTCCTCGAGCTGCACGTCGACCGCGACCGCGAGGTCGCCTGGAAGCGCCAGGCCCGCTCGGAGAGCCAGCGCCGTCCGTTCCCCACGCTGCTGCGCGACCTGCCGTACACCCGCGAGGAGACGATCGTCCTCGTCTACCTGCGGATGCGGCTGCGAGCCGATGCCCGGCCGGGGCCGGACCAGGTGGTCGTCGACCGCGCGGAGATCCGCGGGCACGTCGCCGGCTTCCGACCGGCGACCGCGACCGACCGCACCCGCGACGAGGGCCGTGTGGCGAAGGCCGTCGAGCGTCTCGTCACGGCGCGCATCCTGATCCGCACGTCCGACCCGGACCGGTTCCGGGTGGCGAGCGTCGTCGAGGTGCTGCTCCCCCTGGAGCGCCTGCTGGAACTGGACACCTGGTTGCGGACCACCACCGCGCAGGAAGTGGCGACCGCCCCGGGCGGCGAGCCGAACGGCGGAGCCGACCCGGGCCTCCCGACTGACTACACCGACACCGACGACGAAGGCGAGACGGAAGCGTGACCGACACGTTCGAGATCCCGGCGCTCTTCGACACGGTCGCGCAGTGGCGCGCCGAGTCGATGCAGGTCGTGAACTGGGGCGGGTTCCACGGCCACCGGCAGGTCGAGCTGTCCGGCACCGCGACGCTCATCTCCGGCGCGTCCGGCACCGGCAAGTCCACGCTGATGGACGCGTACCTGGCCGTGATGATGCCGTCCGACGTGCCGTTCAACGGCGCCTCGAACGACGCCACGACGGGTCGCGCGCGCAGCGCCGACCAGCGCAACCTGCTCACGTACCTGCGGGGCAAGGTCGACACCCGCCGCGATCCCGAATCCGGTGCCCTGCGCGACGTGAACCTGCGCGGCGACGACCAGACCACCTGGGGTGCGGCCGCGGTCACGTTCCGGAACGACGACGAGCGGCGCTTCACGGTGCTGCGGGCGTACATCGTGCCGAAGCGCGCGCGCGGCGTCGGCGACATCCAGATGACCATGGCGACGGTCGACGACACCTTCGACCTGCGTCGGCTCGAGGAGTTCGTGCCGACGCGGTTCCACCACCTCGAACTGACCGGTCGTGTTCCCGGCCTCGTCATCCGCGACACCTACCAGGAGCTCGCGTACACGCTGCAGACGCGCCTCGGCATCGGCGACTCCGGTGGCGGCAACCGGGCGATGCGCCTGCTCGCGCGCATCCAGGCCGGGCAGCACCTGCCGACGGTCGACGCGCTGTACAAGTCGCTCGTGCTCGAGACCCCCGGCACCTACGAGGCGGCCGACCGCGCCCTCGCGCACTTCTCCGCGCTCGACGAGGCGTACGAGGCGATGGACACCGAGGAGCGCAAGGTCCGCATCCTCTCCCCCATCACCGACCTGCACGACGAGATCGAACGGTCGAAGGCCGCCGCCGAGGCCCTGGACGGCATCGCCACCGGCGCCGAGGTCTCCCCGTTCGCGCACTGGACGGCCTCGCGGAAGCGGGACCTGCTCGACGCCGAGGCGGACCGCAACGGCCGGGAGCGCACGGCGTCCCGCGCCGAGGTCGCCGCCGCCGAGGCCCGGCACGCCGCCGTGGAGATCGAGCTGCGTGACGCCGAGGCTCGGCTGCGCGACCAGGGCGGCAACGCGCTCGCCCAGCTCGAGGACCGCATCGAGCGACTCACCCGTGAGCGCGACGCGGTGGTCCGGACCCGGGCGACGTTCGACGAGCGCACAGCGGTGCTCGGCGCGTCCGTCGCGACCGAGGCCGACTTCACTGCCGCGCAGCGCAGCTCGCACGAGTTCCTCGGTTCCTACGCTGCTTCGCGCTCGTCGTTGGACGACCGCCGCGACGCCCTGACGCGCGAGGAGTACCCGCTGCTCGACCGGGAGCGCTCGCTGCGCCAGGAGCGGCAGTCGCTCGAGCACCGTCAGGGCGCGATGCCCCTGCCGATGCACGAGGCCCGGCTCGCGATGGCCCGGGCCGCCGGCATCGACCCCGCCGACCTGCCGTTCGTCGCCGAACTGCTCGACGTGCAGCCCGGCGAAGAGCGCTGGCGGACGGCGATCGAGTCCGTGCTGGCCCCCGTCGCCCGCACCCTGCTGGTCGACCAGGACCGCCTCGGTGCGTTCAGTGAGGCGATCGACGCACTCCGCCTGCCCGTCCGCGTGCAGTTCGAGGGCGTGCCGACCGGACCGCACCTGGACCTCGACGGCGACCCCGCGATGGTGTCCGGCAAGCTGGCCATCAAGCAGTCGCCCTTCAGCACCTGGGTGCGCGAGCGGATCGAGTCGGACCGCACCGACGCCCGCTGCGTCACCGACGCCTCGGAGCTCGGTGGTGGCGGCCGGCGCGTGACCGAGTCCGGGCAGCTCCGCGACGGCCGTCGTGGTGCGCACGGCGACCGCCGCCAGACCAACGTCATCGGCTTCACCAACGAGGCCCGCGTCGCCGCCGTCGAGCAGGAACTCGCCTCGATCGCGCAGGACCTCGCCACGCTCGAGGCCCGTCGCACCGACGTCGCGCAGGACCTCACCGCACTCGACGTCCTCCGCGCCGCGCACCAGCACGTCGTCGACGTGACCTGGGACGCCATCGACGTCCAGGGAGTCGAGACCTCGCTGGCACGCCTCGACGAGGAACGGCAGGCGCTCCTCGCCGCCGACGACGGCCTCAGGACCCTGCGCGCCTCGGTCGCCCGCCTGCGGAAGTCGCTCGACGAGGCCGCCGACCGCCGCTCCGCCGCACGGCTCTCCGTGCAGCGCCTCGAGGAGCGGCACGCCGTGCTCGTCGACGGCCAGGACGCCGCCGCCGAGATCCTGTCGCGTTTCGACGACACCCCCGAGTCGTTGCCCGACGACGAGCAGTCGCGACTCCTCGCCGAGACGTTCGCCGAGGTCGGTGCACCGGACGGTGTGGACGGTTTCGACGACGCGACCCGACGGCTCCGGCGACGCCTCGAGGAGCGGCTGTCGCAGGCACTCGACGGTGCCGCAGCGGCCTCGACGTCGTTGACGCTCACGTTCCAGCGGTACCAGGACGCCTGGCCGGACCCGAACCTCGGCACCGGCGTCGCGTCGTACCCGGACTACCACGCCATCCTCGACCAGATCGTCGCGACCGGCCTGCACGCCCGCCGCACCGAGTGGCGTCGGCGGCTGTCGCAGTGGAGCGGCGAGGACCTCGTGCCGCTCGCCGGGGCCTTCGACCGGGCCGTCGTCGAGATCGAGGAGCGCCTCGAACCGGTCAACGAGATCCTGCGGGACCTGCCGTTCGGCGCCAACCGCGATCGTCTGAAGATCCAGATCCGGCGGGTCACCCGCGAGGACGTCACCGCGTTCCGCCGCGAGCTCCGCGCCCTGTCCGCCTCGGTCGACGCCGAGCTGACCGACGACGTGCTCGAGACCCGGTTCCGTCGGCTCCGGCGCTTCATGGCCGTCATCCGCCCCGACCCGGACGCCGCCCGTGGCCGCACCACGCAGCGCGACGCCGTGCTCGACGTCCGACGGCACATGGAGATCACGGCGGTCCGCTACGACACGTCGGGCAACGACCTCGGTGTGTACTCGTCGCTCGGTGACAAGTCCGGTGGTGAGACGCAGGAGCTCGTGGCGTTCATCGTCGGTGCGGCGCTCCGCTACCAGCTCGGCGACGAGACCCGGCCCCGGCCGCGGTTCGCCCCGGTGTTCCTCGACGAGGCGTTCATCAAGGCGGACTCGGAGTTCGCCGGCCGTGCCGTCACCGCGTGGCTGCGGCTCGGGTTCCAGCTGGTGGTGAGTGCGCCGCTCGACAAGGTCACGGCGCTCGAGCCCTCGATGGAGCGGCTGCTCTCGATGCGCAAGCACCCCGAGACCGGTCACTCGTCCATCACCGAGATCGCCCGGGTCCCCGCCGACGCCTGACGCTTGCCGAGAGGTCACGAACTGTCGGATGGCGGCGGCGCCGCCGACAGTTGGTGACCACTCAACGCGCTACCGGCGGGGTGTCCTGACCACCCGGCACGCGCTGTGGGGGTGCCCGGCGACGGCCTGGAGGCGCGGGGCGAGCCTGCCACGGTCCTCCCGGCCGTCGCCCTGCCGGTCGCAACGCCCTGCTCACCTTCGCGCACTGGTCACGATGCGTCGCCTGGCGGCGCCGCCGCCGACGGCCTGCGACCACTCGGAGCACGGCCGACGGGATGTCGTGGCCACCCGGCGGGTGCTTCGTCAGCGTGTCGACAGGCGCCGCACAGACGTTCCTTCACCACTCGCCACTACGGTGAGGGCGTGTTCGGACGCCGCTCCCCCAAGCCCCGCCCCGACGACGCCCCCGGCCTCGGCATCGGTGCGCTCGTGCAGGTCATCGACTCCGCGGAGGGCGGCGAGCGGTGGGCCGACGAGCCGATCGGTGTGATCGTGGCTCCCGGTGGGAACCAGATCGTCGGCTACCCCGGCGTCGGCGAACCGCTGTCGTGGACCGTCGCGTTCGAGGAGCCCGTGTACACGAAGGACGGCCGCGGCCCCTTCGAGCGCGCGACCGTCCTGAGTCGTCAGTTGGTGCCGATCACGACCGGCAGCGGCGAGTAGCCCAGCGGGCTCAGTACTCTTCGGAGCCGCTCTTCATCATGGCGGCGACCGCCATGCAGCAGCCCACACCACCGAGGACGCCGATGCCGATGATGATGCCGGCGATGAGTTCGAGCATGGGGTGACTCCTTGGTTGCTTCGGCCGTGTGGCTTCCCTCAGGTTAGCGGATGCCGCGACGGATCAGCGGATACCGCGCATGAGCTTCAGGACCGGCTTGGCCAGGACGAGCAGGACCACGCCGACCGCGACGGCGACGAGACCGAGCACGGCGAAGTACGGCGCCTCGTTCGCCGGGTCGTAGTACTGCGACAGCACCCCGGTGACGGCGGTGCCGAGCGACACGGACAGGAAGAACAGCGCGACCATCTGCGTCTGGAACTTCGGCGGCGCGAGCTTCGTGGCGACGGACTGCCCGACGGGTGACAGCAGCAGCTCGGCGAGCGTGAAGACGAGCAGGATGCCGACCAGGGCCAGCAGCGGCGTGCCGTTCTGTCCCGAGCCGACGAAGGGCAGGAACAGCAGGAACGCGACGCCCATGATGCCGGTGCCCAGGCCGAACTTCGTCGGGGTGGACGGCTGACGGTCGCCGAGCTTGGTCCAGAGCGCCGCGAAGACCCCGGACAGCACGATGATGAAGACCGGGTTGATCGACTGCACCCACGAGACCGGCATCTCCCACCCGAAGAGCGAGCGGTTCAGTCGCTCGTCGGAGTAGACCGTGACGACGGTGAACTGCTGCTGGTAGAGCGACCAGAACACGGCGCTGCCGATGAAGAGCGGGATGAACGCGAACACCCGCGAGCGCTCCTGCGCCGTGATGCCGCTCGTCAGGATGACGACGAAGTACCCGATCGTGGCGAGGATCACGATCGCGACGACCACGGTGGGCAGGTTGCCGACGTTCAGCAGCCCGGTCAGGACGGCGACCGCGATCACGACCAGGGCGACGACGACCCCGACGCCGATCAGCGGCAAGCGTCGGCGATCGACCGGGTTCGTGACGTGGCGGACTGTGTCGGGCAGGTTCTTCCGACGGATGGCGTACTGGACCAGGCCGGCTGCCATGCCGACGGCGGCGAGCCCGAAGCCGTAGTGGAAGCCGAGCGAGCTCTGCAGCAGCCCGGTCAGGAGCGGCCCGAAGAACGCACCGAGGTTGACGCCGAGGTAGTACAGCGAGAAGCCGGCGTCACGGCGGGGGTCGTCGCGGCTGTAGAGCCCACCGACGATCGTCGTGGCGGTCGCCTTGAGTCCGCCGGACCCGAGCGCGATGAGCACGAGCCCGACGCCCACGCCGGCCACCCCGGGGATGAGCGCCAGGGCGATGTGGCCGAGCATGACGACGATCGCGCTGCCGAACAGTGTGCGGTCGGCACCGAGCAGCCGGTCGGCGATCCACGCGCCGATGATCGTGAACAGGTACACGGCGCCGCCGTACGCGCCCATGATCCCGGTCGCGATGCCCTTGTCGATCCCCAGGCCGCCCTGCGTGACCGTGTAGTACATGTAGATCAGGACGATGCCCTGCATGCCGTAGAACGAGAACCGCTCCCAGAGCTCCACCGCGAAGGGCGTCGACAGCTCGAACGGCTGTCCGAAGAAGGTGCGTTTGGGCTTGGGATCGTGTCCCGTGGTGGAGCCTGACATGTCGGCCAGTCTGCCCCGCGGGCCGGTGGCGCGCCCAATCGTTGATGGGTGCTCATCAAATCGATCGACGCGTGCAGTTGGAGGGTTCCCACCATCGTGGTCGGTCCGTGCCGGGCAGCGTTGTGCGGCCCGCACGGCGTTCCGCCGGCTCCCGGCGGTGGTGTCTAGCGTGGGGAGCGCAACACCGGACACCGCAGTTCAGGAGGACTCCGACCATGGTCGACACCGCATCCGCGCAGCACACCGGCACGCCCACGGCGAAGCACGACGCCGGCGTGAACCCGGGCACGAACGCCAGCGAGAACTCGGGCAAGAACGCCAGCGAGAACTCGGGCAAGAACACGAGCAAGCACACGAGCGACAACGCGGGCAAGCACACCGACATCCGCATCGACGTCGACATGGTCGAGACCCTCCTGCTCGGCCGCTGGGCCGAGGACCGCCGGATCTCCCGCCGCCTCGTGCTCGACCCCGCACTGCACAAGACCGAGGGACTCGGCACCATCGAGCACCGGGCCCGCGCGTTCGAGCAGCTGCAGATCCTGGTCGACGCCGGAGCCATCCAGCGCCCGTACCCGCCCGAGCTCGGCGGCCAGGACAACCACGGCGGCAACCTGGCGGCGTTCGAGGAGATCACCACCGCCGACCCGTCGCTGCAGATCAAGGCCGGCGTGCAGTGGGGCCTGTTCGGCTCCGCGGTGCACCACCTCGGGAAAGCGCGGAACCACGAGGAGTTCCTGCCCGGCATCATCGGGTTCGACGTGCCCGGCTGCTTCGCCATGACCGAGACCGGCCACGGTTCGGACGTGCAGAACATCGCCACGTCGGCCACGTACGACCCCGCCACGCAGGAGTTCGTCGTGCACACGCCGTTCCGCGGGGCGTGGAAGGACTACATCGGCAACGCGGCCCTGCACGGCAAGGCGGCCGTCGTCTTCGCCAAGCTCGTCTCCCAGGGCGTCGACCACGGCGTGCACGCGTTCTACGTGCCGCTCCGTGACGACGACGGCGCGTTCCTGCCGGGCGTCGGCGGCGAGGACGACGGCGTCAAGGGCGGCCTGAACGGCATCGACAACGGCCGGCTGCACTTCGACCACGTCCGCGTCCCCCGCACGAACCTGCTGAACCGCTACGGCGACGTCGCCGAGGACGGCACCTACAGCTCGCCGATCGACTCGCCCGGACGCCGCTTCTTCACGATGCTCGGCACCCTGGTGCAGGGCCGCGTGTCGCTCGACGGTGCCGCGGTCGTCGCCCAGAAGATCGGGCTGCAGATCGCGCTGACGTACGCGATGCAGCGCCGGCAGTTCCCGACGGCGGGCGGTGTCGAGGGCGTCCTGCTCGACTACGGCCGGCACCAGCGCCGGCTCATCCCCCGTCTGGCGACGGTGTTCGCGCAGTCGTTCGCGCACGAGCAGCTGCTCCGCACCTTCGACGACGTGTTCAGCGGGCGAGCCGACACCCCGGAGCGACGCGAGGACCTGGAGACCCAGGCCGCCGCGTTCAAGTCATTGTCGACGTGGTCCGCGCTCGACACCCTGCAGGAGTGCCGCGAGGCCTGCGGCGGCGCGGGCTTCCTCGCCGAGAACCGCCTGACGAGCCTGCGCGCCGACCTCGACGTCTACGTGACGTTCGAGGGCGACAACACCGTCCTGCTGCAGCTCGTCGGGAAGCGTTTGCTCACCGACTTCCGGAAGCGCGCGCCGCGCGACGCCGCGTCGACCGCCAAGTTCGTCGCGTCGCAGGTGGGCGCGAAGCTCGCGGACGCCTCGGGCCTCCGCCGGCTGGGCCAGACCGTCGCCGACCGCGGGTCGCTCGCCGCGAGCGTCACGGACCTGCACGACCCCGCCACGCAGCGCGCGCTGCTCGCCGGCCGCGTGGACACCATGGTCACCGAGATCGGGCTCCGGCTGAACACCGCCGGCAAGGACCGCGCCCGACAGGCCGTGCTCCTGAACCGGTCGCAGCACGAGCTGATCGAGGCTGCGCGCGCCCACGCGGAACTCATGCAGTGGGACGCCTTCACCGAGGGGCTCGACGCGGTCCCCGAGGGCGACACCCGCCGGGTCCTCGTGTGGCTGCGCGACCTGTTCGCGCTGGGACTGCTCGAGCAGCACCTCGACTGGTACCTGGTGCACGGCCGCCTGAGCGCGCAGCGTGCCCGTGCGGTGTCGGCGTCGATCGACCGGCTCGTGGCGCGGCTCCGTCCGGTGGTCCCGCAGCTCATCGAGACCTTCGGCTACGAGCCCGGCCACGTGCGGGCGCCGATCGCGCTCGGCGAGGAGCAGGCGCGCCAGGACGAGGCCCGTGCGTGGTTCGCCGCCGAGGCGGCAGCCGGACGACTCCCCGAACAGGAGAAGAAGCCCCGCGCGTAGCCGCCCGGCCCGCGCCCCGCCAGCGTCATCGCGCCCCGAAGAGTCGGGGCGCTATGCCCGCCACGGGGCGCGCTCGCCGACGACGGTGCGACAACGACCGCGCCCGGCCCGGACTACGCCCGGTCGGCCCCGCCGCGGTCGCCGAGCGCGGCACGCAGCCGCGCCTCGGCGTCGTCACCGGAGGCACCGGTCGCGCCGGCAGCCGCGGCGGCCTCGGCGTTCGCCTCGGCGACCGCCCGCACGACCTCTTCACGCTGGATCTTCACCCCGCGTGGTGCGTCGATGCCGATCCGGACGCCGTCGCCCCGGGCGTCGAGGACCGTGATGACGATTTCGTCACCGACGAGGATCCGCTCGCCGACCTTCCGCGTGAGTACCAGCACCCGCTCAGCCTAGCGACAGGACGGGGACCCCCAGCAGGTCGACGGACTCCGGCGTGGCGGTCTCCCCCGCGCCGATCGCGACGACACCGGCCACCGGCAGCCGTGCGGCCACCGCGGACACCATGGCCGCGGTGTCCTCGGGCTTCCGTCCGACGTCGACGACGACCCAGACCTGGTCGGCCTCGATCCCTTCGCCGGTCGCGCGGTCGTCCCACGCGGCGACGGCGAGCACCGCGTGGCCGTCGCGCACGCCGTCGGCGCGGGCGAGGATGGCGGACCGCCGGTCGGCGGCGTCCGTCGGCCGCAGCGCGTGCCGGACGGCGAACAGCCCGGCCGCGGCGTCGACGTCGTTCGCCCGGCCGACCAGCAGGACCAGGTCACCGTCAGCAGACCGCACTGCCGGGACAGCAGACCGCGCGGCAGGCGCCGTGGACCGGGCCGCGCGCCGGCCGGGCGCGACGTCGGGGACGGTGGTCGGGCCTCCTGGCAGGGTGTCGGTGACGGCCTGGAGGCGCGGGTCGACGTCCGCAGGCCCGTCCGCTCCGGGCAGGGCGTGCGTCGGGCGCGGGGCGCTCCCCGTGATCCCGTCCGCCACGAAGCCGTCGAGCACCGACGCGAACGCGTCGGCACGCGTGGCCTGGGTGCCGTCACCGCGCGCGATGCGGGCCTCGGCCGCGTCGGCGTCGGCGAGCAGCGCCGCGATGCCGATCCGCTGGACGGGTGAGTCGGCGATCACGACGCGTGCGGTCGGGGTCTCCCCCGGTTCCGGCACCTCGACGGTGGCCTCGACGTGCGCCTTGCGGAACAGCCCGCCGATGCCCGGCGTGGTGACCCGCTCGGCGGCGACGATCCTCGCGCCCGCGCCGAACTCGGTCCGGACGGCGTCGCGGACCTCGTCGAGCGTTGCGCCGTTACGCTGCAATCGGGTCGGCGGCACGGACAACTCCCACGGTCTCGATGGTGGAGCCCGCGGCGGTGGCCTCCTGGTACGACAGCACCGGGAGCCCGTTCGACTGGGCGGCGACCATGCGGTGCACGGCCGGGCGGAGCTGCGGGGCGCAGACCAGGACGGCGGACAGGCCCTGGTCCTCGATGCTGCGCACGGCATCGCGGACGGAGCCCAGGACCTGCTCGATGCGGTGGGCGTCGAGGACGATCTGGCTGCCCTGCTCGGACGGTCGCAGGCCCTCGAGCATCGACTGCTCGAGCAGCGGGTCGATCATGATGACGCGCAGGGTGCCCTGGTCGGTGTAGCGGGCGGCGAGGGCGGGGCCGAGTGCGGCGCGGGCGGCCTCGACCAGGCCCTCGGGGTCGGTGGAGGCCTTGGCGCGCAGGGTCAGCGCCTCGCAGATCCGCCCGAGGTCGTTGATCGGCACGCGTTCGGCGAGCAGGCCCTGCAGCACGCGCTGGAGTTCGGCCATCGAGAGCATGCCCGGCACGAGTTCCTCGACCGCGGCGGGGTTGACCTGCTTGACGCCCTCGGTCAGGACCTTGACGTCCTCGCGGGTGAGCAGGCGGGCGGCGTTGTCGCCGATGACGGCCTGCAGGTGCGTGACGAGCACGGACACCCGGTCGATCACGGTGGCGCCGGTCATCTCGGCGGCGTGCCGGAGTTCGGCGGGCACCCACTTGCCGGTCAGGCCGAACACCGGCTCGACCGTCGAGGTGCCCGGCAGGCCGTCCAGGTGGTCGCCGAGCGCCAGGACGCTGCGGGCCGGGGCGGTGCCGCGGCCGGCCTCGACGCCGGCGATCCGGATGGCGTAGGTCGACGGCGGCAGGTCGATGCTGTCGCGGGTGCGGACCGGCGGCACGACGATGCCCATGTCGACAGCGATCTTGCGACGGAGGGCACGGACCCGGCCGAGCAGGTCGTCGGAGGCGCCGGACACCATGTCGACCAGGTCGGGCGCCAGCAGGATCTCGAGGGCGTGCACGCGCATCTGCTCGATGAGGTCCTCGGGGGTGTCGCCGGAAGGCGCGGCGGCCTCGAGGGCCTGCTGCTCGGCGGCGGCCGACTCGGCGTTCGCGGCGTTCCGGCCGATGCGCCACGCGGTGAACAGCAGGGTCGCACCGACGAGCAGGAAGGGCAGGATCGGCATGCCGGGGATGAACCCCATCGCGATGGCGGCGACGCCGGCGATCATCAGGGCGTTGCGCGACTGCGACAGCTGGGTGGCGGCCGAGGCCCCCATCTCGGACTCCGCGCCGGAGCGGGTGACGATCATGCCGGTGGAGACCGCCATGAGCAGGGCCGGGATCTGCGTGACGAGGCCGTCGCCGATCGTCAGGATGCCGTACTTCGACAGGGCGTCGGTGGCGGAGAGCCCGTTCTGCAGCATGCCGATCGCGATACCGCCGACCAGGTTGATGATGATGATCAGGATGCCGGCGATCGCGTCGCCCTTGACGAACTTCGAGGCGCCGTCCATCGCGCCGTAGAAGTCGGCCTCGGCGGAGACCGCGGCGCGGCGGTCCTTCGCCTGCTGGTCGGTGATGAGCCCGGCGTTCAGGTCGGCGTCGATCGCCATCTGCTTGCCGGGCATGGCGTCGAGGGTGAACCGTGCCCCGACCTCGGCGACGCGCTCGGCACCCTTCGTCACGACGACGAACTGGATGACGATGAGGATCAGGAAGATCACCGCGCCGATGATGATCGACCCGGACACGGCGACGTGGCCGAACGCCTGGATGACGTCGCCGGCGAAGCCCTCGCCGAGCACGAGCCGGGTCGACGCCACGTTCAGGCCGAGGCGGAACAGCGTCGCGACGAGCAGCAGCGACGGGAACACCGAGAAGTCGAGCGGCTTCTTCACGAACAGCGTCGTGAGCAGGATCACCAGCGCCAGCAGGATGTTGATGATGATCAGGAAGTCGAGCAGGAACGACGGCACCGGCAGGATCAGCAGCAGGATGATGCCGACGATGAACACCGGGACGACGAGCTTCGGCAGGTCCTTGCGGTTCATGCGGGGAGTCCTTCGGTCGGGGTCTCGGCGATGCGCGGTGCGCGGAGCTTGCGGGGGCGGACGTCACCGGTCAACGTGGCCGGGTCGATGACGCTCGCCACCTCGTCGGGCGTGGTCGGCCTCGGCGGTGCGTGGGTGCCGGCCGCTGCACCGCGGGCCTTCAGGGCCATCACGAACGACAGCACCCGGGCGACCGGCGTGTACAGGTCGACGGGGATCTCGTGCCCGAGCTCGCACGCGGCGTGCAGCGCTCGGGTGAGCGGGACGTCGCGCACGATCGGCACACGGTCCTCCTCCGCCCGGGCACGGATGACGTCGGCGACGGGCCCGGCGCCCTTCGCGACCACCCGCGGTGCGGCCTTGCCCGGCTCGTACTTGAGCGCGACGGCGTAGTGGGTCGGGTTCGTCATGACGACGTCAGCGGTGCCGACCGCCTGGATCATCCGGTTGCGGCTCATCGCGAGCTGGCGGGAGCGGCGCTGACCCTTGACGAGCGGGTCGCCGTCGCTCTTCTTCTGCTCGTCCTTGACCTCGCGCTTGGTCATCATGGTGCGCTTGCGGTTGCGGCGGATGACCACGAGCACGTCGATCGCGGCGAGGACGAGCCCGGCGGCGATC
Organism: Curtobacterium sp. PhB25; assembly: GCF_004365375.1. Taxonomy (NCBI): domain Bacteria; kingdom Bacillati; phylum Actinomycetota; class Actinomycetes; order Micrococcales; family Microbacteriaceae; genus Curtobacterium; species Curtobacterium sp. PhB25. Next base: position 478,804 of record NZ_SODR01000001.1, on the reverse strand, counting down.
GCGGCGCGGAGCAGGGTGCCCGCGCCGTCCGCTGCGGCCTCGAGCACGGCGGACAACGGCATCGAGCCGCTGGTCATGAGCACGGGCATCAGGCCCTGCACGGCGAACCAGAGCACGAGGCCGACGACGGTGGTCTTCAGCAGCGCCTTCGCCCCGTTCCAGAGCGCCTGGACGCCGAACACGCGCTTGAGGCCCGCGATGGGGTCGAAGTGCGACGCCTCGGGCGCGAGCTTGCGGATGTGCACCCCGCCCTGCGCGACGGCAGCCGCGGTGACGGCGACGAGCACCACCGCGAGCATCGGGCCGAGGGTCGCGCCGACGCTGGCCATCGCGTCGCCGAACAGGTGGTTCATGGTGCCGATCGTCGGGTTCGCGATGACGGACTGCACGGCGACGAGCTGTGCCGTGCCTGCGGCTGCCGCGTTGCCGATCATCGACGGCACCATGAGGGCGACGACGGCGATGCCGATCCACGCACCGAGGTCCTGGGACCGGCCGAGCTGGCCCTTCCGGTGGACCTCCTGCATGCGCTTCTGGGTGGCCTTCTCGGACTTCTCACCACTGTCGGACACGGCGCCTCACCCCCGTCCCGTGATCGCCTGGACGGCGTCGCCGGTCAGCGACGACACCACCGAGGGCAGGGCCATGAAGAGCGCACCGGCGAACAGGACCGTCAGCCCGATCTTGATCGGGAACCCCATCTGGAACGCGTTGAGGGCCGGCGCGACGCGGGTGAGCAGACCGAGGCCGACGTCCGCCAGGAACAGCACGACCACCAGGGGCCCGGCGATCTGCAGCGTCGCCAGGAACATCTGCGACATCGCTGCCACGAGCAGGTGGGCCAGACCGTCGACCGCGAAGCTGCCGGTGAGGGGCACGGCGTCGAACGACCGCACGAGCCCACCGACGATGAGCTGGTACCCGCCCGAGGTGAACAGGAGCGCGAGCGCCGCCATCTGGAACAGCCGGGTGAACTGGGCGCCGTTGACCTGCGACTGCGGGTCGAACGCCTGCGCGAGCGTGAACCCGCCGAACAGGTCGATGAGCGCACCGGCGGACTGCACCGCGGCGAACACCAGGAACACCAGGAAGCCGAGCGACAACCCGACGACGAGCTGGGTGAGCAGCGCGAGCAGGAAGGGCCCGGTGTCGAGCGACTCGTAGCCGACCGCGACGCGGGGGGCGACCCCGATCGCCAGGCCGAGCCCGAGGATCACCTTCACGGTGCCGGGGAACGCCCGGTACGAGAACGGCGGCGCGATGACGAAGAACGCGACGAGCCGGACGCCGGCGAGCATGGTCGCCTCCAGACGGTCGGCGTTGATCGCGAGCTCCATCAGCCGCTGCCGAGCAGCTTCGGGATCATGTCGAAGGCGACGTGCGTGAACGCCACCATCTCCGAGATCATCCAGTTGCCGCAGACGACCAGGGCGATCGCGACGGCGACGGCCTTCGGCACGAACGAGAGCGTGACCTCCTGGATCTGGGTCACGGACTGGAACAGCGAGATCGCGAACCCGACGACGAGCGACGTGACGAGCACCGGAGCGGCGAGCTTGCCCGCGACCAGGAGCGCCTGGAGGACCAGGTCGATGACGGCCTGCTGGTTCATGCCTGCCCCCTAGACAACGTGGTAGCTCTCGATGAGCGACGTGATGATGAGGCCCCAGCCGTCGACCAGGACGAAGAGCAGGATCTTGAAGGGCAGCGAGATCATGACCGGCGGGAGCATCATCATGCCCATCGACATGAGTGCCGCCGAGACGACGAGGTCGATCACCAGGAACGGGATGAAGATGACGAACCCGATGATGAACGCGCTGCGGAGCTCCGAGATGATGAACGCCGGGATGACGGTCGTCATCGGCACGTCGGCCATCGACTTCGGGTTGTCGAGCCCTGCGGCGCGGGTGATCAAGGCGACGTCCTCGTCACGGGTCTGGTGCAGCATGAAGGTCCGGAGCGGCTTGGTGCCGATCTCGACGGCCTGGTTGAAGTCGAGGTGGCCGGCCAGGTAGGGCTGCAGGGCGTCGTCGTTGATGTGCCCGAGCACCGGCGCCATCACGAACAGCGACAGGAACAGCGCCAGGCCCGCGATCACCTGGTTCGGCGGGATCGACTGCAGTCCGAGCGCGTTCCGGGTCATCGCGAGGACGACGAAGATCTTCGTGAACGACGTCATCATGAGCATGAGTGCCGGGGCAACGCTGAGCAGCGTGATGCCGATGAGCGTCACGACGGCCGACGACGGGGTGCCGTCCGGGCCGTTCACGCTGACGCTGAAGTCGCCGTTCGCGGGAGCGGTCGGCGTCGCGGGGGCGGTCGGTTCGACGACGCCGGCGGCGTGGGCACCGGTCGCGGTGAGCATGAGGAAGCCGGCGACGACCGCCAGCCCGAGCAGGACGAGGGCGGCGGTGCGTCCGGTGCGGACCGCGGTCACCCGGCGCGCCGGTTCCGCAGGGCGGCGGCCGCCTGCCGCCAGGTGTCGACCGACAGGATCGAGCCCTGCAGCTGCTGCGCGGTCGGCACCGTGGTGCGCTGCGGACGACGGTTGCGCGGGCGCATCGGCAGCGGCGTCGCCGCGTCGGCCGGGAGGGCCGTGGGGGCGTCCGCCTGCAGCGCCAGTTCCTGACCGAACGCGTCGGCCGACGGGGCGGGACGCACGGGCAGCTGCACGGGTCCGGTCACGATGGTGAGCTCCGGAGCGGGCGCCTGCCCGCTCGTCAACAGGCTGACGCCCTGCTCGGAGACCCCGAGCACGAGACGCTCCCCCTCGACGTCCACCACCACGACGCTCGCCTTGCCGCCGAGGCCCTGGCGACCGACGACCTCGACGGTCGCCGCACGGCGCCCGGAGGTCTTGCCCGCGAAGCGCTTCTTGCTGGCACGGTGCAGCACCCACATGAGGGCGAGCACGACGCCGAGCGACAGCGCGACGCGGAGCGTGATGAGGAGGGTGTCCACGCGGGGCTCAGAGGGATTCGGCGACGTCGAGGATGCGGGTGATCCGGACGGCGTAGTCCTGGTCGACGACGACGACCTCGCCGTGCGCGATGAGGCGACCGTTCAGCAGGACGTCGGCGGGCGCACCCGCGCTGCGATCGAGTTCGACGACCGCACCGGGCTCCATGCCGAGCACGTCGCGGACCGACATGCGGGTGCGGCCGATCTCCACGGTCAGGGTCATCTCGACGTTGTTGATGCGGCCGAGGTTGCCGGCGGGCACCCCGACGGGGGCGGCGGCCGAGACCGTGCCGTGCTCGCGCACGCGGATGCCGAACCAGCCGCTCGGGACACCACCGGCGGTCAGCTCGAACACCACCGTGTCGGGGTCGGCCAGCAGCGCGGCCGCGGACTCGCGGCTCGCCTCGCCGAGGACCCCGACGCCGAGCACGGACGCGGCGGCCTCGAGCGACGGACGCAGCACGTCGGTGACGGCCACGATCCCGTGGTCGGTGCCGCCGGCAGCGATGACGGCCTCGAGGTCGGTGAGCACGAGGGCCAGATCGGCCGACAGGCCGCCGACGAACGACGCGACCACGGCGTCGGTCGCCGCTTCGAGCACGACCGGGGTCGCGCCTCCCGGCAGCAGCAGCGCACCCAGCGGGACGGCCGTCGGGAGCTGCGCCGCGAGCGACTCGGCCGCGGTGGTCTGGAGGGTGGTCGTTTCGGTCATCAGTGCTGCTCCGTGCTCGTGGTGGTGACGACGATGCCGGCGAGGCGCGAGCCGTTCGCGCCGACCGCGGCGGTGCCGACGGGTTCACCGTCGACCGCGATGGTGAGGGGGCGGTGCTGCGGGTGCGGCAGCGGCAGGACGTCGCCGACGGCGAGCCGGAGCACCTGCGTGGGCAGGACCGTCGCCGGGGCGAAGCGCAGGCTGACGCCGACGGGGACGCCCGCGAGCTGCGCGTCGAGCAGCGCCTGGGCGTCGGCGGGCGACACGTGCGCGGCGGCCTCGCCGAGCTGCGGCAGCACGGCCTCGGCGGGCAGCGCGAGCGTGCCGGGGGCGACGCGGTCGCCGACGCGGATCGAGAACGCCGCGACGATCATCAGGTCGCCCTTCTGGGCGGCCTGGGCGAACTGCGAGTTGAACTGGAAGCCACCAGCCGTGACGTCGTGCGCGAGCAACCCGCCGAACGAGTAGCGGAGGTCGTCGAGGGCGTCCTCGACGATCTTGCGCACGAGGGCCTGCTCGATGGGCGTGAAGGTGCGCTCCGGGGTCGGCAGCGGCTTCGACGCGCCGAGGGCGTGCGAGACCCAGGTCAGCGCGGCGTCGAGCGGGACCTGCAGGACGCCCTTCGGGACGACGTCCGCGATCGGCAGCAGCACCATGCCGGTGAGCGCGGGCAGCGAGGCGGCGTACTCGTCGTACGTCACCATCTGCACCTGCTCGCAGGTGACCTGGCTGACGGCACGCACCTTCGCGGTGAGCTGCGTGCCCCACTGCCGCGCGAAGGTCTCGAACGCGAGCTCGAGGACCCGGGCGTGCTCGCGGGCGAGCGTCGACGGGCGCGCGAAGTCGTACACCTCGGGCGCTGGCAGGGTCTCGGTCACGGGTGCGTCTATCGGTCGCCTGTGTGGCACCCGTCAGTGCTGTACCCCGTACTGGGGATGCGGGGTCTCCAGCCCCGTCGGTCGCGCGTCAGCCCTGGCGTGCTCCGTCCTGCGCCTTCGCCAGTGCCGGCATCAGCGCGCTGACGTCCTGGTCGGCGTTCGACAGGACCACGATGTCGACCCTTCGGTTCAGGGCGAGGTCCTGGTCGGTCCCGCCCTTCGCGAGCGGCCGGCTCGACCCGAAACCGACGCTCTGCACGTGGTCGCCCGGCATCCCGCCACGCTCGACGAGGTCGCGCAGCACCCCCGTCGCCCGGGCCGCGCTGAGCTCCCAGTTGGTGGCGTACGGTGCCGTCGAGTTCCGCTGGTCGGCGTGCCCTTCGACGCTGACGTCGTGGTGGCTCGTCTGCAGGACCGGGGCGATCGCGTCCATGATCGACTTCGCCTGGTCGGACAGGTCGGCGCTGTTCGTGCCGAAGTAGGTCTCACTGCCGACGAGGCGGACGATCAGGCCACGGGCGTCGACGGTGAACTGCACGTTCGCGGTCTGCCCCGCCTTCGCGAGGTTCTGCTTGATCGCCTGCTCGATCGCCGTGAGGTCGTCGAGCTCCTTCTGGGCGTCGGCGAGGTCCTGCTTCGTCGCGGTCACCGGCACGACGGTCGACGCGGGGTCGACGTTGGTGTCCTTCGTGCCGGACGACGCCGTCGAGTGGTCGGCCTGCGACTTGTCGGTGGAGTACCCGGATCCGTCCTCGACCTGGTCCTTCGTCACCACCGTGCCGCTGGCGGTGTCGACCTTCTGCGACTTCACCTCACCGAAGCCCGTCGCCAGGGAGTTCTTCAGGGCGATGTACTTCTCCTGGTCGACCGTCGACATGGCGAACAGCACCAGGAACATGCACATCAGCACCGTGATCATGTCCATGTACGAGGCCATCCAGCGCTCGTCGGGGTGCTCGGCGTCGTCGTGGCCCTTCTTCGCACGACCGCGGCCGCGCCCACGGGGGTTGGCGCTCATCGTCAGGCCGCCAGCTGCTGGTCGTCGGCGTCGGCGTCTTGCTTGTTCTTGCCGGCCTTGCTCTTCGAGGTGTCGGTGCGCGCTGCCGGCGGCACCATCGCCTTGAGGCGTTCACCGAGCAGGCGCGGCTGGCTGCCGGCCTGGACCGCGAGCAGCCCCTCCATCAGGAGCGTCTGGCGGTCCGACTCGAGCTGTGCGAGCTTCCGGAGCTTGCCGCCGATCGGCAGCCACATGAAGTTCGCGGTGAGCAGGCCCCACAGGGTCGCGACGAACGCACTCGCGATGAGGGGGCCGAGCTCGTCGGGCTTGCCGAGGTTCGCGAGCACGTGGGTCAGCGACACCACGGTGCCGATGATGCCGACCGTCGGGGCGAAGCCGCCGAGCCCCATGAAGAACGCACTCGCACTGCGCGTGGGGGCCGCGTTCGACTCGATCTCGTCCTCGAGCAGGATCCGCAGCTCGTCGCCGTCGGTGCCGTCCGCGATGTTCTGCAGCGCCTTCTTCATGAACGGGTCGTCGTGCTTGTCGGCCTCCTGCTCGAGGGCGAGCAGACCGTTCGAGCGAGCCGTCTCCGCCAGGCCCACGACGTCGTCGATGACCGACTGCGGCGGCGTGACCTTGCCGGTGAACGCCTTCGGGACGGCCTTGAAGCTCGCGATGGCGTCCTTCAGCGTGGTGCTCGCGATGCCGCAGCCGATGGTGGCACCGAACACGAGCAGCATCGGCGCGGGCAGGAACAGCCCGGCGAGCTCGACGTGCTCCATCTCGACCATGCCGAACAGGGCGCCGAAGGCGAGCAGGATCCCGATGATCGTCGCGATGTCCACGTCAGCGTCCCCCGTCCTGCGTGCGGAGGGGTGCGACCGCGGTGAGCGTCGGCTGGGGGCCGGTGGCGTTCCGCGTGTTCGGCAGGTCGGTGCCGTAGGCCATGCCGACGATGCGGGCGCGGTACGCGGCGATCAGGTCGATGACGTCGGCCATGGACTCGCGGACGATGTACTTCGCCCCGTCGACCATGATGAGCGTCGTGTCCGGCGTCTCGTGGATGCGCTCCACGAGGTCGGGGTTGACAGCGAATGCGCTGCCGTTGAGTCGTGTGACGACGATCATGGCCCGTCCTGGTTCTCGATCGTCCCGCCGCCGTCCGTGGGGCAGGATGCTGCCCGTCCGTGGGCCTGCACGGAGGTCTATCGGCGGGCGGGGCCGGGGCGTTAGCGACGATCCGGCGGTGGCTCCGCGGATCCGCCGGGAACCGGTGCATCCGATCGGCCCTCACGGCCGGTAGTGGGGGTACGACGTCGATGACGACGCCGTCCGCTCCGGCCCGGACCGGCCCGAAGGAGAACGCCATGCGCAAGACACTCGTCACCGGCCTGAGCGCCGGTGTGCTGTTCGCCGCCGCCGCGGTCGTACTGCCCGCGACCGCCGCCACCGCCGCCACCGGTGAGGCGACACTCTCGGTCCTCCACGCCGTCCCGGACGTCACCGTGGACGTCTACCTCGACGGGAAGCGGGCGATCGACGACTTCACACCCGGCACCCTCGCCGGTCCGATGATGGTGCCGGCAGGTGCACACCAGCTCGCCATCACCGCCTCGGACGCCGCCGACGCCTCGAAACCGATCATCGGACCGGCGGACGTCTCGTTCGACGCGGGCGGCAACTACACCGCCGTCGCACACGACGCGGCGGACGGTTCACCGACCGCCACGGTGTTCACCAACGACACCTCCGCCGTGCCCGCCGGCCACGGGCGTCTCGTCGTCCGGCACGTCGCGGCCGCACCCGCGGTCGACGTCCTCGCCGGCGGGAAGGCCGTCGTCACGAACCTGTCGAACCCGGACGAGCAGGCACTGGAACTCCCGGCCGGCACGGTCTCGGCGAGCGTTGCCGCGACCGGGACGACCGACCCCGTGATCGGCCCGGCAGACGTCGCGGTCACAGCCGGCGCCGACACCATCGTGTACGCGTGGGGCAGCCTGGACGACTCGAACCTCGCGCTCGCCACGCAGACGATCTCGGACCTCGGTGGCACGCCGAACGGCGTCCCCGCCGGCAACGCGGGTCTGGTGGCCACGAACGGTCAGGCCGCTCTGCCGCTCGTCGGTGGTGCAGCAGCAGCCCTGGCCGCAGCTGCCGCGATCGGTGCCGTGCTGCTCCGTCGACGCACCGCAGCGGCCCGCCGCTGAACGTGCGGTCCCCAGTGCGGTCCGTCACGGTGACGGCCATCGTCGTCGCCGTGGCGGTCGCATCCCTGACCGGGTGCTCGTCGGCCGGACACGCCCCCGACGGGCAGCCGCCCGCCCTGCCGACGAGCACCCCCACTCCGGTCCCGACGGCGTTCTCGACCGCGGTGCCGCAGCAGGCAGCCACCATCCCCCCGGTCCGGCGCGCACCGGCTCCGACCGGCATCGTCGTCGACCACGACGGCATCAGCGCCCCCGTCCAGCCCGAGGGCGTCGACGGCAGCGGGGCGATGGGCCTCCCGCCCGACCCCGCGACCGCCGGGTGGTACCGGTTCGGCCCAGCGCCGTCGTCACCGGAGGGCACCGTCGTGATCGCCGCCCACGTCGACGCCGTCGGGTACGGCATCGGACCCTTCGCCCGGCTCCGGGACGTCCCCCGCGGGACGACGGTCACCCTCACCGACGCTGCCGGTGCCGACACCCGGTGGCGGATCGACTCCGTCAGCACGCTCGAGAAGCAGGGCCTCCCCTGGGGCGAGGTGTTCCGCGACGACGGACCGCGCCGACTCGTCCTGGTCACGTGCGGCGGCCGGTTCGACACGAGCACCGGACACTACGAGAGCAACCTCGTCGTCACCGCGGCACCGATCTGACCGTGGCGACCGACGGCCGCTTACGATCAGGTCGTGGTCGACGACGACCGCACCAGCGACAGGAAGACGTGACGACCATCCTCCCGGACGACGGCGAACTCTCGGACGCGTTCAGCGCCGGGGGCGAGCACGCCCTGCGCGCCGTCTACGAACGCTGGTCGTCGCTCGTGTACTCCTTGGCCCTGCGGGCGCTGTCGGACCCGGCAGCCGCGGAGGACGTCACGCAGCAGGTCTTCGTGAAGGCCTGGCAGCGGAGCGCCAGCTACGACCCTGCCAGGGCTCCGCTCGGCGCCTGGCTGGTCGGCATCACCCGCAACTGCATCGTCGACGCCCTGAACGATCGCCGTCGGCACGCCAGCGCAGCCGACCCCGAAGTCGTCGAAGCGACGACGCCCGCACCGGAACCGGCGTTCGACCTGGCGGAGCGCGCACTGGTCGCGGGCGAGCTCGACCGACTCGACGAGACACCGAGACGAGTGATGCGACTGGCGTTCTACGACGACCTCAGCCATCGTGAGATCGCCGAACGGCTCGACCTGCCGCTGGGCACCGTGAAGAGCCACATCCACCGGAGTCTGGCTCGGCTCCGAACACGTCTGGAGGTGATCGAATGAAGCACGTCGACGACGAGACCCTGGCGATGCTCGCGGTCTCCGACCAGGTGGCTGAGGACGACGTCGCCGAACACCTGGCGTCGTGCGCCCGGTGCCGCGACGAGGTCGCCGTGCTGCAGCGGGTCGCCGCCGTCACGCGGGCGTCCGACGACCTCGAGCTCATCGCGCCGCCGGACCACGTGTGGGACCGGATCGCGACCGAGATCGCGCAGACGCCGCAGCAGGTGACCGCCCCCGTCGACCCGCGGCCCCACGTCGTGTCCCGTCGACCCCGGTCGGCCACGCGTCGTCGTCTCGTGACGGTCCTCATCGCGGGTGCCGGCGTCCTCGCGGTCGTCCTGGGCATCGGCGTGGCGTCCGGCGTCGTCCCCGGGTTGCCCCGTGGCGACACCGAGACCGTCCTCGCGAACACCGAACTCGCGGCGCTCCCCGGCTGGTCCGGCACGTCCGGTACCGCCGAACTCGAACGCGACCGGGACGGGCGGGTGACGCTCGTGGTCGACCTGCACGGTGAACGCGGTCGATCCGGTACCGGTCCGCTCCGCGAGGTCTGGATGATGCGGTCCGACCTCGCCGGCCTGGTGAGCGTCGGCTACCTGGACGGCGACCGCGGCACCTTCACCGTGCCCGCCGACCTGGACACCGCGCGGTTCCCCGTGGTCGACGTCTCCGCCGAAGCGGACGACGGCGACCCGGCGCACTCCGGCGACTCGATCGTGCGCGGGACGCTGACCGATCCCTGAGCGTCTTCGTCCCCCGAATTCTCAGCTGTGACGTATTCGAGACCTCGGGACGGGCAACGGGTGTCGTTCTCCAGTCGTTTTATCTCATGAGCGTGTTACGTTGGCGCCATGTCCGACACCACCACCGTCGTCTCGCCGGCCACCCCGGCATCCGCCGCCCCGCTCCGCGAGGTCGGTGCCCTCATCCGGGGCGCCCGCAAGGGCCGCAGCATGACCCAGGCGCAGCTCGCCGAACGCGTCGGCACCAGCCAGAGCGCGATCAACCGCATCGAACAGGGCGGGCAGAACCTGTCCCTCGAGATGCTCACCCGCATCAGCGACGCCCTCGACCAGCAGATCGTCTCGATCGGCGGCGCCCCGCAGCGTGCCCACCTGCGCGTGCAGGGCGGGCGGAAGCTCAGCGGGTCCATCGCCGTCAACTCGAGCAAGAACGCCGCCGTCGCGCTGCTCTGCGCCTCGCTGCTCAACCGCGGCGTCACCCGCCTGCACAAGGTCGCCCGGATCGTCGAGGTCGACCGGATCATCGACGTGCTCCGCAGCCTCGGCGCGAGCGTCACGTGGTCCGAGGACGGCGAGACCCTCGAGATCGTCGCACCGTCCGACCTGCACCTCGACGCGATCGACGCCGACGCCGCCCGCCGCACCCGCAGCGTCCTGATGTTCCTCGGTCCGCTCAGCGGCCGGTACGAGTCCTTCCGACTCCCCTACGCCGGCGGCTGCGACCTCGGCACCCGCACGGTCGAACCGCACCTCATCGCGCTGCGCCCCTTCGGCGTCGACGTCGAGGCGACCTCCGGCTGGTACGAGGTCGGCGTCGCGAACCAGGACGTCCCCGCGAAGTCCGTCGTCCTCACCGAGCGCGGCGACACCGTCACCGAGAACGCGATCCTCGCCGCGGCCGCCCGCGACGGCGAGACCGTCATCCGCAACGCCAGCCCCAACTACATGGTGCAGGACCTCTGCTTCTTCCTCGAGCTGCTCGGGGTGCAGGTCGAGGGCATCGGCACGACGACGCTCCGCATCACCGGCAAGAGCCGCATCGACGAGGTCGTGGACTACTGGCCGAGCGAGGACCCGGTCGAGGCCATGAGTCTGCTGACCGCCGGCATCGTCACCGACTCCACGCTCACCGTCACCCGGGCGCCGATCGAGTTCCTCGAGATCGAGCTCGCGACCCTGGCCGAGATGGGCCTGCGGTTCGACGTCACCGACGAGTACCCGGCAGCGAACGGCCGCACCCGCCTGGTCGACATCACCGTGCACCCGTCCGAGCTGCACGCCCCGATCGACAAGATCCACGCGATGCCGTTCCCCGGGCTGAACATCGACAACCTGCCGTTCTTCGTGGTCATCGCCGCGATGGCCGAGGGCACCACGCTCGTGCACGACTGGGTGTACGAGGGCCGGGCGATCCACCTGCTCGACCTGACCCGTCTCGGCGCGAGCGTCACCCTGCGCGACCCGCACCGCCTCGACGTCACCGGTCCGACGCACTTCTCCGGTGCCGAGATCAGCTGCCCGCCGGCGCTCCGCCCCGCGGTGGTCATCCTGCTGGCGATGCTCGCGGCGAAGGGCGAGAGCGTCCTGCGCAACGTGGGCATCATCGCCCGCGGCTACGAGCAGCTGCAGGAACGGCTGAACTCCCTCGGCGCGTCCATCGAGACGTTCCACGACTGAGGCGACCGCCTGCCCGCGTGACCCGACGGCCCGTCCCCGCAAGTGGGGACGGGCCGTCACCCGTTCTGCGCGGATCGACCCGTGCCTCCAGGCTGATGCGCAGGAGCGCTCCACCACCCATCCAGGCGACCGGTGCTGGATGGGGTGATGGCCACGAGATCGCTCTTGACCGTCCCCCTGTCCATCACCGTCGCGGCCGCCGCGGCGGCCTGGTTCGTCCTCGGCCCCGCCGCCGCGCTGGCGTTCGTCGCGCTCGCGCTCCTCGAGATCGCGATGGCCGCCGACTCGTCGGTGCCGATGGCCGGCATCGCGGGACGGCTGCACTCCCCCGCCCGGCGCCTGTTCCTGTCGCTCGGGATCGTCGCAGGCGTCCTCGCGATGCGGCTGCTCCTGCCGCCGGCTGCCGTCGCGGTCGGCGACGCGACCGACCCCGCGAGCTCCGTGCAGGAAGCCGTCTTCGCCCCCGGCTCGTTCTCGGCGCACCTCGCCGAGGTGCGCCCCGCCCTCGCCGCCTTCGGCGCCGCCTTCATCTGGCTCGTGTTCGCCGAGTACCTGTTCAACACCGACCGTGCGTCGCGCAGGTCCTGGCTGGGCCGCCTGGAGGCCCGGCTCGCCGCCGTCGCGCGTCCTCGCGTCTGGTCCCTGGTCACCGCTGCGACGGGGGTCGCCGTCACGGCCGTCCTCGTCGGCGTCGACCGCGCGTGGTCGCCGGGAGCCCTGCTGCCGGTCGTGCTCGGCGGCGCCGCGGGCATCGTCGCGTACCTCGGGTCGAAGCGCGTCGCCGCCTGGGCGATCGACGGGGTCGGCTCGGACACCGCGTCGATCGGGGTCGGGCGGGGTGCCTGGCGGATCCACGCCTACGCGTCGACCGTCGTGTTCGAGCGGGGGCTCGTGGTGTTCATGCTGTTCGAGATCCTGGACGGCGTGTACAGCCTGTCCGGGTCCGGGACCCTCGGCGCCGACGGCCTCGGAGCGCTCGAACAGGCGGCGGTCGCGGTGGCGGCGATCGGCGTCGGTGCCGTGTTCCTGGCGCGGTTGACCTCGCGGTTGGACGAGGCCGCGGGGCTGAAGCGGCTGCGGTACCTGAAGGCCGGGGCGGCGTACGTGCTCGGGGTGCTCGCGGTGCTGCTGTGGGCGAGCCTGCTCGTGCCGATCCCGGGGGCCGTCGTCGCCTGGTTCGGCAGCGTGGTGATCGGTTCGGCGCTCGCGAGCTCGTTGCCGTGGCGGGCGTGGTGGCGGCGGGTGGCGCGGCGCCCGCACCCAGTCTGATCGCGCGTCTGGAAGGATCCACCGGTGATCGGCGTTGACTTGCGGGTCGGACGACGATCGGAGTGCACGTGCTGGGTCCTGAACTGGTGGTCGTCCTCGGCCTCGCCATCGCACTGACGGCGGGGATCGCGGACCGGATCCGGGTGGCCCCTCCGGTGCTGCTGCTCGTCTTCGGCGCTGCGCTGGCCTTCGTGCCGGAGTTCGCGGACGTCGAGCTGCCGGCCGACGCCGTCCTGCTGTTGTTCCTGCCGGCGCTCCTGTACTGGGAGAGCCTGACGACGTCGCTCCGCGAGATCCGGAAGAACCTGCGCGGCATCGTCCTGATGGGCACCCTGCTCGTCGTCGCCACGGCGGGCGCCGTCGCCGTCCTGCTCCACCTGCTCGGCATGCCGTGGGGTCCGGCCTGGGTGCTCGGCGCCGCCGTGGCCCCGACCGACGCGACCGCGGTCGGGGTGCTCACGAAGATGCTGCCGCGCCGGAACGTCACCGTGCTGCGGGCGGAGAGCCTGGTGAACGACGGCACGACCCTCGTCGTGTACGGCATCGCGGTCGCCGTCACGGTGGGCACGCAGGAACTCACGTTCTGGGGCGTCTCGGGGATGCTCGTCCTGTCGTACCTCGGTGGGGTCGCCGCGGGGCTCGCCGCGGCGTGGGTCGGCACGCTCGTGCTGCGCCGGGTCGACACCGTGGTGCTCGAGAACCTCGTCACGCTCCTCGTGCCGTTCGGTGCGTTCCTGGCTGCCGAGGCGATCGGCGCCTCCGGTGTGCTCGCCGTGGTGGCGGCCGGCATCGTCGTCAGCCAGGTCGGGCCGAAGCTCGACCGCGCCGAGACCCGGCAGCAGGTCCGCGCCTTCTGGTCGTTCCTGACGTTCCTGCTCAACGGTGCACTGTTCGTCCTGGTCGGCATCGAGGCGATGGTCGCGGCCCGGGCGCTGACGCCGTCCGAGCTGCTCCGCGCCGTCGGCGTCGTCCTGGCCGTCGCGGTCGTGCTCGTCGTGGTCCGGTTCGCGTTCCTCAACGCCGCGGGCGGCACCGTCTGGCTCGTCACCCGTCGCACGGGAGGCGCGCCCCGCGAGGGCCACCGCGACCGGCTCGTGAGCGGCTTCGCCGGGTTCCGCGGCGCGGTCTCGCTGGCGATGGCCGTCGCCGTCCCCCGCGTTCTGGAGTCCGGAGCGGACTTCCCGGACCGCGACCTCATCGTCTTCGTCACGGCGGGCGTGGTCGTCGTCACCATCGTCGGTCAGGCACTCGTGCTGCCGGCGGTCCTGCGGCGGGCTGCGCTGCCCGAGGACGAGTCGGTCGGTGAGGAACGTCGCTACGCCGAGCGGACCGCGATCGAGGAGGCCCTCGACGCCCTGCCGCGGTTGGCACGGTCGACCGGAGCCGACCAGGCCACCGTCGACCGGGTGCGCAAGGACTACGAGGCGCACCTGGACGTCATCCAGGCGCGCGAGGAGGACGACGACGAGCACCCGGCGGTGCAGCGGCACGACACCGCCGTCGCGCTCGAGCTCGCCCTGGTGCAGCACAAGGCCGCGACCCTGCTGCGGCTCCGTGACTCGGACGAGATCGACGACCTGGTGCTCCGCCAGGTCCGCGCCGGCTACGACGCGGAAGAGGCGCGACTCGACGGCATCACCCCCGCCTGACCTCCGCCGCCCGACGGCGCGCTCGATCAGCGCTCCCGGACGTCCGCCCGCGGGAGCACGACGACCGCGATGACGGCGCTGGCCACGAGGAAAACGGTCGCGATCGTGAGCGCCGTGTCCGTGCGGGCGACCACCGCCGCCGCGTCCGGCCCGGCGGTAGCGGTCGTGGCGACGGCGACGAGGACGGCCAGCCCGAGCGAGCTGCCGAGTTGGTGCGCGGTGTTGACCAAGCCGGAGGCGGCGCCCGCATCCGACGCCGTGGCGCCGTGGATGCCGAAGCTCGTCAGCGGTGCGAACACCAGACCTTGCCCGCCACCGATCAGGACCATCGGCAGCGCGACACCGGTGGTGAAGGAGGAGTCGACGTGCACCTGGGCGAGCCACCACATCCCGATCGCGGTGAGGACCGCACCTGCCACGAGCACCCAGGCCGCCGGGACGCGACGGAGCAACCGGGGCACCGAGACGGCGACCGCGAAGTTCACGACGCTCATCGGCAGGAAGCCGAGCCCGGCCTGCAGTGGCGTCCACCCGAACACCTCCTGCAGGAACTGCGTCGTGAAGAAGAAGAAGCCCATCATCGCGCCGAGGTACAGGAAGCGGATCGCGTAGGCGCTCGACCGGATCGGGCTGCGGAAGAGCCGCAGCGGCATGATCGGCTGCTCCGCACGCCACTCGTTCACCACGAGGAGCGCGAGCAGCACCAGCCCGACGATGACCGCCGTCAGGGTGACCGGCGACGCCCACCCCCGTGTCGAGGACTCGATGACCCCGAAGATCAGCGCGCCCACGCCGATGGTCGCGGTGAGGGCGCCGACGACGTCGAACCGGCCGGGAGCGCGACGAGTCTCGACCAGGTACCGCACCCCGAGCACGATCATCACGGCACCGATGGGCAGGTTCAGGAAGAAGCCGGCGCGCCAGGAGACGAGGTCGGCGGTCACCCCGCCGACGACCATGCCGAGGCTCGCGCCGATCCCCGCGACCGCCGAGTACAGCGCGACTGCTCGCGAACGCTCGTCACGGTCCGTGAACGTGCTCGTGATCAGCGACAACGACGTCGGAGCGAGGATCGCGGATCCGATGCCCTGCGCAGCGCGTGCGGCGATCATCCACCAGCCGGTGGGCGACGCCCCGACGAGGCCGGAGGCGACCGTGAAGACGACCAGCCCGATGATGAACATGCGGCGCCGGCCGACGATGTCCCCGGCGCGCGCCCCGAGCAGCAGGGCGCCGCCGAAGGTGAGCGTGTACGCGTCCTGGACCCAGGTGAGCTGGGTCTGGGTGAAGTGCATCTCGCGCTGGATGGTCGGCAGCCCGGTGAAGACGATCGAGTTGTCGAGGATCAGCATGAAGTAGCTGATCAGGATGATCACGAGGATCGCGGTCGTGTGGACGACGGTCCGGTTCGTGCCGGTCGCGGGCTGCAGGGTGTCAGTGGTCACCGGACGATGCAATCGCCGATCCGACCGCGCTGACAGGGGCTGTCAGCCCCTGCCACGGCGGACGGGAGGCCCGGTACCAGCTGGCACCGGGCCTCCCGTCTCGTGGTCTACGCGTCTTCGGGCGCCGCCGCGTCGGACGCGAGCGCCTTCCGACGCTGCGCGACCTGGACCGCGATCGCGACCGGGATCGCGGCGAGGGCGACCGCCCGGAGCCACGGGCGGTCGAACACGTGCCGGGTGGCGTGGTCGAGCGACACCGGACCGGGGCCGCCGAGCGCGAACATCGCCGCCGAGAAGCCGAGGAACGCCGGGAACTCGAAGCCGCCGTCCGCGTTGAAGAAGCCGTTCGGGGTGTGCACGCTCGACGCGACGCCCATCGTCGTCGCAGCGCCCGCACCGGCGATCGGGGTGGCGAGCCCGAGTGCCAGGGCGGCACCGGAGCCGGCCTCGCCGATGCCGGCCAGCACGGCGTTCCGCTTGGCGGGGCGGAACCCCATCGCGTGCATGCCCTGCGCGGTGCCCTCGATGCCTCCGCCGCCGAACGCGCCGAAGAGCTTCTGGGAGCCGTGCGAGACGAGCACGGCTCCGAGGGCGATGCGGAGCAGGGTCTTGGCGGTGACCGAAGCGGTGCTGGTGGTGTGCGAGCTCATGCGCGCGACGGTACGCCGCGACGGTCCGCCGCGACCGGCGATCGTGAGCAGAAATGGTCGGGTCGCCCGGAGGCACCCGACCATTTCTGCTCACGAAGCGCACGACGCGACGCGACGCGACGCGACGCGACGGTACCAGCGCCTACCGCTTCAGGTTCGTCAGCTCCTGCAGCACCTCGTCCGAGGTCGTGATGATGCGCGCGTTCGCCTGGAACCCGCGCTGCGCCACGATCAGGTTCGTGAACTCCTGCGACAGGTCGACGTTCGACATCTCGAGGGTGCCCGCCGCGAGCGACCCGACGCCGGCCGAGCCGGGACCACCGACGGTCGCGGTGCCCGAGTTGCCGGTGGCACGGTAGCCCGAGGCGCCGGTCTTCTCGAGGCCCGCCGGGTTGGCGAACGTCGCGAGGGCGATGCGGCCGAGGGCGAGCGACGCACCGTTCGAGAACGTGCCCGTGACGGTGCCGTCCTTCGAGATTGCGTAGCCCTGCAGGGCGCCGGCCTCGCGGCCGTTCTGCGAGCCGATCGACGCGGTGTTGAGCGAGGCGAAGCCGGTGAGCTCCCCCATGTCGACGGCGATGCCGCCGACCGTCAGGGCGCCGCCGGAGGTCAGCTTGCCGTCGGTGCCGAACGTGAGCGACCCGTTCGTGGTGGTCCCCTGCCCGTTGCGTGCGGTGACGTCCCAGCCGGTGCCGGTGCGCGTGTAGGCGAGGGACATCGTGTGCTTGGCGCCCGAGGCGTCGTAGACGGTGGCCTCGCGGGTGATGGTGTCGCCGACGGCGGTCTCGGACGGCAGGTTGCCGGCGACCGAGGCGGAGGTGGTGCGGACGGCCGGTGCCGCGGCGTCGAGCGGCAGCGTGATGTCGGCGAGGCCACCGTTGTCGTTGACGACGCCGTTGGTGGCCGGGTAGCCCTGCACGATCTTGCCGTCGGCGGTGACCAGGCGGCCGTCCGCGTCGAAGTCGAACGCACCGGCGCGGGTGTAGACGGTGTCGTTGCCCAGGCGGGTGACGAAGAAGCCGTCGCCGGAGATCATCAGGTCGGTGGCCTTGCCGGTCGCCTGGGCCGAGCCCTGCGCGAAGTTGGTGGAGACGCCGGCGACCTGGACGCCGAGGCCGATCTGCGCCGGGTTGGTGCCGCCGACACCGGTCTGCGGTCCGCCGGCACCCTGGGTCATCTGCGACAGGGTGTCCTGGAAGACCGTCGACGAGGCCTTGAAGCCGACGGTGTTGACGTTGGCGATGTTGTTGCCGGTGACGTCGAGCATCTGCTGGTGCGAGCGGAGGCCGGAGATCCCGGAGTAGAGCGAGCGGAGCATGGTGCGTCCTTTCGGAGAGGCAGGGAGAGCAGGAAGGAGAAGGGGAAGGAGAACGGTCAGGAAGCCGGAGCGGTGGTGGTGATGCCGGAGATCACGTCGAGAGCGACCTCCTTCCCGTTCACGGTGACCGTGGGCACGCTGTTCGCGTACGACACGGCCGAGGCGGTCCCGGTGACGGCGGTACCCGTCGCAGCGTCGGTGTAGCTGACCTGCTTGCCGACGAGGTTCGCGGCGGCGATGCGCATCTGGAGCGAGAAGTTCTCGTTCCCCGTCGTGGTCTGGTTGGTGATCTGCTCCATCATCGCGAGCTGCGTCTGCTGGCTGATCATCTGGTTGGTGTCCATCGGCGACGACGGGTCCTGGTTCTGCAGCTGCGTGACGAGCAGCTTCATGAACACCTCGGAGTCCATCGTCTGGGACTGCTTCGCGGTCGAGTTCGCGGCGAGGGCCGCGGCCTGGGCAGCCTGGTCCACGCTGCCGGTGATGCCGTCGATGGGCATGGTTGCGTTCCTGTTCGTGAGCCGGTCAGGCGAGGACGTCGAGTCCCGCGGTGCGGATGGTGGAGGTGGACGTGGCGGCTGCGGAGGCTGGCTGCGCAGCGGAGGTGCGCCGTGCCTCCAGGCCGGTGTCGGCACGCAGGCGGCCGTCGGCCGGTCGCTGGTCGCGACCCGCCGACGTGCCCGGGTGGTTCTGCGACGACAGGTCGAGCGTGGTGCTCAGCCCGGTGCCGGCGGCGTCGCGCCGCAGGTCTGGCAGCACCTGGCGGACCGCGTCGCGTCCCGCTTCGGACGCCGCGAACAGCTCGACGTGCATGCCGTGCGCGGTGACGTGTGCGCGGACCGTGACCGGTCCGAGGCTGTCCGGCACGACCTGCACCGTGACGACGTGTTCCCCGGGGCCGGCCTGCGCGAGCGAGAACACCGGGCGCGCGAGCTGCTGACCGAGGGGCGCGGGCGTGGCCGTCTGGGACGTGACCGGCGCGGCGGCAGCGACGGGGGCGGGCGCGGCGGTCGGCGTGGTGGGCAGGACGAAGGGCGTCTCGCCGCCGCGCGTGGTGGTGACCGCCGGGAGGCCCGGATCACCCGCCGTCGATCCCTGCTGGTCCGTCCCGTGGCCGGTCTGCCCACCCCGCGCGGCGGTCGCCGCTGCCACCGTGACGACGGCCGGGGTCGCGGGGGCGGTGGCGTCGGTGGGCTGGGTGGACTGGGTGGCCGGGCCGGTCGGCTGGAGCGTCGCGGCGACCGCGGCCCCAGCGGCCGCGGCAGCGGGCGCGCTGCTCGTGCTCGTGCTCGTGACTCCGACGGTGCCGGTGCCGGTCGTCCCGCCGGACGGGGTGCCGGGCCTCGGGATGTCGGACGCCGGTGACGGTGCGGACCCGTCGGTGGGATCGGCGGTCGTGCCTGGTGCCGGTACGGCGGCGGATGCGACGGACGCCGTGGTGCTGGCCGACGGCGCCGTCGTGGCCGACAGCGACACCGCGGCCCCCGTGGCAGTGGCAGCCCCGGTGGCGGCGGAGACGGCAGCAGTCGTCGTCGGCGTGGTCGTCTCCGGAGCGGGCGTCGGGGCCGCCGTCGTCGAGGTGACGACCTGCGCCGTCGGCTCGGGCGCGGTCGACGTCACCGGTGTGACCGTCTCGGCAGGGGTCACCACGATCGGAGCGACCGGGGCAGGCACCGTCCCGGCGAGTGGGAGCGGGAGTGAGAGCGTCTGGGCCTCCCCAGCGGCAGCGGCCGAGCCGTCAGCGGCAGCCGCCACGTCCGTCCCGGTGGCGGTCGTGGCAGCGTTCGGCGACGTGGTCGAACCGGTGTCGTCGGCTGCGCGGGAGTCGTCCCGGCGCGCCGGTGCACGCTCACCGGCACGACGATCGGTCGCGGCGGCCGCGGACAGGGCGGCGTCGAACGAACCGGCACCGCCGGGGTCGGACGTGGCGCGGGCGGGCGGAGCGCTGCTCGCCGGAGCGGGCGCGGGCTGGGTGGCGATGGTCAGGCTCATGCGGCGCTCCCGGACTGCATCATGGACAGCAGCGCGGCGGTCTGCAGGTCGGTGGCGCTGCTCGCGGCGGTGGTCGCGGTCGTCGCCGGGGTAGCGGACGCCTGCGCCGGCACGATGCGGCGGATGGTGGCGATGTCGGCGTCCGAGTACCAGTTGTCGACGATGCGGACGTCCTTGCCGGGGCGCGGCGCGTGCAGCACCTTGCCGTCGCCGACGTAGATGACGACGTGGCCCTCGCCCTTCGGGATGATCAGGTCGCCGGGCTGTGCGTCCTTCAGGGAGCCGACCTCGACGCCCATCTTCGCCTGGTCCGGCACGACCCGCGGCATGGTCACGCCGAGGTCCTTGAACACCGTCTGCACCAAGCCTGAGCAGTCCATGCCGGCGGTCGTGGTGCCGCCGAACACGTAGGGCACGCCGAGGTACTTCTTCGCGTCCGCGACGACGTCGGACCCGGTGGCGCCGCTGCCGGTCGCGAGCGTGCCCGCGCCGGCGTCGACGGACGTGGCGGGCGCGCTGCTGGTGGTCGCCGCAGCGGCGGCAGCAGCGGTCGCGGTCCCGGTGCCGGTGTTCCCGGTCGCCGTGGCCAGGGCGTCGGCGAAGGCGCTCGACGACGCGCTGGTCGACACGGCGGACGATGACGAACTCGTCGCCGCGGCCGTGCCACCGCGCAGGGTGTCGATCTGGGAGCGGATCTCGGAGATCCGGGAGAGCACCGCTTCGACGCTCATCGGGCACCACCTTCCGTGCGGCGTCGTGCCGCGATCTCGTCGAGGGCGTTCTGTTCGGTGCGGAGTTCCTCGGCGGCCTGCTCGGCGGCGTGCTTGCCCTCGAGCTTCTCCAGGCCGACCGCGGCACGTCGTGCGGCGGTGTACTCCTCCTGTGCCCGGTCGGCGTCCGCGCGGCGGGTCCGGACCACGGCGTCGAGCTCCTCGAGCATCCCGCGGGTCGCGGCACGCGCAGCGGCGACGGCGCTCAGGGTCGCGGCGTCCTCGATCGGCTGTGAGCCCTCGGCGTCGGCGAGGCTGCGGCGCGCGGCGATCCGGGCGTCGGCGGCATCGCGCACGCGCTCGTTCGCGGTGGCGAGCGAGGCAGCGGCGCGGTCCTGTTCGGTGTGCCGCAGGCGCAGGAGCCCCGCGAGCGGGAACCGGCGGGCCATCACGACACCCCCAGCTGCTGCACGAGACCGCCGAGTCGCTGCCAGGACGCGTCGGCGGTCGCCCGCTCGTCCATCCCCTGGCGCAGGAACGCGTCGATCGCATCCTGGTGGTCGACGGCGGCGTCGACGAGCGGGTTCGAGCCGCGCTGGTACGCGCCGACGTCGAGCAGGTCCTGGGCGGCGGCACGTGCGGCCATCACCTTGCGGAGGGTCGTCGCGGCACCGCGCTGCGCCGGGTCCGTCACCTTCGAGGCCACACGGGACACCGAGCCGAGGGCGTCCACGGACGGGAAGTGCCCGGTGATCGCGAGCTTCCGGTCGAGCACGACGTGACCGTCCAGGATGCTGCGGGCGGCGTCGGCGATCGGCTCGTTGTGGTCGTCGCCGTCGACCAGCACGGTGTACATGCCGGTGATGCTGCCGACGCGGTCCGTCCCGGCACGCTCGAGCAGCCCGGCGAGCACCGAGAACGTCGACGGCGGGTAGCCCCGGGTGGCCGGCGGCTCCCCCACCGAGAGCCCGATCTCACGCTGCGCCATCGCGACGCGGGTGAGCGAGTCCATCATGAGCACGACGTCCTGGCCGGCGTCGCGGAACGACTCGGCGATGCGGGTGGCCATGAACGCGGCGCGCAGGCGCATGAGGGCGGGCTCGTCCGAGGTCGACACGACGACGATCGAGCGGGCGAGGCCCTCGGCGCCGAGGTCGTCCTCGAGGAACTCGCGCACCTCGCGGCCACGCTCCCCGACCAGTGCGATCACGTTGACGGCGGCGTCGCTCCCCCGGGCGATCATCGACAGCAGCGACGACTTGCCGACACCGGAGCCCGCGAAGAGCCCCATGCGCTGGCCACGGCCGACCGTGGTGAGGGTGTCGAGCACCCGCACGCCGAGCTGCATCGGGGTGTCGATGCGGGTGCGTGCCATCGCGTTCGGGGTCGCGTGGTCGAGCGGCACCCAGTCGACGGGCTCGCCACCGGCACCGACGAGCGGTCCGCGGTCGTCGATCGGTCGGCCGAGCCCGTCGAGCACACGGCCGAACAGCCCGGCACCCGTCGGCACGAGCACCGGCCGGCCGGTGGGGCGTGCGGGGGTGCCGGCGGTCACACCGGTGAGGCGGCCGAGCGGCATGCAGCGCACGCCGGTGGCGTCGGTGGCGACGACCTCGACCATGGTCGGCTCGGAGCCGTCGCGGCCGACCGACACCAGTTCGCCGACGTGGGCGTCGAGCCCGGCGATCGTCAGCCCGAGCCCGACGGCGCTCGTGACGACGCCGACCCGCTGGGGTGCGGCCTGCCGCAGGGCGTCGTCGAGCCCGCGGGGGCGGAGCAGCGTGGCGGTCACGCGGACACCCCCTGCAGCTCGACACCCAGTGCAGTGCGGGCACGGTCGAGTGCGGTGGCGATCCGGGCGTCGAGGATGCCGTCCGGCAGGTCGACGACGGCGTCGCCGTCCCGCAGCGCGGGGTCCGCGACCACGGGCACCGGCAGGTCGACGTCGGCGACGCGGGCGGCGTCCGCCGGGCTGAGCCGGACGGCCACCGGCACGCTGCGGTCGATGGACGCGAGCGCCCGCCGGACGGTGGTCTCGGCACCGGACGTGATCCGGGCCTCCCGGTCGTCATCGGTACCGACCGCCGGACGGGAGGCACGGATCTCGTACCCGACGATCGCCTCGGCCAGGTCCGTGGCCGCGCTGGCGACGGACGCCTCGGCGTCGCTGAGGACGGGCGCGACCGTGGACAGCATCGCGTTCGTCGCGGCGTCGAGGACGGCGATGCGGCGGACGGTGTCCGCGCGCAGCGACGCGGTCAGCGCGGCGTGCTCGGCCTGCAGGCGGGCGCGCAGGGCGTCCGTCTCGGCCTGCGCGGCGCGGAGTCCCGCGGTGTAGCCGGCGGCGTGGCCGCGGACGTCGGCGCCCGACGCACGGTCGGTCGCGGCGGCGGTGCCGATCGCGGGGAAGGCGATGCGCTGCACGGTACCGGCGGTCGTGGTGTCAGTCAACGAGCTCGTCCTCCTCGGCACGGTGCACGGTGATGACGCCCTGCGCCTCGAGCTCGCGCACGGAACGGACGACCTCGGCGCGCGCTTCCTCGACCTGCGAGACGCGGACCGGGCCCATGGCCTGCAGTTCGTCGTCGAGCAGCGAGCGGTTGCGCTCGGACACGTTCGCGCGGATCGTCTCGACGACGGGTCCGGCCGCACCCTTCATGGCGGTCGCGAGGAGCTTCGAGTCGATGCCACGCAGCACCTGCTGGATGTCGCGGGACTCGAGCTTCACGATGTCCTCGAAGGTGAGCATGCGCGAGCGGATGTCCTCGGCGAGTTCCGGGTCGCGGGCCTCGAGCCCGTCGAGCACGGCCTTCTCGGTGGCGACGTCGGAGCGGTTGATGATGTCGACCAGGGGCGCGATGCCGCCGACGACCTCGACGCTCTCGCGCGGCGACACGACGGCGCCGGCGCGCTGCCGCAGGACACCCGCGACGATCCCGACGGCCTCCGGGGTCGCGCTGCCCATCGTGGCGAACGCCTGCGCGACGTCGGTGCGGACGCGCTCGTCGACACCCGCCAGGACGGCGCTCGCCTGCCCGGGCTTGAGGTGTGCCAGGACGAGGGCGATGGTCTGCGGCAGCTCGCCCTCGAGCAGGGTGATGACCTGCCCGGGCTCGGCGTCGTCGAGGAAGTCGAAGGACTGGCCGGCGAGGTTCGAGGCGAGCCGGTCCATCACGCCGGCGGCGCGCTCGGCGCCGAAGGACGCCTCGAGCAGCCCGAGCGCGGTCTCCTTGCCGCCGCGCTTCTGCAGTCGGCCGCTCATCGTGATCCGGTGGAACTCCGACATGGTCTGGTCGACGACGGTGTCCTCGACGCGGCGCATCCGGACGATCTCGGCCGAGATCTCCTCGGCCTCCATCTCGGTGAACTGCTTCATCACCTCGGCCGCGCGGTCGGTGTCCATCTGCATGAGGATGAGCGCGACCTTCTGGGCGCCGGTCAGCGCTCGGTCGTTCGAACCCTTGCCGGTGCCCGGGCCGTTGCCGTTGCCGTTGCTGCCGCTCGGCATCAGGGCGCTCACACCGGTGCCCGGTCGTCGAGGAGCCCGCGCAGGAGTTCGGCCGTGCGCTTCGGGTCGCGTTCGGCCAGCGCGGAGATGTCCTGACGGCGGCGCTCGGCCGTGATCTCGTCGGTCGTCAGCACCTCGGTCGGCGGGTCACCGGCGGGCATCGTCGACAGCACGGCAGTGGGGGCGTCGCCGGCACCGAGGGTCGCACGGTCGGCGGCGCCGTCCATCGCGAGGGGCAGCTGGAACGTCTCGCCGGCGAAGGCGTCGAGTTCGCCGAGGTCGACGGCCTCGCGTTCCTGCTTCCGGCTGCGACGGGCGATGACGAACATGACGGCGATGAGCGCGAGCAGGATGCCGATGACGATGCCGGCGGTCCGGATCGACGACCACAGGGCTTCCTGCTGGTCGGCCTTCTGCTGCGCCTCGAGGGCCTTCGCGGCCTGGTCGGCGCCGCTGGTGTCGAAGTCCATCATCGCGACCTTCACCTGGTCGCCGCGGTCCTGGTCGACACCGGCGGCGGCCGACACCAGGTCGTTGATGCTCTGCAGGTTCGCGTTCTGCACGGCGTCGGCCTTCGAGTTCAGCGCGACCGAGATGGTCTGCCGGTCGAGGGACCCCGAGGGGATCTGCGTGGTCTCGGTGGTGTGGTCGACGGCGTTGTTCTTCGTCGCCGACTCGTTGGTGTAGCCGCCGTCACCGGTGCCGCTCGTGGCGGTGCCGTTCGGCACGGCGATGTTGTCCGGGCCGAGGACCCCGGTCGCACCGCTCGACGCGCCCGCGGCGCCGGAGCCGTACTGCTCGGTGGTGCTCGACTCGTTGAGCGCGACCGGACCGGAGGTCGGTGACGTGTAGCTCTCCGACGTGCGGGTGCCGGACTCCTGGTTCATCGTGCCGGAGACCACGACGGTCGCGTTGCCGGCGCCGAGGGTGGTGTCGAGCAGGTCCTGGATCTTCTTGCTCGTCGCGGCGTCGTAGTCGGCGGCCTGGTCGGCGCCGCTGCCGGTCGCACCGGTCCCGACGGCGGACAGCGTCTGCCCCTTGGCGTCGACGACCGAGACGTCGGTGGTCTGCATGCCCTCGACCGAGGCGCTGGTCAGGTGCACGATCGCCTGCACCTGGTCGGTGCTCAGCTGGGTGCCGTTGTCGGTGGCGATGAACACCGACGCCGTCGGGTCCTTCTCCTCGGACACGAACACGGACTTCTCCGGGATCGCGAGCTGCACGGTCGCGGTCTGCACGCCGTCCATCGCGCCGATGGTCTTGGCGAGCTCGCCCTCCATCGCCCGCTTGTAGGTGACGTCCTGCTGGAACTCCGAGCTCGTCACGCCCATCTGGTCGAGCAGCGAGTAGCCGCCCTCGTTCGACGACGGCAGCCCGTTCGACGCGGCCTTGAGGCGCTCCGAGTACACCTGCGCCTGCGGCACCAGGATCGTCGCGCCGCCGTCGGTGAGCTGGTACGGCACACCGTCGGTCTGCAGCTGGTCGGTGATGGAGCTCGCGTCGGCGGCGGCCAGCCCGGTGAAGAGCGGCGCGTAGGACGCCTTGCCGAGCCACGACGCCAGGGCGATCCCACCGAGCACGAGCGCGGCGATCACCAGGATCGCGATGGTGCGCTGGGCGGCGGAGAAGCCCTTCACGTACGCGGACAGGCGCGCGAAGACGTTCTTGACGGCGACGGGCATCAGGCCTGCATCCTCATGATCTCGTTGAACGCGTCGACGCCCTTGTTGCGGACGGCGGAGACGAGCTCGAGCGTGACCTGCGCGCGGGTGGCGGCGATGGTCGCGTCGTGGATGTCGTCGAGGTTGCCGGTGACGGCCTTGAGCGCGAGGGTCTTCGAGTCGCTCTGCAGCGCCTGCAGCCCGTCGACGGCGTTCCCGAGGCTGGCGGCGAACCCGCTGCCGTCGGTGCTGGTCGCACCGGCGGTGCCGGTGACGTCGCTGGAGGTGCCGGACACACTGGTCAGTGCGTTCGTCATCGCGTTGGTGGTCACACCGTTGACGGCGTCGATGGGCATCAGTTCTTCCCGATCTGCAGTGCCGCCTCGTAGGCGGTCTTGGCACGGTCGACCACGGCGGCGTTCGCCTGGTAGCCGCGCTGGGCCATGATGAGGTCCGCCATCTGCGTGCCGAGGTCGATGTCCGGCATGCGGACGTAGCCCTCGTCGTTCGCGAGCGGGTTGTCCGGGTCGTAGGTCACGCGGCCGGCGGCGCTGCCGAACGCGGCGCCCTTGACGTAGGCGCCGGACACGCCGTTGCCCTCCTGGACCTCGACGTAGCGGGCCTGGAACGCGGTGTCGTCCATCGACTTCACGGTGTTCGCGTTCGCCATGTTGTCGGCGACGGCGTCGAGCCACTTCCGGTGCACGGTCATGCCGGTGCTCGCGATGCCGATCGCGTCGAAGGTCGTCACGAGTTCGTCCGCATCGCCGCACGGACACTCGTGAGCTCGGAGTTCATCGCCTGCGTGGCGAACTGGTACCGGAGCACGGTGTCGACGTTGGAGAGCGTCTCCTCATCGAGGTTGACGTTGTTGCCGTTCGTGTTCGTCGGCTCGAGGCTGCGGGCGACCGTCGGCGCGGTGTTCCCGCTGCCGTCGGTGATCGACTTCGCCAGGGCGTCCTCGAACTGGACCTTCTCGGCGTGGTAGTTCGGCGTGTTGATGTTCGCGATGTTGTTCGCGATCACCTTCTGGCGCATCGACAGGCCGTCGAGAGCGCTCTGCAGCGCGACGCTCGTCACGGAATCGAACACGGTGGTCCCCTCGTCAGGCGTCGCCCGTGGGACGTCGCCGTGCGGTGGTGGCCGATCCGTGGCCGAACTGGTGAGCGATCCGTGCTCGTGTGGCGCTATCGGTGCCCGTCCCCGGCCGCGTTAGCCCTCGCCCCGAACGGGGGTGGCACCACGGCGTCCGATGTGGAACGACATCCCCGTTGTCGTACGACATCGAGCGCGTCGCACCTTGCGCACGCGTCGAGTTGCGCACGCGGGTCGACGACGCTCTCGTCGTCGTACGACGTCGACGATGACGCACCTTGCACGCGCAGACAGTTGCGTCCGGGGTCGGACGACATCCTCGATGTCGTACGAAGACCACCTCGTCGCACGGTGCCAGCGCCGTCCGTTCACGCTGGGAACGGTTGCGCTCGCTGGGCAACGACAGCATCGATGTCGTACGACGACCACCCCGTCGCACCTTGCGCCCGCCCGGGGTTGCACGCGCGCGCAGGCGACACCATCGATGTCGGACGACGTCGAGCATGTCGTACCGAGTCGAGCGCGCGACGGGTCAGGCGGACGCGTCGAGGTAGACCGCGCCACGGGGCTCGCGGGTCGCGTCGACCGCGCGCAGCGCACCGAGGTGCTCGAGCGTCGCCCGTCGGTCCGACTCCAGTTCCGCGATGCGGTCGCGCTGCGCAGCGAGCAGCCGGGAGGCACGCCCCACCAACTCGCGCGGCACCGGACCCAGCCCGGCCGGCTCCGACCACCCCACCACGGCCGTGGGGTCGGCCGCCTGTCGGGCGGCGTCGTGCTCCAGGGAGTCGAGGAGGGCCTCCCAGACGAGGCGGTGGTCGACCTGCTCGGGCGACACCACCTGCTCAGGCGACGGTGCCGGTTCAAGCGACACCGAGGGCTCCGCCCGTCGACTGCTGGCGGGCCGGCGTCGCCGGCAGCGACGCGGCAGCGTCGTGCCACGACTGCCGCAGGGGTTCGAGGATCCGGATGCAGTCGCGCGTCGCCTGCACGTCACGGTGCACGTTCGCGGTGATGAGGGACGTCGACGCGTAGTTGTAGACGGCGAGCAGGCCCTCGCCGCCGTCCCAGACGTCGATCCGCAGCGTGGACGACAGCTCGCCGACGATCGCCTGCGCGTGCAGCAGTTGCTCGCGGGCGGCGTCCCAGTCGGCGCTGGTCTGTGCGGCCTCGGCGCGGTGCAGGTCGAGCAGCAACCGGTCGTAGAGCATCGTCACGAGCTGCGCCGGGGTGGCCGACAGGACGGCCTCGTTCGTGTACTGGGCGCGACGCTGGTCGGTCACGGTGCGGGGCTGCGCGGCCTGGCGGAAGGCTGCGGCCTGGAAGTCGAAGGTCATGGTGATCCCGTCAGCTCGTCGTCGCCGCGAGCTGGCTGGCGAGCCAGCTCGACTGGGACTGGAGCTTGCTGAGGCTGGTCTCGAGCGACGAGTACAGCGTCTGGAGCGATGCGCGGCGCATCGTGAGTCGGTCGGTCCAGCTGTCGATCTGGGTGTTGAGGTCCTTGGCGACCGCCTGCTGGCCGGTGATCGTCGTGGTGATGGACCCGTCGTACTTGTCGGACGCCGCGGTGGCGGCGGCGCCGACGTTCGCGGCGACACCGGACAGCATCGCCTGGGTGCCCTCGGGGTCGGTGGCGAGGGCCTTCTGGAAGACCTCGGCGTCGAAGGTGAAGCTGCCGTCCTTGGTGATCGAGATGCCGATCGACGACGGCGACTTCCCGCCGACGGGCGCCGACATGGTGCTTCCCAGGCGCTGCACGGCGTCGCGCGTGGTGCCGTCGCCCATCAGGACCCCGGCGGTCGTGGTCGTCGATCCGCTGGTGGCACTCGTGGTGCTCGTCACCGCGGTGTTCGTCTTGTAGTAGGCCGAGACCGCGTTCATCGCGTCGACGAGTCCGGACGCCACGGACTGGGCCTTCGTGGTGTCCTGCGCGACGCCGACCGTGACCGGATCCGTCGAGGCCCTCGACACGGTGACGCTGAGCCCGGGGACCAGGTCGGTGAACGTGTTCGTCGCGCTCGTGATCGTCTGCTCGGCGGCGGTGCCGGCCCACAGCGTGACGCTGGCGTCCTTCGCCTGCGCGACGACCGCGGCGCCGACCTCGGTCAGCACGTTCGTCGCGGTGCCCGCGGCCACCTGCTCGGCGGTCCCCCGGTGCACCTCGAAACCACCCGCGGCCCCGGTCTTGGCGGACGTCAGCTGCAACCGGTAGAGCTTGGTGCCGTCGGCGGCCGCACCCGCGGCGACCTTCGTGGCGGTGACGCCGGCCCCGGACTTGTTGATCGCCGACACCGTGTCGTCGAGGGAGCCCGACGACGGCGTGACGGTGGTCTTCGTGCCGTCGGCACCCACCAGGGTGATCGGTTCGGCAGCGGCCGACCACGTGGACATCGCGGCGGTGACCCCGACCTGGGCCGAAGCGGTCGAGCCGACGCTGAACGTCAGCGACCCGGCGCTCGCGTTCGTGCCGGTGACGGCGGTGACGCCCGACGACGAGCTCGTGGCCGTGAACAGGTCGAGCGAAGTCGCCTTGGCGGCGTCCTTCGCCTTGGTCGCGAGGGCCTGCGCCAACCCGTTGATCGTCTGCAGTGACGAGATGAACGAGTTGGTGCTCGTGAGCTTGTTCTTGAGCAGGGTCTGCGGCACGCCCTCGACGCTCATCAACGAGTTGATGAGGTCGGTCGTCTTGAGCCCGCTGACGAGCCCGTCGATCGCGAGGCTGGTGCTCGAGGACACGGACGATGACATCGTCGACACTCCCTGGCGTCGTGGGGATGGTCAGGAGGGCGACGCCGCCTCCCGGGAAGCCTGAACGATCCCGGAAGGCGGCGTCGTGGGTGCTAGCGCAGGAGCGAGAGCACGCCCTGCGTGCTCTGGTTCGCCTGCGCGAGCATCGACGTGCCGGCCTGGCTGAGGATGTTGTCGCGGGTGTACTTGACCATCTCCTCGGCCATGTCGACGTCGGTGATGCGCGAACCGGCAGCGGTGAGGTTCTCCTTGGCCACGTTCGTCACGTTGATGGCGTGGTCGAAGCGGTTCTGGACAGCACCGATGCTCGAACGTGCCGCGGACACGTACTTGATCTGCTCGTCGATCGCGGTGATGGCGGCCTGAGCGTTCGTCGCGCTGTCGAAGGTGAGGGCGCCGACAGCGGTCGACACGGACTCCACGTTGGACTTCGACAGGTCGACGTCGATCTGGCTCGCCGCGTCGCCGTTGGCGCCGACCTGGAACTTCAGGACGCCCGCTGCGCCGGCGGAGCCGTCGAGCAGGTTGATGCCGTTGAAGTTGGTCGACTGCGAGATGCGGGTGAGCTCCTTGGTGAGCTCGCCGACCTCGGTGGTGATCGCCGTGCGCGAGTCCTCGTTGTTCGAGTCGTTACCGGCCTGGACGGCCAGGTCGCGCATGCGCTGGAGGATCGAGTGGGTCTCGGTGAGGCCACCTTCAGCGGTCTGCACGACGGAGATGCCGTCCTGCGCGTTGCGGGCGGCGACCGTGAGGCCACCGACCTGGGACTTCAGCCCCTCGGAGATCGACAGACCGGCCGCGTCGTCGGCAGCACGGTTGATGCGGAGACCCGACGAGAGCTTCTCGAGGGACTTCGACAGGTCGTTCTGCGTCGAGTTGAGGTTCCGGTACGTGTTGAGTGCCGAGAGGTTGGTGTTGATGGACATACCCATGGTGGTTTCCTCCGTGAATGCTGGGTCGTACTACAGCCCGTCCGTGGGCTGACGTGGATGACTCTCGACCGGGTGCCGGGAGTCGTTAGGGAATCGACGGAAATACCCGTCGACGGTTCAGCTCGCCGCCACGGCGACCGGCGCGGTCGCGTCGTGGACGGCACGTGCGACGCCGGCGGCGGCGTTCGACGCGACGCGTGCGAGGTAGGCGCTCCGGCGGGCCGCGGTGGTGCGCGAGGCGGGTTCGGCGGCGGCACCGCCGTCGCCGTAGTGGGCGGCCAGTCCGTCGCGGAGCAGGCGCATCGCCTCGGAGCGCTGCTGCGAGACGGCGGAGTGCGTGATGCCGAGTTCCGCGGCGACGTCGGTCACCGAGCGGTCCCCGAAGTAGACGGCCTCGACGACGAAGCGCATCCGCTCGGGCAGCGCCTCGACGGCTGCGCGCAGGTAGCGACGCTTCTCGGTCTCGAGCAGGTCGTCGCCGGGCAACGGCAGGTCGGCTGCGACGAGGTCGTGCACGGTCTCGTCGAGGGGCGCGACGATGCGGGCCGCGTCGCTCATGGCGTCCGAGGCGGTCTGCCGGTCGACGCCCATCGCGTCCGCGATCTCCTGCACGCCGACGCTCCGGCCGAGTCGGGCGGACAGGGCCTCCTGCGTGGCGAGGGTCTCGCGGATCCGCTTCCGGGTGCCGCGGGACGCCCAGTCGGCCGAGCGCATGTCGTCGGCGAGGGCTCCGGCGATCCGGGTCCGGGCGTAGGCGCCGAAGGGGACGCCGAGGGTGGGGTCGAACGCGTCGGCAGCGGCGACGAGGGCGAGGGAGCCGACGGCGGCGAGGTCGTCGCGGTCCAGGTGCGTGGCACGGGAGCGGACGTCGGCGACGATGTAGCCCACGAGCGGGAGGTGCTCCACGATCATCGCGTTGCGTGCGGTGCGGTCCATGCTGATCCCCTGATCGACCTGACGTGACTGTCTCGACTCACCCGTCCCTGGGCACGACGGACGCCGGCTTCGGATGGCCGGTGCGTACGCCGAAGACCCGCCCGGTTCCCTCCGAGCGGTGCACCCCGCGCCCCTGTGGCGCGGTTCGAGGTCGCCCTCGTGGTGCGTTCTGAATGTATCGGCTGGCAATGTCCTGAACAGGGGTTCATCCGTCCCCAGTGCGGGGGCATTCGCGGTGTTTCCCGGTCGGCATTTGGGGGGACCCAGCGCGTAGAACGCCCGTTCCCGTCCCCACATTGGGTGACGTTCGTCCGTTCTGGAGGCGCGGCAAGTGTCCGTCGCACGCAGCCGCGTCCCCCGGGCGCTTACGTCCACCGCCGCCCAGTCGATAGATCCTGGTGTCCGCATGATGGCGGACCGGGGTCCGCCCCGACGAACCACACCACACGGGAGGAGCTGATGAGCGTGAACGACCTGTCCGCCGTGCTCTGGCGCGAACGCGAACTGCTCGAGCTGCTCACCTTCAAGCTCGAGGAGGAGCAGCTCCTGCTCACCGCGGGCCGTTCCCGTTGGGTGTCACACGCCAGCCGCGAGGTCGAGCAGGTCCTCGAACGACTCCGCAGCACCGGACTCGAGCGCGCCGCGTCGAGTGCCGAGGTCGCCGAGGAGTGGGGCGTCCCCGCCGATGCACCCCTGCGCGACGTCGTCGCCGCAGCGCCGAACGGCCCGTGGGGCGAGATCCTCGCCGCGCACCTGACCGCGATGGTCGAGTTGACCACCCAGATCGGCGCCCTGCGCGACGAGAACGACCGCTTCCTGCGCACCGCCGCCCAGGCCACCGAGGAGACCCTCGCCGGCACCGTGACGACCGCAGCGACGTACGACGCCTCGGGCACCTCCGGTCCCGGCTCCGACGGCGCCCGCCTGTTCGAGGGGACCCTGTAACCCCGTGGTCAGCACCTTCGGCTCCCTCGCCACCGCGTACTCCGGCCTCGCCGCAGCCCGTGCCGGCATCGACGTCACCGGCCAGAACATCGCGAACGCCGGCACCGCCGGGTACACGCGGCAGCGCGTCACGCAGAACTCGATCCCCGCGACCCAGACCGGGTTCATGCGCGGCACCGCTGCCCTCGCCGGTCAGGGCGTCTCCGTCGACGGCATCGCCCGCCTGGCATCGCTGACGCTCGACGTCGGCGTCCGGGTCGCCGCGGGGTCCTCCGCCTACGCCGACGCCCGTGCGACGGCACTGTCCGCCCTCGAGACCGGCCTGCACGAGCCCGGCAAGGACGGCCTGAGCGCCAAGCTCGATGCCTTCTGGTCGTCGTGGAGCGAACTCGCCAGTCACCCCGACGACCCGGGTGCCGCCAGCGCCGTCCTCGGCGCAGCGGGCACCGTCGCCTCGGCCCTGGTCGCCGGGTCGAAGGCCGTCGACGCGCAGTGGTCCTCGGTCCGGGGCACCGCGGCCGGCCAGGTGACCCAGCTGAACGACGCCGCGAAGCAGGTGGCCGACCTGAACGGGCGGATCCGCACCGCACTGGCCTCCGGCGGCACCGCGAACGAACTCCTCGACCAGCGTGACCAGCTCACCGAGCAGATCGCGACGCTCGCCGGCGGGACGACCCGCACCAACGCGGACGGCACGGTCGACGTGCTGCTCGGC
This sequence comes from Curtobacterium sp. PhB25, assembly GCF_004365375.1. Taxonomy (NCBI): domain Bacteria; kingdom Bacillati; phylum Actinomycetota; class Actinomycetes; order Micrococcales; family Microbacteriaceae; genus Curtobacterium; species Curtobacterium sp. PhB25. The sequence continues at coordinate 445,789 of NZ_SODR01000001.1, read as the reverse complement.
GGCAACCCGCTCGTGCAGGGCACCGACGCCCGCGCCGTCGCTCTCGGCGGTGGCGAACGCCTCGCCGACGGCGCCGCGGTCACCCTGACCTGGACCTCCGGCACCGCCGGCGCGGTGTCCCTGAGCGGCGGGTCGATCGGTGGCGCCCTCGCCGTCCTCGCCCCGGCGAACGGGAACGGCACGGGCGGCGCGCTCGCCCAGGCCGCCGCGTCCTACGACGCCGTCGCGACCCAGCTCGCGGCGACCGTCAACGCCGTGCACGCCACCGGCACGACCCCGGCCGGCACCACCGGCACCGCGTTCTTCGCCCTCGCGACGGGCGTCCCCGCCGCGCAGGGCCTGTCGGTCGTCCCGACGGACGGCAGCGGCCTGGCGACGCGGAACGCGGCGGGGCAGCTCGACGACTCGTTCGCCGACGCGCTCTCACGACTCGGCACGGGCCCCGGAGCCGCCGACACGACCTGGGCGACGTTCGTGGCGGGGGTGGGCACCGCCTCCCGGTCGGCCGCGACTGAGTCGACGCTCACCGGACTCGCCCTGACCAACGCGCGCACCCAGCAGCAGTCGAGCGCCGGCGTCGACCTCGACGAGGAGAACGTGAACCTGCTGAGCTACCAGCACGCGTACCAGGGCGCGGCACGCGTCCTGACCGCCGTCGACGAGATGCTCGACACCATCATCAACCGCGTCGGACTCGTCGGGAGGGGCTGATCGTGATCACCCGGGTGACCACCCAGATGTCGATGGCCGCGGCTTCGGCACGGCTGCAGACCGGTGCGGCGCGCGTGGCGCAGCTGACCGAGCAGGCCACCACGCTGCAGGCGATCCAGAAGCCGTCCGACGACCCGGTCGGCACCGCGTCGTCGATGCAGGTCCGCAAGGAACAGGCCGCCGCCGCGCAGTACACGCGCAACGCGAACGACGCCGTCGCCTGGCTCGCGACCACCGACAGCGCCCTGTCCAGCGTCTACTCGGTGCTGAACAGCGTGCGGGACCTGACCGTGCAGGCGGCGAACTCCGGCACCATGAGCGACACCGACCGCGACGCCTTCATCACGCAGTTCCAGTCGCTGAAGTCCGACCTCGAGGCACGGGCCAACACGACCTACGGCACCCGCTCGGTCTTCGCCGGCGCCTCGACCGCCGCCGCCGCGTACGACCCGGCGACCGGGTGGGCGGCCTCCGGCACGGACGTCTCCCGCCGGATCGGCGACGGCACCACCGTGCGCGTCGACACCGCCGGGGCCGACGTCTTCGGCACCGGCGCGTCGTCCGTGTTCGGCGTGCTCGACTCCATCGTCAGCGACCTGCAGAACGGGGTGAACGTGAACGCGCGGATCAACGACGTCGACGGAGCGCTCGGGGCCGTCCGCGGCGCCCAGGCCGACGTCGGTGTCCGGCACGCGACCGCCCTCGCCGCCCAGGACTCGCTGAAGACGGCAGCCGTCTCGCTCGAGAACCGCCGCGCCGGCATCGAGGACGTAGACCTCGCCAAGGCCGTCCTCGACCTGCAGGTGCAGCAGACCAACTACCAGGCAGCCCTCGCCGTCACCGCGAAGGTCCTGCAGCCGACCCTGATGGACTACCTCCGATGAGCATCTCCCTGACCTTCGCCGTCCCGCCGTTCGGCCTGTCCCCCGCACCGGTCTTCACGCTGACCCCGGTGGACGGCGCCGAGGGCCTGTTCACCCTCGTCGGGGGTTCCTCGCGCTTGTTCGTGCTCGACGCCGCGGTGCACCTGCCGTCGTACTCGCCCGAGCTCACCGACGAGCAGGCCGCTGGGCTCGAGCTGACCGACCCTGCCGACGCGATGCTGCTCGTGGTGGCGAACCCCGGCGCGTCCGGCACGACCGTCAACCTGCTCGCGCCGATCGTCGTGAACGCCCGGACCGCCGTGGGCGCGCAGCTCATCCTGGAGGACCAGGACCTGCCGCTGCGGGCGGAGCTCGCGCGGGCGTAGGTGCTGCGGGGGGCTGGCGGCTGCACGAGCTGCCTGGCTGGTCGACTCGGAACGACGTCCTCGATGTCGTACGACATCGAGTTCGTCGCACCCGCGCGTGCGCAACAGTTGCACGCGACGCCCGACGACAACATCGACGTCGTGCGACATCGCTGTTGTCGCACCTTGCACGGGCGTCGGTCCGGCATCGAACACGCGTACGCCCTCGGCCCGGGGCCCCGATCCCCGCAGGCCCCTGTCACCCGTCGACCCCGAACGACGTCCTCGATGTCGTACGACATCGAGTTCGTCGCACCCGCGCGTGCGCAACAGTTGCACGCGCCGCCCGACGACAACATCGACGTCGTGCGACATCGATGTTGTCGCGCCGTGCGTCCGCCTCATCCCTCCACAGACTGGAGGCCCGGCTCGTTTCCCACAGATCGTCGCTCCGAACCGACGTGGTCGGCTCGCACCGCCGATCGTTGAGACATGAACGACCGAGTCCTGGCCTTCCCCCTCATCCGCACCGGCGACCATCCGAGCGCTGAACGGCGTGCGCTCCAGCGTCGCGTGCATCGCGGCTCGCTTGCCTCGATTCGGCCCGGCGTGCTGGTCGATCCGTCGCTCGTACAGGGGCTGCGGAGCGAAGACCGTCTGCTCCTGCTCGTCCGGGCGACGGTCCCGTCGGTCGGACTGCCCCGGGCGTTCTCGCACTCCTCCGCGGCAACCGTGCACCGGCTGCCCTTCACCGCAGCGGCTCCCGACCGAGTCGAGGTCGTCGACCCTCGGTTGACCAGGCCGGACACCACGGCGCTTGCCCGGGTCAGGCCGGGGCATGCGATCGACGACTCCGGCGGACGATGGGCAGGGACGCCGCCGACCGTGCCGATCGAGATCGACGGGGCGCCGGTGACGTCGTTGGTCCGGACGCTCGTCGATCTCTCGGCCACCGCACCGTTGGACCAGGCCGTTCCGATGATCGATCAGGCGCTGCGCGAGCGACGGGTCCTGCCGGAGATGCTCCGCGACGAACTCTCGTCCCACGAGCGCAAGGGGTCCGAGAAGGCGGGGGTGGCGATCGGGATGGGGTCGGCGCTGTCGGGGTCGCCGGCGGAGTCGGTGTGCCGGGTACGCTTCCGGCAGATCGGGGCACCGGAGCCGGTGCAGCAGTACGAGTTCCGACGGACCGGAGGTGGGACGGCCGTCGTGGACTTCTGGTTCCCGGATCAGGGCGTCGTGGTCGAGGTCGACGGCCGCGCGAAGTACGAGGACCCGACGATGCTCGAGGGGCGGAGCACCGCCGAGGCGCACTGGCAGGAGAAGCGTCGCGAGGACTTCGTCCGGTCGTTCCCCGAGGTCCGGTTCGTCATCCGGTTGTCGTGGGCCGACCTCATGCAGCCCGACCGCGTGCGTGCAGCACTCCGCCGGAGCGGTGTCCCGTGCCGGTGACGCGCAGGCGAGCGGCTCCGAGGGCCCGGCCGGGGTCAGTGGCTCGGCGCCTCCCGGTGGTGTGCACGCTGCCGTTCGACCACGAGCGGTGCACTCGGCACGCCACCGCCGACGATCACTTCGCCGGTGCCGACCCGCACGCCGTGGACCCGCCCGACACCCTTCACCACACCGGCACGCCGATCGGGGTCGGGCTCGCGGTGGTCGCCCCCGGCTGCGAGCTCGGCGTCACGGACGGCGACCGTCCCGAGCACCTGGGCACCGGCGCCGAGCTCGGTGGGGCCCTCGACGAGGCAGCCGCCCGACAACCGAGTGCCGTCCCCCACGAGCACGTCCACCCCGGTCGCCGTGATCGTGACGGACCCCGGGCCCAGCTCGGCACCGGAACCGATGGTCACCCGGGCCGCGGTGGCGACGACGGAGACCGGGCCCGGACCGAGCCGCGCGCCGGATGCGACGGTGATCGAGCCCCCGGCACGCGTCTCGAGTACGGCTCCGGGGTAGAGCACCACCCCGGCTGCAAGGGTGACGTCCGCGCCGACGAGCACGGAGCCGGGGTCGAGCACGACGACCTCGGGCAGCAAGCCGCGCACCTCGGCGACCGTCAGGAACCCGGAGGCCCGCCGAGCGTCGTCAGCCGGACCGGGCGCGCCGTCGATGTCCATCCAGCGAGCCTCCCACATGCCCGGCGTACGGTGAGCGCATGGCCCGCTCCCCGAAGGACCAGGCGATCGTGCCGCTGCCGAACGCCCAGGTCTCCCCCATGCCCGACGACTCCCGGACCCCGCAGCCGCAACAACCCGGCGGGTGGGTCAAGTGGCTCGACCGCGCCATCAGCGTCCAGCGCCCGGTGGTCGTGGCGCACGTCAACGCGATCCGCCGACGCAAGCCGGACGCCACCCCCGCCGAGGTCATCCAGATCCTCGAGCGGCAGTACCTCACCGCGGTCACCACCGGTGGCGCAGCGGTCGGTGCGAGTGCGGTCATCCCGGGCGTCGGGATGGTGGCCGCCCTCGGGCTGAGCGGCGCGGAGACGGTCGGGTTCCTCGAGACCACCGCGCTGTTCGCCCAGTCGGTGACCGAGGTGCACGGCATCGCCCTGGACGACCCCGAACGGGCACGGACCCTGGTGATGGCGATGATCCTCGGTGCTCCGGGCACACAGCTCATCAAGCAGCTCGGCGGGCAGATCGCCGGCGGTCAGGCGCGCACGGCGTTCTGGGGCGAGATGGTGACCTCCTCCCTGCCGAAGCAGGTCGTCAACGGCCTCGGCGGGCAGGTCCGCGACCAGTTCATCAAGCGGTTCGCAGTGCGTCAGGGGACGTCGGTGCTCGGCCGTGCACTGCCGTTCGGGATCGGCGCAGCCGTCGGCGGGCTCGGCAACCACGCGCTCGGGCGGAAGGTCATCCAGGCCTCGCGGACCGGGTTCGGGCCGCCGTCGGCACACTTCCCGATCATCCTCGAGCCCAAGCCCGCGAAGCCCGAGAAGCAGCCGAAGGACAAGCAGCCCAAGGAGAAGCAGCTGAAGGAGCCCAAGCAGCAGAAGCAACTCGGCTGGCGCCGCGGCTCCGCGAAGGACGAGGACCTCTGGTCGGAGACGCCCGAGCGCTGAGCCGGGCGGCAGGCCCGATCAGAACGACCGAGGCCCGATCAGAACGACCGCACCGGCGTCCTGACGACCTGTCCGGCGTGCGCGAACCCGCCGCCGAAGCCGAACAGCAGCGCGGGGACGCCCTCGGGCAGGTCGCCACGCGCCCATGCCTTCGACAACCCGAGCGGCACGCTGGCGGCCGAGGTGTTCCCGGACTCGACGACGTCGCGGATGACGAACTTCGACTCCCCGCCGAGTGCGGTGACGAGCGGCTCGATGATCCGCAGATTCGCCTGGTGGAACGCGAACACCTCGATGTCGTCCATGGTGAGCCCGGCGGCCTCGACAACCTTGCGGGCGTGCCCCTCGGCCTCGGTGATGGCCCAGCGGTAGATTGATCGGCCCTCCTGGTTGAACCGACCCGGCGACCCCTCGACCCGCACCGCGTCGAGCAGGTGCGGCACGCTGCCCCACGAGACGGGCCCGATCTCGGGGACGTCGGCGGCGCCGAGCACGGCAGCTCCGGCTCCGTCGCCGACGAGCACGCAGGTCGACCGGTCGGTCCAGTCGGCGATGGCGGAGAGGGTCTCGGACCCGATGACGAGCGCGACGTCGGTGGACCCGACACGGATCGATTGGTCGGCGAGGGCGAGCGCGTACTCGAACCCGCTGCACGCGGTGTTGATGTCGATCGGCGCCGGGCCGTTCGTCATGCCCAGGGCGGCGGCGACGCGACCGGCGGTGTAGGGCGCACGGTCCTGGTGCGTGGTGGAGGCGACGATGACGAGTCCGACGGCCGAGGGCGACACACCGGCGTCGGCGAGGGCGTTGCGGCCCGCTTCGATCGCCATCGACGTGACGGTGTCGTCCGGCCCGGCGATGTGGCGGGTCTGGATCCCGGTCCGGGTACGGATCCACTCGTCGTTGGTGTCGACCATGGTCGAGAGCTCGTCGTTGGTCAGGATGCGTTCGGGCTGGTGGTGACCGAACCCGAGGATCCGGCTGCCACGGAGTGCTGGGGTGTTCACCGTCGTCACGGTACTCCTCCCCTGAACCAGAACATGCCCCCGACGGCATGCGGCGGCGCAGCGACGCAGGGACGCAGCACCGCGCCCAGCACTACAGCGACCCAGCATGCAGAACCGGTACTCCCAGGGCCTGGCAGGGTGCCCCTCGGAGCGCGTAGACCGGAGTCATGGACTACACACACCTCGGACGGACAGGGCTGTCGGTTTCACGAGCAGTGCTCGGCACGATGAACTTCGGCCCGGAGACCACTGAAGACGACTCGCACGCCATCATGGACCGGGCCCACGAGCTCGGCGTCAACTTCTTCGACACCGCCAACGGCTATGGCGGCTCGGTGGGCAAGGGTGCCACCGAGGAGATCATCGGCCGCTGGTTCGCGAAGGGCGGCGGCCGTCGCGAGAAGACGGTCCTGGCGACCAAGGTCTACGGCGACATGATCGACTGGCCGAACGGCGGCAAGCTCAGCGCGTTCAACATCCGCCAGTCGCTCGACGCCAGCCTGCAGCGCCTGCAGACGGACCACATCGACCTGTACCAGTTCCACCACGTCGATCGTGCGACCCCGTGGGACGAGATCTGGCAGGCGATCGACGTCGCCGTGCAGCAGGGCAAGGTCCTGTACGTCGGGTCGTCGAACTTCGCCGGCTGGCACATCGCCCAGGCGCAGGAGGCCGCGAAGCGCCGCCACACCTTCGGCCTGGTGAGCGAGCAGTCGATCTACAACCTCGTGGTGCGCGACATCGAGCGCGAGGTCCTGCCCGCCGCCCGCGAGTACGGCCTCGGCGTCATCCCGTGGTCGCCGCTGCAGGGCGGTCTGCTCGGTGGTGTCATCGAGAAGACCGAGAACGGCTCCCGCCGTCTGTCGGGTCGGAGCGCGGAGTACGTCGAGGGGCACCGCGACCAGCTCACGGCCTACGAGTCGTTCGCCAAGGAGCTCGGCCACACGCCCGGCGAGATCGCCCTCGCGTGGCTCCTCCACCAGCCCGGTGTGACCGCGCCGATCACCGGTCCCCGCACGATGGAGCAGTGGGAGTCCGCGGTCCGCGCCGTCGACATCCGCCTGGACCAGCGTGCGCTGGACCGGCTCGACGAGATCTTCCCGGGGCACAAGACCTCACCGGAGGACTACGCCTGGTGAGCTGACGGAACGGGCCGGAACCACGGCCCGCGATCAGGGCCACGGACGGGAGGCACGGTGCGCGTCGGACGCGCACCGTGCCTCCCGTCCGCCGTTGCGACCACCGCACGTGGCGAGCCGTCAGGACGACGCACGCCCGTCAGAGTGCTGCGATCTCCGCGTCCGTCAGCCCGGCCCAGCGCAGGTACGCGGTGACGCTGCCCCACCGCGCCTCGACGTGCTGGATCACGGTGGTCATGGTCTCCGGCACGCACCGTTGCGCGACGGCGGTGGCCTCGGGGTCGGTACTGACCGCACGCTCTGCGGCGAACCGATCGGCCAGCCCGGCAGCGCTGGCGGCGTAGTCGTCGCCGACGGCCTCGATCGACGCACCCCAGAATCGGGCGAGCAGTCCGCTGACGACGCCGGTGCGGTCCTTGCCGGCGGAGCAGCAGACGAGCACGTCGCCGTCGGACCGGGCGATGGCGCGGAACGCGGCGGCGATCCCGGTGCGGTGGCGCTCGAGCCAGTCGATGTACTGCTCCTCGAGCTGCACGGCCTGGGCGCCGGACTCGACGGTCGACGGGTCGAACAGCGGGACGAGCCGGTAGCCGTCGGTTGTGCCGAGCGGGTGCGGGACGCGGGCGACCTCGTCGTCACGGCGCAGGTCGACCACGGCCGCGAGTCCGTGCGGGTAGGCGTCGGCACCGACGCGTTCGGTGTTGGCGCGGTACACGGCGCGGGAGCGGGCGTCCTGCAGGCCCGGCCCCCCGACCTCGCGCAGGTTGGTGAGGGTCGACGTCGTCGTCATGCCGTCAACCCTGCCAGACGACAGACCGCACGACGACGGGCCCCGCGCTTGCTGTGTGCGCGGGGCCCGTCGTCGTGCGGGTGGTGCTGGTGGAGCTGGTGTCTGCTGGCTAGCGGACCGAGACCGGCGAGTCGTCGGTCTGCTCGTAGAGGACGTAGCCCTCTTCGCCGTGGACCGCGGTGTCGATACCGGCGACCTCGTCCTCGGTCTTGACGCGGAAGCCGATCGTCTTCTCGATGAGGAAGCCGATGACGAACGCCAGGACGAAGGAGTAGATGCCGACGGCCAGGGCCGCGGTGGCCTGCTTGCCGAGCTGCTCGAACGAACCGGAGTAGATCAGGCCGGTGTCGTTGGCGAAGAAGCCCAGGTACAGCGTGCCGACGATGCCGCCGACCAGGTGGACACCGACGACGTCGAGCGAGTCGTCGAAGCCGAGACGGTACTTCCAGTCGATCGCGAAGCAGCAGATGATGCCGGCGACGAAGCCGAGCAGGATGCCCCAGCCCGGGGTCAGGTTGGCACATGCCGGGGTGATCGCGACGAGCCCGGTGACGGCACCCGAGGCGGCGCCGACCGAGGTGGCCTTGCCGTCCTTGAGCTTCTCGACGAGCAGCCAACCGAGGATGGCGGCGGCCGGAGCGGCGAGGGTGTTGACCCAGGCGATCGCGGCGATGCCGTCAGCAGCGCCCTCGGAGCCGGCGTTGAAGCCGAACCAGCCGAACCACAGGATGGCGGCACCGAGCAGGACGAAGGGCGGGTTGTGCGGCTTGTGCGCACCCTTGGCGAAGCCGACGCGCTTGCCGAGGACGAGCGCCAGGGCGAGACCTGCTGCACCGGCGTTGATGTGCACCGCGGTGCCACCGGCGAAGTCGATGACGCCCCACGTGGCGGCCCAGCCCGAGGTCAGGTTGAAGACCCACGAGGCGACCGGGAAGTAGACGACGGTGACCCAGATGCCGGCGAAGACCATCCACGCGCCGAACTTGGCGCGGTCGGCGATCGCACCGGAGATGAGGGCGACCGTGATGATCGCGAACGTGGCCTGGAAGCCGACGAACGCCATCGACGGGTACGCCGCCTGGATGTTCGAGGACTGCGCCTCCTCGAAGGCCTGGCCGAGACCGATCTGGTTCCAGTCGATGCTGAAGAACCCGACCACACCGGAGACCGCCGTGCCGTCACCGTGGTTGGCGAAGGCGATCGCGTAGCCGTAGAGCACCCACAGGACGCTCACGAGTGCGATCGCACCGAACGACATCATCATCATGCTGATGACGGACTTGGCCTTCACCAAGCCGCCGTAGAAGAAGGCCAGGCCGGGTGTCATGAACAACACCAGCGCCGCCATGACCAACACGAACGTCGTGTTGCCCTGATCAAGCATCTGTTCACCTCTCGATTGCACGAGCGGCTCTTGGACCGCCTCGGGTGACACCGAGTCTGGCGAGGTGACGTTTCACGAGGGGGCACGATGTGTTTCGCGGATGTAACGCGACGGCGCGGTTTGTAAACGTCGTGTTTCGCACGGCCCGATGCCCCCTGGACAGGGGGTGCACCGACCGGTCAGCGGATCCCCCGGGCGGTGGTCGTCAGTCCTGGGCGCGGCTCAGGGCCACGACACGGCTCGCTGCGCGCAGGTACTTCTTGCGGTAGCCGCCGTCGAGCATGGCGTCGGGGTACACCTGGTCGAGCGGCGTGCCCGAGGCCACGATCCGGACCTGGGCGTCGTACAGCCGGTCGACGAGCGCCACCCACCGGAGCGCGTCGGTCTGGTCCGTGAACGCCCGGACGTCGGTGAGCCCGACGGCGTCGAGGTCCTCGATGAGCGCGACGTACTTCGACGGGTGCACCGAACCGAGGTGCGCGATCACGGCCGAGAAGTCGTCGAGCGTGACGGTGCCGGACGGCAGGGCCGCGGCCACGTCGGACACCACACCCGCCGACTCGTCGACCGCGCGGCGGCGGTAGTCGAGCCCGTCGATCCGCATGGTGTCGAACCGGTCGGACATCGCCTGGATCTCCCGCAGGAAGTCCTGGGCCGCGAACCGTCCCTCGCCGAGCGCGCCCGGAGGTGTGTTCGAGGTGGCGGCGAAGCGGGTGCCGGTCTCGGTCAACTCCTTGATCAGGCGGGTCATGACCATGGTGTCGCCCGGGTCGTCGAGCTCGAACTCGTCGATGCACACCAGCGCGGTCCCCCGCAGCAGGTCGACCGTGCCCTGGAACCCGAGCGCGCCGACCAGCGCCGTGTACTCGATGAACGTGCCGAACGTCTTCCGCCCGGAGGCCGCGTGGTATGCCGCGGCGAGCAGGTGGGTCTTGCCGACACCGAACCCGCCGTCCAGGTAGACGCCCGACTTCGCAGCGGGCTCGACCGGCTGCTTGCGGCGGCCGAACAGGCCGCGACGGGGCGCTTCGGTCGGCCCGGCCGCGACGAACGCGGCGACGGCGTCGCGCACGTCGGCCTGCGAGGCGTAGTCCGGGTCCGGGCGGTACGAGTCGAACGAGGCGGCCGCGAACTGGGGCGGTGGCACCAGTGCCGCGGCCATCTGCTGCGGGGTCACCTGGGGGTCACGGTCGACGAGGTGCGCTGGCGCGGTGTTCGTGGACAATCAGGAACCCTTCCGGGAAGCAAGTCGTGCGGTGTCACGTTGCGGCTGGGGCACGGTACGTCCGCGTACCGTTGCCCACAGGCACCGACGACCGATCCTAGTCCGGTGCCGGATGACCACCTGGAGGTAGCCCACCATGACCGCACCGGTCGACCCGTCCGAGAAGTTCACCGCCTACGCTCACCCGGAGCGTCTCGTCTCCACCGAGTGGCTGCAGGAACAACTGGACGCCCACACCCCCGACCTGGTCGTCGTCGAGTCCGACGAGGACGTCCTGCTCTACGAGACCGGACACATCCCCGGCGCGGTCAAGATCGACTGGCACACCGACCTCAACGACCCGGTGCAGCGCGACTACATCGACGGCGAGGCGTTCGCCGAACTGCTCGGCAGCAAGGGCATCGGCCGCGAGACCACCGTCGTGCTCTACGGCGACAAGAACAACTGGTGGGCCGCCTACGCCCTCTGGGTCTTCTCGCTGTTCGGCCACGAGGACGTCCGCCTGCTCGACGGCGGCCGTGCGAAGTGGATCGCCGAGGACCGCGCCCTCACCACCGAGGAGACCGTCGTCACGCCGGCCGAGTACCCGGTCGTCGACCGGATCGACACCGAGATCCGTGCCTACAAGGACGACGTGCTCGCCCACCTCGGCAAGCCCCTCATCGACGTGCGCAGCCCGGGCGAGTACGACGGTTCCCGAACCACCGCGCCCGACTACCCGGAAGAGGGTGCACTGCGCGGCGGCCACGTCCCCACCGCGGTGAACATCCCGTGGGCGACCGCCGCCGCACCGGACGGCACCTTCAAGCCGCGCGCCGAACTCGACGCCATCTACCGCGAGGGCGCCGGCATCGGCGACGCTGACGAGGTCATCGCGTACTGCCGCATCGGCGAGCGGTCGAGCCACACCTGGTTCGTCCTGCAGCACCTGCTCGGCTACGACAGCGTCCGCAACTACGACGGCTCGTGGACCGAGTGGGGCAGCGCCGTCCGCGTCCCGATCGTGCAGGGCGCGGAGCCGGGTACAGTTCCGAACCGATGAACGACAGCACCGAGGCCACCCTCCCCGCCACCCTCGCCGAGATCCGCGACGACTTCCTCGCCCTGGGCCAGAAGGACCGCCTGCAGCTCCTCCTCGAGTTCTCGAACGAGTTGCCCGCGCTGCCCGAACGGTTGCAGGGGCACGAGGACGAACTCGAACGGGTCGAGGAGTGCCAGTCCCCCGTGTTCATCACGGTGACCGTGGGCGAGGACGGCGACGCACCCGACGTCGTCCGCATGCACGCCACCGCCCCGCGCGAGGCGCCGACCACGCGCGGCTTCGCCTCCATCCTGGCGCAGGGCCTGAGCGGCTTGACGGCAGCGCAGGTGCTCGCCGTGCCGGCGGACTACCCGTTGACGATCGGCCTGTCCGAGGCGGTCAGCCCGCTGCGGATCCGCGGCATGGTGGGCATGCTCGGACGCGTGCAGCGTCAGGTGCAGGCTGCGGTGTCGTAGACGCGACCTTCTGACAGACGGGAGGCCCGTGGCGGATCCGCCACGGGCCTCCCGTCCATCTCCCCCTCGGCACGCATGCCGTCCTCTGGAATTTCAGTCCGGACCCGTGCCAGGATGGTGCGGTCAGCACCAGGGGGGGAATGACGATGGCGAAGATCCACGGGAACGATCCGACCGGCTACTCGTACAGCGCGGCGGATGCGCTCAAGTCGGCTTCGACGGCGCTTGCGTCGTCGATCGGCGGCCAGTCCGGGTCGCGATCGCCATCGGTGACGACTGCGCGTGCGGAGTTCCGGGGCTACTTCTCCGAGGTCTTCGCGGACAACGCCGACATCGCCTCGCGCAGCGCGACGAAGCTCGTCGAGTCGCTGCAGAGCCTGTCGGGCTTCGTGCAGCAGCTCCGCGACGCCGCGAAGGACGAGGACGACCGGCGGAAGCAGGCGAAGGAGTGGACCGCCCGCAAGCGTGAACGCGAGGAGAACCTCCTCGTCGCCGCAGGACACGAGATCTCGACGTGGTTCGGCGGGGGCGACGACCCGAAGCCGCCGGAGCCCGAGCCGGAGCCACGACTGCAGGCGGACGAGGTCAGCGTCACGGGGCGGGAGTTCCCGGCGGGCGGCGGGACCAGCGGTGGGACGTCGTCCGCCGTCCCCGCGGACCTCCGCTCCTTCGAGGCGACCACCCGGACGCTCGACGCCGATCTGTCCGGCGCCGTCTCGACGTTCCGGAACGCCCTGAGCGACTACGAGGCCGAGTGCAACCCGTGCTGGGGCACCCTGAACGCCCAGTCGCTGCTGACCGCGGTGAACGACTGGCTCACGGCGAACGGGAAGGACGCCGACTGGGCGGGCACCGTCGCAGCGCAGTTCGAGGCCGCCGGTGGCGGTGCCGGGCCTGCGACGCTGTCGGACGCGGCGATCGCGGCCGCGCTGTCCTCGGCGGGGATCGACGCCGGTCGGGACGACTTCACCATCGGGCCGTTCTCGGCGATGGGGACGCCCCCGACCAACGGGTTCGCCGACGACCCGGTCAACACGGCCACCGGCAACTTCCTCGAGCCCGAGACCGACCTGTCCTTCGCGGGGCAGGCCGCGTCGCTCCGGCTCACCCGCATGTACAACTCACTCGACGGCCGCGTCGGGGTGTTCGGACTCGGGTGGTCCTCGATCCTCGACATCCGGCTCGAGATCAGCGACGAGGCCGCCTCGGTCGTGCTGGACGACGGCCGGCAGGTCGACTTCCCGCGGCAGGGGGACGGGTGGAGCCGCGGCGTCGGCGAGGACCTGTGGCTCCGGGCCGAGCAGGACTCGCTCGTCGTGCGGGACAAAGCCGGCGGTCGGTGGGCGTTCACGCCGTCCGGACTGTGGCTGAGCAGTGCGCGTGGAGCGGGCACCGCCGTGACCGTGCGCCGCGACGAGCACGATCGGATCACGCGGCTCGCGCACGTGTTCGGGCGGTTCGTCGACATCGAGTACAGCGGCGACCGGGTGGCGTCCGTGACGGCGTCGGATGGGCGCCGCGTCGAGTACCACTACGACGACGGCCGCCGGCTGGTCCGGGCGACCGACGCCGTCGGCAGCCGCCGGTACCGCTGGAACCCGGACGGCCTGATCGACCGGGTGACCGCTGCGACGGGGGTCGTCGAGTGCGAGAACACCTACGACGACCGCGGCCGGGTCGTCGAGCAGCGCACACCGTTCGGTCGACGGGTCCGGTTCTCGTACCTGCCCGGTCGGGTCACCTCGGTCTCCGACGTCGACGGGAACCACGCGAACACCTGGATCGCTGACCGGAAGGGCCGCGTCGTCGGGATCATCGACGCCGACGGGCAGCGCCAGTCGATGTCGTACGACCCGCACGGCAACCTCGTCTCGGTGACCGAGCGCGATGGTCAGGTGACCGTCCACGGGTACGACGACCGCGGGCGTCGGGTCCGGACCGTGACGCCGGAGGGCGCCGATCTGACCTTCGGGTACGACGAGCAGGACCGCATGACCACGGTGGTCACCGCGAACGGCGGGGTCGTCGAGTACGAGTACACGGGCGACGACCGGAACCCCTCCGTCATCACCGATCCCGTCGGCGGTCGCACGCTGCTCGAGTGGCGGGACGGCCTGCTCGTGGGGACGACCGATCCGATGGGCGTCGTCGTCTCCTTCCACCACGACGCGTCCGGTGAGCTCATCGGGGTCGAGAACGCCGTCGGCGACACCGCGCAGTTGGTCCGCGACCCCGGAGGCCGGATCATCGAGGCGGTCACACCGCTCGGCCACCGGACCCGGTACCGCTACGACGCCGCCGGACTGCTCACCGCACGCGAGGACCCGGACGGGGGACTGTGGCGGTTCGAGCACGGCGACGGCGGTCGGGTCACGGCGACGATCGACCCGACCGGTGCCCGCACGGAAGTCACCCACGGTCCACACGGCGAGGTCGTGTCCACCACGGACCCCCTCGGTCGCGTCGTCACAAAGGACTTCGACGCGTTCGGCAACGTGTCGACGATGACCCTGCCCGACGGTGCCGAGTGGGCGTTCGTGCACGACGCGCTCTCCCGGCTCGAAGCCGTGGTCGACCCGGCCGGTGGCACCTGGGAGCGGGAGTACGACGCGGTCGGAGCCCTCGGCGCCACCGTCGACCCGACCGGTGTCCGCACCGAGGTCGGGCGCTCGCGCGCCGACGGCGTCTCCACGGTCCGCGACGCCTTCGACGCCGTCTCCGTGACGACCGACGAGTTCGGGCGTCCGACCCGGCTCGAGCACGCGGATTCCTCTGCTGAGCTGACGACGTACGACGCGTGTGGCCGCCCGGTCGAGCTCGTCGACGCGAACGGTGGCCTCACCCGCATCGAACGTGACCTCGCCGGACGCGTCGTCGCCGTCACCACCCCGGCGGGCCGCACCACCCGGTACGAGTACGACGCGTGCGGCCGACCTGTCTCCGCGATCGATCCCGCCGGCGCACGCACCACGCTGACCTACGACGCCGATTCACGGGTCGTCGCGCGCACCCTGCCGACCGGCGAGGTCGCACGCACCGAGTACGACCGCCAGGGCCGGGTCGTCCACGCCGACGTCCCCGGGGTCGGCACCGTCCGGTACCGGTACGACCGGGTCGGTCGCGTGGTCTCGGCGCGGGACACCCGCTTCGGCCAGCGGACCTTCCGGTACGACGCCGCAGGACAGCTCGTCGCCGCGGTGAACGGTCTCGGGGGTACGACCCGCTACGAGTACGACCAGCGTGGGCGCCTCGTCCGCACCGTCGATCCGCTGGGCGGGGTGACCGTCCGCACGTACACGCAGCTCGACAAGGTGGCCTCGTCCACGGATCAGCTCGGGCGCACGACCACCGCGACCTACGACGCCGCCGGACGGCAGCTCACCCAGACCGATCCGGACGGCACCGTGCTGCGGTGGGAGTACGACGCAGCCGGTCGGGAATCCGCGCAGTACGCCGACGACCGTCTGATCGGCCGCATCGACCGCGATGCCCGCGCCCGCACGGTGACGATCACCGACGAGACCCGTCCGGGCTCCCCCACTGCACACGTCCTCGAGTTCAGCCGGCTGGGGCAGCTCGTCCGACGCTCGACCGGCGCCCGCGAAACGCGGTGGACCCACGATGCCGACGGGCTCCGCACCTCGGTGCAGTCCCCCGACGGGTCCGCGACCCGGTACGCGCACGACGCCACCGGACGGGTCGTCCGGGTCGAGCACTCGGTCTTCGGCGAGGTCCGGTACGAACACGACCCGGCAGGCCGGCTCCTGCAGGCCCGCGCCGGCGATCAGTTGCAGACCTGGGAGTACGCGAACGGACACGTCGTCCGACACACGCGCATCGACTCGGACGGCACGCACCTCAGCACCATCGGGCGCGACGCCGACGGGCGCATCACCCGGGTCGATGGACCCGGCGGGAGCACCACCTACGAGCACGACGATGCCGCGCAGCTGGTGGCGTCCGTCCAGGACGGCAGTCGCACGGGCTGGGTCTACGACGCAGCGGGTCGCCTGGTCGAGGAACGAACGGACTCCGGGGCCCGACGGTTCTCGTACGACGCCGCCGGACAGCTGACCAGGGTCGACGCTCCGGACGGGGTGCCCGAGGCGGAGTACGCCTACGACGGCGCTGGTCGTCGGGTGGAGGCGCTCCGAGCCGACGGGGTGACGACCACGTACGGCTGGACCCCGCAGGGTCACCTCACCGCGGTGGCGGAGGCCACCGCGGCAGGCACCACCACGACCGACCTGCACGTCGACGCCCTCGGTGAACTCGCCGATGTCGACGGCATCCCGATCGCTTGGGACACCGCCGCGTTCGCGCCGACGCTCCTCGCTGTCGGCGACACCCCGGTCGTCCGCGCTCCCGGTGGTCTCACCGGGGTGGGCGACGGGTGGGCAACCAGCGGTCGGCGCACGACGAGAGCAGCCGACGACGCCGACCCGTGGCAGACGCTCATCGACCTCGGCGGTTCCGGCCTGCCCGGCGGGATCGCGCTCGGCGCCGACGGTTCGCTGCAGGTCGCCGGCTTGGAGTGGATGGGTGCCCGCGCGTACGACTCGTCGTCGCGCGGCTTCCTGTCCATCGACCCGGTCAGCGCGCCCGCCGGAGCAGCCTGGGCAGGCAACCCCTACTCGTTCGCCGGCAACGATCCGCTGCACGCCATCGACCCGCTCGGTCTCGCGCCCGTTACCGACGCGGAACTGGAGGCCTACGCGGCGGCCGAACAGGGTCCGCTCGCCCGGGCCGCTGCGGCCACCGGTGACTGGTTCGCGGACAACTGGGAGTACGTCGCCGGCGGCGCGATGGTCGTCGCGGGCGGTGTGCTTCTCGCCACCGGCGTCGGCGGTCCGGTCGGCATGATGCTCATCAGCGCCGGTGCCGACACCATCATCCAGAAGGCCACGACCGGCGAGGTGAACTGGGGCCAGGTCGCCGTCAGCGGGGCATTCGGTGCGGTCGGCGGTGGTGCCGGTGCCCTGATCGGGAAGCACCTGCTGGGCAACGCCGCAGAGGGCGCGGTCGAGAACGTCGCGAACTACGCCGTGAGCGGCCAGCCGGTGACCCCCGGTGGCCTGCTCCGGAACGCTGCCGAGGGTGCCGCGACGTCGGCGGCCACCGGCGGCACGATGTCGAAAGTGCACCTGCCGACCGCGGTGAACAGGCTTTCCGACGTCGCTCCTTTACCTCCGACAGGACTCGGTGAGCGCGCCCAGCGAATTGCAGACAAGGTTCTCGAAGATCCGAACAAGATGGGGCACATCTTCGACAAGAAGGAACACGGACTTGATCCGCTCGTCGACTCGATGGGAGGGAAGCGTCCGGTCATCGAGGCCGTTGCCCATCACCTCGACAAAAAAGATCTACCCCCCGGCAAATTTGTTGAAGATGTACCGATAAGCGACGCTACTGTTCGCGTACGTGGATCCAATGTAGAGGACACCCCTCGTGTCGGTACAATGTTCATCCCAAGGGACACACCTTGAAGATTGGGGCAACATGAAGACAGAAGACGAATCACGTCTGCACGATCTCGTCCGCACTTGCTTGGATCACCTACTCCTACCTGAATCAGGACCATTGCAGGACCAAGCGCAAGCAATTCGAGGATTCCGAGCGACTGGTCCACGGATCTGGCAGATAGACCTTGACGACTCACCCGCCGTCAGCTTGCCGGACCAGCCCCTTCCGATCGAAGCCTCTTATGCAGATGAATCTTCTGAAGTTGTAGGCGAAGTTCTTATCTGGACGAAGAACGGGAGGATTGACAGTCTAGAGCTTCCGTGGTTCACGGATTTGATGCCAAGAAACATTCCCAGCGCTCAACAACTGCTATTTGACGAATGATTTCCAGCGTCTTCAAGCGGAGGACAAGGCGAGGTTGAATCGGATCCGATGCTGCGACTTTTTACCCGTGAATCTGAACAGGGCGATAGCGGGTGGTTCGACCTCGCCGACGTCGTGTCCTCCCTTCATCTGCCGCAGCTTTCATGGACGGCCGAGGACATATTCGTGAACGTGTCGAGAGATCCCGGACTGGACGTTGCCGAACTGGAGCAGCTCTCGAGCGCGCCCCACTTGCCCAATCCGGTGCTCGACAATGCCTCGTTCATGCGACTCACCGAAACCACGCAGCAGTTCATCGATGGTGAGTTCGTCGGATTCAACCCATCCGAAGTCGGTGATATCGACAGAGCAGTCATCCGCCTCGACATGAGTGACGGCTCGTTGTGGACGATCATCATCGACACAGATCGGGTCGTGATTCGGGACGGATTTGCCCGGGCATTCGGGCCGGGAACGCGAGTGCCGGCGATGACCACCCGCACCACCGGGCCTTCGACCGAAATGCCACCGTGAACACCGCACGGTCGCGAGCCTTGAGCAGAAACAGAGCAACCGGCCCACGAGAACGAAACGTGCTCTCTTGAGTCCACCGGTCCACGCGGGGATGGCTCCCCATCCGTGAACAGCATCACCCGTCAGGGTCGAGTTGCCCATCGGAGTTGGGGCGAAGCTCCCCCGCGATCGCACTTGTGACGTGTGCAACCAAAGCCTGAAAGGACCACGTTGAGTTCACAGCAACAGATCTACCCAGTTGCGGTCGGTGACGTCTTCACCGTGCCGCTCGATGACAGCAAGGTGGTGCTCGGACAGGTGATCGGCAAGTACACGAAGGCGCTCTACGTCATCATCTTCGACCTCGTCGCGCCCGTCAGGTCAGTGCAGACCCTCCACTTCAGCGACGTGACGGCAGCGACTCCCCTTCTCGCGCGGATGACGTTGGATGCGCGATTCCGACCGGGCATGTGGCAGATCGTGGGCAACAGCATTCCCGATCATCGCCGGTTCCTGCCCGCGTTCAGCCACGGATCGGAGGACTACGACGGTGTGCACGTCACGAACTTCGACGGGTCGAGGATGCGGAGGGCGACGGCTGACGATGCCCGCCGTGTTCCGCATCTGACCGTCGACTCCCCGATGGTCGTGGAGAAAGCGGTTCGTGCCCACCACGGCTTGGAACCGTGGCGGCCGGTGTACGACGACCTCCGGTACCGCCCCACTCCGACGTCATGGGAACTCTTCGGAGAATCTCGATCTGCTCGAGCAGACTCAGCGAGGGCAGCTCCTGAACAGCAATCCGTACAAGGGAACGATCATGGTCGCTGACACCGCTGACCCCACCGGGGGCGCGATGACCGTCGAGCGCGCGGGCACGCTCGACCTCATAGGCGTCGACTTCCGGCTTGAGCTGGGGTTCGGCAACGGCTACCGCGTCCAGCTCGAATCCGAGTGCACCGTCACCGACCGGTCCGGAAGCACCGCGGTCGTCGATCCCGAAAGCAAGGACGCACTGGCCCCGATCCTGCGGCTGTTCGGTGTCGAGCTCGTTCGGAGTTCGACCGAGAACGGCGTACTGACGCTGATCTTCGACGGCGGGGACACCCTCGTCGCCGGTCCCGATGCCGAGTTCGAGTCCTGGCAGGTCTCCGGGCCGGAGGGTCGCCCGGCCCGCACCGAGCCGCCGACCGGAAGCACGAGCACGGGCACGGAAGGAGATCGAGGATGAGCGGCGTTCCGCGCCAGCCCTTCGCGCTGGACATCGCCGGCGACACCGTCGACCTCATCAGCATCGGACCAGACGTGACGATCCGCTTCTCGAGCGGTGCTTCGCTCCGGTTCGAGACCGACTTCGCGCTGACAGGCTCTGACGGGGAGCACGCGTTCCTCGATCCCGGCGACAAACCGTCCCTGCTCGACCTCCTTGCCCTGCACAACAAGGTCGTCTCGGACGGTGCAGTCACGGGCGCGCGGATCGCCATCCGGTTCGCCTCGGGTGAGTTGCTCGAGGGCTGGTCGAACCGCCGAGGTCCGTCCTGGCACTACAGCGAACCGGGGCGCGCACGGGTCGACATCGACGTCCTGCCCGACGGCGAGGTCCGGTACCGACAGGGCCCGTCGTCCGCGGAGATCCGACGGTGACGGACGCGCCCCCGGCCATCTCGATCCACCATCTCCGAGCGGTCACCGATGAATCGACCGTGGAGCTCCCGGACCGTGTCGTCGAGGTCCTCGCCACTGTCGGGCCGGACACGGATGTGCTCGTCTCCGACGTGTCCGCACGCTCGTTCGCAGCGGTCATCCGGCGGACCTACTCGAAGCAGGAGCCGAACCTCGCGCCGTTCATCGACCCACTCGAAGCCCTCGGCGACGAGCTCGTCCTGACCTGTCAGGTAGAGCACGCCGACGAACTCGTGACGGTCGTGTTGCGCGCGACGGACCGAACGCTCGTGGCGGCCACGGCGATCGACCGATCCATCGGACTCGTCCACATCACCGTCCAGGAGCTGTGCTCGCGCCTGCGCACATCAGACGCCCCGGGGGCCGAACTGGCGCTCGAGGTGGCATCGCAGTGCGCGGCCGAGGAACGGCTCCGTGTCTTCGATCAGGGCGCGCTGGCGACGGCACGGACCTTCCTGACGAAGTACACGATGGCCGCCGAGAAGGGCTTCGACGTCCGCGGACTCGACGAGTTCGCCCGTGCGCTCGTGCCGCTCGGCGACGAACAGCCGCGGTTCTGCATCGTGCAGGCTGACACATGGGTCGGATTCACGGCGTTCACGCCCGGCAGGACCGACGTCCTCGCTGCCATGAGCGTGGGCGGCCTCTCGCCCCAGACCGAGACGACCGAGGAGAACGGATGACCACGACAGTGCCGGGCGACCTGGGGATGGTCACCTACCGGATCGCCGCTGCTCGCATCGTGCTGCCCGACCTGGTGCAGTTCTTCTCAGAGCTCGAAACATCAGAGCTCGATTCACCAGAGCTCGTCTGGGTCCTCACGACCCTGTACGCCGTCACGTCCCCTGACAAGCCGGTCCAAGCGCTCCCACTCGAACGCCGCGTCGACGCGGCGGCGGAACCCGGGCTCATCCTGAGCCATGCCGAGGCGATGGAGATCGCTGACAGCATGCGGCAGCTCATCGACGGCGAGTTCCTCGGCTACCTCCCCGGCTCGGACCTGACCGACGAGTCGAACCTGGTCGTCCGGATCGACGCGTTCGACAGTGGCGAATGGACCGTGACGGTCCGACCGCCGCTCACGACGATGAGCGATGCCTTCGACCGGACGCACGGCCCAGCGCAGCTCGGCCGACCGGCGACTCGTCTCGAGGAGTTCGGGCCGCGACAGCAGACGACGAACGGAACGAATGCCGGACCACCCGCTTCGTGAGCAGGAATGGTCGGGTGTCGGACGGTGACCCGACCATTTCTGCTCACGATGCGACCGAACGGACGCAAGGACGGACGGGAGGCGCGGTGCCAGCTGGAACCGCGCCTCCCGTCCGCCCTTCGGTCCCGTCTACCGCGCGCTGGCCGCCCCGCGCCGCTGGACGACCTCGGTGAGCCACGCGAGGATCCGGGCGTCGAACCAGTCGGCGTCGTGGTTCCAGAGCTTGGTGTGCCGGGCCGTGGTCTGCACCTCGAGCCGTACCAGGTCGGGTCGGGCGCGTGCCAGGTCGTGCGACGCGGAGGACGGCACGAAGCCGTCGTCGTCGCTGTGCAGGAGCAGGATCGGCACCGTGAGCTCGGCGGACCGGGTGACCATGTCGAGCTCGCGCAGGTCGACGGGTCGCTGCAGCCCCGCCAACCGGTGGAGCACCGGCGTGCGGAGCAGGCGCTGCGCGACCTTGCGGACCGGGCGCGGCAACCCCATGAGCTGGCTCTGCGACTTGAGCACGGCGTGCCAGTCGACGACGGGCGACTCGAGCACCACGCCGTCGACGAGCCCGGCGAAGCGTGAGCGCAACAGGGTCTGGAGCACGACGGCACCGCCCATCGACCAGCCCATCAGCACGACGCTCTGCGCGTTCTGGGCGCTGAGCCAGCGGAGGACGGAGTCGATGTCCTCCCACTCGGTGCTGCCGAGGCCGTAGCGGCCGTCCATGCTCGGCGGTGCGACGCCGTCGTTCCGCCACGATGCGAGCACGACCGAGTAGCCGGCGGCGCGGAAGACCGGGACGGCGCGGATGGTCTCGGCGCGGGTGACGCCGCGCCCGTGCACCAGGACAGCCCACGGGGCGTCCGGGTCGTCGGCGCGGACGACCCAGGCGGGTGCGGGCCCGTTCGGGGTCGGGATGTCGATGTCTTCGACGGGCACGTCGAGCTCGCCGGGGGTCAGGTAGAACCAGCCGCCCCAGCGGCCGCGGCGTGCAGCGGTCGGGTCGCCAGCGTCGATCGCGATGATGCGGCGCGTGACGGTGGTGTCGGTGGCGCCGAGGACCTCACCGACGCGCATGTGCCCGGTGCCGGCGCCGAACCAGAGGGAGTAGCGGCCCTGCAGCTCGGTGTCGGCGGTCCGCTCGATGGTCACGGTCATCCGGACCGGGTCCACGGCGTGGATAGGGACGCGTTCGGTGCGCTTGCGGTCCGGGGTGACGACGGCGCGGGCGACGGCGGCGACGAAGCCGCCGATGACGGCCGTTCCCACGGCGGCGGCGGCCAGACCGGCGCCGAGTGCGATGAACCCGGCCGATCGTGCGGTCTCCTGGACGGCGTCCTCGGCGGGTCGCGCGGATCGGGACATGGCCCGGAGCCTAGTCTGCATGTGTGTCCGAAACCCGAGAGCCCGACGCCTTCGCGCGGCTCCGCGCGTTCGTGTCCTCTGGCAGCAGCCGTTCCGAGACCACCGTCACCGAGATCCCCTCGCCCACGCGGATCGCACCGTTCTCGATCGCCCTGGCGGCGGACGTGTCCGGCACCGCGCACGGCGTCGAGTCGGACCTCGGCACCGGGCGCTTCATCGCCCTGTACGACCCCGAAGAACCCGAGGGCTGGGGCGGTGCCTTCCGGGTCGTCTCGTTCGCCCAGGCGCCGCTCGAACCCGAGATCGGTGTCGACGAGTTCGTCGCCGACGTCACGTGGAGCTGGCTCGTCGACGCGCTCGAGACGCACGGCGCCGAGTACGACCACGCCTCGGGCACGGCCACCAAGATCATCTCGCGCGGGTACGGCGACCTCGCCGCACAGGGCGACGGCGCCCAGCTGGAACTCCGCGCATCGTGGACGCCGCGCGGTGACGACCTCACCGCGCACGTCCGGGCATGGCAGGACATCGTCGCCATGCTCGCCGGTCTGCCTCCTGCCTCGGACGGCGTGACCCTGTTGGCCCCGAGGAGGCTCGCCAAGTGACCGACCCCGTCAGTTCGACCCCCGGTGCACCGGACCCCGCGTTCGAGGACTCGCACGAGGCCGTCAAGGTCATCGAGTCGCGCGACGACTACCTGGCCGCCGTCGCGGCGATCGCTGCGGGTCACGGCCCCGTCGCCGTCGACGCCGAGCGCGCCAGCGGCTACCGCTACTCGCAGCGCGCCTACCTGATCCAGGTGTTCCGCCGCGGTGCCGGCGCGTTCCTGTTCGACCCGATCCCGATCGGCGACTTCTCCGAGCTGCAGGCGGCCATCGTCGACGAGGAGTGGCTCTTCCACGCCGCGTCGCAGGACCTGCCGTGCCTGCAGGAGGTCGGCCTCGTCCCGACCCGCATCTTCGACACCGAACTCGGCGCACGCATCGCCGGGTTCCCCCGGGTCGGGCTCGGTGCCGTCGTCGAGCAGCTGCTCGGGATCACGCTCGCCAAGGCGCACTCGGCGGCCGACTGGTCGACCCGACCGCTGCCGCAGTCGTGGCTCGTGTACGCATCGCTCGACGTCGAACTCCTGCCGGACCTGCGCGACGCCCTCGCCGCGAAGCTCGACGAGGCCGGCAAGTCCCGCATCGCGGAGGAGGAGTTCGACGCGGTGCTGCACCGCGCCCCGAAGCCCGTCCGCGCCGAGCCGTGGCGCCGACTGTCCGGCATGCACGCGCTCCGTGGCGCCCGCGCGCTCGCGATCGCCCGGTCGCTCTGGCTCGCCCGCGACGAGTACGCCCGCGCGGCCGACATCGCTCCCGGGCGCACCATCCCCGACGCCGCCATCGTCGCAGCGGCGGCGGCCGCACCCGCGTCGCGCGCCGAGCTCGGCGGGCTGAAGGCGTTCACCGGCCGGGCCAGCCGGTCCGAGCTCGACCGCTGGTGGGCCGCGGTGGACGAGGGCCGGACGACCGAGGACCTGCCGAAGCTCCGCGGATCCGGCGAGGCCACACTCCCGCCGCCCCGCGCCTGGGCCGACCGCAATCCCGCGGCCGACCGCCGGTACAAGGCCGCCCGTGCTGCGGTGACGAAGCGGTCCGAGGAGCTCGACATCCCGCTCGAGAACCTGCTCACCCCGGAGACCCTCCGGGTGGTGTCGTGGGCACCGCCGTCGCCACCGTCGACCGAGCTGGTCGGGGCTGCCCTCGCCTCGCACGAGGCCCGTCCGTGGCAGGTGGAGGAACTGGCCTCGGTCATCGCCTCGGCCTTTGTCGCTGCTGCACAGCAGCCCGCGGCGACGGATGATGTCGAGTCGTAGGAACCGCCCAACCGGCATGCGGCCGCCCAGCCTGGGGGCATAGCGTCGGGAGCGTCGCCGGGCGAGGCCCGGCCGGCCGGAGCGATGAGCGTTCCGGCCCGATCGAAGAGGATCTGGGAGGCCCGGATTGCCAAAGGCATCAGACGTCGTGTTCGTGGACGGAGTACGGACGCCGTTCGGACGAGCCGGCGAGAAGGGGGTGTTCTGGAAGACCCGGTCCGACGACCTCGCGGTGCACGCGATGCGCGGACTGCTCGACCGGAACGCCTCGCTCGACACCGCAGCGGTGGACGACGTCGCCGTCGCGGCGACCACGCAACAGGGTGACCAGGGGCTGACCCTCGGCCGCACCGTCGGCATGCTGGCCGGCCTGCCGAAGTCGGTTCCGGGGTACGCGATCGACCGCATGTGCGCCGGTGCCATGACGAGTGTCACGACGCTCGCGGGAGCCATCGCCTTCGGTGCCGCGGACATCGCGATCGCCGGCGGCGTCGAGCACATGGGACGCCACCCGATGGGCTTCAACTCCGACCCGAACCCGCGGTTCATCGCCGAGCGCATGGTGTCCAGCGATGCACTGGTGATGGGCTCCACCGCCGAGCGCCTGCACGATCGCTTCCCGGCGATCACGAAGGACCGCACGGACGCCTACGCCGTCCAGTCGCAGCAGCGCTACGCCGCCGCCTGGGCAGCCGGCAAGCTGCAGCCGGACATCATCCCGGTCGAGGTGAACAAGGGCGACGGCTGGGACGTCGTCAGCACCGACGAGCCGCCGCGTCCGGGCACCACGCTCGAGGCCCTGGCCGCGCTGAAGACCCCGTTCCGTCCGCACGGGCGCGTCACCGCCGGCAACGCCGCCGGCCTCAACGACGGCGCGACGATGAGCCTGCTCGCCTCGGCCGAAGGCGCCAAGGAGCACGGCCTGCCCACGAAGATGCGGATGGTCTCGTTCGCCTTCGCCGGCGTCGAGCCCGAGGTCATGGGCGTCGGACCGGTCCCCGCCACCGACAAGGCGCTGTCGAAGGCCGGCCTGTCCATCGACGACATCGGCCTGTTCGAGATCAACGAGGCGTTCGCCGTGCAGGTGCTCGCGTTCCTCGACAACTACGGCATCGCCCAGGACTCCGCGAACGTCAACGCGTGGGGCGGCGCGATCGCCGTCGGCCACCCGCTGGCATCGAGCGGTGTCCGCCTGATGACGCAGCTCGCGGCGCAGTTCGCCGAGCGTCCGGACGTCCAGTACGGCATCACCACGATGTGCATCGGGCTCGGGCAGGGCGGCACCGTCATCTGGGAGAACCCCGGTTTCAGCAAGTCCGCAGCACGTTCGGCTCGGAAGGGGGCATGAGCATGACCACCGTCGACACGGACCGTCTGTCCGAACTCAGCGAGGACGAGGTCGTCACGCACTCGTTCGTCAAGCACGTCACGATGGCCTCCGGCGGCACACTGGCACTCATCACGCTCGACAACGGCAAGGACTACAAGCGCCCGAACACCCTCGGGCCGCGCACGCTCCGCGAACTCTCCGGGGTGCTCGACACCCTGAAGACCGAGGCGACCGCCGGCACGATCCAGGGCGTCGCGATCACCGGCAAGGAGTACTGCTTCGCTGCCGGTGCCGACCTGTCGCAGGCGGCGTCCGTGCCGTCGCGGGACGTGGCGCACGACCTCGCGGCCCTCGGCCACGCCACCCTCCGCAAGCTGTCCGACCTCGGCGTGCCGTCGTTCGCGTTCATCAACGGCATCGCCCTCGGCGGCGGGCTCGAGATCGGACTGCACTGCACCTACCGGGTGTTCTCGTCCGCGGCGCAGGGCATCGGCCTGCCCGAGGTCTTCCTCGGCATCATCCCGGGCTGGGGCGGCGCGACACTGCTCCCCCGCCTGATCGGTCCGGAGCGCGCGCTGCGGGTCATCGTGGAGAACCCCCTCAAGAACAACCGCCTGATGGACGGAGCGGCCGCGGTCGAGATCGGCATCGGCGACGCGCTGATCCCGTCGGTGACGTTCCTGCCGTCGGCAGTCGCGTGGGCCGACGGCGTCATCGCCGGTCGCGTGTCGGTCAA
This sequence comes from Curtobacterium sp. PhB25, assembly GCF_004365375.1. Classification (NCBI taxonomy): domain Bacteria; kingdom Bacillati; phylum Actinomycetota; class Actinomycetes; order Micrococcales; family Microbacteriaceae; genus Curtobacterium; species Curtobacterium sp. PhB25. Next base: position 419,232 of record NZ_SODR01000001.1, on the reverse strand, counting down.
GCGGCCCAACGAACCGGGCATGCTCGAGAAGGCTGCCTGGGGCACGGTCGTCAAGGTCGCCCGTGGGCAGGTCGCGTCGAAGATCGGGACGGTGCCGAAGTCGCCGTTCCGCGCGCTTGACCTCGTCGCCGCCGCTCGCGGCGGTTCCCTGGACGAACGGTTCGCCGACGAGGACGACGCCCTCGCCGACCTGCTCTCCGGTGACCAGTTCGCCGCATCGATGTACGCGTTCGACCTGGTGCAGAAGCGTGCGAAGAAGCCCGTCGGTGCTCCGGAGGGCGTCGAGCCGAAGAAGATCACGAAGGTCGGCGTCCTCGGCGCTGGTCTCATGGCCTCGCAGTTCGCGCTGCTGTTCGCCCGACGACTCGGCGTCCCCGTCGTGATCACGGATGTCGACCAGTCCCGCGTCGACGCCGGTGTGGAGCGGATCCGCGGTGAGGTCGGCAAGCTGCTCGAGAAGGGGCGGATCTCCCCCGACGACGCGAACCGCATCACCGCACTCGTCAGCGGGTCGGTGTCGTACGACGCCTTCGCCGACGCCGACTGGGTGATCGAGGCCGTCTTCGAGGAGATGAGCGTCAAGCAAGAGGTCTTCCGGAAGATCGAGCAGGTCATCGCGCCGGACGCCATCCTCGCCACCAACACCTCGTCGTTGTCCGTCTCCGAGATGGGCTCGGTGCTGTCCGACCCGTCGCGCCTGGTCGGGTTCCACTTCTTCAACCCGGTCGCCGTGATGCCGTTGCTCGAGGTCGTCCGCACCGCCGACACCTCCGACGAGACGCTCGTCACGGCACTCGCCGTCGCGAAGACCCTCAAGAAGACGGCGATCATCACGGCCGACCAGCCGGGCTTCGTCGTCAACCGGGTGCTCGCACGGGTCCTCGGTGAGGCGATGCGCGGCGTCGAGCAGGGCACCTCGTTCGACGTCGTGGCGGCCGGTGCCGCGCCGCTCGGACTGCCGATGTCGCCGTTCGAGCTGCTCGAACTCGTCGGTCTGCCGGTCGGAGCGCACGTGCTCGACTCGCACCACGCTGCCTGGCCGGAGCGCTTCTACCCCGGTGACGGGCTGAAGAAGATCGCCGAGTACGGGAAGATCCTGACCCGCGACAAGAAGGGCAACGCGACCGGGTACGACCCCGCCGCCGTCAAGCTCGTCGCGCCGTCGAAGAAGGACGCGAAGCCCGTCGACGCTGCCGCGATGCAGCAGCGCTTCGAGGACGCCCTGGCCGACGAGCTGCACCGCATGCTCGAGGACGAGGTCGTCCAGCACGTCGAGGAGATCGACCTCGGCCTGATCCTCGGTGCGGGCTACCCGTTCCAGGCCGGTGGGATCAGCCCCTACCTCGACCGCAGTGGGGCGTCCGAGCGCGTCTTCGGTGGGAGCTTCCACGACCCGCTGATCGTCGGCCCGGCTTCCCGCTAGCCGGCGCGAGTCCCGCGCCTCCACAGGACCGCCTGGTTCCGCAAAACACCGGTGTTCGTGCACTGAACCCCCGCATCCCGCGGTGCGACGCACGAACACCGGTGTTCTGCTGCCTGGCGTACGGTGCAGGAGTGACGCAGGAGTGGTGGGCACCGAAGACCGCCGCAGGGCCGTCCGTGGTCCTGCCGGTCCCGCTCGACGCTGTACCGGCCCTGCTCCGGCGAGCAGTCGACGCCGTTCCGGGTGCCGCGGCCATGGAGATCCGCGACGACGGCGCCGTCATCGCCCGCCGGACGTCGTTCGCGCTGCGGGCCGAGAACATCGTCCTGACCTTCCGGCGCGAGTCGGCCTCGTCGTCCCGCGTCCAGATCCTCCGCGAGGGCCGCGACGGTCTGGACTCCGGCCAGGTCCTCTGGGTGACGCCGATGGCGCGGGCGATCCTCGCTGCGCTGCGGTCAGCAGCTGCACCAGATCCGGCAGCGCCCCCGTCGTGAGCCGCCGTCAGCCGCCCACGCAGTCGTTGCTGCCGCTGAAGCACGGCGGGACCGACGGCCGTGGTGCCGGCGGCTCGGGCGGCTCGTTGTCGTACGACGTGAAGTACGCGGCGCTGTGCGTCACGACGAGCACGTAGTCCGCCCCGCTCGCCCGGACAGCGCCGTCGCGTTGGTCGACGCCGAGACCCGGTGCCGAGTGCACGACGGACGATCCCTCCGACTGCCACAATCCGAGTGACCCGTCCCAACCGCGGACCCGCACGACCGCGAACCGGTCCTGCCCGATGTCGTTGCCGAGCGCGATCGACTGCCGCCCACCGATGTCGACCAAGTACGGTGTCGATCCGTCCGGCTGGATCGCCTGTGCCACGAGGTCCTCGTCGGTCAGGCCGCCCGTGCGCAGCGCCGGTCCGGCGATGCGCACCGCGTCGACCGGTGTGGTCGCACCGTCGATCGTGTACACCGCCCCGGCGTCGATCCGACACGTCGTGCCCGAAGCGGGCTGGAAGAACCCGGAGTTGCTCGCGTGGCCGCACGAGTCGGTCCAGGTGGCATCGACCCGGTGGACTGCGGCGGTGCCCTCCCAGTCGACCACACGGTGCATCGTCTGTCTGGCACCGACCCGGGCATCTGCACCGAGCTCCGGCGTGACCGTGCCGTCGTTCATCGCTGCGCACCCCGAAGACAGCGCCACCACCGCGAGACCGATCGCCACCGCCGTCGTCCTGAACCCCCGTCGCATGCGGCGATCCTGCCAGACGTCCCCGAGAGACATGCCCCAGACGGCATGGGTGACTTCCGGCGGAACCAGGTTCGGGACACAGCACCGCGGAAGTACGTGGTGCGGTGTCCGGAACCTGGTTCCGCGCGCCCCGCCTAGCGGTCGGACGCGGCGGACTCCCGCGACCGCGCGGGCTTCGCCTGCGGCAACTTCGTCCCGACGACCTGGTCGATCACGTCGCGGGCGATCGCCTGCGCCGTCAGCCCGACGTCGGCGAGGATCTGCGACCGGGTCGCGTGGTCGATGAACTCGTCCGGCAGCCCCAGCTCGTTCACACCCGTGTCGACCCCGGCGGCCCGCAGGTCCTGCCGGAGCCGGGTCCCGACGCCACCGACGCGCACGCCGTCCTCGATCGTGATGACGAGCCGGTGCGTCCGCGACAGCTCGATGAGCGAGCCCGGGATCGGGACCACCCAGCGCGGGTCGACCACGGTGACGCCGATGCCCTGCGCCTCGAGCAGCGCCGCGGCCTCGAGCGCCGTCGGCACCATGGAGCCGACGGCCACGAAGAGCACGTCCTCGACGCCGTCCGCGGCGGCGTGCAGCACGTCCACCCCGTCGGCGAGACGACGGACGGCGGGGATGTCCGGCCCGACCTGGCCCTTCGACCACCGGAGGACGGTGGGGGCGTCGTCGACGGCGATCGCCTCGCGGAACTCCTCGCGCAGGGTCGCTGCGTCACGGGGTGCGGCGATCCGGATGCCGGGCACGACCTGCAGCAACGCGAGGTCCCACATGCCGTGGTGCGACGGCCCGTCCGGTCCGGTGATGCCGGCGCGGTCGAGCACGAACGTCACGCCGGCCTTGTGCAGCGCGACGTCCATCAGCACCTGGTCGAAGGCGCGGTTGAGGAAGGTCGCGTAGAGAGCCACCACGGGGTGCAGGCCGCCGTAGGCGAGACCGGCGGCGGTCGTCACGGCGTGCTGCTCGGCGATGCCGACGTCGTACACGCGGTCGGGGTGCTGCTCCTGGAACAGGTGCAGTCCGGTCGGTCGGAGCATCGCTGCCGTGATCGCGACGACACGGGGGTCCGAATCGCCCACAGAAGCCAGGGTCGACGCGAACACCGAGGTCCACGACGGACCCGACGCGGCGTCGAGCGACTCCCCCGTCTCCGGGTCGATGTGTCCGACGGCGTGGAACTGGTCGGCCTGGTCGCGCAGGGCCGGCTCGAACCCGTACCCCTTCTCGGTGATCGCGTGCACGATCGTCGGGGCACCGTAGGCCTTCGCCTGACGGAGCGCCGCCTCCATGGCCCGCTGGTCGTGTCCGTTGACCGGCCCGATGTACTTGATGTCGAGGTTCGAGTACAGCGCTTCGTTGTTCGTGAAGCGCGACAGGAATCCGTGCAGCCCCCCGCGCATCCCGCGGTACACGGCCCGGCCGGGAGCACCGAAGCGGTCGGCCACGGCACGGGAGGTCTCGTACAGCGCCCGGTACTCACGCCGCGTGCGCATGGAGCTGAGGAACCGCGCCATGCCGCCGATCGTCGGAGCGTACGAGCGGCCGTTGTCGTTGACGACGATGACCAGGCGGCGGTCGTTGTCGTCCGAGATGTTGTTGAGCGCCTCCCACGTCATCCCACCGGTGAGGGCGCCGTCACCGACCACCGCGACGACGGTGCGGTCGGTCTGTCCCGTCTGCCCGAACGCGCGGGAGATCCCGTCGGCCCACGACAGCGACGACGACGCGTGCGAGGACTCCACGATGTCGTGCTCGGACTCGCTCCGCTGCGGGTAGCCGGCGATGCCGCCCCGCTCGCGGAGCTTCGAGAAGTCCTGCCGCCCGGTGACGAGCTTGTGCACGTACGACTGGTGCCCCGTGTCGAACACGAAGGGGTCGTTCGGCGAGTCGAACACCCGGTGCATCGCGAGCGTCAGCTCGACCACACCGAGGTTGGGCCCGAGGTGCCCACCGGTCTTCGCGACCTCGGCCACCAGGAACCGGCGGATCTCGGCGGCGAGTTCGGTCATCTGCACGTCGGAGAGACGCTTCAGGTCGCGCGGCGACGTGATGCTGCTGAGCAGGCTCACGGGCGCTCCTTTCGTGGGGCTGTCGGCCCACTCTATTCTCGTGGACTCCCATTCAACCGACCTCGCAGGCTCGGTCGGCGCTGGCGCCGCGCGCCGCTGGCGCGTCGCATCATGCGGAGCGCGCGGGAGGCCCGTGGCGGTGTCGCCACGGGCCTCCAGTCCGCCATGTGGTCGCGTCAGCGCCCCATGCGCGCGTCGCTCCTGTCGTTCAACTGACTCAGACGAGCGACCGGAGCACGTACTGCAGGATGCCGCCGTTGCGGTAGTAGTCGGCCTCACCCGGGGTGTCGATGCGGACGACCGCGTCGAACTCGACCGGCTGCTTGCCGGCGGGCGAGTGCTCGCTCGGCGTCGCGGTGACGTGCACGGTCTTCGGGGTCCGGCCTTCGTTGAGCTCGGTCAGCCCCGAGATCGAGACGACCTCGGTGCCGTCGAGCCCGAGGGACTCGACCGTCTCGCCCGCCGGGAACTGCAGCGGGACGACGCCCATGCCGATGAGGTTCGAGCGGTGGATCCGCTCGAAGCTCTCGGTGATGACGGCGCGGACGCCGAGCAGGTTCGTGCCCTTGGCCGCCCAGTCGCGCGACGAGCCCGAGCCGTACTCCTTGCCACCGAAGATGACGAGCGGGATGCCCTGCTCCTGGTAGTGCTGCGAGGCGTCGTAGATGAACGACTGTTCGCCGTCGGCGGTCGTGAAGTCACGGGTGTAGCCGCCCTCCACGCCAGCGCCGTCGTTCGCGGACGCGAGCAGCTGGTTGCGCAGACGGATGTTCGCGAACGTGCCGCGGATCATCACCTCGTGGTTGCCGCGACGCGAGCCGTAGGAGTTGAAGTCCTTGCGGTCCACGTCGTGCTCCGCCAGGTACTTGCCGGCCGGGCTGTCCGCCTTGATCGAGCCGGCGGGCGAGATGTGGTCGGTCGTGACCGAGTCACCGAGCTTCGCCAGCACGCGGGCGCCGGAGATGTCGGACACCGCGTCGGGCTGCATGGTCATGCCCTCGAAGTACGGGGGCTTCCGCACGTAGGTCGACTCCTGGTCCCACTCGAAGGTGTCGCCCGTGGGGGTCGGCAGGTTCTTCCAGCGGTCGTCGCCCTCGAACACGGAGCCGTACTCGTGGGTGAACATCTCGGTGTCGATCGACTCGTCGATGACCTGCTGGACCTCGGCCGCGTCGGGCCAGATGTCCTGCAGGTAGACGTCGTTGCCGTCCTGGTCCTTGCCGAGGGCGTCCTTGTCGAAGTCGAAGTGCATCGACCCGGCGAGGGCGTACGCGATGACCAGGGGCGGGGACGCCAGGTAGTTCATCTTGACGTCGGGGTTGATGCGCCCCTCGAAGTTGCGGTTGCCCGACAGGACGGCGGTGACGGCGAGGTCGTTGTCCTGCACGGCCTGCGAGATCTCCTCGGGCAGCGGGCCCGAGTTGCCGATGCAGGTGGTGCAGCCGTAGCCGACCGTGTAGAAGCCGAGCTGCTCGAGGTAGGTCGTGAGACCGGCCTTCTCGTAGTAGTCGGTGACGACCTTGGAACCGGGGGCGAGCGTCGTCTTGACCCACGGCTTCGAGGTGAGGCCCTTGGCGGCGGCGTTCCGCGCGAGGATGCCGGCCGCCATCATGACGGACGGGTTCGACGTGTTCGTGCACGAGGTGATCGCGGCGATCGCGACGGCACCGTGGTCGATCGTGAACGGGTCGGCCCCGTCCATCGCGACCTTCGTCGGGGCCGAGGCCGTCGACGGGGCGCTCGACACGTAGACGTGCTCGTGCAGGTTGGTGTCCTCGTTGGTCGAGCCCGCGGCGATCGGGTCGGAGGCCGGGAAGGTCTCCTCCACCGCGTCGTCGAGGTCGGTCTGCTCGCTCGGGGTCGTGTAGTTGTTCAGGTCGATCTCGAACTGGTCCTTCGCCTTGGACAGTTCGATGCGGTCCTGCGGACGCTTCGGCCCCGAGATCGACGGCACGACCGTTGAGAGGTCGAGTTCCATGTACTCGGAGTACGCCGGCTCGACCGAGGCGTCGTGCCACAGGCCCTGGGCCTTGGAGTACGCCTCGACCAGGGCGATCTGCGCCTCGTCGCGACCGGTCAGGCGCAGGTAGTCGAGCGTGACGTCGTCGACCGGGAAGATCGCAGCGGTCGAGCCGAACTCGGGCGACATGTTGCCGATGGTGGCGCGGTTCGCGAGCGGGACGGCACTGACGCCCTCGCCGTAGAACTCGACGAACTTGCCGACGACACCGTGCTTGCGGAGTTCCTGCGTGATGGTGAGCACCACGTCGGTCGCGGTCACGCCGGCCGGGATCTCACCGGAGAGCTTGAAGCCGACGACCTTCGGGATGAGCATCGACACCGGCTGGCCGAGCATCGCTGCCTCGGCCTCGATGCCGCCGACGCCCCAGCCGAGCACGCCGAGCCCGTTCACCATCGTGGTGTGCGAGTCGGTGCCGACGAGGGTGTCCGGGTAGGCGTAGGTCTCGCCGTCGAAGTCACGCGTGTAGGTGACCTTCGCCAGGTACTCGATGTTGACCTGGTGCACGATGCCGGTGCCCGGCGGGACGACCTTGAAGTCCTCGAACGCGGTCTGGCCCCAGCGGAGGAACTGGTAGCGCTCCCCGTTCCGCTCGTACTCGAGGTCGGTGTTGCGCTGGAGTGCGTCCGTGCTGCCGAACAGGTCGGCGATGACCGAGTGGTCGATGACCATCTCGGCCGGGGACAGCGGGTTGATCTTGTTCGGGTCACCGCCGATGTCCGCCATCGCCTCGCGCATGGTGGCGAGGTCGACGATGCACGGCACACCCGTGAAGTCCTGCATGACGACGCGCGCCGGCGAGAACTGGATCTCGGTGTCCGGATCGGCGTCGGGGCGCCAGGAGCCGAGCGCGCGGATCTGCGCCTCGGTGACGTTCTTGCCGTCCTCGGTGCGGAGGAGGTTCTCGAGCAGCACCTTCAGGCTGTACGGGAGCTTCTCGTGCCCGGGCACCGTGTCGATCCGGTGGATCGCGTAGTCGACACCCCCAACCGACAGTGTGTCCTTCGAGCCGAAGCTATTGACTGCAGCCACCGTGCCGCCTCCCTACTGATCGGTTTGCCCTCATCATCGCGGGCCGTGGTCCGTCCCACCAGCAAGGCAAACCTAATCCCGCTGACGCCGGAGCGCCGGACGGGAAAGTCTCTTGATGTCGAGACAACTCTACACCGTGGCGGCGTCGTCCCTCCGCACGAACACGGTGCGGACCAGCAGCCAGGTGACCCAGAGCACGGCGGCGTAGAGCGGGACGCCGAGTATGAGCTTGAGGCCGGCGAGCAGCTCGACCTGCGCGGTGAGGTAGAGCGGCACCTCGACGGCCAGGCGGAGTGCGAAGAGCCCGACCCAGATCCAGGTGGCGACCGTCAGCACACGGCGCTTGACCGGGTCGGCGCGCCAGTCGACGTGCGAGCCGTCCTCGTTCGCCGGCAGCAGGAACCCGACGACCAGACCGATGAGCGGCCAGCGGACGGCCAGCGACACCAGGAGCCCGACCAACCACACCGAGTTGATGATGATCCCCGGGATGAAGTTGCTCTCGGCGCGTCCGGTGATGAGGGCGAGGCCGGCCGACACCGCGACGCCGAGGATGCCCGCGAATGACATCGTCAGCGACTGTCGCTGCACCAGGCGGAGCACGACGAACACCAGGCCGACGACGACCGGGATCACGACGCTCGGCACGAGCTCCTTCGTGATCGCGTAGACCACGAGGAACGCGAACCCGGGCAGCACCGACTCCGCGAGCCCGCGGATCCCGCCGACCGCTCCGAGCAGCGCGCGCCCGGAGGGCGCCTCGCCAGGAGCGACGCGGGCGATGCCCGCGTTCTGCACCGCGTCGCGGAACTGCGCCGAGAACGACGGCGCAGCCGACGCAGCGTCAGGGATCCCAGCGGACGCGGGCACGGCTTCGGACCCGGCCGTCTCGGGTCGGTGGGTGTCGTCGTGTTCCGGCACCGTGCCTCCAGGGCGGGTCAGGTCGTCAGATCGCGGTCTGCGTCGACTTCGGCATGTGCAGCGGGATGAGGTCGCGCGGCGGCATCGGCGTCGTGCCACGCACGACGACGACGCTGCGGAACAGCTCCTCGATCTCGCTCGCGTCGTCGGGCTGCTCGGCGGCCTTGCCGGCGATCACGCCGCGCAGGAACCACCGGGGGCCGTCGACGCCGACGAAACGGGCCGGCCGGACGCCGGCGGCGCCGCCGTCCCCGTCGACCGCGACCGGCACGGACGCGCGGAGCTCGGGGCCGAACGGGCCGTCGACCTCGGTCACGACACCGCCCTGGCGCTCGATCTGCTCGGCGATCTGTGCGCGGATCTCGTGCCACAGCCCCGTCGAGCGGGGTGCGGCGAACGGCTGGACCTGCAGCGTCGAGTCGTCGTAGTCGAGCCCGACCGCGACGACGCGCTGCGAGCCCTCCTCGACCTCGAGGCGCAGGTGCAGGCCTTCGCGCGGCAGGACCTTCACGCCGCCCAGGTCGACGTACGGACGGACCAGGTTCGCCTCGGTCTCGTCGTGCGGGCCGTTCTCGGCACGGTCATCGGGTGCGGACTTGTCCGTCGGGGCGACCCCGTCGACCTCGTCGAGGTCCGCGTCGGCGTCCGTCGCGATGTCGACCTCGGGGGTCGTGTCCGCGATCTCGACCTCGTCGGCGACGGCCTCGGCAACCTCGACCTCGGCCACCTCGCCCTCGTCACGCTTGCGTCGACCGAACTTCATGCGCGCGTTCCTTCCTGAACATCATCGGCGGCGCCGGTCACGGCACCGCTCCGGTCACCGTAGCCGGACGAGCCGAAGCCACCCTGGCCCCGGACGCTGTCGGGGAGTTCCTCGACGTGCGTGTACGTCACCCGCGGCACGGGCATGACGATCAGCTGTGCGATCCGGTCACCCACGTGCACCTCGTACGGTTCGGACCGGTCGGTGTTGAGCAGCGAGACCTTGATCTCGCCGCGGTACCCGGAGTCGACCGTGCCCGGGCTGTTGACGATGGTGATGCCGTGCTTGGCGGCGAGCCCGCTGCGCGGGACCACGAACGCGGCGTACCCCTCGGGGAGCGCGATCCGCAGCCCGGTCGCGGCCAGGTGGCGCTCGCCCGGCTGCAGCACGAAGGCCTCGGTCGAGACGAGGTCGGCACCGGCGTCGCCGGGGTGGGCGTGTCCGGGGCGGTTCTCCCCGGTCCAGAGGACGTCGACTGGTTCGGTCACGTGTCGAGGGTAGTGCAGAGACGTGACCCGACCGTGACCTGCTCCGAGTCGTGGTCGAATGGACCCGTGACCCTGTACCGCGAACGACTCTGGGCCCCGCCCGCCCTGTACCTGGCGACGGCGCTCGTCATCCCCGCCACCCTGCTCGTGTTCCTGCCCATCAGCGTGCTCGCCGGTGTGCTCGTGGCGATCGGAATGGAGCTCGGCGCCCTCGTGCTCCTGTGGGCACTCGCACCCACCATCGAGGTCACGGACAGCGAGTTCCGCGCCGGCAAGGCGCACCTCCCCCGCGCACTCGTCGGCAGCGTCGAGGCGTTCGAGGGCGCCGAGGCGACCACGCAGCGCGGCCCGAAGCTCGACGCACGAGCGTGGACGCTCTTCCGCGGCTACGTGCGCGGGGTCGTCAAGGTCGAGGTCCGCGACGACGCCGACCCGACGCCCTACTGGCTGGTCAGCGTCCGGCAGCCCACCAAGGTGGTCGAGGCCATGCAACATACGCGCTGACCTGGTATCTCACATGCCAGTCTGGGGTGATGGATCGTTCTCCACCACCCCGTACGAAACCACCCCGTACGAAACCACCCAGTACGAAGCGGATCGATGTCGAGGCCCTTCGCGGCGTCGCGGTCGCCCTGGTGATCACCGAACACGCGCTCGGCACCCCTGCCGGCGGGTGGCTCGGAGTCGACGTGTTCTTCGTCCTCTCCGGGTTCGTGATCACGCGGAGCCTGCTCGCTGAGCACGTCCGCACCGGCCGCATCGACCTCGTCGGGTTCGCGGTCCGTCGGATCCGGCGTCTCCTCCCCGCCGCGCTCGTGGTCGTCGTCGTCACCGTGTCGGTCTCGGCGGCGCTCTGGTTCCGGCCCAGGTTCGTGTCCGTGCTCGGCGACGCCCTCGCGGCGCTCGTCGGCACGATGAACTGGCATCTCGTCCGGCAGGATGCCGACTACTTCGCCGAGACCGCGGCCTCGCCGCTCCGGCACTTCTGGTCGCTGGCCGTCGAGGAGCAGTTCTACGCCGTGTGGCCGGTGCTCCTGCTCGCCGTCCTGGCGGTCTGCGGACGTCGGCGCGCTCGTTTGGTCCCTGTTGTGGTCGCCGCGCTCACGGCCGTCGGGACCGTCGTCGCCGTCGGCGCCGGTCCCGTCACGGACTCTGCCTACTTCCAGACCTGGGCCCGGGCATGGGAGCTCCTCCTCGGAGCGACCGTGGCGACGCTGCCGACCGTGGCGACGCTGCCGACCGTGGCGACGCGGTCGACCGTGACCGCGCACCCGACGCCGCGGGCACTGCCGACAGCCGTCACCGTCGGGCTCGGATCGGTCGGCGCGGGTGGCGTCATCATCGGGGTGCTCCTCGCCCCCGTGTCACCGTTCCCGACGGTCCCGGTCGTCGTCGGGACCGCATTGGTGCTCGTGGCCGGCGACCTGCAGCTCCGGCTCCCCGCGGTGCGGTGGGTGGTCCGGCCCGTGGTCGCGCTCGGCCGGGTCTCCTACTCGGCGTACCTCTGGCACTGGCCACTCTTGGTGTTCGCCGCCGTCGTCGCCCCCGGGGCGATGGGCACGGCGGCTGCGGTGACGGTCACACTCGTGCTCGCCACCCTCTCGACGCGGTACGTCGAGGAGCCGCTCCGGACCCGACGTCCCGCCGGGCACCGGCCACGACACCGACAGCGCCTCCGACGCCTCCGACGGCTCCCACTGGTGGTCCCGGCGATCGTGGTCACACTGTCGGTCGCCACGATGACCGTCGGGGATCCGGCCTCCGCGGCGCGGCTGCTCGAGCGACCACCCACGAACGCCCCCGAGCGACTCCCGTTCGCGGACGCTCGCGCACTCCGCACCGCCGTGGCCGTCGACGGGCACCCGGACGCCACAGCACTCGCCGCCGGTGCCACCCGCGCCTCCCTGCCACCCGCCATGCGGGACGGCGGCTGCCTCGTCGGCGTCGGCGAGCCCCTCCGGACGTGCGGCACGACGACCGGGGCCGATGTGCTCGTGGTCGGCGACTCCACCACCGTCGCGTGGTCGCCGACCGTCGTCGGAGCGCTACCGACGGGTACCGCCATCGGCGTGACAGGCGTGGCGAGCTGCAGCGCCGTCATCCCGACACGCGCGGTGCGGCACCGGTGGTCCGATGCCTGTCTGACGGCCAAACGGGCCCTCCACCGGGCGGTCACAGCGGCTGACCCCCGACTCGTGGTCATCAGCGCCGTCACGGGCGAGTACCGGGAGCACCTCGGCGACCTCCCAGCGGGCCGTGCAGCCGCGCTCTGGGAACGGTCGATGGCCGAGACGATCCGCGCGTTCCGCCGCGACCACCGCCGCGTGCTCGTGCTCAGCGCACCCCAGTACGGTCCGGACACATCCACGTGCCCCGACCGGATCCACGGGTTCGGACCGTGCGCCGCTTCGGTCACCCCGGACGCCCGAGCGAAACGCACCTCGGAGGCCGCCGCGGTCCGCTCGAGCGGGCCGGGCGCGGCGTACGTCGACATGGCCGCGTGGTCGTGCAGCAGCGACGGCTCGTCGTGCCCCGCGGTGATCGACGACACGCTCGTCCGGGTCGACCAGGTGCACACCACGAGAGCGTTCGCGGACCGCCTGGTCCCGGTGCTGCGTCGCGCAGTCGACTGGGACGCGTTGCTGCGACGCTGACACGCACAGCTGACGGGAGGCCCGGCGCGCGTCCGCACCGCACCGTACGACGAAGGCCCCGCATCCTGGAGGATGCGGGGCCTTCGGTCATCAGTGCGTCTAGAGCGCTGCGCATTCCGCGCAGACCGGCCCGAGCTTCGACTCGTGGTCGAGCTGGGAGCGGTGCTTCACGAGGAAGCACTCGACGCAGGTGAACTCATCGACCTGCGGGGGCAGCACCACGACGTCGAGGTCGACGTCGCTCAGGTCCTGCCCGGCGAGTTCGAAGCTGCCGGGGTTGTCCGAATCATCGTCGACGACCCCCGACATCTTGTCGGGAACGCGCTCCTTGAGGGCCTCGATCGACTCCGAATCGGAGTTGTCATCGGTCTTCCGGGGGGCGTCGTAATCGGTGGCCATGCCCATCCATTTCTCGTATCGAGAGGTCGTCGCCGGGTGATCGGCGGCGACAGTTTGCACTACGTCCCGCCAGAGTGCAAACCGAGATCTGCGGCGGGTCGTCACGGCGCTGCAACCCGTGACCGGATCGGGACATTCCCGACACCCGTCGCCACTGATGCGCAGACTCCGCGGCACGCCCGTGCGCCTCCGTGGAAACCGTCCGCGACCACTGCATACTCACGGGGTACGACGCACGACCGTACGCGACGCTGGGAAGGCTGGACCATGCAAGACGTGAGAGTCATCGGAGTCGAGGCAGGCGCACTCCTCCTGGCGACCGACGGCGGTACCGAGTTCCGGTTGCCCGTCACGTCCTCGCTGCCGGGGCAGGTCCGTCAGGCCAACCCCGACGCCGGTCCGCAGAAGCGGGTCTCCCCCAAGGACGTCCAGGCACGCATCCGTGGTGGTGCCGACGCCGCCGAGGTCGCGGCCGCGCTCGACGTCGACGTCGAGTACGTCCGACGATTCGAGGGCCCCGTGCTCGCCGAGCGCGCGTTCGTCCTCGACGCCTCGCACCGCGTCCCGGTGACCCCGGTCGACGACGAGGCCCCCGACACCTTCGGCGCGGCGATCACCGCGAAGCTCGAGGCCGGCGAGGCCACCGCGATCAGCTGGGGCTCGTGGAAGCACCCGGAGAGCGGCTGGCAGGTCCGGGTCCGCTACACCGCGGCCGAGGTCGAGCACGACGCCCAGTGGCGCTTCGACCCGAAGACCTCGACGCTCGTGCCCGACAACGGCGACGCGCACCGGCTCTCGCACACCGACGACGAGGGCATCGCGCCCCGCCTGCGCGCCGTGGAGTACGAGCAGCAGGATGACGACGGCACCCGCTTCGACTCCGGCGCCTTCCGCGTCGAGGAAGAGGACGAGGCCGTCACGAACCCCGACGTCCCCGACCGCGCCCCGCTCCGTGCACCCCTGCCCCGCATCGGCCAGGCGGCCGTCGAGGAGCGCGCACCCGGCAACGAGACCGCCGACCTGCTCGAGGCGCTCCGCCGCCGCCGTGGGGAGCGCGAGGCCGCCTCGTTCGGCGAGCAGCGCGACGAGCCGGCCCGCGGCACCTCGATCAGCGTCGTCGACATCCCGCTGCAGGGGTTCGAGGAGGAGCCCGAGGGCGACACCGTCCCGCCGTCCGCCGACGCCCGTCCGGCATCGGCGCCCGAAGCAGAGGGCCGCGCCGAGCGCAAGAAGCGCAACCGCCGGTCGATGCCGAGCTGGGACGAGATCGTCTTCGGCACCCGCCCGGAGGACCCGGCCTGATCAGCTCGGACTGACCCGCGGCCGGCTGCTACTGCGCGAACGCCCCGGCGAGCCGCAGCGGGACGAACGTCTCCTCGTCGGTCATCGCGCCGTGCTGACCGATCATGCGCTTCGGCACCTCGCCGTCACGCAGCGCGCGGTCGTCGTTGAACGCCCACGACCCGCGTGCCACGACGATCACGTCGCCGATGCGCGGAACGACCTGCGGCGAGACCGCACCGAACCACCCGGCGGCGATCGCCTCGTCGCGGCTCGCGACGTACGCCTTCTTGCCGTAGCGCGCCCGGAACGCCCCGACCAGCCCGCGCACGTCGGTGCCCGGCGCCACCGTGAGCTGGCGGCAGCGCGGATCGCCCGCCACCCCGACGACGTCCGTCAACAGGAGCGGGTCGATGGCGATGTTCGCGTGGTCGGGCACGTCGAGCACACCGTGGTCCGCGGTGACGAGGACGCCGACGTCCGGCGCACCGCGGGCATCGAGGCGGGCGAGCTCGCCGTCGAGCAGCTCGAGCGTCGCCGTCCACCGGTCGGACTGCCACCCGGACTTGTGCCCGATCGAGTCGAGCTCCGGCACGTACAGGTACACGAGCGACCGACCGGTGGCGGTCTCGGCCAGGGCAGCGTCGATGCGCTCCGGGATCGTGTCCGCCGACACGTACCGCGCGCCGCCGAGGACGTTCGCGGTCATGCCCGACGCCCGGTACCGATCGGGGCCGATGACGACGGGGTCGACGCCGAGCTCCGCGGCGCGGGTGAAGAGCGTCTCGGTGAGGAACCAGTCCGCGGGGACCTCGGTGTCCCACCCGCCCAGGAGGTTCATCACGGCGCCGGTGTCCGGGTTCCAGCCGCTGTAGCCGACGACGCCGTGCGTGCCGGGCGACCGTCCGGTGGTCAGGGTGCTCAGCGCCGCGGCTGTCGTGGTCGGGAACCCGCTGCGCAGCTTCTTCGCGGTGCCGGACCCCTTGGCGGCCGTGAGCCAGCGGGCGTGTCCGGCGCGAGCCGACAGCGCGACGCTCCCGAGGCCGTCGACCAGGACGACGATCGCGGAACGGGCGGGACGGAGGGCGATCCGGGCCTCCAGGCCGTGGTCACGCGACCACGCGCCGTCCGCAGCCCCGAGCGCCACGAGGCAACTCGGGAAGACGTCGGCGAGGTTCGCGGCGGCGTCGGGGGCCGTCGGTACGCTTGTTCCCATTCCAACGAGTCTTCCAGAAAGGTGCCATGGCACGCACGGACGCAGTCGGCCTGCCCGACGGTGAGCGCATCGAGGACGTCGACGTCTCCGAGGAGATGCAGGGCTCCTTCCTCGAGTACGCGTACTCCGTCATCTACTCGCGGGCGCTGCCCGATGCGCGCGACGGCCTGAAGCCCGTCCAGCGGCGCATCCTGTACCAGATGGCCGAGATGGGCCTGCGGCCCGACCGCGGGCACGTCAAGAGCGCCCGCGTCACCGGCGAGGTGATGGGCAAGCTGCACCCGCACGGCGACGGCGCGATCTACGACGCCCTGGTGCGGATGGCGCAGCCGTTCACGATGCGCGTGCCGCTGATCGACGGCCACGGCAACTTCGGATCGCTCGACGACGGTCCCGCTGCCGCCCGGTACACCGAAGCCCGCCTGGCCGAACCGTCGATGGCGATGACCGAGGGCCTCGGCGAGGACGTCGTCGACTTCGTCCCGAACTACGACAACCAGATCATGCAGCCCGGCGTCCTGCCCGCGGCGTTCCCGAACCTGCTCGTCAACGGCGCGTCGGGCATCGCGGTCGGCATGGCGACGAACATGGCGCCGCACAACCTGGGCGAGGTGGTCGAGGCCGCGAAGCACCTGCTGATGAACCCGCAGGCGACCCTCGAAGAGCTGATGGAGTTCGTCCCGGGGCCGGACCTGCCCTCCGGTGGCACCATCGTCGGGCTCTCCGGGGTCCGCGACGCCTACGCCACCGGGCGCGGCACGTTCCGGACCCGCTCGAAGGTGAGCGTCGAGAACCTCACCCCGCGCAAGGTCGGGCTCGTCGTCACCGAGCTGCCGTACCTGGTCGGCCCCGAGCGCGTCATCGAGAAGATCAAGGACGGCGTCCAGTCCAAGAAGCTCGTCGGCATATCGGACGTCAACGACCTGACCGACCGCAACCACGGGCTGCGGCTCGTGATCGGCATCAAGAGCGGCTTCAACCCCACCGCGGTGCTCGAGCAGCTGTACAAGCACACCCCGCTCGAGGACGGCTTCGGCATCAACAACGTCGCGCTCGTCGGCGGGTCCCCGCGCACGCTCGGGCTGCGCGAGCTGCTCGACGTCTACGTGCAGCACCGGCTGTCGGTCGTCACCCGGCGGTCGGAGTACCGGCTCGCGCGTCGTCGCGAGCGGCTGCACCTGGTCGAGGGCCTGCTCATCGCGATCCTCGACATCGACGAGGTCATCCAGGTCATCCGCACCTCGGACGACTCCGAAGCCGCACGGAGCCGTCTCCGCGACGTCTTCGACCTGTCCGAGGTGCAGGCCGAGTACATCCTCGAACTGCGGCTCCGACGCCTGACGAAGTTCTCGCGCATGGAGCTCGAGGCCGAGCGTGACCAGCTGCTCGCCGACATCGCTGCCCTCGAGGAACTCCTGGCGTCCGATGAACGGCTCCGTGCCCAGGTCGCACTCGAGCTCACCGAGGTCTCCGACAAGTTCGCCACCCCGCGCCGCACGCTGCTCACCGAGGCCGACGCCCCCGTCAAGGGCGGTCGCAAGGCCGCGGTCGACCCGGAGTCGCTCCAGGTCGCCGACTCGCCGTGCCGCGTGCTGCTCTCGACCACCGGACGGCTCATCCGCGTCGACATCCCGACGTCGGAGCTCAGCATCGTCCGCGTGCCGAAGCGCTCCAAGCACGACGCCGTCCGGTCCGCCGTGGTGAGCACCGTCCGGGGCCAGGTCGGCGCGCTGACCTCGACCGGGCGGGTCCTGCGGCTCTCCCCCGTCGACGTCCCGGCGGTGCCGCCCGCCGCGGTCCGGCTCGACGCCGGCGTACGGGTCACCGACTTCCTGGTGCTCACCAAGGGCGAGACGGTCGTTGCACTCGTCGACCTGTCCGGCGCGTCGTCGGACTCCCTCGCCATCGGTACCGCGCAGGGCGTCGTGAAGCGCGTCGTCCCCGGAGCCTGGCCCGACAAGCCCGAGTTCGTCGCCATCGGCCTGAAGCCCGGCGATGCGGTGGTCGGCGCTGCCCAGGCACCCGAGTCCGACGACCTGGTGTTCATCAGCTCGAACGCCCAGCTCCTGCGCTTCCCCGCGTCCGGCGTCCGTGCCCAGGGCTTGCCGGCCGGCGGTGTCGCGGGCATGGCGCTGGCGTCCGGGTCCTCGGTGATCTGGTTCGGGTCCGTCGCCCGGTCCGACGACGCCGTGGTCGCCACCGTGTCCACGACCTCCACGGCGCTTCCGGGCACCGACTCCGGCCGCGCCAAGGTCTCCGCCCTGTCCGAGTTCCCCGCCAAGGGCCGGGCGACCCAGGGTGTCCGGGCGCACGCGTTCCTGAAGGGCGAGGACGGGCTCACCGTGGGCTGGGCGGGCATCGCTCCCCCGCACGCGGTCGGCACGGACGGCGCCGCGCGGACCCTGCCCGACTGGCTGTCGAAGCGTGACGGGTCGGGTGCGCCGCTCGAGGCGGTCATCGGCTCGATCGGTGGCAGTGCTGCGGCGCTCGACGGCACCGCTGGCGACGCGTAGCGCGCGGCAGCCCCTCCCTGCGAAAGCGACAGTGTCCCGCGAACAGTTCGCGGGGCACTGTCGCGCTGGCGGCACGGACCGCGCACGGTGGCGGCACCGTGTCGCGCTGGCGGCACCGAGACTCGGGCTGAGCGACCGAAATCCGAGCACGCAGCCCGAGACGAGTCGCTGAGGCCGAGACTCGGGCCAGCGGCGCCAGCGGCCGCGCGGCCAGCGCCGCCGCGCGGCTACGCGTCGATGCGGTCACGGTCCAGACCCTCGCCGGCCAGGATGAACTCCTTGCGCGGGGCCACGTCGTTGCCCATGAGCAGCTCGAACACCTTCGCCGCGCTCTCGGCGTGCGTGATGTTCACCCGCCGCAGGGTCCGGTGCGCGCGGTCCATCGTGGTCTCGGCCAGCTGGTCGGCGTCCATCTCACCGAGACCCTTGTACCGCTGGATCGGCTCCTGGTACTTCTTGCCGGTCTTCTCGAGCTTCTTCAGCACGGTCTGCAGTTCCTGCTCGGAGTACGTGTAGAGCGTGTCGTTCGGCTTGCCGCGGTTCACCACGACCACCCGGTGCAGCGGCGGCACGGCGGCGAACACCCGGCCCTGCTCGATCATCGGTCGCATGTACCGGAAGAACAGGGTCAGCAGCAGCGTGCGGATGTGGGCGCCGTCGACGTCGGCGTCCGACATGATGATGACCTTGCCGTAGCGCGCCTGGTCGATCTCGAACGTCCGGCCGGAGCCGGCACCGATGACCTGGATGATCGACGCGCACTCGACGTTCGACAGCATGTCCGACACGGACGCCTTCTGCACGTTGAGGATCTTGCCGCGGATCGGCAGCAGCGCCTGGTACTCGCTGTTGCGTGCGAGCTTCGCGGTCCCCAGCGCCGAGTCGCCCTCGACGATGAAGAGCTCGGTGCCCTCGGTCTCCTGCGACCGGCAGTCCGCGAGCTTCGTCGGCAACGAGGAGTTCTCGAGCGCGTTCTTCCGGCGCTGCGTTTCCTTGTGGGCGCGGGCCGAGATGCGGGTCTTCATCTCGGCGACGACCTTCTCGAGCAGGGTCGCGGCCTGGGCCTTCTCGGTGCGTTGCGTCGACGTCAGGATCTCGGTGATGCGCTTCGACACGACCTGGTCGACGATCTTGCGCACCGCCGGCGTGCCGAGGATCTCCTTCGTCTGCCCCTCGAACTGCGGCTCGGGCAGTCGGACGGTCAGCACGGCGGTCATGCCGGCGAGCACGTCGTCCTTGTCGAGCTTGTCCTGCCCGACCTTGAGCTTGCGGGCGTTCGCCTCGACCTGTGCTCGGACGGCCTTGACCAGACCGGACTCGAAGCCGGCCTGGTGCGTGCCGCCCTTCGGCGTGGCGATGATGTTGACGAAGCTGCGGAACACCGTCTCGTAGCCGTCGCCCCACCGCAGCGCGAGGTCCACCTCGCAGGAGCGCTCGACCGAGGTCGACACCATGTGGCCCTTGTCGTCGAGCATCGGGACGGTCTCGGTGAAGGTCCCGGTGCCCTGCACGCGCCAGACGTCGGTGACGGCGGTGTCGGCCGCGAGGTGCTCGACGAACTCGCCGATGCCGCCCTCGTAGCGGAAGCGCTCGACGACCGGGCCGGCCTCGACGGCGGTCCCCGTCGCCTCGGCACGCGCAGCTGCGGCCTCGATCGAGGACACGCGCTCGTCGGTGATCGTGATGCCGAGTCCGGGCACCAGGAACGCCGTCTGCCGCGCCCGGGTGACCAGGTCATCGGTGCTGAACCGCGCATCGGCGGTGAAGATCTGCCGGTCCGCCCAGTACCGGATCCGGGAACCCGTGACGCCCTTCTTCACCTTGCCGACCACCCGAAGCTCGCTGCCCGAGGTGAACGGGCTGAACGGGGCGTCCGGACCGATGCCCTCGGCGTCGTCGAACGTGCCGGGCTCGCCGCGGTGGAACGACATGGCGTAGGTCCTGCCGCCGCGGTCGACCTCGACGTCGAGGCGCTCGGACAGGGCGTTGACCACCGAGGCACCGACGCCGTGCAGTCCGCCGGACGCCGCGTACGACCCCGACCCGAACTTGCCACCGGCGTGCAGCTTGGTGAACACGACCTCGACGCCGGTCAGTCCGGTCTTCGGTTCGACGTCCACCGGGATGCCACGAGCGGTGTCGCGGACCTCGACCGAACCGTCGGCGTGCAGCACGACGCCGATCTCGTCGCCGTGCCCCGCCAGGGCTTCGTCGACGGAGTTGTCGATGATCTCCCACAGGCAGTGCATGAGCCCACGGGAGTCGGTCGAGCCGATATACATCCCCGGACGCTTCCGGACCGCCTCGAGCCCTTCGAGGACGGAGAGATGGCGTGCGGAGTAGTCGGAGCTCACCGTCCGATGCTACCGAGCGGCACCGACACCCTCGGCGCGGACACTCGCACTGGGGACAACCGATCCGCGCTCAGCGAAACAGCGCTGCACAATGCATCGTTCTCAGGCATCACGTGTTGAAATGGTGCAACCACCCGGCACCACCTGCGATCCGTGAGGAGCACAGCAATGACCCAGACCGTGCAGGACCCCTCCATCGACGAAGTCAGCAACCACCAGCTGACCGCCGCCGACCGTTGCGACAGCTGCGGAGCGCAGGCCTACATCCGAGCCACCATGTCGAGCGGCGAGCTCTTCTTCTGCGCGCACCACGGCGCCGAGTTCAAGGACAAGCTCGCGGCGACCGCCATCGAGTGGCACGACGAGAGCAGCCGACTCTACGAGTCGAAGTAGCGCGCGAAGGCGCGAGCACAGCAAGACGGGAGGCCCGGTGCCAGCTGGCACCGGGCCTCCCGTCTGTCTGTTGCCCGTCTCAGAACGCGCGGAGACGACGAAGGCCGGGTCCCGTCGGGACCCGGCCTTCGTGAGCGTCACGCGATGCGCTTGAACGCCTTGTCGACGTAACGATCGACCGTCGCGCGCGCCTCGCGTGCGTAGCGGTCGATGGTCGCCGTCTGCTCCGGGTCCGGCGAGTACTCGCGGCCCAGCCGTGCGGCGGCCGCGGCGAGGACACCATCGGTCAGCTGCGGGTTGAGCGGCAGGATCGGACCCTGCGTGTGCGTGCCGAACGACGTGCCGACGATCGCACCCTCGACCGGGGCGCCCGCCTGGTTGCCGCCGCCGGACACGACGTCGGCGAAGGGGGTGACCCCGGCCGCGAGCTCGATCGTGGTGGCGTGGTCCTCGAAGCCGGCGAGCCGCTTCGACGCACCGGGGAGCAGCGGGTACCGGGTCTCGAGGACGAAGTAGTTGACCCGACGTTCGGCACCACGGACGGCTCGTGCGTCGAACACGCCGAACCCGGCGAGCGGAGCACCCTCGGTGGGCACGACCTCGTTCGTCGCCAGGTCGAACCCGCCGCCGACCGCGATGACCGGCACACCGTCACTCGCGAACGAACGGAGCGGAGCGGCGATGCGGGCGACGTCGGCACCGAGCGAGCGCATCGCGCTGAGCGGACCGTTGCCGATGACCACGACGTCGGCCGCGGCGGGCAGGTCGTCGCCGGGACCGTACTCGAGCACCTCGGTGTCGAGGCCGGCTGCGGCGGCACGGCGGACGAGGGCCGCGACGTTGCCGCGGTCCCCCGAGACGCCCATCTGCCGGGGGTAGACGTGCAGGATGGTCAGCCGGTCGGCCGTCATGCGGTCTTCTCCATGTCCGGGTGGCCGAGGGCCTTGCGGGCGATCATCATGATCTCGTAGTTGACGATGAAATTCTTCGTCCCGCTGGTCGTCGAGCCGAGCTGCTCCATGTGCTTGATCGCGGCCTCGACGTCGGGGTCGACCCGGCCGATGCGGACACCGGCGTGCTCGAGGGCGATCGCGATCTGCCAGGCCTTGTCACCGGAGACGACGTCGACGTGGTCGAGCTTCGAGAAGTCGATGTCGTAGATCCACGAGATGTCCGGCGTGCCCTCGTCGATCGCCATGAGGACCTGCTCGGGGCGGTCCGGCAGCGCGTCGAGGTTGAGCTGGAGGCTCGCGGCGTTCTTGAACATCGTGAACTCTGCGGACTCGCCGGCGATGGGGAGTCGTTCCCCGCGGCCGTACGCCGGCTTCATCGTGCCGAAGGCCTTCGTGACGGCGTCGGCGCGGAACTGCGTGCCGAGTGCCGCGCTGGCCGTGGCGGTGGCAGCAGCAGCGTCGACCGCGTAGTGCAGGCCGCGTGCGGGCAGGCGCACCGCGATGTCGGCACCGTCGAAGCGGATCGTCGCACCGTCACCGGTGTTCACGACGACCTCTGACTCAGCGGCGTTCGGCTGGGCGTCCTGCCGGTCGAAGTCGTCGGCGTTCTGCAGGCCGTTCGGTGCGGCGGCGACGACCTCGGCACTCGCACCGAAGCGCAGCACCCGCTGGCCGGTGCGCGCCACGTAGGCGTCGAGGAACTGGTCGTCACGGTTCGTGATGACGTTCGCCGTGGACAGTGCCGCGGTGTCGAGCATCATGTCGGCGACGCGTTCGGTCTCGAAGAACCGGTACAGCTGGTCGACCTGCACGTTGAGCATCGTCACCGTGGACGGCGACAGGATGCCGGCGAGCTCGACCGCGAAGGCCTCGTCGACCTCGAGGATGCCGATGTCCGCCTTCAGGCGACCGGTCAGCGACACCTCGGACAGCAGTGCCGACGCGATGCCCTGCGGCAGGTTCGCCCCGGACGGGTTCGTGAAGACGCGGAGCCCGTGCGCCCGGACGATGTCCGAGATCATGTGCGTGGTCGTCGACTTGCCGTTCGAGCCGAGCACGAAGACGACGCCGTTCGGGAACTGCTTCGTCACGTGCTGCAGGAAGTCCGGCACGAGCTTGAGCACGATGAAGCCGGGGTACGCGGATCCCCCGCCCCGCGCTCTCGCGAGGGCACGGAGGATCCGCCCGATCAGGATCGGGATGAAGAACCGCATCGGCCTACTCGAGGTAGTCGCGCAGCGACTGCGACCGCGACGGGTGGCGGAGCTTCGCCATCGTCTTGGACTCGATCTGACGGATGCGCTCACGCGTCACGCCGAACGTGTCACCGATCTGGTCGAGGGTCTTCGGCTGGCCGTCACCGAGGCCGAAGCGCATGCGGATGACGCCCGCTTCGCGCTCGGACAGGGAGTCGAGCAGGCTCTCGAGCTGCTTCTGCAGCATGGTGAAGCCCACCGCGTCGGCCGGCACGACCGCCTCGGTGTCCTCGATGAGGTCACCGAACTCGGAGTCGCCGTCCTCGCCCAGGGGCGTGTGCAGGGAGATCGGCTCGCGACCGTACTTCTGCACCTCGACGACCTTCTCCGGGGTCATGTCGAGCTCGCGGGCGAGCTCTTCCGGAGTGGGTTCGCGACCGAGGTCCTGCAGCATCTGGCGCTGGACACGAGCGAGCTTGTTGATGACCTCGACCATGTGCACCGGGATGCGGATGGTGCGGGCCTGGTCGGCCATGGCGCGGGTGATCGCCTGACGGATCCACCACGTCGCGTAGGTCGAGAACTTGAAGCCCTTGGTGTAGTCGAACTTCTCGACCGCACGGATCAGGCCCAGGTTGCCCTCCTGGATGAGGTCCAGGAACTGCATGCCACGGCCGGTGTACCGCTTGGCGAGCGACACCACGAGGCGGAGGTTCGCGCCGAGCAGGTGCGACTTGGCGCGCTGTCCGTCGCGGGCGACCCAGCGCAGCTCACGCTCGGCCGGCTTGGTCAGCCCGGTCGAGTGCTGCAGCTTGTCCTCGGCGAACAGGCCGGCCTCGATGCGCATCGCGAGCTCGACCTCCTGCTCGGCGTTGAGCAGGGCGACCTTGCCGATCTGCTTGAGGTAGTCCTTCACCGGGTCGGCGGTCGCACCCGTGATGGTCGTCGAGTAGACCGGGGCTTCATCGTCGTCGGTCTGCGAGATGACGAGCGCGCCAGCGGCGACCGCAGCGGCGGCGTCGGGCTTGATCGCCTTGTCGTCGGTGTCCTCGACGTCCTCGGTCGGCTCGTCGGTGGCTTCGTTCGCCTCGTCGACGGGGTCGACCTTCTTCGCCTTCGGGGCGGCCTTCTTGGCCGGGGCCTTCTTGGCGGGGGCCTTGGTGGCGCGCTTCTTCGGCGCGGCGGTTCCCTCGGCGTCCGTGGCGTCCTCTGCCACAGCACCTTCGGGCTGAGTGTCCTTCGTGGGATCGATCGTCGTGCTCCGGGCAGCCATGCGATCACCTCTCTCGTCGTGCCACGTTCGTGGGGTCGTGGCCTCCCTCGCCGCCCAGGGCCCGAGCCGCAGTCCCCCGCGTCGTCGAGTCCTACCGTTCCGGGCAGCACTAAGACCCATGTCAAGTCCCCCGGGTTGATCGGCGCTCCGAAGTGCTCCGACAGGATGGGGGTCCTGAGTGGGTCCGTGATCATTATTGCACGTGCCGCTTCCGCAGGCGCGCAACGAGTGCAACCCAGAGCGGTCCGACGCGTATTCCCTCCTCCGCGTGGAGCACCCGGCGCGTGCGGTGCCGGGCGTGCAGCAGCATCGCGACACCGAACCCGACCACCACGTACTGCACCGTGAGGGCCACGCGGAAGTTGTCCCAGGCGAACACGGTCTCACCGGTGACGCGGGACATCACGTCGAGCAGCAGCCCGATCAGGTACATCATCACGAAGGCCGCCAGGAACCCCCCGACGTTGACGACGCCGTTCGCGGACCCGAGGGAACCCACGGGGTTGAACGTCCGGGCGAAGTCGAACCCGATCAGCGAACCGGGGCCGCCGATGCCCATCGCCACGACGAGGAGCACGAGCAGCCAGGTCGGCGGGTGGCCGGGCCAGAGCAGGATCGCGGTCCACACCACGGCGAGCAGCACGACCACGCCGAGCACGAGGTTCGATCGGCGCATCGGGAACCGCGCGCACAACAGCCCGAGCACCGGCCCGGCCACGAAGCCCACGGCGACGATGATCGTCAGGAAGCCGGCGGCCTCGGCGGGGCTGTACCCGAGCCCGCGGAGCATCGGGACACCCCACAGCAGCGAGAACACCGTGCCGGACGACTGCGTCACGTAGTGGGACCAGAACCCGAGCTGCGTGCCCGGTCGACGCAACGCGTGCCCGAACGTCCGGAACGCGGCGCCCCACGAGTGCGGCAGCGGGATCGTTCCGGTCCGCACGACCACGGGGCCGTTGCGGACGAAGACGAACGCCAGGACGAGCCCGACGGCACTCGCGGCGGCGGCGACCCCGAACGCGGGCGTCCACCCCGCGGCGTGCAGGAGCACCGCGAACGGGAACGCCGACAGGATCTGGCCGATCTGCCCGAGGTTGCCCGTCCACTGCGAGATCTGCGGCAGGATCCGACCGCTGAACCACATCGGCACCAGGCGGATCACCGAGATGAACGTCATCGCGTCGCCGGCACCCACGAGCACCCGGCCCGCGATCGCCGGGCCGATCGTCGGCGAGAAGGCCACGACCGCCTGGCCGACCACGAGCAGCGCGGCGCCGAGCAGGACGAGCCTGCGCGGCCCCACCCGGTCGAGCGCGACGCCCACCGGGATCTGGAGTCCGGCGTACACGGCGATCTGCACGACCGCGAGCGTGGACAACACCGCCGCCGAGACGGCGAACCGGTCCTGCGCGTCCACCCCGGACACCCCGAGCGAGGACCGCTGCACGACCGCCAGGACGTAGGCGAGCACCGCGATGCCCCAGATCAGGTAGGCGCGACGGGAGTTCACCCCGACAGGCTACCGATCCGGCGGAGCCGGATACGCGACGTGTGTCGCCGACGCTGGTGACGTCCTGGTCGCGACCGGACGACCGACGGGAGGGACGGTGCGGGCCCGCCCCGGGCCTCCCGGCCGCCGTTCCGGACCGTTCAGGGCCCGACCCGGCTACTCGCCGCCGTCACCCTGGGTGCGACGATCCGCCAGGAAGCGCTCGAGCTCGGCCGCGATCGCGTCCGCGGTCGGCACCTCGCCGTCGACGTCCGTGAGCGGCGACGCGACCGGGTTGCCCTCCATGTACGTGTCGTGGCGTTCCTCGAGCACACCGACGAGTCGCTGCAGTTCGGCGTTGCCGGCGACCTGCTCCTCGACCCGGGTGAGGAACTCGCGACCCGCCTCGCGCAGGGCGTCCGTCGGGAAGATGAGGCCGGTAGCCGCAGCGATGCCGGACAGGGCGGCGACGGCCGCGTCCGGGAACTCAGTGTCCGACAGGTAGTGCGGGACGAGCAGGACGAGCCCGGTGACCTGCTCGCCGGTGGATGCGAGCCGGTGCTCGACGAGGTGCAGGACGTTCGCGGGCGCCTGGGTCTCGGGCTTCCAGACGCTCATCTGCTCGACGAGGTCGGCGCGGGTACCGGAGACGGTCAGGCTGATCGGGCGGGTGTGCGGGACCGGCATCGGGATCGACTGCACCCAGGTGGTGTCCGCGACCTGGAGCTGGGCGGCGAGGCCGGTGACGGCGTCCACGAACCGGTTCCACTGGAAGTCCGGCTCGTACCCGGACAGGAACAGGAACGGCTGGCCGATCTCGTCGCGCACGAGGTGCAGCGCCAGCCGGGGCGGCTCGACGGCGGCGATGTGGTCGTGCTCGAAGGTGATGACGGGCCGGCGTGCACGCCAGTCGAGCAGCACGTCGGGGTCGAACTCGGCGACGAGCTGGGTGTCGAGGTCCTCGAGCACCGACGTCGTGACCTGGGCAACGGCCGAACCGGCGTCCGCGAAGCCGGTGAGCCCGGCGACCAGGTGCAGCCCGGCCGGCACGGTCGGGGCGGCCTCGTCGAACGTGTAGAGCTCCTCGGGGTGGTTCACCGTCCCCATGCTAGGCGGGGCCACCGACACCCCCGCGCGGGACGACCACGCCGACAGCGAACAGTGCGTGGATAGGGTTGGAGCATGGTCCGACCGACGCTCTCCACCGACTCCTCCGCCCCCTCCTCGATCTCCGCCGACGTCCTCGTGGTCGGCGTCCGACCCGGTGCCGACGGTGCCCCCGCGACGATCGCCCAGCCGGCCACGACGCCGTTCTCGGCGCTCGACGACCTCGACCTCGCGGCGATCGGCGCGACGGGCGCCAAGGACCAGCTCGTGCGCATCCCGGCCGTCGGCGTCGACGCCGCGAGCATCGCGCTCATCGGGCTCGGCACCGGGACCGACGCCGCCGCGTACCGCTCGGCCGCCGGCAGCGCCGTCCGCCAGCTGCCGCACGCCGCGTCGATCGCCCTCGCGCTGCCGACCGACACCGACGCACTCGTCGAGGCCGCACTCGAAGGTGCTGCACTCGGCGCCTACGCCTTCACGCGGCACAAGGGGGCCGGCACGACCGGGCCGACGCGTGGCGACCAGCGCGTGACGGTCCTCGCGCCGTCCGCCGCGACGGACGCCGCCGTCCGTCCGGCGATCGTGGCCGACGCCGCCTCGCTGGTCCGCGACCTCGTGAACACCGCCGCCGGCGACCTGGGACCACAGGACGTCGCCGACGTGGCGACCGGGCTCGCCTCGGACCTCCCGCTCACCGTCGAGGTCCTCGACGAGCAGGCGCTCGAGGAGCAGGGCTTCGGCGGCATCCTCGGCGTCGGCCGCGGTTCGGCGCGTCCCCCGCGCCTGGTCGTCGTCCGCTACGCACCGGAGTCCGCCACGAAGCACCTCGCCCTCGTCGGCAAGGGCATCACGTTCGACTCGGGCGGGCTCTCGCTCAAGCCGGCGGCGTCGATGCTCGGCATGAAGACCGACATGACCGGCGCCGCCACGGTGCTCGCCGCGACCGTCGCCGCCGCACGCCTGGGCCTCGACGTGCGCGTCACCGCCTGGCTCGCACTCGCCGAGAACATGCCGTCGGGCACGGCGACCCGCCCGGGTGACGTCCTCACCCTCAAGAACGGCAAGACCGTCGAGGTCACGAACACCGACGCCGAGGGCCGCCTGGTGCTCGGCGACGGCATGGCCGCCGCCTCGCTCGAGACGCCCGACGCGATCGTCGACGTCGCCACCCTGACCGGCGCGCAGGTCGTCGCGCTCGGCGACCGCACCACCGGCCTGATGGGCAGCGACGACCTCGTCGCGAAGCTCCGTGCCGTGGCCGAGGGTGTGTCGGAGCCGATCTGGCCGATGCCCCTGCCCGAGGAACTCGACGCCCGGCTCGCCAGCGACGTCGCCGACATGGTCAACGCCACGGTCGGCAACCCGGCCGGCGGCATGCTGCTCGCTGGCAAGTTCCTGGAGCGCTTCGTCGGCGAGGACATCCCGTGGGCGCACCTCGACATCGCCGGCCCGTCCGAGCACAAGGGCGGCGGCTACGGGTGGCTCGGCAAGGGCGCGACGGGTGTGATGGTCCGGACGCTCATCGCGCTCGCAGAAGACCTCCAGTCCGAGTAGTAGGTTTGGTACCGGTGGGACGGGGCATCGACGCGCCTCCCACCGGTACTGCACGGGACGGGACCGGAACCACGCGGTCCGACCGTCGGACGCCGCCCCCGCGGTGTCCACGTAGGGCCCGATCGGCCCGACACGCACGAGGGAGTTGCACCAGGTGACGGAACAGACTTACGACGTCGTGGTCCTCGGTGGCGGGAGCGGTGGCTACGCCGCTGCGCTCCGGGCCGCCGAACTCGGCATGAGCGTCGCGCTCATCGAGGGCGACAAGCTCGGAGGGACGTGCCTGCACCGTGGCTGCATCCCCACCAAGGCGCTGCTGCACGCGGCCGAGGTCGCCGACGCGACGCGTGACGCCGAGAAGTACGGCGTGATCGCGGAGTTCGCCGGTGTCGAGGTCCCGAAGGTCATCGAGTACCAGCAGGGCGTCATCACCTCGAAGTACAAGGGCCTGCAGGGCCTCATCAAGGCCCGCGGCATCACCGTCGTCGAGGGCTGGGGTCGACTGACCTCGCAGAACACCGTGCAGGTCGGCGACCAGAACATCGTCGGCAAGAACGTCGTGCTCGCGACCGGCTCCTACTCGAAGTCCCTGCCCGGGCTCGAGATCGGCGGCCGCGTCATCACCTCCGAGACCGCACTGCGCATGGACTACGTGCCGAACAAGGTCGTCATCCTGGGCGGCGGCGTCATCGGCGTCGAGTTCGCCAGCGTCTGGAAGTCCTTCGGCGCCGAGGTCACGATCGTCGAGGCGCTCCCCCACCTCGTCCCCGCTGAAGACGAGTCGATGTCGAAGCAGCTCGAGCGCGCCTTCCGCAAGCGCGGCATCGAGTTCTCGCTCGGTGTCCGGTTCCAGGGCGTCGAGCAGCACGAGAACGGCGTCGTCGTGACGCTCGAGGACGGCAAGACCTTCGACGGCGACGTCCTGCTGGTCGCCGTCGGTCGTGGCCCGGTCACGCAGAACGTCGGCTTCGACGAGGTCGGCGTCGCCATGGACCGCGGCTTCGTCACCACGAACGAACGCCTCGCCACCAACCTGCCGAACGTCTACGCGGTCGGCGACATCGTCCCCGGCCTGCAGCTCGCACACCGCGGCTTCCAGCAGGGCATCTTCGTCGCCGAGGAGATCGCCGGCCTGAACCCGGTGATCATCGAGGACAAGAACATCCCGAAGATCACGTACTCCGACCCCGAGGTCGCCTCCGTCGGCCTGTCGCAGGCCAAGGCCGAGGCCGAGTACGGCGCCGACAAGGTGGACTCGTACGAGTACAACCTGGCCGGCAACGGCAAGAGCCACATCATCGGCACGTCCGGTTCGGTCAAGGTCGTCCGCGTCGTCGACGGCCCCGTCGTCGGCGTGAGCATGATCGGCGCCCGCGTCGGCGAGCTCATCGGTGAAGCCCAGCTCGCCGTGAACTGGGAGGCGTACCCGGAGGACATCGCTCCGCTCGTGCACGCGCACCCGACGCAGAACGAGGCCCTGGGCGAGGCGTTCATGCACCTCGCGGGCAAGCCGCTGCACGCGCTGTGACCCGCACGAGTCCGCGCCCTGTGACAATGACATCCACAACAACTGCAACCCCCCGCGAAGAGGAGTCCACCCGATGAGCGAATCCGTCAGCCTCCCGGCGCTCGGCGAGAGCGTCACCGAGGGCACGGTGACCCGATGGCTGAAGAACGTCGGTGACCGGGTCGAGGTCGACGAGCCGCTGCTCGAGGTCTCGACCGACAAGGTCGACACCGAGATCCCGTCGCCCGTCGCCGGCGTCATCGAGGAGATCCTCGTGCAGGAGGACGAGACCGTCGAGGTCGGCACCGCGCTGGTGAAGATCGGCGACGGCTCGTCCGACTCCGGTTCCTCCGACTCCGGTTCGTCCGACGAGTCCTCGAACGAAGCCGCTGCCGAGGCAGAGGCCCCCGAGGCCGAGCCGAGCACCGAGCAGGAGTCCGAGACCCCCGCTCCGGAGCCCACCGAGCCCGAGCCGGCCCCCGCCGGACAGACGCAGCCCGCGGCCCCGCAGGCCCCGTCCGCACCGCCCGCAGCCGCTCCGGTCCCGCAGGCCGCTCCGGTCCCGCCGCCCGCCGCAGCACCCCCGGCCGCCGTCCCGGCGCCGGCAGCTGCTGCACCCGCACCGGCCGCGCCGAGCGCGACCACCGCCGCCGCCGTGCCGAACCCGACGCAGGACGGCGCAGCTTCCGGCTACGTCACGCCGCTCGTCCGCAAGCTCGCGAACGAGCAGGGCGTCGACCTGTCCACCGTCACCGGTTCCGGTGTCGGCGGGCGCATCCGCAAGGAGGACGTGCTCGCGGCCGTCGCGAAGGCCCCGGCCGCCGGTGGTGCAGCTGCACCCGCCGCCGCGTCCGGTCCGTTCGTCGCCGAGGTCTCGCCGCTGCGCGGCACCCGCGAGAAGATGACCCGCCTGCGCAAGGTCGTGGCCGAGCGCGCCGTGCAGTCGATGACCTCGACCGCACAGCTCACGAGCGTCGTCGAGGTGGACGTCACGAAGGTGGCGCAGTTCCGCGACGCCCACAAGGCGGAGTTCCTCGAGAAGACCGGTTCGAAGCTCTCGTTCATGCCGTTCTTCGCATTGGCGGCGTCCGAGGCGCTCAAGGCCCACCCGAAGATCAACTCGTCCGTGGAGGGCGACGAGATCGTCTACCCGGAGTCCGAGAACGTCTCCATCGCGGTGGACACCGAGCGCGGCCTGCTGACCCCGGTCATCAAGGACGCAGCCTCGCTCGACCTGGCGCAGTTCTCGAAGTCCATCGCGGACCTGGCGGAGCGCACCCGGAACAACCAGCTCAAGCCCGACGAGCTCGCCGGCGGGACGTTCACGCTGACGAACACCGGTTCGCGTGGCGCGTTGTTCGACACCCCCGTGGTGTTCCTGCCGCAGTCGGCGATCCTCGGCACCGGCATCGTCACGAAGCGTCCCGCGGTCGTGAAGGTCGACGGCCAGGAAGCGATCGCGATCCGTTCGTTCGTGTACCTCGCGCTGTCGTACGACCACCGGATCATCGACGGTGCGGACGCCTCGCGCTACCTGGTCGCGGTCAAGAACCGCCTGGAAGCGGGCAACTTCGCCCCCAACCTCGGGTACTGACCCCAGCACCCCAGCACCACGGCCGACGGCCCCGGTTCCCCCTCGTGGGGAGCCGGGGCCGTTCCCGTTCCCGCTCCGGTTCGTCGGCGTCCGGGGGCGTCCGGGGTGTCCGGGCGCGTCAGCCACCACCCGCACCGGTCCCGGTGTCCGTTCCGGCACCGAGCACGGACACCGCGGCGACGACCGTACCGATCGCGACGACGACACCGACCACGGCGCGGCGGAGCGGCAACCGCCGACCAGCACCGAGCGGGATGCCGCGCTCGACGACCTCGCGCAGTCGAGCCGCCGGGCCCGTCGTGTCGAGCGGCGGGTCCGCCTCGACGAACACCAGGTCGGCTGGCGGTGGGGCCCATCGGAACGGCCGCGGAGGCGCCGCACCCCGGACCGCGTCGAGCGCCGCGCACACGGTGCTGCGGTCGCCGTCGAGCGCCGCGAGGAGCGCAGCGTCCACCTCGTCGCGACTCGGATCGCGCGGGTCGACACGGTCCCAGACGACCCGGGCAGCGAGTACGAGGACCCGTGCAGCATCGTCACCGGGCAGCTCCGTGCCGTCGCGGACGGCTCCAGCCGGGCGATCGCACAGCACCACGGCGCCCGCGTCGTCCACCAGGACGTCGTCGATCCCGGCGACGCCGAGCCGCACCGCGCCGTCCACGGCCGCGACGAGGAGCTCGAGCAGCGGGACGCAGAGGGTGACCGCGACCCCGGTCGTCGGCGTGCCGAGGCGGTCCAGTGCCACCGGGAGCGGCGTGCCGCGTGGGCGGTCGAGCAGGGTCACGAGTCCGCCGGCCCCGGTCCTGCCCACCGCCTCGACGGGCACCAGATGCCGGTGTCCGGTGGCGCACCGGTCCGCGATCCAGGCCGCCACGGCAGCGTCGTCGGCCGGCGCGACCCAACAGTCGCTGCGGGCGTCGTCGATGCTCTGGTCGGTGCTCGTGTCCATGGTGACGAGCGTGACGGAGGCGAGCCGGGCCTCCTGTCCGTCCTGCCCGGTCTGTGGACAACGCGTGTTCGCGCACAGCCGGACCGACTGCGGTCTCCCCCGGACCGCGGAGGCCGTATCCTGTCAGCATGGCACGCAGCACTTCCACAGACACGAAGGCGAAGGAGCCGGGGCGTCTCAAGCAGATGTTCCAGGTCTTCCAGATGACCCGACGGGCCGACCCGTCGTCCGTCTGGTGGTTCGCCCTCGCATTCGTCGGCCCCGTCGTCCTCGGCATCGTGCTGGCGCTGGTGCTCCCGGGCCAGAACTGGCTCGCGATGATCCTGTGGATCGTCGCCGGTGTCCTGATGGGCGTGCTGCTCTTCCTCATCGTCCTCGGCCGGCTGGCCGAGCGGGCGGCGTACTCGCAGATCGAGGGCCAGCCCGGCGCCGTCGGTGCGGTGCTCTCCAACTCGCTGCGTCGGCAGTGGCGCTCCAGCGAGATGCCCGTCGCCGTGCACGGTCGCTCGCAGTCCGCGGTCTACCGCGCGGTGGGGCGTCCCGGCGTCGTCCTGATCACCGAGGGCCAGCGCGGCAACCTGAAGCGTCAGGTCGACGAAGAGCGTCGCAAAGTGCAGCGCATCGTCCCGAACGTCGCGGTCCACGTGGTCAGCGTCGGTGACGGCGACGACACCCTCACGCTGCACAAGCTCCCCCGTGCCATGAACAAGTTCAAGAAGTCGCTCAACCGCAACGAGGTCCTGGCCGTCGCGAACCGCCTCGACTCGCTCACGCAGAGCCCCGCCGCGGCGATCCCGAAGGGCATGGACCCGATGCGTGCCCGTGCCGGACGGCCGCGCTGACCCGTCCACGAACCACCACGCAGAACGCCCCCGACCGTGCCAGGTCGGGGGCGTTCTGCGTGCGTGCGTTGCGGTCGCTGGTGGCGGCGGGTGGTGCGAGGTTGTTCACTCGGTGCGAGGACGGAACGACGCACGGAGTGATCAACCTCGCACCGTGCGTGCGACCGGTGGCGCGGGGCGCCGGTCAGCGGCGGACGAGCACCGTGCCGGCGATGCGGTCGTGCGCGCCGCGGCTGTCCCGGTCGATGATGAGCGCCGGCACCACCAGGCAGAGCAGGACGGTCCGGACGACCGGACGCCACACCCCCACGTAGCCCCCGCGCATCGGCACGACGCGCAGCCCGACGCAGATGTGCCCGAACGACCCGGACAGCAGGCAGATGAAGAGCACCTGGAGCGCGGCGAAGATCGCCAGCTGCACCCACGAGTGCGCGATGTCGCCGGAACCGTTCACCGGCGACCAGACCCCGGTCACGTAGGCGATGAGGTCGGCGAGGGCACCGTCGATGAGCAGGGCGACGATCCGCCGTCCGATCCGCCCGACGCTGCGGGGTCCTTCCTCCGGCAGACCGAGGTCCTTGCCCGGCCAGCCGTCGGGGTGCTCGGAGGGCGCGGACGGACTGGAGGAGCTGCGGGCCATGCCCCCAAGCGTAGGCGACCTGCCGCCCGTAACACGCCCGAAACAATTCAGTCACGTCCGGGAAACCCCGTGTCAATAGCCTCGTCGGAGGTGCCTTGATCGGTACCTCCGACATCACCCAACCCATTGGAGATCGGCCCCCATGTTCAGCGATTCCTCCGAGGTCCTGGCCTTCATCAAGGACACCGACGTCAAGTTCCTCGACATCCGATTCACGGACCTGCCGGGTGTGCAGCAGCACTTCAACATCCCCGCCTCGACCGTCGACGAGGACTTCTTCTCGGTCGGCCAGCTCTTCGACGGCTCCTCGATCCGCGGGTTCGCGTCGATCCACGAGTCCGACATGCAGCTGATCCCTGATGTGACCACCGCCTACGTGGACCAGTTCCGCGCCGAGCGCACGCTCATCATGATCTTCGACATCTACAACCCGCGGAACGGTGAGATCTACGGCCGCGACCCGCGCCAGGTGGCGAAGAAGGCCGAGAAGTACCTCGCGTCGACGGGCATCGCGGACACCGCGTTCTTCGCCCCCGAGGCCGAGTTCTACATCTTCGACGACGTCCGCTACTCCGTCACCCAGAACGAGTCGTTCTACGCGGTCGACTCCGAAGAGGGCGCCTGGAACACCGGTCGTGACGAAGAGGGCGGCAACCTCGCCAACAAGACCCCGTACAAGGGCGGCTACTTCCCCGTGTCGCCGGTCGACAAGACCGCCGACCTGCGCGACGACATCACCCTCAAGCTGATCGACGCGGGCTTCGAGCTCGAGCGCTCGCACCACGAGGTGGGCACCGGCGGCCAGCAGGAGATCAACTACAAGTTCGACACGATGGTCCACGCCGCGGACGACATCCTGAAGTTCAAGTACATCGTCAAGAACACGGCGGACCAGTGGGGCAAGGTCGCCACGTTCATGCCGAAGCCGCTCTTCGGCGACAACGGCTCGGGCATGCACACCCACCAGTCGCTCTGGTCGGACGGCAAGCCGCTCTTCTACGACGAGAACGGCTACGGCGGCCTGTCCGACCTGGCCCGTTGGTACATCGGCGGTCTGCTGAAGCACGCTCCGGCGCTGCTCGCCTTCACCAACCCGTCGATCAACTCGTACCACCGCCTGGTCAAGGGCTTCGAGGCTCCGGTCAACCTGGTCTACTCGGCCGGTAACCGTTCGGCTGCGATCCGCATCCCGATCACGGGCACCAACCCGAAGGCCAAGCGCATCGAGTTCCGCGCGCCGGACGCCTCGGGCAACCCGTACCTCGCCTTCGCCGCGCAGCTGATGGCGGGCCTCGACGGCATCCAGAACCGCATCGAGCCGCACGAGCCCGTCGACAAGGACCTCTACGAGCTCCCGCCCGAGGAAGCAAAGGGCATCCCGCAGGTCCCCGGCTCCCTCGACGAGGCGCTCGACTTCCTCGAGGCGGACCACGAGTTCCTCACGAAGGGCAACGTCTTCACCGAGGACCTCATCCAGACCTGGATCGACTACAAGCGCGAGAACGAGATCCTCCCGCTGGCCCAGCGCCCGCACCCGTTCGAGTACGAGCTGTACTTCGGCGTCTGATCCTCGCTGACACACGAAGGCCCCGCACCGTCAGGTGCGGGGCCTTCGTGTGTGTCGCGACAGCGACAGTGTGCCGCGAACCATCCGCAGGAATGTGTCGCTTTGGCGGGGGGGGGGTACGGACGCGACCGCCTGGAGGCCCGGTGCCGGTCCGGCGGACGGGCACCGGGCCTCCCGGCTGGTCGCGACGCACGTTCCTTCCCATCGCACCCGGACTGGGAAGCCGAATCGGGCGTACCTGGTCGAAAGTTCCGACCAGGTACGCCCGTTTCGACCACCTGTGCTCGATCCGACCCGGCACCGCGCACACGGGAACGGGGCCCGTGCCGCCCGGCACGGACCCCGCTTCGCGAACGGTGACTAGCGAGCCGTGGCCAACGAGTCGTTCGTCCCCGCTGCGACGCTCACGGGTGCACCCGTGACCGGCGTGGGCCGCCCCAGGGAACGGACGGTCCACCCCGCTTTGACCCAGTCGTGGACCGGGAGGCAGTTGCGCGCATCGATCACGACGCGGCGACCGACGAGGTCACCGAGGGCGACCGGGTCGGCGGTGATGATCTCGTCCCACTCGGTGAGCACCAGGACGACGTCGGCGCCCTCGATCGCGTCCGCCATCGACGCGGCGTAGCTCAGCGTCGGGAACGAGCGCTTCGCCGGCTCCATCGCCTCGGGGTCCCAGAGGGTGACCTGGGCGCCGCGCAGGTGGAGTGCAGCGGCCACGTTGAGCGCCGGGGAGTCCCGCACGTCGTCGGTCAGGGGCTTGAACGCAGCGCCGATCACGGCCACGCGACGGTTCAGCACCGATCCCCCGGCCGAGTCGATCGCCATGTCGATGACCCGCTGACGCTGGCCCATGTTGATCTCGTCGACCTGCTGCATGAGGCCGACGACCTGGCCCGCGCCGATCTCGTTCGCGCGGTACATGAGCGCTCGGATGTCCTTCGGCAGGCACCCGCCGCCGAACCCGAGGCCGGCGTTCAGGAACTTCCGGCCGATGCGGGCGTCGTGCCCGAGGGCGTCGGCGAGCGTCGACACGTCGGCGCCGGTGATCGCGCACATCTCGGAGATCGCGTTGATGAACGAGATCTTCGTGGCGAGGAACGCGTTGGCGCTCACC
Organism: Curtobacterium sp. PhB25; assembly: GCF_004365375.1. NCBI lineage: Bacteria > Bacillati > Actinomycetota > Actinomycetes > Micrococcales > Microbacteriaceae > Curtobacterium > Curtobacterium sp. PhB25. The sequence continues at coordinate 382,679 of NZ_SODR01000001.1, read as the reverse complement.
TTGACGAGCTCCGCGGTGGCGAGGTCGGTGGTGATGACCGGTGTGCCCTCGCTGATCGGCGCGGCGTAGACCTCGCGGATGACGGCGTCCGCGGCCTCGGACGCGCCGCCCCAGACCAGGCGGTCCGGGTGCAGGGTGTCCTCGACGGCCTTGCCCTCGCGGAGGAACTCCGGGTTCCAGATGAGCTCGGCCTCGATCCCCGAGGGCGTGAACTCGCGGACGATGCCGCGCAGTCGCGCCGCGGTGCCGACCGGGACCGTCGACTTGCCGACGATGAGTCCCGGGTGGGTGAGGTTCTCGGCGACGCCGCGGGTGGCGCTCTCGACGTACGCCAGGTTGGCGGCGTGCGAGCCCGCCTTCTGCGGGGTGCCGACGCAGACGAAGTGGACGTCCGCGGCGGCGACGGCCGAAGCGATGTCGGCGGTGAACCGGAGCTTGCCGCTCGCGACGTGCTTCGTGATGAGCTCCGGCAGGCCGGGTTCGAAGAACGGGACCTCGCCAGCGGACAACGCGGCGAGCTTCGCCGGGTCGACGTCCACGCCGATGGTCTCGAAGCCCATCTCGGCCATGGCGGCCGCGTGGGTGGCACCGAGGTAGCCGGTGCCGATGACGCTGATGACGGGTGCGGGACGGGTGTCGGCCTGGTCGGGCGACTTCTTGGACGCGGTCATGGCGTGACCTCCTGCAGGTCGTAGTCGATGTCGTTGCGCTTGATGCCCTCGGCGAAGGCCGCCAGGGAGTCGGCTCGCGAGTTGAGCCGCCAGTCGTTCGTGGTGCGTTTGCCGTCGACGATCGTGGTCGCGGTCTCGCTGAAGTACGCGAAGCCGATGATGTCCGAGTTGGCGGGGTCGGCCAGGGCGTCGAAGAGCGAGTTGATCCACTGGGTCTTCTGGGGGTTCGAGACGCTGCCCCCAGTCTCGGTGGCCCCGATCTCGTTGAGCACGATGCCCTTGCCCGGCGCGACCTGCCGGATCTGCGCGAGCGTCGCACCGAAGGTGTTCTCGAAGGTCGGCTGCTCGGTGGCGTCACGGTAGTAGCCGCTCATGCCGACCCAGTCGACGTACTCGGCGCCCGGGTAGTAGTTCTGCATGTACTCGAGCGTCTGGTACTTCGCGTTGCCGAGCTTGTCGATGCGCGACGGCGACCAGTCCCAGATGGCGTACTGGTTCGCACCGTTGGCCTGGAAGACGTTCCAGACGTGCTGCCACATCGCGGTGTACGAGCCGGCGGCGTTCTGCTGCTTCGCCGATTCGGACCAGTTGTACCACTGGCCGTTCATCTCGTGGTCGAACCGGATGACGAGCGGCTGGCCGTTCGCCGCCAGGGACTTGGCGTACTGCGTCAGGTAGGCGTCGAACTTGCCGGAGATGACGTCCTCGTTGGTGTAGCCCTCGACGTACGGCTCGTCGTTGCCCGTCTTCGCGGGCACCGACTCCCACGTCATCATCGGCAGTCGACCGTTCGCCCACGAGCGCTGGACCGCGTTCTGGTTGAAGTCCTGGTCGAAGCCCTGGAAGAAGCCGACCATGTTCGTCGCCTTCCCCACCTCTTGCGAGACCTGGTCGTACTCGGACCAGTTGAACGGGGACTGCGCCGTGTACAGGCCGTACCAGCGGGACTGCTGCCCGAGGATGTCCGCCTTGGTCGGGACCGCCACGGGCGTGGTGCCCGGGTCGGTCGACGGGCCGGGGTTCGGGTTCGTGACCCCACCGGAGCCACCACCCGAGCCGCCGGAGCCGCCACTCGAACCCGACCCACCGGCCGAGCTGCCGCCGGAACCGGAGCCGGAACCCGACCCGGACCCGTTGTCCGAGACAGCGGACCCGCCGGTCCCGGAACCCGAGCCGGAGCCCGAGGTGCCGACCCCGTTCGCACCGGAACCCGACGCGTTGACGGAGGACGAGCCTCCCGAGCCCTTCGCGGAACCGAGCTGGGACTGGAGCGACGCGACCTGCGCCTTGAGCTCCGTGATCTGGTCGCCACGCGACCCGGCCTGGGCGGTGCGGGAGTCGAGCTTGCCCTCGAGCGCCCAGATGCGGTCCTGGGCAGCGTCGAGCTGCGTCTGCAGTTCGGCGGCGGACACCTTCTTGGCCTTCGGGGCGGTGACCCCGAGGGCCTGGTGCACGGCGGTGGAGACGGGGCCGGCCGGGGAGACCCAGACCGACCAGGTGATGAGGGCGAGGGCGAGGACGATGGCGGTCGTGCCGACGGCCGTCCAGCGGGCGTGCTTGCTCGACTGCGCCCACCAGGTACTGGAGGAGCGGATGATGTCAGACAATGAGGAAGGCCTCCAGGACGAAGATCGCGATGCCGATGCAGTACGGGATCGCGGCGTACGGGTTGTACCGGCGGGCCTTCACGGGGGCGGTCCGTGGGGCTGCGGGCTGCACTGCTGCTGCGGCAGCGGCCTCGCGCCGGGTCGCGAGCACGGTCGTGGTGGAGTTGGTGGTGGCGTCGGCCCCGAAGAGCTCGTCGAACGCGCGGTCCACGGCCACCTGGTCGCTCCCGAGCGGCACGCGTCCGTCGACGGCCCGGGCACGGTCCGCGGCGTCGATCGGGCTGACCGGGGTCTGGGTGCCGAAGGACGACGGCTGCGCGGCGTCGGACGGGTCCTCCTGCATCGGACCGCCGGCGTAGGCACCGGCGCGGGTCCCCCAGCCGGACGCGTGCGCCAGGCGGAAGAAGCCGATGAGCCGGATCGGCATGAGGAAGAACGTCGACACGATGATGAACATCGGCAGGCGGAAGAAGTCACTCGGCTTCTCGGCCAGGTGGCGCATCTGCCGGATGGCCATGCTGAGCACCGACGAGACGACCATCAGGGCGGCGACGTAGACGAAGCCCGTCGAGAAGCCGTACTGCGACAGGATGCCCTGGTACAGGTTCTCGCCCTGCCCGGTGAAGGCCCGGTAGATCCAGCCGGCGATCACACCGAAGAGCATGAACGGCAGGATGATGTCGGTGATGAAGAACGCCGCGAGCACCGGGGCGTGGCCGAGCATCCACGGAAGCATGCGCAACGTGTTGTACTGCGAGCCACGGGCCCAGCGGAGCTGCTGCTTGAACAGCTTCTTCACCTGCAGCGGAGCGTCCGTGTAGACCAGCGAGGTGTACTGGTAGACGGTCCGGTACCCCTCCTTGAGCGTGAGGTTCGTGAGTGTGCGGTCGTCGGAGACCTCGAGGAACACACCCATGAACTTCTCGTGCATGAACTTGTCCATGACGCGCATCAGGATGCTCCGCCGGAAGGCGATCGTGCGCCCGGGCAGGCAGCCGATCTGCCCGAGGACGCTCTGCGCGGGCATCGAGTAGAGCGCCCGCGAGTTCTCGAGCCAGTCGGCCCAGCGGGTGATCCAGCTGCGCTCGGGTTCGAGGATGCGCTGCCGGGTCGTGACACCGCCGACGGACTCGTCGGCGAACGGCTTGAGGAGTTCCTCGAGCGCGCCGGGGGTCCAGACGGTGTCCGAGTCGACGAGCACCGTGATGTCGCCGTTGGACATCTCGGTACCGACCTTGACGGCGTTGCGCTTGCCCGGGATGGGCGTGTGCGTCCAGCGGACGAGCGGGGCGAACTCGTCGCAGACGGCTTCGAGCGCCTCGTTGCGGGCGCCGTTGATGACGACGATGATCTCGCCGGGTCGCTGCTCGACCATGCGACCGATGACGTCGCGGAACAGGTCGAGCGGTTCGTCCACGACGGGGACGACGACGCTGGTGGTACCGACGAAGGTGCCGGTGAACGGGCGGTAGCGGGCGGAGATGACGACCTTGACCAACCAGAGCAACCAGATCACCGCGGAGTACACGGCGAACAGGTAGAACTCGGGGTGGCCTTCGACCATCTGCCTGATCTGCAGAATGAAGGTGAACACTGATCCCTGCTTCAACGTTCGAGGTGGAGATTCCGCGACGTTGGGGAATCAGGGTCGGTTCGGGTGACCCCATTGACGCAGAAACCTGAACCCCAGCGCAACGCGACCCCCGTCCGGGGGCGTTTCGAGCGCGTTACGGGGTACACACTTGTCCCCATCTCGACCGGGACCTGTGGTCCCCCCTCGTGCTGACAGCACTCCTGCGGACCGCGTTCACCCTGCCACTCACCCTGGTGGGCGGCGATCGCTACCGGGAGGCGCGGATCACCACCTCGGGAAACCCCTGTTCAAGACATGGTCGCCGGGCGAGTCGGCGCCCCCCTCTGGCACGTCTGCCGGCGGCCCGGCGCGTGGTGGTCACGACGAAGTAACGACGGGCCCGTCTGTCCGGATCGGGGTACAGTCCGAAACGAACGGGGGACGGTGCGCGACACGGGGAATTAACCTGCGACGACTCGTCACCTTCGCGTCCGGGGAGCACGCCCGGGCGTGTCGGTGCCGCGTCAGGCGCCGTAGAACTCGCGCTCGAACACCTGCCGCGCACGTCGGGTGACGCCGAGGTAGTCCTCTTCGAGCTCGCTCGCCGAGCCGGGCGGGTACTCCATCAGCCGCGCGACGCCCTCGAGCTGGACTCGGTCGACGGGCAGGACGTCGGTGGTCTTCCCCGACCAGAGCACCAGCGCACTGCGCGTCCGCGAGGCGAAACGCCAGGCAGCCCCGAGCCGCTCGCCGTCGTCGGCACTGACGAACCCGGCGGCCACGGCGCCGTCGAGCGCCTCGAGCGTCGAGGTCGTGCGGAGCGCGGGGAACTCGAGGGCGTGCTGCAGCTGCAGGAGCTGGACGAACCACTCGACGTCGCTGAGCGATCCGCGCCCGAGCTTCAGGTGACGAGCCGGATCGGCCCCGCGTGGCAGCCGCTCGGACTCGACGCGGGCCTTGATGCGGCGGACCTCGCGCACCTCGTTCTCGTCGATCCGCTCCGGGTAGCGCGTGCGGTCGGCCAGGTGCTCGAAGTCCCGGAGCAGCTGGGCATCCCCCACGGCGCCACGGGCACGGAGCAGCGCCTGCGCCTCCCACGTCAGCGACCACCGGGCGTAGTAGGCGCCGTAGGACTCGAGCGTGCGCGCCACCGGGCCGTTCTTCCCCTCGGGGCGCAGGTCGATGTCGAGGTCGAGCGGGTGGACGGTGTCCTCGGTGAGCCGGTTCAGCTCGCGCACGATGGTCTGTGCCGTCCGGGAGGCCACCTCGGTCGCCAGGTCCGGCGCGCGGTACACGTAGAGCACGTCGGCGTCGGAGCCGAAGCCGAGCTCACGCCCGCCGTAGCGGCCCATCGCGATGATCCCGAACTCGAAGTCCGCGGGGGCGTCCCGTCGGGCGAGCGCGAGGGCCCCGGCGAGCGTCGCCTCGGTCACGTCGCTGAGTGCAGCACCCAGGGCGTCCACGTCGAGGTGGCCGAGCACCGCGGCCATGCCGAGGCGGAGGGTCTCGCGGCGGCGCGCCGAGCGCAGCAGACTGGCCGCACCGTCGACGTCGTTGCCGTGCCGCGCGGTCGTCGCGGTCATCTCGGCGAGCAAGGAGTCCATCGGGCGTGCACGCAGGAGCGACTCGGGCTCGTCGAGCCAGGCGACGGCCTCCGGGAACCGTTCGAGGAGACCGGACAGGAACGCCGATTCCGACAGCACGGTGGTCAGCGAGTGCGCAGCCCCGGACGAGTCGCGGAGCATCCGGAGGAACCAGCTGGACTCCCCCAGGGTGTCGCTGAGCCGTCGGAACGCCAACAGTGCCCGGTCCGGCGCCGGCCCCTCGGCCATCCACCGCAGGAGCACCGGCAGCAGGTTGCGCTGGATCGCCGCACGTCGGCTGGTGCCCTGGGTGAGCGCCCGGATGTGCCGCAGCGCACCCGGCGGGTCGACGAACCCGACGCCTGCGAGCCGGTCGACGACCTGGTCGTCGGTCAGCACGATCTCACCCTCGGTCGTGGCGACGGCGGACAGCAGCGGACGGTAGAACAGCCGCTCGTGCAGGCCGCGGACCTCGAGCTTGACCGCGCGCCACCGGGTCTCGAGGGCTGCGGCCGAGGTGGCCAGACCGCTCGACCGGGCGAGGACGCGGAGTTCTTCCTCGTCGGTCGGCATCAGGTGCGTCCGCTGCAGTCGGCGGAGCTGGATGCGGTGCTCGAGGACCCGGAGCAGCGCGTAGTCCGGACCGAAGTGGGCGGCCTCGGCGCGTCCGACGTACCCGGCGGCGGTCAGGGCGTCCATCGCCTCAAGGGTGGAACGGACGCGCACGGACTCGTCGTCACGACCGTGCACGAGCTGCAGGAGCTGCACGGTGAACTCGACGTCGCGCAGGCCGCCCGGACCGAGCTTGAGCTGCCGGTCGACCTCGCCGTCGGGGATGTGGTCGGTGACGCGCTCGCGCATCCGCTGCACCGACTCGACGAACCCGGGGCGCGCCGACGAGCTCCAGACGAACGGTGCGACGGCCTCGGCGTAGCGCGCGCCGAGGTCGGCCGAGCCGGCGATCGGCCGGGCCTTGAGGAGCGCCTGGAACTCCCACGACTTCGCCCAGCGCTCGTAGTACGCGACGTGCGAGTCGAGCGTGCGGACGAGGGCGCCGTCCTTGCCCTCCGGTCGCAGGTTCGCGTCGACCTCCCACAGACCGGGTTCGGCGGCCAGGTCGGTGATCGCGTGGGTCGCGGCGATCGCGATCCGCGTCGAGATGCGGACGGCACGGTCGGTGCCGATGTCGTCGGTGGCCTCGGTGACGAAGATGACGTCGACGTCGCTGACGTAGTTGAGCTCGCGTGCGCCGGCCTTGCCCATCGCGATCACCGCGAGCGGGGTGGCGGCGACGTCGGCGGCCGGGAACGGCACCTCGCGCCGGGCGACGTCGACCGCGGCGTCGAGCGCTGCGCCGGCGAGGTCGGCCAGTCCGGCAGCGACGGCCGGGAACGCCTCGGTCGGCGACGAGTGCAGCACGTCGTACAGGGCGATCTGCGCGAGGTGCCTGCGGTACCGCACCCGCAGGCACATCCGTGCGTCCTCGCCGGTGGCGCCGTCGATCGCCTCGAGCAGGGACGCCGTGTACCGCTCCTGCGACCAGGGTGCGACGACGGGCTCGAGCAGCAGTGCGAGTTCGGCAGGACGACGGTGCAGGAACTCGCCGAGTCCGACCGAGGCGCCGAGCAGGCGGATCAGCCGCTCCGTCGCCGCCTCGTCCGTCAGGACGGGGCGGAGCTCGTCCGGAGCACGCTCGAGCAGCCGTTCCAGCAGCCGCAGCGCGCCGTCAGGATCCGCGGTGATGCCCCACAGCGCCGGGGTGCCGCTCACCGGCAGCGGCACGACGGAGCCGAACCGCGCCTCCAGGTCGGCGATCCGCTCCAGGCTCTCCGACAGCTCGGCGAAGCCCAGGCGGGCCAACTCGGAACGCGACGACGTCGTCCGACCGGTCATGTGGTGCGCTCGCTCAGAGGGCGCCGAGGTTTGTGTCGAGCTCGAACGGCGTGACCTGGTCGCGGTAGCGCTTCCACTCCTGGCGCTTGTTGAGGAGCACGAAGTTGAACACGTGCTCGCCCAGCGTCTCGGCGACGAGCTCGGAGTCCTCCATCAGGCTGAGGGCGTGGTCGAGGCTCGACGGCAGCTGGCTGTACCCGAGGGCACGACGCTCGGCGTCGGTGAGGCTCCAGACGTCGTGCTCGGCCTCGGCCGGCAGCTCGTACTCTTCCTCGATGCCCTTGAGCCCCGCAGCGAGCAGCAGCGAGTACGCCAGGTACGGGTTCGCCGCCGAGTCGATGCCGCGGTACTCGATGCGCGAGGACTGCCCCTTGTTGGGCTTGTACAGCGGCACGCGCACGAGCGCCGAACGGTTGTTGTGGCCCCACGTCACGAAGGACGGGGCCTCGTCGCCACCCCAGAGGCGCTTGTACGAGTTCACGAACTGGTTCGTGACCGCGGTGATCTCCGGTGCGTGCTTGAGCACACCGGCGATGAAGTGCTTGGCGGTCCGGGACAGCTGGTACTCGCCGCCGGCCTCGTAGAACGCGTTCTGGTCGCCCTCGAAGAGCGAGACGTGCGTGTGCATGCCCGAACCCGGCTGGCCGGAGATCGGCTTCGGCATGAAGGTCGCGTAGACGCCCTGCTCGATCGCGACCTCTTTCACGACCGTGCGGAAGGTCATGATGTTGTCCGCCATCGTCAGTGCATCGGCGTAGCGGAGGTCGATCTCGTTCTGGCCCGGGCCGGCCTCGTGGTGGCTGAACTCCACCGAGATGCCGAGGTCCTCGAGCATCCGGACGGAACGGCGACGGAAGTCGTGCGCGCTGCCGCCGGGGACGTTGTCGAAGTAGCCGGCCTGGTCGACGGGCTGCGGCCCGCCGTCCTTCCACTCGCGGCTCTTGAGCAGGTAGAACTCGATCTCGGGGTGCGTGTAGAACGTGAAGCCACGCTCGCTCGCGCGGGCCAACGTGCGCTTCAGCACGTTGCGCGGGTCGGCGACGGCGGGCTGGCCGTCCGGCGTCGTGATGTCGCAGAACATCCGCGCGGTCGGGTCGACCTCGCCGCGCCACGGCAGGATCTGGAACGTCGAGGGGTCCGGGTGCGCGAGCACGTCGGCCTCGTACGAGCGGGACAGGCCCTCGATCGCGGAGCCGTCGAACCCGATGCCCTCGGCGAAGGCGCCCTCGACCTCGGCCGGGGCGATCGCCACCGACTTCAGCGTCCCGATGACGTCCGTGAACCAGAGTCGGATGAACTTGATGCCGCGCTCCTCGATGGTGCGGAGCACGAAGTCCGTCTGCTTGTCCATGCACGACCTTTCCGTGTATCGGGTGGCCGCGGGCGGGCCTCGTCCCAGGCTAGTGGTCCCGCGGCGTGCGCGGGGCCGTGCGACGCGTCAGTGGTCCGTCACCGTGCCGTCACCGGTGCGTCACTGGTCGTCGGCGTCCCACTTCTCGTTGTTCGCCGCGATCCGGTCGAGCGCGTGCTGCGCTTCCTCGCGCGTGTCGAACGGGCCGATGCGGTCGCGCTGCGGGGACTGCGGACCCTGCTCGACCTGGCCGGTCTTGTCGTTGAACCACCACTGGGACTCGATGCGTTCGTCGCTCATGTCGCCCACCGTACCCAGGTGACGGCCTGGAGGCCCGGTGCCGGCCCGGCGGACCGGCGCCGGGCCTCCAGACGGTCACGCCCACCCCGTCGGGCCGCACCGTGGGGCGGTTGCGCTCGGCGCGTCGCGCCGCGGCTAGAGTGGTCGGCATGCCCCGGGACGAACACGGACACCTGACCGCCGGCCGCGTCTCCCCGCTCCGGACCGTCCCGAAGGACATCGAACGCCCGGAGTACGTCGGCAAGGTCGAACCGCACGAGCACGGCCTCGGTGACACGTACTCCCCCGACGAGGTCGAGCGCATCCGCACCGCCGGCCGCATCGCGTCCCAGGCCATCGACGCCGTCGGCGCGGCGATCCGTCCCGGCGTGACCACCGACGAACTCGACCGCATCGGCCACGATTTCGTCGTCGCACACGGCGCCTACCCGTCGACGCTCGGGTACCGCGGGTACCCGAAGTCACTGTGCTCGAGCCTCAACGAGGTCATCTGCCACGGCATCCCGGACGACACCGTCCTGCAGGAGGGCGACCTCGTCAACATCGACATCACCGCCTACAAGGACGGGATGCACGGCGACACGAACCGCACGTTCATCGTCGGGCAGGCGTCGCAGGAGGTGTCGGACCTGGTGACGCGGACCGAAGAGGCGCTCCGACGCGGCATCAAGGCCGTCGCCCCCGGCCGGCAGGTGAACGTCATCGGCCGCGCCATCGAGGCGTACGCGAAGCGCTTCGGCTACGGAGTCGTCCGCGACTACACCGGCCACGGCGTCGGTCGTGCCTTCCACTCCGGCCTGATCATCCCGCACTACGACGCGCCGCAGTACGACGACGTCATCGAGCAGGGCATGGTGTTCACCATCGAGCCCATGTTGACCCTCGGCGGGATCGAGGCCGACATCTGGTCCGACGACTGGACGGTCTCGACGCGCGACAAGTCGTGGACCGCACAGTTCGAGCACACCCTCGTCGTCACCGAACGCGGCGCGGAGCTCCTCACCGTCTCCTGACCGGACACCCCTTCCTGACCGGGCACTCCGGCAGGCAACCGAAAGGCACGACAACCTCATGACCTCCCTCGCAGTCGGCGTCGACATCGGTGGTACGGGCATCAAGGGCGCGATCGTCGACGTCGCGTCCGGTGAACTGACCACGGACCGCATCAAGAAGGCCACCCCGGAAGGCGGGAAGCCCCACGACATCACCGCCGTCGTCGCCTCGATCCTCGACGAACTCGCACCCGCGGCCGACGTCCCCGTCGGCGTGTGCTTCCCCGCGATCGTGCGGGACGGCAAGACCATGTCGGCCGCGAACGTCTCGAAGAAGTGGATCGGCTTCGAGGCCGAAGCGCTGTTCGAGAAGGAGCTCGGCCGCGCGATCCACTTCGTCAACGACGCCGACGCCGCCGGGTTCGCCGAGCAGCAGTTCGGCGCGGCGAAGGGCAAGGACGGCCTGGTGATCGTCACGACGCTGGGCACCGGGATCGGCAGCGCGCTCATCAACGACGGCGTGCTCATCGTGAACTCGGAGCTCGGACACCTGGAGATCGACGGGCACGACGCCGAGTCGCGCGCGTCCTTCGCTGCCAAGGAGCGCGACGACCTGTCGTGGAAGCACTGGGCGAAGCGCCTGCAGACCTACTACTCGACGCTCGAGGCCCTGCTCTCCCCCGAGCTCTTCGTCGTCGGTGGCGGCGTGTCGAAGCAGTACGAGGAGTTCCTGCCGCTGCTCGACCTGCAGGCGGAGATCATCCCCGCGACGCTGCGCAACAACGCCGGCATCATCGGCGCCGCGACCCTGGCTGCCCGGAGCGCCTGACCCGGCGGTCGGACGGTCGGACGGTCGGACCTGCACTGGCCTGCACCGTGCGGCGCGGGAGGTGTTCGGTGCGGTTCGACGCGCCCGGCCGCTGGCGCCGAGGTTCCACGACTCGCCGTCTGCGGTGCGCCGAGGTTCGACGGAGCCCCCTCGTGCGCGCCGACATGCCGAGATTTCGGAACCTCGGGGCACGGGAACGGACACGGGCGCGGGTGGGGGCGGGCAGGGACGCGGGGCCGGTAGACTCGGACCTGCGAATGGGTCGGTGAGACGGTCGCGTCACTCCCCCGGGAGTGCCGAGGAACGTCCGGGCTCCACAGAGCAGGGCGGTGGGTAACACCCACCCGGAGCAATCCGCGAGACAGTGCCACAGAAAGCAGACCGCCGGCGGCAACGTCGGTAAGGGTGAAACGGTGGTGTAAGAGACCACCAGGGGTCCGGGTGACCGGATCCGCTCGGTAAACCTCGCCCGGAGCAAGGTCAGACAGAGGACGCTGAGGCTGCTCGCCGAGTCCTCGGGTAGACCGCTGGAGGCCGACGGCAACGTCGGTCCGAGAGAGATGGCCGTCACCGCCGTGCAAGCGGCGGGACAGAACCCGGCGTACGGCCGGCCCATTCGCCCCACTTGCAGCGCTCGCGATCCCGTGCGAGGTTGACCACTCCGTGCGCCGCAACAACGCCGCACCGAGCGTGCAAGCTCGCACCAGGCGAGAGACCCCGCACCGTGCACCGCCACACCCCGAGCCCGCGCCTGCGCCGACAGACCGGCACGGTGCGACGTTCGCGAACCCGTGCGAGGTTAACCACTCCGTGCGCCGCAACAAGCTCGCACCGAGCGTGCAAGCTCGCACCAGGCGACAGACGGGGGGCGCGGTGCCAGCTGGCACCGCGCCTGCCGTCGGCAGCGTGCGAGCGCCTACAGACCGGACTCGGCCGTGCGCACCAGGATCGCGTCGCTGTCCGGGCACAGCACCACGTCGTCCGGCGCGGCCCGGCGGATGTCCTGCAGGTCCGAGTTGTTCAGCGCCACGCCCGACGCCGTCGACACCCCACCCTGCAGCAGCGACGCCCCGAAGCCGTAGCGAGCACGCTGCCGGTCGTAGAGCGCGAGCAGCTCGGCCGGCACCTTCGCGGCGACGTCGGCCCGGGCCTGCTCGGCAGAGGCACGGTCAGACGAGAGCCGCGCGATCTCGGCGTCACGCTCGGCGACCAAGCCGGAGCGGGCGGCTTCGACGTCGGCGAGCTGCGCCTCGATGTCGCCGACCCGGGCGCGGAGCCCGTCGAGGTTCTCCATGACCTCGAGCTCGGCGGTCTCGAGGCCACCGATGCGGCGCTGCAGCGACTCGAGCTCGTTCTGCAGGCCGGTCGCGTCCTTCGAGTTCGACACGTTCTGCAGCATCGTGGTGTCGCGTTCGACGCGGGCCTGCGCGGTGGCGGTGTCGGACTCGAGGCGGGCGAGTTCGCGTTCGGCGTCCTCGACCAGGCCGGTCGCGGCGACGAGTTCGCTGCGCAGTCCGGCGGCCTTGGTGCCGAGTCCGGTGAGCTGGTCGCCCTTCTGCAGCGACGTGATGCGGTGCGCGATGCGGGTGACGTCGTTGTCGAGTCGTTGGACGTCGAGGAGGATGACCTGGTCCTCGGGTGCTGCCTTCATGGTCAGACTCCTTCAGTGGGGGTGGTGGGTTCGGCCGCCGGCAGGACGGCGAAGTCCCACGGGTCGGTGCGGAGGTCGCTCACGGTGACCCGGACGCCTGCGGCCTGGCGCAGTTGCGCGGCCGCGACGTCGAGCCAGAGCCACTCGGTGGCCCAGTGCGAGGTGTCGATGAGGGCGGGACCGCCGCCGAGCAGTGCCTGCTCGCGGAACTCGGACGCCGGGTGGTGGCGGAGGTCGCTCGTGATGTACACGTCGGCAGCGAGGACGGCCGGGTGGCCGAGCAACGAGTCCCCCGCGCCGGCGCACAGTGCCACGGTGCGGACGGGCTGGTCGAAGTCGCCGGACACCCGGACCCCGGTCGCGGTCGGTGGCAGCAGGTCGACGAGCTTCCGTGCCAGGGCGCCGAGGGTCGTGCCCTCGGCGAGGACCCCGACGCGGCCGATGCCCGTCGCGGGGTCGGCTCCGGCGTCGAGCGGTCGCTGGTCGGTCAGGCCGATCCGGTCGGCGAGCACGGCCGAGGTCCCCGTGGTGACGACGTCGGCGTTGGTGTGGGCCGCGATCAGGGCGCTGCCACCGCGCACGAGGGTCGCGAGGACGCTGCCCTTGTACGTCGACTCGGCGATCGTCGTGACGCCGCGCAGCAGCAACGGGTGGTGCGTGAGGAGGAGCCCGGCACCGAGCTCGACCGCTTCACGTGCGGTCGCGGGGACGGCGTCGACGGCCAGGTGGACGTGCTCGACGGTGGCGTCCGGGTCCCCGGCGACCAGCCCGACGGCGTCCCACGACTCGGCTCCTGCGGCGGGCCACAGGTCTTCGATCACGGCCTGGAGTTCGCGGAGCGTCGGCATCCGGTCAGTCTACCGAGGCGACCGCGTCGGCACCGGCAGCCGGTCCGCGCGGGGTGATCCGGGCCTCCCGGTCAGCGGCGACCGAGCGCACGGAGCAGGCCGGCGACGAGTCGCGACCACCAGCCGGGCCGGGCCGGCTCGTCGGTACCGGTTTCGGTGTCGGTGTCGACTCTCGCCGGTGCGGCCGTCGCGACGACGGGCACGGCGATCACGTTCGGCAACACGACGGGCGTGCTCGCGGTCGTGCCCTGGTGAGCGGTGAGAGCGGCCGCGAACGCGGCACGGTCGATGACCGTCGGCCCGGTGGCGGGCTGGACGAGCGGCGTGGGTCGCGTGTTCGCGGACACCGGCGACACGGCCGGGAGGCCCAGCACCGGTCGCACGGGCTCGTCGCGTTCCGGGGCGACCAGCGCCACGGCCGGGGTCGCCGTGACGACGTCGGCTGCCGGTGCGGCTGCTGCCGCCGGTGCGGGGCGGACCACGGCCACCGCGGGAGCGGGGGCGACGCCGGTCACGACGGCGACCGGAGCGGTCGCGGCACGGCGGGCGGCTGCACGGTCGCGACGGTCCGACTCGGCGGCGGCGTCCTCGAGCAGGTCCGCGAAGACGGTCTGGGCGAAGGCGCGGGCTGCGGTGACCTCCGGGTCGTCCGCGCCGTCGACGGTGGCCTCCCAGGCGGCGAGGCGGGCGAGGTCCTCGTCGCGGCGACGGACCTCGTCCTCGAGCAGGACGATCCGCTCGATGGTGCTGCGACCGGTGGACGACGAGACCTGGATCGCGAGGTCCTCGATGCGCAGGGCGAGGCGCTCCGGCGGTTCGGGGAACGACGGTGCGCAGACGGCGGCGTGCCGGGCGCGGTCGCGGCGGAACGCGGGAGCTGCGGGCGCGGTGCTGGCTTCAGGCGCGGTGCTGGCTTCGGGCGCTGCGACTGCTGCAGCCGCGGTGCTGGCGTCCGGCGTCTGGACAGCGGTGGCGTCCGGCGTCTGGACAGCGGTGGCGTCGGCCACGGCGCCGGGGCGCTGCACAGGGCCGGTGACGGGCGGGACCACGAGGTCCGCCACGTACGGCGTGCGCGTCGCCGGGGCGTCGCGGAGCCACTCCTCGACCTCGCGACCGAACGGGTCGACGAGGGGGGTGCGTGCACCGGACTGGGTCTCCATGTCCGAAGAATAAATATCGCGCGCGCCGAAACTCGGGACATCCGCGGTGTGTCGCAGCAATCCCTGCCATATCGCCCCGAACGTGAACGGCGTGTCGCCCGTCGCCCCGGGGGGTTGGGTCAGAGCGTCTGCTCGAACGCGCCGAGGAGCTCCCGACCGGCGGGCCAGGCGCCGACACCGCTGGCGACGTTGACGTGGCCGAGCGGGCCGACCCGGAGTACCGCGGCCCCCATCGTCTCCGCGAACGCCAGAGCACGGTCGGCAGTGCAGTACGGGTCGTCGTCGCTCACCACCAGGCGGGTCGGAACGCGGGCCGCTGCGGTGCCGGCCGGGATCGGGCGGGGCACGGCGAACCCGGAGGCGGCCGCGGGGAAGCCCGGTGCCGAGGGGTCCGGCGGCGCGACGAGGAAGGCGCCGGCGACGGCGGGACCGGCGGCGCCCGCGGCGTCTACGGCGTCTGCGGCGGCGGCGTCTGCGGCGTCTGCGGCGGCGGGGGCTGCGGCGGCGAGCCAGTCGGCGACGGCGAGCACGCCCAGGCTGTGCGCGACGAGCACCGGCGATTCGGCGCACGACGCGACCGCGCGGGAAATGGCGTCTCGCCAGTCCCCCGGGTCCGGCTCACCCCAGGACGCCGGTGCGATGCGGACGGCGTCGTCGCCGCGCTCCCGCTGCCACTGGGACTGCCAGTGCTCCGCGTCGGAGTTCCAGATCCCGGGCACGATCACCCACGGTCGAGGTCTGCTCACCCGGGCAGCGTAGCGAACCCCGGACGGACCTAGCGCTGCAGGGTGTCGCGCGGGTACTCGGAGAAGCGCGCTGCGTACGCCGCCGAGAACCGACCGAGGTGCGCGAAGCCCCACCGCATCGCCACGCTCGCCACGGTCAGGTCGCCCGTCGACGCACGGCGGAGCTCCTCGCGCACCCGGTCGAGACGGATCCCGCGGAGCATCGCGTTCGGGGCCGTGCCGACCTGCCGCTGGAACGCCTGCTGCAGGCCGCGGACGCTCAGCCCGACGTGCTCGGCGACGTCGGTGGTCGAGATCGGCGTGTGCGCGAAGGCGTGCATGTACTCGACGGCCTCGCGGACACGGCCCGTGGCGCCCTGCGGCAGGGGGACGTCCGGGGCCAGCAGCTTGTGCGGGAAGGTCCGGAGCAGGGACTGGGCGGTGTCCCGTGCGACCTCGGCCAGGGCGAGCGAACTGACCGACGCCCGACCGAGCACGACCGCCGCGGCACGCTGGACCTGCACGTTCCAGCCCCGCAGGTCGGCCGTGCGCGGCGTCGCCGTGTGGTCGAAGACAAGTGGGCCCGGCTGCGCACCGTGGACCTCGGCCGCGACGCGCTCCAGGGCGGTGCGGTCGAACTGCACCAGGCTCTGCCGGACGTCCTTCAGGTCGAAGGCGAAGGGACGGCCGGTCGGGAACATCATCGGGGTGGCGGGCGTGAACGCGACCTCTTGCCGGCCGATGTCGACGCGCCCGCCGCCGTCCGTGATCCACATGACGACGTACTCGTCGCGGACGTCCAGCTCACCCTGCATCCGCGCGTCGAACCGGGTCGACCGGAACGACATCACGTCGTCGCCGACGACGCGGAAACGGTACGCGAACGGACGCTCCGTGCGGGTCGCGGTGAAGCCCACACTGGCGTAGGCGTCCTCGTACATGTGCACGGCAGCGTCGAGATCGGCCCCCGACGTCTCGAAGCTGATCCTGGGATCCGGTTCGGCTGTCATCGCGCGAATCGTGACACGGCGGCCAGGAACCCCGGGAATCCCCCGCGGCACCTTGCGGATTGTGGCCCACGGAGTGCGCGAGACGGACGAAGCGACGGGTCGCGTGGTGGCGGTCAGTGACGGGCGCGCAGGACCGTCCACCGGTTCTCGTCGGCGACCCGCTCGTACCGCAGGTCGTCCACGACCATCCGGACCAGGGCGAGTCCGCGACCGCTCTCGGCGAGTCCGTCGGGCAACTCGGCCGACTCGGTGTCCACGGTGGCGGCAACGCCGTCATCGGAGAGCAGTGCGGCGAACCGGTCCGCTCCGATCTCGAGGCGCAGACGGCAGGAGACGCCCTCCGGGCGTGTCCCGTGCTCGATCACGTTCGAGGTGAGTTCGACGATCGCGAGCTCGAGGGCCATCCGGTCCTCGACGGAGACCGAGGGTTCGTGCTGCCACACGCCCGCCAGGAACTCGTGCACGGCGGACACGTCGTCCGGCGGGCACGACAACGCGAGCGTGTGCTCGGCGGCCGAGGCGGTCATCACCAGTCGGTGACCGCAGCGTCCCCGTCGGGGTACGTGCGGAGGATCTTGTCGATGTTGGAGAGCTGCAGGACCATCTGCACCTGCTCGGACGGCGCTGCGATGCGGAGGTCGCCGCCCGCCTGCCGCGCGGTCTTCAGGCTGCCGACCAGCGCGCCGAGCCCGGACGAGTCCATGAACTCGACACCGGAGAGCTCGACCACGACGCGGGCACGTCCGTTGTCGACGACCTTCGCGACCGCCTCGCGGAACTCGGGGGCGGACACCATGTTGAGGCGCCCGCTGCACTCGAGTACCGCGGTGTCGGGCTGCGCTTCGTGTACGACGATGTCCATGCCGGGTGGTCTCCTCTGATCGGTGCGCCTTGCAACCAGCAACCTACCGGCTCCGCCGCGTCAGGTCCCGCTGCGGTCCCGACGCGTCGCGGTGACCTGCACCACGACGGCTACGGCCATGAGCGCTGCCATGACCCCGCCCATCGCCAGCGCGGTCCCGCCGAGCGCGCCGGCGAGCGGTGTCCCGAGGCCGCCGATCCCGAACGTCAGGCCGCCCTGCAGGGCCGCGGCCGTCCCCGGGTGCGCCGCCCCGACGTGCTGCGTCCGGGTCATCGCCGCGGGCAGCACGAAGCCCCACGCACCCGTGACGACCGCGAGGGCGCACCAGACCGGCACCGGACCGAGGTCGAGCAGCGCCGAGACGAGGACCGCCGCCGCGCCCGCGGTGCCGACGAGCAGTCCGACGGTGAGCAGGGAGTCCTCGGAGAACCGTCCGACGACCCGGCCGAACACCAGCGTGGTGACGATCATCATCGAGGCGTTCGTGGCGAAGACCAGCGTGTACATGCCCTCGGAGAAGCCGAACTGGGTCTGGAACACGAACGAGCTGGTCGCGATGTACGCGAAGAACCCCACGGTGGACAGCACCCCGCTCAGCACGTAGGCCCGGAACCGCGGGATCGCCAGCAGTTCGCGGATGCGTCGACCGTTCGCGGCGAAGCCCACGCCCCCGCGTCGCTCCGGCGGCAGGGTCTCGCGGAACCGCAGCACCACCATCGCGAAGAACAGCGCGCCGAGCACCGCGAGCACGACGAACATGATCCGCCACGTGCCGAACGTCAGCACGGCGCCTCCGGCCAGCGGTGCCACGACGGGGCCGATGGCGTTGATCGCGGCGAGCGTGCCGAAGACCTTCGCCATCCGCGTCCCGCTCGCCACGTCCGACACCATCGCCCGGCCGGCGACCGCTCCGGCCGCCCCGCCGAGCCCCTGGGCGATGCGGGCGAGGACGAGCGTGACGACGTCCGGCGCGAGGGCGCACCCGACCGAGGCGAGCGCGAACACCGCGGTGCCGACGACGAGCATCGGCCGCCGACCGACCCCGTCGCTGACGGGTCCGACGAGCAACTGCCCGACCGCGAAGGCGACGAGGAACGCCGTGAGCGACAGCTGCACGGCACCGGGGGTCGTGCCGAGGTCGCGGGCGATCTGCGGCAGCGCAGGGATGTACATGTCGGTGGCGAACGGCGACACCCCGACGATCAGGGCCAGCGGCACGATCGGCGGCAGGGTGGTCGTGGTCGGCTTCCGGGTGCGCTCCGTCGTCACGACCGACACGCTACGCGCACCCGAATCGATTCGACGGCGGTCTGCGCGCAGCTCACGTCCGCCGAGTGGTCACTAACCGTCGCGCGGCGACCGGGCAGCCGACGTCGCGTGACCGCTCGGCGGTGCAGCCCTGGACGTGCGCGGCGCCGGACGGGAGGCCCGGGACAGCGCCGCCACGGGCCTCCCGTCCGCCACCGCGAGCGGTCACGGCGCGCCGCTCACGTCCGCCCAGTGGTCGCGAACCGTCGCGCGGCGACAACGGAGCCGACGGTTCGTGACCACTCGGCGGTGCGGGGCTGCCGGCGTCAGCCGGTGTTCTGCAGGCCGGCGGCGATCCCGTTCACGGTGAGCAGGAGCAGACGGTGGTCGGCGTCCGTCGGGTCGGTGCTGCCCGTCGTCCGGATGGACCGGAGCGCGCGGAGCTGCAGGTGCGACAGGGCGTCGACGTAGGGGCTGCGCAGGCGCACGGCCCGGGCCAGGACCGGACGGTCCTCGAGCACGTCGCTGCCACCCGAGATCCGGAGCACCCAGTCACGGGTCCGCGTCATCTCGTCGAGCACCTTGGCGGCGAGGTCGTCGCGGTCCGCGAGCTCGAGGTACCGGCGGGCGATGTGCTCGTCGGTCTTCGCGAGCGACATCTCGACGTTCTTGATCATCGCGCCGAACAGCGGCCACTCGGCGTAGGCGGCACGCAGGACGTCGACGTCACCGACCGCCTCGAGCGCGGAGCCGAGCCCGTACCAACCGGCCAGGTTGATCCGCGCCTGGGTCCACGAGAACACCCACGGGATCGCCCGGAGGTCCTCGAGCGACTCGACCGACAGCCCGCGGCGGGCCGGGCGGGAGCCGAGCGGGAGCAGACCGATCTCCTCCATCGGGGTGACCCGTGCGAACCACGGAGCAAACCCGTCCGCCTTGACCAGGTCGTAGAACGCGACGCGCGAGACGTCGTCCAGCTGCTGCGCGAGGTCGGCGAACCGGGTGGCCGCAGCGGCCGTGCGCGCCTCGTTGGACGGCAACGACGCGAACAGGGTGGCCGAGGCCATCTGCTCGAGGTGACGGGCCGCGATGTCCTGGTCGCCGTACTGCGCGAAGATGACCTCGCCCTGCTCGGTGAGCTTCAGGCGACCGTCGATCGATCCCGGCGGCTGCGCGAGGACGGCCTCGTTGGCCGGCCCGCCGCCGCGGCCGAGCGAACCGCCGCGGCCGTGGAAGAGGGTGAGCTCGACGTCGTTGTCCCGCGCCCAGTCGGCGATGCGCGCCTGGGCGTCGTAGAGCGCCAGGTTCGCGGAGACCGGACCGACGTCCTTCGACGAGTCCGAGTAGCCGAGCATGACCTCGAGCCGACGGCCGGTCGCGACCAGGCGACGCTGGAACGTCTCGGTGCGGACGGCCTCGTCGAGGATGTCGACGCTGGCGTGCAGGTCGGCGAAGGTCTCGAACAGCGGGATGACGTCGAGCACCGGCGCGGCCTCGGGCGAGCCGAGTGCTGCGACGGCGAGCTCGTGCACGTTCGCCAGGTCCGCCGCCGACTGCGTGAAGGACACGATGTACCGGCTGGCGGCACGGACCCCGTAGCGGTCCTGCAGGTCGGCGATGGTCCGGAAGACCGCGAGGACCTCTTCGGTGGTCTCGCTCAGCGCGCCGCCGGCCCGGATCTCCGCCAGGGCCGTGCGGTGCACCTGCGAGTGCTGCCGGACCTCGAGCTCGGCCAGGTGGAACCCGAAGGTCTCGACCTGCCAGATGAGGTTCTGCAGCTCACCGTTCGCCGGCCGGATCGCACCGGCGGCGACGAGCGACGCCTGGATCGTGCGGAGGTCGGCGAGCAGGGCGTCCGGGCCGTCGTACGCGAGCGGCGTCGTGCCCTGGCGGGTGGCGTCGATGCGCGCGGCGGTGAACAGGAGCGCGCGACGGTGCGTCTCGTTCGGGGCGCGGACGCCGATGCGCTCGGCGATGCCCGGGTCGAGTGACTCCTGCGCCGCCACGAGCGCGGTGAGCCCGGCGTCGGCCGGGGTGTCGCTCGCGTCGAGGGTCAGGGCGCTGCCGATGCGGGTGGTGGCACGGGTGAGCCCGATCAGGATGTGCTCGGCCGCGATCTCCGCAGCCTGGCGCGTGATGTCGGCGGTCACGTGCGGGTTGCCGTCGCGGTCGCCACCGATCCAGGTGCCGAACCGCACGAACGCGGGCGCCGTCACCGGTGCGCGCCCGGCGTCGTCGCCCTGCAGCCGGTCGTCGAGCAGGCGGTACACCTGCGGGACGATCTCGAACAGCGTCTGGTCGAAGACGCTCATGGCGGTCCGGACCTCGTCGAGCGGGGTCGGGCGGGTCGTGCGGAGCGGCGAGGTGCGCAGGAGCGTCGTGATC
This sequence comes from Curtobacterium sp. PhB25, assembly GCF_004365375.1. NCBI lineage: Bacteria > Bacillati > Actinomycetota > Actinomycetes > Micrococcales > Microbacteriaceae > Curtobacterium > Curtobacterium sp. PhB25. The sequence continues at coordinate 361,991 of NZ_SODR01000001.1, read as the reverse complement.
TCCTCGAGCAGCCGTCGCTCGTTCTCGGCACGTGCCGTGGCGTTCTTCGAGCGGTCGCGCTCGTCGATGAGGTCCGTGATGCGACGCACGCCCGTGGTGACCGCACGACGGCGGGCCTCGGTCGGGTGTGCGGTCAGCACCGGGTGGAACCGCAGCGTCCGGAGTCGCTCGGCCGCCTCGGCCTCGCCGACCTCGGCCACGAGTTCCGCGTAGGTCGCCGGGAACGAGTCGCCGGCCAGGCCGCCGTCGTCGCCGCGCTGCCGAAGCACCCGCACGCGGTGGTGCTCCTCGGCCAGGTTCGTGAGGTGGAAGTACGTCGTGAAGGCCTGCGCCACCGCTTCGGCGCGCTCGGCCGACATCGCGGACACGAGGGTCTGCGCGCGGGCAGCACCCTCGGCGTGGTCGCCCTCGTAGGCGTCGATCACGGCCGCACGCAGCGACTCCACGTCACGCAGCAGCTCGTCGCCACCGTTCTCGCGCAGCACCCGGCCGAGCAGGTTGCCGAGGTAGCGCACGTCGGCGCGCAGGTCACTGTCGACCGCGCCGCTGACGTCGTCCCGAGCGCGCTCATGGCGCGCCGATCCGTCGATCGCCGTCATGGGGTCCTTTCGGGGTCGTCCGGGAACACCGTCCCGGCTCCGAGCAGCGTATCGGCCCGCGGCCACCCGTGACGTCGACCGTCCGGACGGACCAGCGGGCAGGGCGCCCGGAACGCGGACGCGCGCTCAGCGCAGGCATGCAGGGAGGGGGGACGCCGGGATCGCGACGCGTCGCGGGAGCACCCCTGCAGTTGCGACGCGGTCCGCGATCCCGGCGGGTCTGTGGTCGGCGCGGATCGGCTCGGTTCAGCGCGGTTCAGCGCGGTTCAGCGCCGTTCGGCTCGGTTCAGCTCGGTTCGGCGAGCTGGGCCTGCGCGGCGGAGTGGACCTCGACGATCTGCACCCGCGCCGAGCGGCGGTCGGTCAGCGGCGACGTCCAGGGCACGATGACCTGTTCCTCGTCGCCGTCGTCGAGCCGGGCGAGCCAGACACCGGCGATCGCGTCGATCTCGGTCATCGTCGCTGCCACGGCGGTCGCGGCCCCGTTCGCGCGGACGATCGCCAGGTTGTCGACCGCGTGGTCGGCGTTCATGTGTCGGAGGATCGCTCGGCGCGCCTCGTCGTCGAACGGCTCGGTCACGCGGTCACCGCCACGTCGCCGGCCCCGTCGGTCACCGGGCGACGCCGGGCGTCGAGCCCCTCGAGCAGGCCGTTGTTGAGCGAGTACGCCAGTTCGACCTCGGCGATGACCCGCTCCTGCTCGTCGGCCGTCCACGGCGCCGCGTCGAGCTGCGCACGGTAGGTGTCCTTGAAGGCACTCGGGTCCGCGACCTGGTCGAAGATGTAGAACAGGACGCCGTTCGTGTCGAAGCCGAACTGGTCGGAGAGCATCCGCCCGATCATCTGCCCGCCGGACAGATCACCGAGGTACCGCGTGTAGTGGTGCGCGACGAAGCCGCCCGGCCACTCGGCCGCGACCTCGTTGAGCCGCCGCACGTACGCCGTCGTGGCGGGGAGCGGGCAGACCAGCTCGGACCAGTCCGGGCCGATCAGGTACTCGAGGTCGGCGCGGATCGCCGGCATCCGGGTCAGCTGCGAGGTGACGAACGGCGCCGCCACCGGGTGGTCCGCCATCCGCTCGGCCGCACGTTCGAGGGCGTCGTAGACGAACGAGTACTGTCCGAGCAACGCCGCGTAGTCGGCGACGTCGCACTTCCCGCCGAGCAGGTCGTGCATGAAGCCGTTCCCGGCCGAGGAACCGTGCGAGCGACGCGTGCGCTTGCGCAGCAGCTCGGAGAACGGGATGACGGTCGTGTCCATGAGGTAAGGCTAACCTTAGTTCGACAAACGTCAAGCAGGAGAGAGGACGCTCGTACCGATGAGCTCCAAGCCCAAACGCCCCCAGCACGTCTTCGTCGTCGCTCGCACCGAGCGACTGTCGCCCCACATGGTGCGCGTCCACCTCGGTGGCCCGGCCTTCGACGACTTCGTGGGCACAGCCGACCCGGACAAGCTGGCCGCCACCGACAAGTACGTCAAGCTCCTGCTCGCCAAGCCGTCGCTCGGCCTCGAGCCCCCGTACGACCTCGAGGAACTGCGCGAGACGCTGCCGAAGCAGGACCGACCGGCACGCCGGACCTACACGGTGCGGGCTGTCGACCACTCCGCGAAGACGATCGCCGTCGACTTCGTCGTGCACGGCGACGACGGGCTCGCCGGGCCCTGGGCCGCAGCGGCGCAGCCCGGCGACAAGCTCGCGCTGTCCGGTCCCGGCGGTGGCTACGCGCCCGTCGACGACCCCGACGTCACCCACGTCCTGCTCGGCGACGACAGCGCCCTGCCGGCCATCGGCGCCGCGCTGGAGTCGATGTCCGACACGGCCACGGGCGTCGCCCTGGTCGAGGTCGCCGGCCCTGCCGACGAGCAGGAGATCGCGCACCCGGCCGGGGTCGACCTGCGGTGGCTGCACCGCGACGCCACCGGCGCCCAGCCGGGCACGCTCCTGCTGGACGCGGCCCGGGCGCTGCCCCGTGCCTCCCGGCCGGTCCAGGTGTTCGCACACGGCGAGCGGACCGCGATGAAGGCGATCCGTCGGCTGCTGCAGGACGACTGGGGGCTCGAGAAGCGCGAGATGTCGCTGTCGGCCTACTGGGCGCTCGGCCGTGGTGAGGACCAGTTCCAAGAGGAGAAGCGCGAGCCGGTCGGCGTGATCTTCACCGACTGACGGGTCTCGGCCTGCACGGTTCGTCCCAGAGCGGTTGCGGTGGGAAGCGGAAACGGGCGTACCTGGTCGTTCCAACCGACCAGGTACGCCCGGTTTCGGCAGGTACGCACCGGTCCGGCTCGGGCGCGCCCCGGTCCCGGTAGGTACGCCCGGTTCCGGCAGGTACGCCCGGTCCTTCCCAGAGCGGCTGCGGTGGGAAGCGGAAACGGGCGTATCTGGTCGTTCCAACCGACCAGGTACGCCCGTTTCTGGCAGGTACGCACCGGTCCGGCACGGGTGCGCGGGTGGCCGGGAGGCTCGGGGCACGTCGGTGGGTCCGGCTAGCGTTCCGGGCATGGTCACCTCGTCGTGCTGCGTGCCGGGTTGCGCGGGTCCCGCTGCGGACGCGCTCGCGGGCGTGCCACTGTGCGCGACGCACGTCACGCTGGTGACCGAGTTCGCGGCCGAGCACGTCGGCGTCGAGGACACCCTGCCGGGCCCGTGCTCAGTGTGCGGATCCCGTGTCGGGGTGCGGTTCCCGACGGCGTTCGTCTGCGCACGGTGCGAGTGGCGGTGGGGCGACGTGCCCGATGGCGACCTCGCTCCCCCGCGGGTCGACGTCGTGTACTACCTGCGGATGCGCGACGACTTCGGCGACCGGGTGAAGATCGGCACGACGATGAACCCGAGGCAGCGGCTGGCCGCGATCCCGCACCAGGACCTCCTGGCGTTCGAGCGGGGCGACCGGTCACTCGAACGTCGGCGGCACGCGCGGTTCGCGGCCACCCGGTACCCCGGCACCGAGTGGTTCCGGGCGACACCGGAGCTGCTCGCGCACGTCGACGCCGTCGCCGCCGGGGTGGACGACCCGTGGGACCTGCACGCCCGGTGGACGAGCGAGGCACTCGCCCTGCGCGGCTGACCGAGCGGGCCGGAGCGCGTCCGCGCCTGCGGCCCGCCCACGTCGGCAGCCCGCCCACGTCGGCGGCCCGCCCACGCCGGTCAGGCCGCGCGGAGCATCCGGTCGGCGGTGCGCAGGGACAGCGCCATGATCGTCAGCGCCGGGTTCGCGATGACGGCGCTCGGGAACACCGAGTTGTCGGCGATCCACAGGTTCGGGACGTCCCACGAGCGGCCGTCCGGGTCGACGACCGAGGTCTCGCGGTCCGCGCCCATGCGGGCCGTGCCGATGGTGTGTGCGGTGCGCTCGAGGACCCGGACGTCCTTGCCGCCGGCGGCCTCGACGATGGTCGTCATGGTGCGGACGGCGTGGCGGCGGATCGCGTCCTCGTTCGCGCCCGGGGTGAACGAGACGCGGGCTCGTGGCACGCCGTGCTCGTCGACCTCGTCCGCGAGGACCAGCCTGTTGTCGTCGTACGGCAGGCACTCGGCGTTGATGCCGACGCCCGCGGAGTGCGGGTAGTCCTGCAGCGCCCGCACGAGCTCCGCGCCGCGCAGGCCACCGCCCCGGATGAGCGTGTTGGCGAAGGTCTGCGGCTGCACGCCGAGGCTCTGGATCAGGTACCCGCCGGCGAAGTCCGCGTCGGCGGGGCGGACGAAGTCCTCGGTGATGATCGACGACGGGTAGCCGCGGTAGGAGCGCATCGACTCGTCGAACCGTGCCCAGACCTGGGTGGCGCCGTGCGCGGTGAAGTTCCGACCGACCTGGCCGTTGCTGTTCGCGAGCCCGGTGTGCAGCAGCAGGCGCGGGGTCTCGATGCCGCCGGCGGCGAGCACGAGGGCCCGGCAGCGCTGCCGGTGTTCGCGGCCGTCGTGGGTGTACAGCACGGCGCTGACCTCGCCGGAAGCATCGAGCTCGATACCGTGCACGAAGGAGTCCGGCCGGATCTCGGCGCCGAACGCCACCGCGGCGGGCAGGTAGGTGGTGTCCATCGAGACCTTCGCGCCGTTGCGGCAGCCCTGGTGGCACGAGCCGCAGGAGACGCAGGCGTGCCGCAGGCCGTGGTGCTCCTGGTGGCGGTCCTCGGTGGTCAGCCCGACGGGGGCGTCGGTCGCGGTGATGCCGGCGGCCGCCGCCCCGCGCATCATCATGTCCGACGAGGCGTTGCGCGCCGGCGGACGCATCCGGTAGCGGCGCGACGGGTCCCACGGGTAGTGCTCGGGGCCAGCGACCCCGACGTCGTGTTCGACCTGCTCGATCCACCCGGTGAGCTCGGCGTGGCTGATCGGCCAGTCCTCGCCGACACCGGACGCGGAGCGCAGCGACAGGTCGTGCGTGCTCGGACGCGGGGTGAACGCGCCCCAGTGCAGCGTCGAACCACCGACTCCGGTGCCGCTGTTGTTCGGGCCGAACGCCGTCGGTGCGCCGCCGCCGCTCAGCCGCTCGTCCATCCAGTTGATGTCCCCGGGGGCGGCGACCTCGTCGGGCACGTGCTCGCCCGGCTCGGTGTTGCGACCGGCCTCGAGGGCGACGACCCGCAGGCCACGTCGGGCCAGGGAGGCCAGCAGGGGCGCTCCGCCGGCTCCGGTGCCGACGACCACCACGTCGACGACGTCGTCCGTGCCGTAGGTGCGCTGTCCGTCGAGTCTCATCGTGCTGCTTCCGTCGTCGTGGTGTCGTCGTGCGTGTCGTCGCGACGGTCGGGTGCCGGTGGCTCCCAGGCCTCGCGCTGGTCGGCGGCGAGCAACTGGAAGCCCTGCTTGCGGACGCCATCGCCCCCGTTCGCGAAGCCGTCGAAATCGATGGCCGCCATCGTCGCGGGGTGCGCGAGCCAGTGCTTCACGAGGTCGACGCTGGCGTCCTCGTACCAAGCGCGCAGCTGTGCTGCATCCATCACGGCGTCGAGCACACCGTCGGCGCCGTACCGACCGGCGGCCACGTCCTGCAGGGCTCTGTCGAGCGCGCCGTCCGCCGCCGGCCCGGCGAGCACGTCGAGCGCTGCCCGGTACGCCTCGAGGTCGGTGGGCATGCCGTCGACCCGCCATCCGTCACCGAGCCCCGCGGCGAGCTGGTCGTCGACGCGCAGGGCGAGGTCCACCTGACCGTCGCCAGGCTGCGGCACGACGATGCGCGCGATCGCACGGAGGGTGTCGAGTTGCCGAGCAGTGAGCGCTCGCGGTTCGGCGGTCGGGTCGTCGGGCAGCGCCCGGGCCGCCAACAGGGAGCGCATGCGCGCGCTGACCCGCGGCGAGGCGATCACCCGTGCCTGCTCGACGGGCACGACGGGCGCCCCGGTGAACCGGCGGGTCCAGAAGTCGCGGATTCGGTCCGCCACCGCCTCGGGCTGCTCCCACGGCAGCAGGTGGGCAGCACCCTCGACGACGTGGAGCTCCGAGTCGGGCCAGTGCGGCAGCGTCAGGCGCCGCTGTGCCTCGGCGTCCAGATCGCCGTCCTCGGCACCGGCGAGCACGAGAGCCGGCACGGGGTTCGGGGCCGCGTCGGACCAGTCCTCGCGGCTGCCGCGTGTGAGCCACGCCGTCCACGCACCGGGATCGGCGCGCTCGACGTCCTGCACGGCCGTCGTGTGTCGCTCGGGCGCCAGGGTGGACGCGGTGTTCGCGTCGACGAACTCGGCGGCGTGCGCCGCGCTGATCGGGCCGTCCGCCGCCCAGGAGAGCATCGCGGCGCGGCGGTCGTCGTCCATCGGTTCGGGCACCAGCGGCGAGGCCGCGAGCAGCACCACGGCGCGCAACCCGAACAGGCCGTTCGCGCCGGACATCGTGCGGTCGGCGACGACCGTGGCGACCTTGCCCCCCATGGAGTGACCGACCAGTACCCACTCGCTCGCGCCACTGGCGCCGATCGCGCGCTCGACGAGCACGGCCATCTCCTCGACGGTCGTGCCGGACGACGCCGGGCTGCGGCCGAAGCCGGGCAGGTCGATCCCGATGAGTTCGAGGTCGTCGCGGATCAGGGCGCGGCGGAGCAGGGCGAACTCCTCGGAGCTCGCCCCCAACGCGTGGAGGCAGAACGCAGGGGTCACTCCTCTTGCCTACCGGTCGCTCCGCGGAGGACCCAGGCGGGGTGTACCCCGTCGGCCGGTCTTGTCCCCCGATCGCTCACCGTGCGTACGCGTCCACGAAGAGGTCGCCGCGGATCTCCCGCAGGGTGTCGGCGAGCCGGTCGACGGTCCGGCCGGAGATGCCGGACACCTGCAGGTCGTACGGCCCGAGCGCCGGCAGGCGTCCGGTGCGGATGCGCACGACCTCCCAGCCGACGGCGCGGACGGCGCGGTCCTTCCTGCGGTCGGTGTCCTGCCGCGGGCCGACGTGCTCGAGGCCGTGGCGACCGGTCGAGTCGTACTCGATCGCGACGCGCAGCTCGGGCAGGATGATGTCCGGCCAGACCTCGACGTGGTCGAAGAACGGCCGGTCGAGGCGGATCGCGGAGTGGTCGTAGGTGAGCGCGAACCGGTCGGACAGCGCCGCGCGCAGCTCGGCCTCGACCGCGGACGCCGTCGCCGGGGCGCAGACGCTCGTGAAGGACTCGCCCGAGGGCAGCCGCGGGGTCTTCGGGCAGATCGTGCGGGGCACCGGCTGACTCGGACGTCGCGGCGTGCCCGGCGCCGGTCGACGTGCGCGGGTGCGGCTCGAGGCGACAGCACCGGCCGGGGTCCCGCGGGAGGGCGCGGCCGGCAGGGTCTGGCGACCGGTGGCCCGGACCACCCGCTGCGGGACCGGCACCTGCGACGGCCAGTCGGACGGCAGGACCGGCCAGCGCTGGGGTTGCGCCTGCACCGCGCACTCCGGGCACCACACCGAGCGTCGGCGTTCACGACCCGGCCGGGAGCGCTGTTCGGACGGCGTGGCGACGAAGACGTGGCCGACGTCGCACTCCCACGTCAGCAGGACCTCGGCCGCCGGCGGGACCTGGGTCAGGACGACGCCGTGGTTCCAGTCCGGGTGGTACTGCCGGATGAGCACCGGGTACGGCGCCCAGTCGGCGCGGAACTGCCCGACGGCGTACGGCACCGCCTCGCCGCGCGACCACTGTCGGCGGCGCCACCACGCGTCGACGGGTTCGGCCACGTCCACACGCTAGGCACCGCCACCGACACTGCGGAAAACCGGGGTGCACTCAGCCCGCGAGGGCCTGCTTCGCGTACGCGACGAGCGCGTTCGCGTGGCCGTGGCCGAGCCCGTGCTCGGTCTTCAGCCAGGCGACGACCTGCATGTGCGGGTGCTCGTCGAGCTGCTCGGCGACCAGGTCGAGCCACTCCTGGACCGGGCGACCGTACGTCTGCTCGATGCTCGGGAAGTACGACGCCGGCCCCTTCGCCGTGCTGCCGTCCGCCGGGGGCGCTGGAGCGGTCACGCGGTGCGCTGTCGTGGCAGAACAGTACTGCGCACCCGGCGTCACGGAACGTCATGCGCGCGGCGACTGTGACGCAGCGTTCCGCCCCGTAGCGGTGTGTTTCACGGTGCGTTGTCCAGGCACCGCGACCCTTCTACGGTCGCGACATGACCGACACCAGAACGGGACTGCCCCGCGACGCGACCAGCGCCGTCGCCGGCACCGACGGGGTCGACGCGACCGGCGTCGACGACGCGACGCGCGAGGCGGGCGCACCACGGGCCTCCCGGCCGACCGTCGCGACCGACGCGACCGACGCGACCGACGCGACCGACGCGACCGCCACGACCGCCACGTCCGTGGATGCTGCCGGACGCGCCGCGCTCGACCGACCCGTCCTCCCGCTGCGGCACCCGCTGCGCTGGATCGCCGCGGCCGTCGTGCTGGTCGTGCTCTTGAACTTCGTGGAGACACTGTTCACGAACGAGTCGTGGGGCTGGCCGGCCGTCGGGAAGTGGCTGTTCAGCCCGGCGATCCTGACCGGCCTGCAGCTCACACTCGTCGCGACGGCGCTCAGTGCGGTCATCAGCTTCACCGGCGGCATCGTCGTCGCGATCGCCCGGCTCTCGCGCAACCCGGTGCTGTCCGGGTTGGCGTGGGGCTACGTCTGGCTGTTCCGCTCCGTGCCGCTCATCCTCGTCCTCGTCTTCCTGTACAACCTCGCGTCGCTGTACCCGACGATCGGCATCGGGATCCCGTTCGGGCCGCAGGTCGAGGTCACCACGGCCAACGTCCTCGGCGACCTGGCCATCGGTGTGATCGGCCTGAGCCTGAGTGAGATCGCCTACGCCTCCGAGATCGTCCGCGCCGGTGTGCTCGCCGTCGACCACGGCCAGCACGAGGCCGCGCAGGCCCTCGGACTCCCCCGACGTCGCCAGTTCGTGCGGGTGATCCTGCCGCAGGCACTGCGGTCGATCGTGCCGGCGTTCGTGAACCAGGTCGTCGGGCTGCTCAAGGCGTCGTCGCTGCTGTTCTACGTGTCGCTGCTCGACCTGTTCGGGGTGGTGCAGAACCTGTCCAGCACCTACCCGACCGACATCATCCCGCTGCTCGTGGTCGCGACGCTCTGGTACCTCGCGCTCACCAGCGCGGTGTCGGTCGTGCAGTACTACGTCGAGCGCTGGACCGCCCGCGGCTCGGTCCGGGCGTTGCCGCCCACGCCGTTCCAGCGGGTGCGGGCCGCCGTGCGTCGCGGTTCCGGACGTGGGCCGGGACGGCCTGGAGGCCCGGATCGCCCCCGGCAGGCAGCCTCCGCTGCGCGCGGGGTCGCGTCCGGCCCCGCTTCCACCATCGACGACAGGACCATCTGATGAGCGCAGCGATCAGCATCCACGGAGCCGTCAAGGCGTTCGGCGACACGGTCGTCGTCGACGGCGTCGACCTGTCGTTGCCGTCCGGGAGCGTCACCGTGGTGCTCGGCCCCTCCGGGTCCGGCAAGTCCACGCTGCTGCGCGCGATCAACCACCTCGAACCGCTCGACCGCGGCGTCGTCACGGTCGGCGGCGAGACGATCGGCGTCCGGCTCCGGACCGGGCGCGACGGGGTCCCCCGCTACAAGGAACTGCCCGAGCGCCTGATCCTGCGGCAGCGATCACGGATCGGGTTCGTGTTCCAGCACTTCAACCTGTTCCCGCACCTGACCGCGCTCGAGAACGTGGCCGAGGGCCCCATCGCCGCCGGGGTCCCCCGTGCCGTGGCGCACGCCCGTGCGGCGGCCCTGCTCGAGCGCGTCGGACTCGGCGACCGTGGCGACACCCGGCCGCGGCAGCTCTCCGGCGGGCAGCAGCAGCGCGTGGCCATCGCGCGGGCACTGGCGCTCGAACCGTCGGTCGTCCTGCTCGACGAACCGACCTCGGCGCTCGACCCGGAGCTCGTCGGCGAGGTGCTCGGCGTCATCCGGGAGTTGGCGGACACGGGCACCACGCTCGTCATCGTCACCCACGAGATCGCCTTCGCCCGCGAGGTCGCCGACCACGTCGTGTTCCTCGACCACGGCCACGTCGTCGAGCAAGGCTCCCCCGCCCAGGTGCTCGACGATCCGCAGCACGCTCGCACGCGGGACTTCCTGTCCCGCGTCCGCTGACGCCGTCCCCTCGACGTTCCTTCTTCCCTTTCCACCCGATCCCAGGAGAACCATGTCCCCCACCACCCCCGCACGCTGGCGGAACCGCGCCGGCGCCCTCGTCCTCGCCACCGGAGTCGTCGTCGCCCTCGCCGGGTGCGCCACGTCGGCGACGGCCGGCTCCGGCTCTGGCTCCGGCGCTGGCTCCGGCGCGTCCGACGGCACGGTAACGATCGGCGCCGCGTCGAACGGTGCCGCCACCGAGACGAAGGTCACCGTCGACGCGGACGAGAAGCTGCACGACGAACTCCCCGCGTCGATCAAGAAGTCCGGCAAGCTCGTCGTCGGCATCGGTGCGCTGCCGGCCGGGTTCCCGCCGCTCGCGTTCACCGGCGACGACCAGAAGACGCTGACCGGCTCCGAGCCCGACCTCGGCAGGCTCGTCGCCGCGAAGCTCGGCCTCCAGGCCCAGGTGCAGAACGCCACGTGGGACAACCTGTTCGTCGGGATCGACGGCGGCAAGTACGACGCCGGGTTCTCGAACATCACGGTGACCGAGCAGCGCAAGGAGAAGTACGACTTCGCCTCGTACCGCCAGGACAACCTCGCGCTGCAGGTACCGGAGGACTCCTCGTTGACGTTCGACGGCGACCCGTCCGTGCTCGCCGGCAAGACCGTCGCCGTCAGTTCCGGCACCAACCAGGAGCTCATCCTGCTCGGCTGGAAGGCCGACCTCGCGAAGCAGGGCAAGACGATCACGATCAAGTACTACCCGGACGGCAACGCCGTGAAGCTGGCGCTCGACTCCGGCAAGATCGACGCCTACTTCGGGCCGAACCCGACGGTCGCCTACCAGAACACGTTGAGCGCGGACGGCGCGAACCCCACGAAGACGGCCGGCACGTTCTCCGGCGCGGGCGGGGACCTGCAGGGGCTGATCGCGGCGACGACGAAGAAGGACAGCGGGCTCGCCGAGCCCATCGCGGACGCCATCGACGAGCTGATCGACGACGGCACGTACGCGAAGTGGCTCAAGTCGTACAACCTGTCGAACGAGGCCGTGGAGCACTCCGAGGTCAACCCCGAGGGGCTGCCGCTCGACGCGAGCTGAGCCGGGTTCGCCGGGTCCGAACGACTCGGAACGACTCCCTCGATGTCGCACGACGTCGAGGGAGTCGTTCTGTGCGCGCGCGGGTGGTCGGCGCCGATGCAGAACGACATCGTCGACGTCGCACGACGACCACGATGTCGCTCGTTGCGCGTGCATCGTCCGACATTCCACGAGGGGATCGACGCGTGCATCGTCGGAACATGCACACGCACTCGATGCATGCGCAAGAGACGACGATCCACCTGACGATCAACAGGTGGATCGTCGGAACATGCACACGCACCGGCCGCACGCGCACCGACCCCGAACGACATCGTCGACGTCGCACGACGACCACGGTGTCGCTCCTTCCGCGCGCCGCCGGTTGCACGCGCGCACGAACGACGAGCCCGATGTCGTGCGACATCGAGCTCGTCGTTCCGGGTCGACGCGGACCAGTACGGTCAGCGCACCCCGGCACCCACGCCAGCCCCGGCACGCACAGCACCAGCACCAGCACCAGCACCAGCACCCCGCGCCGCCCACTCCGCCGCGAGCAGCTCGTACGAACGCACCCGGGCGTCGTGGTCGTGCGTGATCGTCGTCACCAGGAGCTCGTCCGCGCGGGTCGCCCGCTGCAGGACCTCGAGGCGGTCCGCGACGGCCGCAGCGTCGCCGACGAACCGGGTGGCGAGCCGATCGGCGACCGACGCCGCCTCTGCCGCAGCGAGCGGCGCAGCTCGTGCCGCGGACGGCGTCGGGTACTCGATCGCCCCGACGCCGGAGCGGATCGAGTGCACCCACTCCGCGTACCCGAGCGACAGCTCCGCGGCCTCGGCCTCGGTGCGCCCGACGACGACGTCCGCCGACACGATGACGTGCGGTGCCTCGAGCACCCCCGGGCGGAACGCGTCGCGGTAGGCCTGCACCGACGCCAGGACCGTGCCGGGCGACGTGTGGTAGTTCGCGCCGTACGGCAGTCCGAGTGCTCCGGCGACCCGGGCGCTCTCACCGCCGGTCGACCCGTGGATCCACAGTTCGACCGACGCTCCTGCTGCCGGCGGCGCCTCGACCACGGCGCCGTCCCGCGACCAGGTGCCGGCGAACAGCGCCCGGATGAGCGACAGTTCGCCCTCGAACCGGTCGACGTCACCGGGGACGCGTCCGAGCAGCTCCCCCTGCAGGGCGAACCGGCTGCCCGGTGCGATGTGGAAGTCGAACGGTGCGGGCACGAGCAGTCCGTCGACGACCTCGTCCGAACGGGGCGCGAGCGACGGCGGCTTGGGGGTGCCGGGTGCCGGCGCCCCGGAGCGGCCGAGCCCGAGGTCGATCCGCGGCCCGTACAGCGCCGCGAGGGTGCCGAAGGTCTCGGCGATCTGCAGCCCGCGGACGTTGCCGACGAGCGTCGCCGCACTGCCGACCCGGATCGTCGACGTGGCCGCGGCGACCGCTCCGATCACGATGGTCGGCGCGCTGCCCGCGACACCGGGGTTGAGGTGGTGCTCGGCGAGCCAGTAGCGGGCGTACCCGGCACGTTCCGCGGCGACGGCGAGGTCGACGGTGCGGTGCAGCGCCGTGGCTGCGGACGACCCGGCGGTGAGCGGTACCAGGTCGAGCACCGAGAGCGGGACGGAGCCAGCGGCGCTCACGAGGCGTCCTTCCACGCGCCGGTCAGCTGGTCGAGCCGGGTGTCGGCCCCGAAGACGATGCCGTGCACGTCCGTCGCCGGCGCGATGATGCTGGTGAGTTCGTGCACCGGGACGAAGTCGACCTGGGACGCGATGCGCTGCTGGATCTCCCCGAAGGTGGCCGACCGGTCGGACGCCGACGACTGCGACAGCTCCTTCGTGAAGAGCGCGTCGAGCGTCTTGTCCGACGCACCGATCGACTGGGCACCCGAGCTGGAGAACTTCGAACGCAGGACGTCACCGTCGGCGCGCGAGCTGTTGTCCCACGACAGGTCCCAGTCGCCGCTCGTCAGGTTGGCGAGGTACTGCGGCACGGTCCCGCTCTCGAGCGTGACGCCGACGCCGACCTTCTTCAGCTCCTGCTGGATCAGCTCGAGGGACGTCTGGTTCGGTCCGAAGTTCGTGATCCAGACGAGCTTGAGCTGCAGCTTCGTGCCGTTCTTCGAGCGGATGCCGTCGGAGTCCTTCTCCCACCCGGCGTCGTCCAGGGCGGCCGCCGCGGCCTTCGGGTCGTACGTGGCCGAACCCGACGACGTGGACGAACCCGACGACGTGTCCGCGTACCCGGGCGTCGTCGACCCGAGGACCGAGTCCGCGACCTTGAACAATTCGTTCAGCGAGGTGTCGCGGACCGCCTTCGGGTCGACGGCCTGTGCGATCGCCTTCCGGACTGCGAGGTCCGACACGATCGGCCGCTTCTGGTTGAACGTCAGCCCGAACACCTGGCCCGGGTTGGCGCGGGTGACGAGGTCGTACTGCGCCTGCAGGGTGTCGACGTCGCTCGGCTGCACGCTGCTGATCGCGTCGAGCTGCCCGGACTGCAGGCTGCCGGTGCGGACGCTCGCCTCGGGCACGACCTGGAACGTGACCTTCGACAGGTGCGCTGCCCCGGAGCCGCCGCGGGCTGCGGGACCCCAGTCGTAGTCCTTTCGCTTCGTCAGGATCGTGGACGTGTTCTTCGTGTACGACTGCAGCGTGAACGGTCCGGTCCCGATCACGGCCTTCCCGTCGGCGCGGTCCTCGAACGGGGTCTCGGTGGTCTTCGGGGCGACGATGCCGAGGGCGACCGACGACGTGGCGTTCGGGAACGCGGCGTTCGGCGCCCCGAATTCGACCTCGACCGTGTCGTCGTCGACGACCTTCGTCCCCTCGTAGCCGGAGAAGTACGCGGCGGCCGTGCTCGATGCGCCGGCCGAGGCGATGTCGTCGAAGGTGTCCCTGACGGCCGTCGCGTCGAACGCGGTGCCGTCCGAGAACGTGACACCGGAGCGCAGGTCGAACGTGAACGCGGTGGCGTCGGCGTTCGCCGAGTACTTCGTCGCGAGCCACGGCTTGAGCGAGCCGTCGGACGGGTCCTGCCAGAGCAGCGAGTCGACGAGCTGCCGCGTGATCGCGAGCGTGTCGTTGCCCGCGCCGGTACCCGTCGGGTTGAGCGTGATCGGGTCGTTCGCAATGGCGTACGTGAGCGAGCCGCCGTCGACGGGCTTCGACGACGAGGAGGAGGTCGACGCGGTACCGCCCGACGAGCAGCCCGCCATGACCAGGGCCGCCGCGGTGCCGGCCGCGATCGCGGCCACCAGACGGAACGGGGTGCGGTGGGTGGTCATGAGACTCCTTCGGTGGTGGGGACGCGCCGGGATCGTCCCGGGATCGCGTCGAGCAGTGCGCGCGTGTACTCGTGCTGCGGGTCGTGCAGCACCTGCGCCACGTCGCCGTGCTCCACGACGCGGCCGCCCCGCAGGACGGACACCTCGTGCGCGATGCGACGGACGACGGCGAGGTCGTGCGAGATGAACAGGTACGAGACGCCGAGCGTCGACTGCAGCTCGGCGAGCAGGTCGAGGATCTGCGCCTGGACGGACACGTCGAGGGCGGAGACGGGTTCGTCGAGGACGATGAACGACGGGTCGAGTGCGAGCGCGCGGGCGATCGCCACACGCTGCCGCTGTCCGCCGGACAGCTCCGCCGGTCGACGACCGAGCACGGACGACGGCAGCGCGACGAGGTCGAGCAGCTCCGCCGCCCGAGCCGTACGGGACCGCCGCGTGCCGATGCCGAAGGCCGCGAGCGGGTCCGCGATCACCGCCCCCACCGACAACCGCGGGTGCAGCGCCGCGTACGGGTTCTGCTGCACGATCTGCGCCTGCCGCCGGTACGCCCGCAGCGCGGCACCGCGGGCTCCGCCCACGTCGGCGCCGTCGAACCGCACGCTGCCGGCGTCCGGGCGTTCGAGTCCGAGCACGAGGCGCGCGGTGGTCGACTTGCCCGACCCGGACTCCCCCACCAGCGCCAGGGTGCGGCCCCGCTGGACGGTCACGTCCACCCCGTCGACGGCGGTCACGCGGTCGAAGGACTTCCGCAGTCCGGTCGCGACGACGAGTGGGTCGGGGCGGTCGGACGGGAGGCCCGTGGCAAGTCCCACGGACGCGGTCAGGTCGTCGAGACTGGGCGCCGCTGCGATCAGTGCGCGCGTGTACGGCTCACGGGGCGCGCCGAGCACCTCGGCCGGGGTGCCCTGCTCGACGATCCGCCCCTCGGACATCACGACGATGCGGTCGGCCCGGTCGGCGGCGACCCCGAGGTCGTGCGTGATGAACAGCACGCTCGTGCCCCGTTCGGCGACGAGCCAGTCCAGGTGGTCGAGGATCGTCCGCTGGACCGTGACGTCGAGCGCGCTCGTCGGTTCGTCCGCCACGAGCAGCTCGGGGTCGCCGATCAGGGCGATCGCGATGAGCACCCGCTGCCGCATCCCGCCGGAGAGCTCGTGCGGGTACTGCCGCGCGCGGAGCTCGGGACGGTCGATGCCGGCACGGCGGAGCTCCTCGACGGCGCGTTCCCGGGCCTCGGCGTCGGTGGCGAGTCCGTGGATCCGGAGCACCTCGGCGACCTGGGTGCCGATCCGCGTCACGGGGTTGAGCGACACCGTCGGGTCCTGTGGCACGAAGCCGATCCGGACGCCGCGCACGGACCGCACCTGGCGGTCGGTCGCGGTGACCAGGTCGAGGTCCCCGGTTCCGTCGGCCGCCCCGGAGAGCCGCACCGTGCCTCCCGTCAGGTCCGCCGCTGCGGGCAGGAGCCGGAGGACCGCGTGCGCCGTCGTCGACTTGCCCGAACCGGACTCGCCGACGATGGCGACGCGCTCGCCGCGACCGACCTCGAGCGACACGCCGTGGAGCGCGGTGCGCGCGCTGCTCCCGCGGCCGTAGGTGACGGTCAGGTCCTGGATGCTGAGCAGGCTCATCGGACGGCCCTCCGTTCGGTGTCGAGCGCGCGGGCGACGCGGTTGCCGGCGAGCACCGTGACGGCGATCACCAGGCCGGGGATGGTCGTGAGCCACCACGAGGACGCGATGTAGTCGCGCCCGGTGGCGACGAGGGAACCCCACTCGGGCTGCGGAGGCTGCGCGCCGTAGCCGAGGAAGCTCAGGCTGGAGACGGCGAGGATCGCGGTGCCGAACTCGAGGGCGGCGAGCACCAGGACGGGACCGGCCGCGTTCGGCAGCACGTGCACGAGCAGCACGCGCCACCAGCGGTTGCCGTTCGCGCTCGCGGCCTCGACGTACGGCGCGGTGCGGACCCGGACGACCTCGGAACGCATGATGCGGGCGATCGTGGCGATGCTCGCGACGCCGACCGCCACCGCGACGTTCACGGTACCGAAGCCGAGCACGGTGACGATCGTCAGCGAGAGCAGCAGGCTCGGGATCGCGAGCAGGACGTCGGCGACGCGCATGAGCACGGCGTCGACGACCCCGCCGACGAAACCGGCGACGAGCCCGACCAGCGAGCCGCCGACCAGGCCGATGACGATCGCGAGGACCGCGGCCTGCAGTGTGAGCGCGGTGCCGTGCACGACGCGGGCGTACAGGTCGCGGCCGAGCTGGTCGGTGCCGAACCAGTGCGCGGCGTCGGGAGCGGTGAGCTTGGCGGCCGGATCGGCGGCGAGCGGGTCGTGGTGGGTGAGTGCTCCGGGCAGGAGCGCGGCGAGGACGACGAGGGCGAGCCAGACGATGGCGACGGTGAGCGTCGGACGGGCGACGAGCGCGCGGAGCGCCGTCGTGGTGCCGCCGGGGAGGCGGTCGGTGGTGAGCGACACGGGGCGGCCGATCGCGAGCTCCGTGGTCTCGGTCATGCGGGGACCGCCTTCGGTTCGGTGGTGCCGGACGGGGTGGTGCCGGGCGTCGCTCCCGGTGTCGCTCCGTCGTGGTCGCGGAGCTTCCGACGGCTGCCGGCGACGACGACGCGCGGGTCGAGCAGCGGGTACACGAGGTCGACGACCAGGTTCACGACGACGAAGACCGCGGCGGCGAGCAGCACGATGCCCTGCACGACCGGGATGTCCTGCTGCTGCACGGCGGTGGCGGTGACCCGGCCGAGGCCCGGGCGGGAGAACACCGTCTCGGTGACGACGGTGCCGGAGAACAGCTGCCCGACGATGAGTCCCGTCACGGTGAGTGCGGGCAGCGCAGCGTTCTTGAGCGCGTGCCGGAGCTGTACCCGCCACCGCCCGGCACCCTTGGCGTACGCGGTGTCCACGTACGGCTCGCGGAGCGTCTGGACGAGGGACTTCGACAGCAGCTGGGCGATCGTGGCACCGGTCGGCAGCGCCAGGGTGATCGCCGGCAGGACGACCGACGCCGGGCCCTCGCCACCGAATGCCGGGAACACGTGCAGCCCGAACGAGAACCACTGCACCAGCAGCAGCGCGAACCAGAACCCGGGGACGGCGACGCCGATCGGGGGCAGCTGGAGCAGGAACTGGCCGAGGGCCCGGTTCCGGGTCCACGTCGCCAGGACCGCGATCCCGCCGCCGAACACGATCGCGAGCACGAGGCCGGCGACCGCGATCTGGGCGGTCGGCGCGATCGCTTCGCCGATGACGTCGGCGACCGGTCGACCGACCCCGATCGAGCGGCCGAGGTCGCCGGTGAGCAGGGCGCCGAGGTGCTGGACGTACTGCACGAGCACCGGCTGGTCGAGGCCGTACTGGTGCCGGAGCGCGTCGAGCTGCGCCGCCGTGACGTCGGTGGCGTCCGGGCCGACCATGATGCGGGCCGGGTCGCTCGGCAGCACGTAGAGGACGAAGAACGAGATCGTCCACGCCGCCCAGAGCACGAGCACGGCCTGGCCGATGCGGGAGAGCACGTAGCGGGTCATGCAGCCACCGCCGTCCGGGCGCGCGTCCACCCGAGCGCCGGTGCGACCTTCGCCACGACGTCCGAGACGATCTGCTCGTACTCGTCACCGGCGAACTCGTAGGGCAGCTCGACCCGGAACTCGTCGACCTCGGCGAGCGTGGCGTCGTGCACGAGCTGCTCGACGATCTGCTCGGCGGGCCCCACCAGGTCGGCCGAGAACAGGGTCCGCCGCGGTCCCTGGGGCGCGGTCTGCCGTGCGAGACGGGACTCGTACCAGGTGCGGTACCGCTCGCGCGAGACCCGGTCGGCCGAGTCGGTCGGCACGACGCACCGGCCCCAGGCCACGCGGGGCGTTCGCCCGGTCGGCAGCGCGGCGCGGTACGCGGCGAGCTGGTTCCGCTGGGCGGTGCCGTGGTCGTCGGTGCCCTCGCCCGAGGTGAGGTTGCCGAGCAGCAGGTTGAGCCCGGAACTGCCGGCGAAGGAGGCCGACCGGAGCGACCCGCCGCCGTACCAGACCCGGTCGACCAGACCCGGCGCGTAGGGCTGCAGCCGGGGGCGCTGGAGGTTCCCGGGGCTCTGGATGACGGTGTCGTCCGCGCCGAGGAACGCGCCGCGCAGGTTCTCCACGAACCGGGAGACCCGCCCGTACCCACGGTCGAAGGCGCGCCAGTCACCGTCGAACACCAGGTCGCCGAGGATCTCGGCGTGCGGCGACCCGGTGGACAGCCCGACCTGCAGCCGACCGTGCGCCAGGACGTCGGCGAGCGAGAAGTCCTCGGCCAGGCGGAAGGGACTCTCCCACCCGATCGGCACGACGGCGACGCCGAGCTCGATGGACGTGGTGCGCTGCGACGCCGCCGCCAGGAAGACCGCGGCCGAGCCGATGCCGTGCTCGAGGTGCCGGTGCCGGACCCAGGCGCCGTCGACGCCGAGCCGCTCGGCCGTGGCGAACAGGTCGAGGGTGGCCTCGAGACCGTCGGCTGGGGCGTCGTCCTCGAAGTTGCCGGGGACCAGGATCGCGAGGCTCGAGATCGTCACGCGAGCACCCCGGCGGACGCTGCCGCACGCGCCGGACCCGCCGCAGCGGCCGTGCGTGCGGCGGCCGAACGGTCGCGGATCGTGCCGGGCAGGTCGAGCGTCTGCCGGAGGGTCGCCCCCTCGTCGTAGGACTGCCGGTAGACGCCACGCTCCTGCAGCAGCGGGACGACCGTGTCGACGAACTCGTCGAGGCCGTACGGGTTGGTGTGCGGCACGACGACGAACCCGTCGGTGGCGCGCTCCTGCACGTACCGGTCGATCTCGGCGGCGATGTACGACGCCGTCCCGACGAACCCGCCGCGGGTCGAGGCGCGGATGACGAGGTCGCGGATGGACAGGTGCTCGGCCTCGGCCAGGTCCCGCCAGGACCGTACCAGGGCGGGGACGTCGCGGGTGTGCCGTGCGCGCCCGCGGGTGATCGCGGTGCCCTCGTAGTCGGGCTCGATCGTCGGCAGCGGGCCGTCGACGTCGTACGACGACAGGTCGCGGTTCCAGACCTGCTCGAGGAACGCGATCGCCGTGGCCGGACTGACCTGGGCACGACGGATGGCGTTCGACCGTTCTTCGGCGTCCTCCGCCGACGACCCGATCACGAACGTCGCGCCGGGGAGGATCTGCAGCTCGTCTTTCGACCGTCCGACCCGTTCGAGCCGCTCGGTCACGTCGCGGTAGAACGCCTGCGCGTCGTCGAACTCGGTGTGCAGCGAGAAGATCACCTCGGCGTTCGTGGCGGCGAGGTCGCGCCCCTCGTCGGAGTCACCGGCCTGCACGATCACCGGGTGCCGCTGCGGACTGCGGGGCACCGGGAACGTGCCGGTGACGTCGAACTGCGCGCCGTGGTGGTCGACGTCGCGGATGCGCGACCGGTCGGCGAACACGCCGTCCGCCAGCGCGCCGCCCGCGGCGGTGCCGGCGACGACGGCGTCGGCCTGCCACGAGTCCCAGAGTTCGCGGGACAGCGCGATGAACTCGGCGGCGCGCGTGTACCGGTCGGCGTGGTCGAGGAACCCGCCGCGGCGGAAGTTCGCGCCGTGGAACGCGTCCGAGCTCGTCACGACGTTCCACCCGGCACGGCCGTCGGTCAGGTGGTCGAGCGTGGCGAGCTGCTTCGCGAGCTCCACGGGCTCGTTGAACGTCGTCTGCAGGGTGCCGACCAGACCGATGTGGTCGGTGACCCCGGCCAGGGCGGCCAGGACCGCGAGGGTGTTCGGGCGCCCGACGACGTCGAGGTCGTGGATGCGCCCCTTCTGCTCGCGGAGCCGCAGGCCCTCGGCGAGGAACAGGAAGTCGAAGAACCCGCGCTCGGCGTTGCGGGCGAAGTGCTCGAACGACGAGAACGCGATCTGGCTCTCGGCGCGGTCGTCGCTCCAGATCGTGGTGTTGTTCACGCCGGGGAAGTGGGCGGCGAGGTGGACCTGACGCTTGGTGCTCATGCTGAGACCTCCACAGAGACGGAACCGGCGGGTGCGGACGCGTACCGGCTGACCGCCGGGGCGATGCCGAGCCGCGTGCGCAGGTCGGCGGTGGGACGGGACGTCACGTCGGCGCGGAGCCCGGCGGTGACGAGGGCGGGGACGAGCTGCCTGGCGATGGCGGTGCTGTCGATCGGGATGCGCAGGGGGCGGAGCCGGACGCCGGCGAAACCGAGGCCCCGCAGGTCCCCGATCAGCGACACGAGTTCGGGCACTGTCGTCGCGAGCACGGACGTGTCCGAGCCGGAGCCGACGGCGTACGGGGCACCGGCAGCGGCGTCGAGCGCGGCGAGCTCGTCGGCCGCGGCAGCGGTCGAGGACCCGATCAGCACCGCGAGGTCGGCGAGGACCGGACGACGGACGTCCGACCCGGCCACCTGCTCGAGGTGACGGACCTCGTCCAACAGGTCCCGCGCCTCCCGGCCCTGGTACCCGGGCGTGACGAGCACGACGTCCGCAGCGTCCACGGCGAACGCGGCAGCGTCGGCGCGGTGGGCCAGAGCGAAGACCGGCGGCCGGCCCTGCGGCGACCGCGGCACGATCGACGCGCCGTGCACGGACAGGTGACGGCCCGCGTACTCGGCGTTGTGGATCCGGTCGCGGTCGATGAACCGGCCGGTCGTGACGTCGCGGATGATCGCGTCGTCGTCCCAGCTGTCCCAGAGGCGCGACACGACCTCCGCCGCCTCGCGGGCCTCGTCGAACAGGTCCGCGGCGGTGTCGCCGCCGGGGCGGCGGCCGAACAGGGCCGCCTCGCGGGTCGTCGGGCTCACCTGGATCCGCCACCCGGCTCGCCCGAGCGAGACGTGGTCGAGGGTCTGGAGGCCCGTGGCGACGTGGAACGGTTCGGTGTGCGTCACCGAGACGGTCGGCACCAGACCGACGGCGCGGGTCGCGGGGGCGACCGCGTTCGCGACGAGGAGGGCGTCGAGCCGTCCGGCGACGGTCGTGGTGTCGAGGTCGTGGTCGGCAGCCGTCGGGCCCGCGGTGAACGAGTCCTCGATGGTGACGGCGTCGATGCCGAGCCGGTCCTGCTCGACGACGACGTCGCGCCAGTGCCGGAGGCTCGACAGGCGCTGCGCGGCCGGGCCGGCGACGCGCCAGGCGGCGGGGTGCCAGCCGGCGCCCTGCAGCGCGGTGACGAGGGTGATGCGGTCGGGCATGGCAGTCCTCCTAGTGGGTGTGCGCGGCGTGGTCGGCGGCGGCCGGTGCGGGGTCGGCGGGGGCCGCGCCGGCGCCGAACTTGAAGCCGAGCCGGCCGTGCGCGAACCCACCGCCGGCGCGGATGGCCGTGGCGACCCAGGCGGCCTCGGCGAGTTCAGCCTCGGTCGCACCGGCCGTCACGGCGCGCTGGCTGTGGCCGTCGATGCAGTAGACGCACTGCGTGGTGATGCCGACGGCGAGGGCGATGAGCTCGCGGTACTTCAGCGGGATCGCGCGGCGATCGGCCTGGAACACCGACTCGTCGAACTGGACGAAGGCCTTGAGGATGTCCGGGGTCTGCTGCTTGTAGACCTTCGTGAAGGTCTTGTCCTGTTCGCGGTCGAGGTAGTCGGTCATGTCGGCGACGCTAGGGCGGTCGGGGCCCCGAGGCGACGGGTGTTGCGGACCGTGACCGGCGGTGTCGCCGTGTGACACGGTGCCTCCGGCCGGCCGTCACACGGCGTCACGCGCGGCGCGGGCGCGGCCGCGCGGCGGCGGCGGCGGTCGGCCGGCGGCGGGGTTGGCCGGCGGTGCGAGGTTGATCACCTGGTGCGGGGCTGCAAGCCCGCACGGGGTGACCAACCTCGCACCGTGCGGCAGCGCGGCCGTACCGCGGACCGCGCACCGTGCGGCGTCAGAGCCCCCGGGCGCGCGCCGCGAACCGCCCGCGCAACGTTACGTCCTCGTACGACCGGTGGAACACCCCGCGGCGCTGCAGGATCGGCACGAGTTCGTCCACGACGGTCTCGAGGCCCCGCGGGAACTCGTCGATCATCAGGTTGAAGCCGTCGGCGGCACCGGTGCGGTACCAGTCCTCGATGGTGTCGGCAGCCTGTTCGGGCGTGCCGACCACGATGCGGGCGCCGTACCCGCCGAAGCCCCGCAGCACGTCCCGCAACGAGGTGTTGTTGGCCCGCACCCACCGCACGACCGTCTCGTGGTAGCCGAGCGAGGGCCCGTAGGTGACCGGGTCGACCTCGCGGTCGAGGACCGCCGACGGGATCGGCGCGTCCGGGTCGAGCCCCGACAGGTCGGCGTCGAGGTGCGTCCCGAGCGCCCGGACCGAGTAACCGTCCGGCGCGAGGGCCTCGAGCTCGTCGAACCGGCGCTGCGCCTCGGCCTCGGTGCTGCCGAGCACGAGCGACAGTCCGGGCACGACGGCGACGTCGGCCGAGCTCCGGCCGTACGTCTCGGCGGCGACCTTGACCGCACGCAGGTGCTCGCGGGCGGGTTCCGGCGTCAGCTCGACGGCGAAGACGCCCTCGGCGACCCGCGCCGCCAGGTCACGACCGTGCGGCGATCCCCCGGCCTGGAACACGACCGGGTGCCCCTGCGCCGACGGTGGGACCCGGAGCACGCCCTCGAGGTCGAGGAACTCGCCGTGGTGGACGACCGGCTCCCCCGTCGCGGCGGACCGCCAGAGCGCCGTCACGAGGTCCACGAACTCCCCCGCGCGGGCGTACCGCTCGGGCCGGTCGGGGTTCGTCGCGACACCGAAGTTGGCGGAGACCGAGCGGTCGTAGGTGGTGACGGCGTTCCAGGCGACGCGCCCGCCGGACACCGTGTCCAGCGACAGCAGCCGCTCGGCGACGTCGAACGGGTCGTTGTACGTCGTCGATGCGGTGCCGACCAACCCGAGGTGGCTCGTCGCGTCGGCGATCGCCCCGAGCGCCACGAACGGCTCGAGCAGTCCGTAGGCGCGGACGTTCGGGTCGCCGAACGCCGGGTGGTCGGCGAAGAAGACCATGTCGAGCAGCCCGCGTTCGGCGGTGCGCCCGAGGTCGCCCCAGAACTCGGCCGTGAGCAGGTCGGTCGGGTCGACGTCCTGGGTGCGCCAGGCCGCCGGACGCTGCCCGAAGCCCTGCAGGTTCACGCCGAGGATCAGGCCGGCGTCGCCGCCAGCGCCCGTCACGCGGTCACCGCCGCGGCGTCCGGCACGGCCAGCCCGAGCAGGGCGCGGAGCGTCGGACGTGTCGGTCGCGTTGGTCGCGTCGGTCGTGGAGGTCGCGTCACGGTCGACCGGGAGGCCCGGTGCGACTCCGCCCCGTCCGTCGCCCCCGGCAGCGGTGCGAGCGGGTGCGCCGCGCCCCCGAGCACGAGGTCCGCCCCGGGCACGTCGACGTCGTGCCAGACCGCGAGGACGGGTTCGCCCTGCCGGCTCGACGGCGTCGTGAGCGGTCCCCGGACGCGGTAGCCGTCCGGCCCGCCGTCGTGGTCGAGCGGTCGGATCCGGTCGGTGTGCGCGAAGAGCCCCGACGTGCGGTCCCCGACGATGCTGTCGAGCGGCCAGGTGCGCCACAGCCCGCGGAGCACCCGGGCGAACTCGGCAGGGTCGTGCGGTGCGCCGGCGCTCGGGGCTCCGGTGCTCGGGGCTCTGGTGCTCGGTGCGCCGTGGTCCCGGGCGCCGACGACGATGCCCACCCGGCCGTCCAGGACGTGGTCGAGCGAGAGCACCCGACGGGCGACGTTGTACGGGTGCTCGCGGGTCGGTGCCACGGCGACGAGGAACCCGTGCTCCGGCAGGGCACGGCCGAGGGTGAGCGCCGCGGTCGTCGGGTCGAGTCGGTGGCCGGTGCTCGTCGCCGCGTCGAGGCGATCGGTGCCGATCGCCACGACGGCGGCTCCGGAACCGACGATGCGGACCGAGAGTCGGGCGATGCCGCCGGGTGTGGCGGCCGCCGCTGCGAGGTCCGCGTCGGGCACGGCGACGATGAGCGGTGCGGGGGTGCTGGGCGCGGTGGTCACGGTGGTCCTCCCGTTCGAGGTGCGCAGAACGGCCCGCCACGGTCACCTCCCCAGCGTCCGTGGCGAGCCGGTGCACCGACCGTAGGTGCTCACCTCGGCACGCTGCACGCAGGTGTCGGCGGGTTGCGCCCCGTTACGGTCCGTTACGGCGGAGCGCTCAGCGGTCTGCCGTCAGCGGTCGAGTGGACTCGCACCGTTGACGAGCAGGTCGGCGACGATGCGGCGCTTGTGCACGCGCGGGTTGTGCGACGCCAGGGTGCGGGCGTTCCGCCAGTGCCGGTCGAGGCCGAGCGAGCGGAACGTCCCCGAGGACCCGAGCGCGTCGAACACCAGCGTCGTCGCGTCGAGCACCGCGTCGGTGACGATGGTCTGCGCGCGCGCCACCGCGACCCAGCTGCGCTCGAGCGCCGCACGCAGCGCCGGGTCCGTCGACGGGTCCGCACCGGCCGCACGCAGGGCGGTGTGCCGGTCGACAGCCGCGTCCACCGGGCCGAGGCTCGCGGCGAACGCGGCGTCGGCGGCGTGCACCCGGGCATCGACGGTGCCGATCACGCCCAGCAGCTCCGGATCGTGGGTCGGATCCGCCGCGGTGCCGTTGTGGTGTCCGCGCGCCCGGGACCGCAGCGCCTCGACGCCCTCGCGCAGGGCAGCGCGGCCGATGCCGACCAGGATCGCGTGCATCACCGTCTGGTAGTACTGCTCCTGGTACGGGTACCGGGTCGCGTACGGCAGGACCCGCTCGTCGGGCACCGGCACGTCGGTGTAGGTCACGCTCCCGCTGCCGGCGATCCGCTGGCCGAAGCCGTCCCAGTCGTCGCCGATCAGCACCCCGGGGTCGGAGGCGTCGACGAGCGCGACGGACTTCGCACCGGTGTCGTCGACCGCCAGCACCGTGATCCACCGGGCGTACACGCTGCCCGTCGAGTAGAACTTCCGACCGGTCAACCGCCAGGACCCGTCCGGGTCACGGACGATCCGCGTGGTGAGGTCGACCCCGGTCGTGTTCGGCGACTCGCTCCACCCGCCGCCGACGAACTCGCCGTCGCCGAGCCGCGTGACGATCGCACGGTCGAAGGCGGTGCCCTCGGCGTGCACGCGGTCCTCGACGAACGAGAAGTGGTTCCGCCACACGTGCGCCAGGTTCGGGTCGACCTCGGCGATCTCGGCGATCGCCCGGAAGACGTCGGACAGACGGGCACCGACGCCTCCCCACGCGACCGGCGTCCGCCACCGTGCGAAGCCGGCATCGACGAGCCAGCCGAGCTGTTCCGTGGCGAGACGCTCCTCGCGTTCCCGCTGGCGGGCGTCGAGACCGATCCGCTCGATCACGGGCCGGAGCGGCGCGATCAGCGCGTCGTAGCGGTCGTCGGCCGGGAGCTCACTCGGACACATGGCGGCACGCTACCCAGGTGCGCACGGCGCGCGGCAGGGCACCGCAACGCGGGGCAACCGAGCGCAACCGGACGTCACACGGTGCGCCGACGGCCTCACCACACGATGCGCGCGAACTCCTCGCGGAGCCGTCGGGCCCGGCCCGGGTTGACCTGCTCGACCCACCCGATGCGCCCGAGCAGGTGCGCCCGGAACTCGGGGTGTCCCGCACGGTTCTGGGAGGCCGGCCCGTGCACCGCGGCGTTGTGCAGGACGGCGTGCAGCCGCTCGACCTCGCGGCGCCCGGGCGAGGTCCGCTCGTTGACGACGACGCCCGTGACCGACTGCTGGTCCCCGCGGCGCCGCACCCGGGTCTTCGACGGGTTGAGGCGGTGCCCCTGCTCGGTCACGATCCGGTCGACGCCCCGCAGGAACGCGTCCGGTCGCGCGGCGAGCTGGTCGCCCCCGCTGAACGTCAGGTCGTCGGCGTAGCGGGTGTACACCGCGCCGACGGCGCCGGCCCACCCGGCCAGCCGGGTGTCGAGGTGCCGGAGCGAGGTGTTCGCCAGCGCGGGCGACGTCGGTGCGCCCTGGGGCAGGTGCGCCGTCGCCAGCGCCTGGCGGAGCGCGTGGCGTTCCTCCGGCGAGCCGCCGGCGGGCATCGCGCTGAGCACGTGCACCGGAACCCGGTGGGTGCACAGCCCGGTCAGCACGTGCGCGAGCGGTTCAGCGAACCCAGCGGCCCGGAAGACGCCGTAGACCGTCGGGGCGCTGACGCTCGCGAAGAACGTCGTGAGGTCGGCGGTGACCACGACCTGCTGGCCGGTGTGCACGGCCGCTCCCGTGACGACGCTCCGCCCGGCCACGAACCCGTGCGCGGCGTCGTGCACGGGCAACATCGTCAGGAGTTCGTCGAGGATCGTCCGTTGCGTGCGGCGGAGCATGTCCATCGGCTTCTCGAGCAGGCGCGGTGCTCGACCGGGTCGGGTGATCCACTCGTGCCGGTAGTGGTGGAGCGGGCTCGAGGGCCCGGAGCGACGGTTCCACGCGCGGGTGTCGGCGAGCCAGAGCAACCGGCCGACGGTGAGGTCGAGGGCCCGGGCGAGCTCGGGCAGGGTGTCGACGAGCAACGGGCTCGCGGTCTCCGGACGGGCACGCACCGCGGTGGCCCGGCGCACGAGCACACGGACCGGCCGGCGGTCCTCGCGCGACCGGTGCAGCGCCACGAGCCGGGGTGCGACGGCGAGCACGGCGGCGAGCTGGCGCGGAGCGTCCACCGGTGGCCGGGGGTACGCCTCGAGCGCAGCGGCGACCGCGAGCCCGACGTACGCGCGCTCGACGCCGACGACCACGTACCCGGCGGCCGCCAGCTCGTCCGCCGCCCACCGCTCGGCGGTCAGGAACGCATCGGCCAGCGCCGCGGTGACGACGGAGCGGGGCGTGGGGTTCCCGGAGGACCTGTCGGTGCCTCCGTGCAGCGTCGCGCGCGGAGCGCGCTCGCCTGCTCGGGGCGTGTCGTCCTGCTGGTCCTGCGTGCCCCGGGGTGACCCCGGAGAGGTCGACGCGTCACGCGCGCCGGCCGCCTCCCCCGGGAACTCCACGCGCTCACCCTACGGCTGGCCCCCGACGCGCGCACCACCCCGGTCCGTGCCAGGATCGCCGGATGGTCTCGTACTTCCTGAGCCACGCCGAGGTCGTCGTGGAACCCGCCGAGCCGATCGAGTCGTGGGGGCTCTCCGCCGCGGGACGCGCACGCGCAGCGCGGTCGGGTCCGCTGGCCTGGGATCCGGGCGTCCGGACACTCGTGTCGAGCACGGAGCGCAAGGCCGTCGAGACCGCCGAGCTGCTCGGGGCCGCGGTCGGGCTCGTGCCCGCGCAGGATCCCCTGCTCGGCGAGATCGACCGCAGCGCGACGGGCTACCTGCCGCCGCAGGAGTTCGAGGGTGTCGTCGACCGGTTCTTCGCGGAGCCGACCCGATCGGTCCGCGGATGGGAGCGGGCCGTCGACGCCCAGGCGCGCATCGTCGGAGCGGTCCGGCGGCGCACTGCGGCGGGCGACGCGACCATCGTGTCGCACGGTGCGGTCGGGGCGCTGCTCCTCGCCGACCTGACGGGAGCGCCGGTGTCACGCGCGCTCGACCAACCCGGCATGGGCAGCGTGTTCGCGTTCGATGCGCGGGCGTGGCGGGCGACGAGCACCTGGCAGCGCGTGCCCTCAGGCTGAGGCGCACGCCGGCCGGTGCGCGTGCATGTTCCGACGTTCCACTCGTTGATCAACGGGTGGATCGTCGTCTCTTGCGCACGCATCGAGTGCGCGTGCATGTTCCGACGTTCCACGAGTCGATCACCTCGTGGAGTGTCGGACGATGCACACGCAGCGAACGACATCGAGGACGTCGTACCGCGTCGTACCGCGGCGGCGGCGTCAGACGGGCAGCCGCTCCCCCGCCTCGACCGCGACGTCGAGCCGGTTCTCGGCCGGTGGCAGCGGGCACGTGGCGTGCGCGGTGTACGCGCACGGCAGGTTCGTGGCGCGGTTGAAGTCGATCCGGGTCGCGCCGGCGGCATCCGGGGCGGCGATGTCCAGGCTCCGGTTCGCGGCGTAGGTCGTGACGCCACTGGTGCGGTCGGTGAACAGGACGTGCAGACCGTCACCGTGCCCGTTGAACGCGAGGAGCGACCGCGGCCCGTCGAGGTCGAAGGTGAGGACGCCCGGCGCTGCGTACACGTGCTGCAGCCCGTCGACGACCGAGCCGACGGTGACCTCGCGCGGTTCGTCGAACGGTTCGAAGTGCGCGTCGACGACGAACCGGTCCGACGGCTCGTACGTCGGGGTGCCGGGGTACTCGGTCCGGGTCGGGTTACCCGGGTGCCGGGGCCGGATGACGTCACTGCCGCCACGACGGGCGACCTCGATCACGACGGTCTCGTCGCCGTCCTGCCACACGACGTTCGTGCTCGAGCGCTCGGGCAGTGGTCCGAAGCGGTGCGTCCCGGTGACCGGCTGCCCGTCGACCGTGATCGTCTCGCCGTCCGCGAGCTCGACGACGGGGCCGTCCTCGCCCGTCGACCACGTGCCCGGGGCGTCGTCGAACCGCTCGGGCGTGCTCGTCAGCCACCGGATGCTCGTGATGGCGAGGAAGCCGTGCTCGCTCGCCCGGGCTCGTTCGTGGGCGTCGTGCCAGGCCGCCCACTCGGTGGCGGAGTCGGGTGCGGTCGGCGTCGTCGTGCTCATGCCCCCGACGCTACGACGCCCGGGCCGCGAACGCGACGTCCCCGTCGCGCGACGTCACGCGCACGGCCGACCCGACGCCCTGGACCCTCCCGCTCACCAGGGGTGGGCGATGCTGCGGACGTGCACCGGGCCTCCCGGTCGACGCCCCGTACCGACGCCGGCGCCGCGGCCGACGGGGGCAGGCACGGCGAGGTCGGCCTGCAGCACCGCGCAGGCGGCGCCACGGGCCACCGAGGCCTCGCCGAAGGCGGTCGCCGCGACCGTCGGGAACGGCCCGTTCGGCAGGCGGACCGCGAGCCGCTCACGGACGGCAGCGATGAAGACGTCGCCGCCGGCGAGGGCCGCGCTGCCACCGATCACGACGCGTGGCACGTCGAGCAGCTCGACGACGTGGGCGAGCGCGGATCCGAGGGCGGCGCCGGCCTCGGCGACCAGCGGCGCCGCGGACGGCGTCGCGCAGAGCCGCTCGAACGCGTGCCGGACGTCGCTAGCGCGGTCGAGTGGGATGCCCGTGGGGAGCAGCCCGGCGTCGATCCCGCGCCGGACCTGCTGCAGGGGCTGGCAGGCTTCCCAGACCTCGGTCCAGCGGCCGTGCGCCTCGACGGGCATGCCACCGAACTCGCCGGCGTTGCCGGTCGCGCCGCGGACCACCTCGCCCGCGGCGACCGTCGCGGCGCTGATGCCGTGGCCGAGGAACACGGAGACCAGGTCGTCGGCACCGGCAGCGGACCAGACCTCGCCGAGGGCGCTCGCGACGCCGTCCTTCTCGAGCCGCACGGGCAGACCCGTCCAGGCGGCGAGCTCGTCGGTGACCGGCAGCGACCACCAGGCGGGCAACTGCGCGGGGGTGCCCATCCGGACGCCGTCGGGGTCGATCGAGCCGGGGACGGCGAGGCCGATGCCGGCAGGGGCGGGCACGCCCGTGCGCGAGCGGGCCCGACTGCCGTCGCCGCGGACCCGGTGCACCGCCGCCGCCATCGTGTCGAGCGTCCGCGCCGGGTCGTCCGTCGCGTCCAGGTCGACGTGCTCGACGGCCAGCACGGCTCCGGTCAGGTCGGTGCGCACGACGACGAGGTGCGCCGGGTCGAGGTGGACCCCGATCGCCGACCGCGACCCCGCGACGACCTCGAGTCGTCGCCCGCCGCCCGGTGCTTCGCGCACGAGTCCCGCTGCCACGAGTCCGGCCGCGATGTTCGACACCGTCTGCGCGCTGAGCCCGGTCGCACGCATCAGCTCGGCGCGGGAGAACGGTCCCCGGCGACGGACGAGATCGAGCACCAGCGCACGGTTCTGGACCCCGACGCGCACGAGGTTCGTGCCGCCCGTTCTGCCCTGCACCACGGTGTCAGGAAGGGGTTGACGCGGCTCGGACATGGTCCCTAGCATCTCTGGTCATACGAATTTGTCAATCAATTGGATTGAAACCGCGACGGTGCGATCGGTTCGCCCGTCCGACGACGGATTCGCCCGTGCCACACCGGCGTGGCACGGGGTCGGAAGGGACGCTCGTGACGACGACCGCACGATCCGGAACCACTGCACCACCACGGACGCGCACGGGCGGTGACGTCGCGGTCCGTCGGCGACCACGCGAGAAGCATCCGTGGACCCCGGCCGAGAAGCGTCGGCTGCGCGTCGGCATCGCGTTCATCTCGCCGTGGATCCTCGGCGTGCTGGTGTTCATCGCCTACCCCCTGATCTACTCGTTCGCGATCAGCCTGACCCGGTACTCGGGCATGGCCGACATCACCTGGGTCGGGTTCGCCAACTACGTCGCCGCGTTCATCGACCCGCTCGTGCACACCGCGGTCGGCAACACCCTGTTCTACGCCGTCATCGCGGTGCCCGTCGGGATCGTCATCGCCATCGTGATCGCCATCGCGATGAACCAGGACGTCCGCGAGATCGGCTGGTACCGGACGGCCCTCTACATCCCGTCGCTCATCCCGACCTTCGCGCTGGCGTTCATCTTCGTGGTGCTCGTCAACCCGCAGACCGGCCTCGTCAACCAGGTCATGAAGCTCGTCGGGATCCCGGCGACGAACCTGCTCGGCGACCCGACCACGGCGAAGCTCGTCATCGTCGCGCTCGCGCAGATGGGGGCCGGCAACGCGGCACTGATCTTCCTCGCCGGGCTGCGCGGGATCCCGAAGACCCTGTACGAAGCCGCTCGCGTGGACGGGGCCGGACCGCTCCGGCAGTTCTTCGCGCTGACGCTGCCGCTGCTCTCCCCCGTGATCCTGTTCAACCTGATCACCGGCATCAGCAACGGCCTGCAGGTCTTCACCGAGGCGTACGTGATCTCGTCCGGCACCGGAGGACTCGGCAGCCCGGACAACGGGACCTTGTTCTACATGCTCTACCTCTACAAGAACGCGTTCAGCTACGCGCAGCTCGGGTTCGCCAGCGCCATGGCCGTGCTGCTGTTCCTGGCCGGCATGATCCTGTCCGGACTCGTGTACTGGCTGTCCAAGCGCTTCGTCAACTACGACGTGACCGGGGAGTGACCGATGACACTGCGCACTGAACGACACCCGGACCGCGACACCGTCACCTCGTCGATCGAGTCCGTCCGGCCCCGCGGTCGCAAGGGTGCCGACGACCGCTCCCGGAACGCCGACGGCTCGATCCGCTCGCCGTGGTCGTCCGTCCTCGCCCGCGTGCTCCTCATCGCGATGAGCCTGCTGTTCCTCATCCCCATCTACTGGATGGTCATCTCGGCGCTGAAGGGCAACTCCGAACTCGGTGCCTTCCCGCCCACCTGGTTCCCGCAGTGGCTCGACTGGTCGAACTTCGGCAAGGCGATCGACGCGATGCCGTTCTTCACGTTCTTCCGGAACACGCTCATCATCACGGTCTGCGTGACGCTCTTCTTGATGGTGTCGAACCTCGTGATCGCGTACGGGTTCTCGTGCCTCGAGTGGCGCGGCCGCGACAAGGTGTTCTACGTCGTGCTCGCCACGCTGTTCATCCCGTTCCCCGTCACGCTCATCCCGATGTTCGACCTGTACGCCCGACTCGGCTGGATCAACACCTTCCTGCCCCTGATCGTGCCGAGTCTGTTCGGGTCCGCGTTCTACGTGTTCCTGCTCCGCCAGTTCCTGCTGCAGATCCCGAAGGACCTGCTCAACGCGGCGCGGATGGACGGCGCCTCCGAGTGGGGCATCCTCTGGCGGATCGTCTTCCCGCAGGCCAAGGCGGCGCTCGTCACGGTCGGGATCTTCGCGGCGGTGGGTGCCTGGAACGACTTCCTCGGGCCGCTCATCTACCTGCAGGACGAGAACGTGCAGACGCTGTCCATCGGCCTGCAGATCTTCCGCCTCAACAACTCACAGGACTTCCAGTTCAACCAGCTGATGGCGGCATCGGTGCTCATCATCCTGCCGCTCGTGGTCCTGTTCTTCGTGTTCCAGCGGACGTTCATCAAGGGCGTCCAGATCGGGAGCTTCAAGTGAGCAGCGCATTCGACCGACGAACGTTCCTGCGCGGTGCGGCCGCGACCGGCGGTGCGGGGGCGCTCGCGCTCCTCGCCGCATCGTGCGCGTCCGGCTCGAGCGGCCGGAGCAACCCGAACCAGGTCACGATCTGGGGTGTCACCGGCACGTTCGTGCCGTTCCAGACGAAGGTGATCAAGGACTTCAACAAGATCCACCCCGAGGTCGACGTCAAGGTGAACGTCGTCCCGTCGCAGGGCACCGGCGACGCCACGAGCATCATCACGGCCGTGCGCGGCGGCACCGCCCCCGACCTGTGGCTCCTCGACCGGTTCAGTGCGGCGCAGTACGCGGCGATCGGCCTCATCGAACCGATCGACGACATGATCGAGGAGTTCGAGGACCAGCCGAAGGACGAGTTCCTGGCGCAGTGGCTCGGGTTCACGATCGGCGAGGTCAGCTACCAGGGCAAGACCTACGGCCTCCCCCACGACACCGACGCCCGCGGCATGTTCGTGAACCGCAAGATGCTCACCGGCGCCGGGATCGACCCCGACGAGTTCGACTGGGAGCACAACGGACCGGTGAGCATGGACCGGATGTGGGACGTCAGCGAACGCATCACGAAGAAGTCCGGTGGCAACTACACCCACATGGGACTGCTCCCCTGGTACGGCGAAGGCTGGCCGTTCACGTGGGGGCTCGGCCTCGGTGCGTCGTACTTCGACCAGCAGGACTCGAAGATGACGATGGACTCGAAGAGCGTCCGCAGCATCTTCGAGTTCTACGAGGACTGGGCGAAGCGGTACGGCTACAAGGACGCCGACACCTTCATCGCGACCTACGAGCCGACCGGGCACCCGCCCGGACAGACCGCGTTCATGGCGGACCGGCTGGCGTTCATGGTCAGCGTCCCCTCCACCATCCAGACCTTCGACAACTACGGCCCGAAGGACCTCGACTGGGGCACCGCGTACCTGCCGACCCAGCAGGACGGCGGCGACAAGTACACGTGGTCCGGTGGCTTCGCGCTGTGCGTGCCGAAGGGCTCGAAGAAGAACAAGGCCGTGTGGGAGCTCATGAAGTACTTCACGAGCAAGCAGGGCCAGGAGACCTACATGGTGCCGGCCACGAGCGTGCCGTCGAACATCGCGGCGCTCCAGGACCCGAAGGGCTCCGCGAAGTCGATCCGCTTCTTCACCGAGTCGATCGGCGCGTCCACCTGCCGCCCGCCGCTGCCCGTCGGCGGCGCGTGGTGGGACTCCCTCGCCGACGCGCGGTCGAGCGTCCTCCTCGGCACCGCGAGTCCGCAGGAAGCCGTCGAGCGGGCGCAGAACCGCGTCGACCCGATGATGCAGACCTACTCGCCGTTCAAGTTGCCGAAGGACTACGACAAGGTCCGGATCTGAGCGGGAACGCTCTGGTCGTCCCCCACGAAAGGAACCACCGACACATGCCCTCCACCCCCTTGCGCGTCGCCGTCCTCGGCTTCTGGCACGTCCACGCCGGCGACTACGCACAGCAGACCGTCGACCACCCCGGCACCGAGCTCGTGGCCGTCTGGGACGACGACACCGAGCGCGGCCGAGCCGGCGCCGAACGGTTCGGCGTCGAGTACACCGACGACCTCGATGCGCTGCTCGCCCGCACCGACGTCGACGCCGTCACGATCACGACCTCGACCGACGTCCACCGCGACGTGATCGAGCGCGCGGCAGCGGCCGGCAAGCACGTCTTCACCGAGAAGCTCCTCGCCCCCACCGTCGAGGAGTGCGACGCGGTCATCGCCGCCTGCGACGCGGCCGGGGTCACGCTCGTGGTCTCGCTCCCGCGGCTCTACCACGGCTACACGGCCGCGATCCGGCGCGAGCTCGACGCGGGCCGCCTCGGCGACGTCACGTACTCCCGCGTCCGGCTCTCGCACGACGGTGCCGTCGCACCGTGGCTGCCGGAGCGCTTCTTCGACCCGGCGACGGCGATCGGCGGCGCCCTCACCGACCTCGGCTGCCACCCCGTCTACCTGACGCAGCTGTTCCTCGGCGCCCGCCCCGACACCGTCGAGGCCGTCTACCGCTCCTACACCGGCCGCGCGGTCGAGGACCACGCCGTGGTCACCGTCGGCTACGCCTCGCAGGCGATCGGCGTCATCGAGGCCGGCTTCGTCGCGGGCACACCGTTCACGATCGACGTGGCCGGCACCCGGGGCTGGCTCGCGTACTCCGACCAGGAGGCCCGACTCACCGCCGGCGGACCGGCCTACGGCGACGAGCCGGTCACCCTCGACGTCCCCGCCGACGCCCAGGACGCCTTCGGTCAGTGGGTGGACCACATCGCCGCCGACACGCGCGCCGACGACAACCTCGCCCGCGCCGTCGAGCTCACCCGCCTGGTGGTCGCCGCGAACGACGCCGCGGGTCAGCCCGCGACCAGTGACGCCCTCGTCGGCGCACCCGCCTGACCGCCCCAGCAGTCCAGCACCTCGAACCAACCACAGGAGTCACCATGTCCAGCGACATCATCCGCGTCGGCCTCATCGGCGGGGGCGGCATCGCGTCCGCGCACATCGCCGGGTACGCCGAGCACCCCGACACGATCCGCATCGCCGCGGTCGCCGACGCGTTCGCGGCCACGGCCGAGGAACGCGGGGCGGAGCTCGGCGTCCCGTTCTTCACCGACTACCTCGCCATGCTCGAGCAGGCGGACATCGACGCCGTCGACATCTGCCTGCCGCACCACCTGCACCGCGACGCGATCGTCGCCGCGGCGAAGGCGGGCAAGCACGTGCTGTGCGAGAAGCCGCTGTGCCTGAGCCCCGACGAGGCCGCCGACGTGCAGCGCGCGGTGTCCGAGTCCGGCATCACCCTGATGTGCGCGCACAACCAGCTGTTCATGCCCGCGGTCGCCAAGGCCAAGGAGCTCATCGACGGCGGGGCGCTCGGCACCGTCTACGAGGTCCGCACCACCGACTCGTTCCGCAACGAGTTCGACCCGTCGAACATGGGGTGGCGCGCCCACGCGTCGACGAGCGGCGGCGGTGAGCTCATCGACACGGGGTACCACCCGAGCTACCTGCTGATGCACCTGGCCGGTGGCGTCCCCGTGCAGGCCACCGCGATGCTGTCCACGCACCGGTTGGCGTTCATGGAGGGCGAGGACTCGGCGCAGGCGCTGTTCCGCTTCGACAACGGCGCCGTGGGCCAGCTCGTGACGAGCTGGGCGTACGACCCGGCCGCCGGCACCGAGCGGTTCAGCGTCGTCGGCGAACACGGCGCCCTGACGAGCGACGGCACCACGCTGCGGTGGGACCTGCGGGACGGCACGAGCGAGTCGGTCACCTTCGACGAGGTCGACACCTTCGCGGCCGAGATCGGCGCGTTCGGGGCATGCCTGCGCGACGGCACGCGGCCGATCCACACCGAGCGCGAGGGCATCGCGGTCCTCGGCATGATCCTCGCGGCGTACGAGGGCGCCCGGACGGGGACGATCGCCCCGGTGCTGACGGCGGACGAGACCGTCAGCGCCTGACCCGCGCGCGGTCGCGTCGCACTGCACACCCGTTCCGCGACGAACCACGAGTCCTTCGACGCGTGGTTCGTCGCAGAACGGGTGCTGACGCACCGCGCCACCGTCGGCGCCACGTCAGTGCGTCGCGGGTGCCGCGTCCTCGTCGTCGGCGGCGTGCAACACCGACTCCGCTTGCCCGAGCAGGTGCCGCGCGGCCAGGCTCAGCGATCGCACCCCGACCACGACGACGAGCAGGGTGAGCAGCACGAGCAGCACGGTCGTGGGCACCCACGCCACCGGCAGGTCGAGCACCCGGAACCACTCGATCGCCGCCGTCGCGACCGCCGCAGCCGGGAACACGAACGACCAGAACCCGAGCGAGAACCCGAGCCGGACGTACCGGGGCAGCAGGGCGAGTTGCACGAGGAGCATGAGGACCCCGAGGCCCGCGATGGCCTGCACGGGCAGGGTCCGGGCGTCGTCGGTGAGCGCGAACAGGGACACCGTCGCCACCGCGGGCGGAGCCACGAGGATCGCCATCGTGGGGACGAGCGGGTCGGGCAGTGCGGGGCGGAACGACAGCCGGATGAGGAGCAGCCCGGTCATCACGCCCCAGAAGAACACGCCGACGCCGAAGCACGCCCAGGACAGCCAGCCCGCACCGACCTCGTGCGTGGCGACGGCGGCGACGAGGGCTGCGGCGACCGTCGGCAGCAGGTAGCCGCCGTGCACGGCCTCCAGGGTCAGGCGCCCCTCGAACCACGTGCTCAGCAACCACGCCGCGAACCCGGCAGCGACCGCCACCGCGAGCAGCACGAGGACCTGCCCCCCGATCTCCCAGAACCGCGCGAGGTCGACGCCGAGGAGCATCGCCGTCGCGGGGACCAGGGCCGCGATCGGGCCCTGCGCCGGGTGGCGGAGCTGGTCGACCAGGCGTTCGTCGACCCGGACGCCCCGCAGGACGTGCGCGCCGAGCAGCCACGACCACGCCACCGCCGCGACCACCCAGAACACCTGCGGGACGACGGCCGGCACTCCGAGGACGGGCGCCGCGTACGACCAGGTCTCCGCGAAGCCGGCCAGGCCGAACGGTGCGGCGAGGGTGTTGAGCGGGATGCGGGAGGTCGGGCGTGCGCTGGGCATAGGGGTCCCATTGTCCCCGGCTCGCGTCGTGCCGCGTAACGGAGCCCGGCTCGCAGGCGCCCCGTGGCACATTGGGCCGATGCCCTTCGAGAACAGCGACCACGTCCAGGCCACCACCGCCGGGTCGCTCCCGCGCACGCCGGAGCTCATCGCCGCGAACGCCGCCCGCCCCGTGGGCGCCGACGGCTTCACGCTCGAGACCACCGACGAGGTCCGCGCGATGACGAGCGCGGCCGTCGACGACGTCGTCGCCCGCCAGACCGCCCTCGGCATCACGCAGCCGGGTGACGGCGAGTTCGGCAAGGCGATGTCGAACAGCGTCGACTACGGCGCGTGGTGGGGCTACTCGTTCCAGCGCGTCAGCGGACTCTCGCTCACGGACGCCGACATCTTCACGCAGGAGCCGGTCCGCTCGAGCCCGGGCAACGTGCAGCTCACCAGCTTCCCGGACCGTCGCGACTGGACGATCTTCCGCGAGGCCTACACCGACCCGGCGTCGGGTATCGGCACCGGGAAGAACGCCACCGCCTTCCCCACCACGACCGGCCCGATCGCCTACACCGGGCACGAGGCCGCACGCACCGACGCCGCCAACCTCAAGCACGCCGTCGAAGCGGCCGGTGCCGAGAACGGCTTCATCACCGCGCTCTCCCCCGGCTCCGCGGCCCGGGTCGCGAACGAGTACTACGCCACCGACGAAGAGCACATCTGGGCCTGGGCCGACGCCCTGCGCGAGGAGTACCGGATCATCCTCGACGCGGGCCTCGTGCTGCAGATCGACGACCCCTCGATCGCCGAGAACTGGGACCAGATCAACCCGGAGCCGAGCCTCGAGGACTACCGCGCCTTCACCCGCATCCGCGTCGAGGCGCTCAACCACGCGCTCGAGGGGCTCGACACCAGCCGCGTCCGCTTCCACCTGTGCTGGGGCTCGTGGCACGGTCCGCACACCACCGACATCGAGCTCCGCCACATCGTCGACCTGATGCTCGACATCGACGCCGGCGCGTACTCGTTCGAGGCCGCGAACGCCCGCCACGAGCACGAGTGGACCGTGTGGCAGGACGTCACGCTGCCCGACGGCAAGGTGATCGTCCCCGGCGTCGTCGGCCACGCCACGAACGTCGTCGAGCACCCCGACCTGGTCGCGCAGCGCATCGAGCGGTTCGCCTCGGTCGTCGGGCGCGAGCGCGTCATCGCCGGCACCGACTGCGGCCTGGGCGGCCGCATCCACCCGCAGATCGCCGCGGCGAAGCTCGAGTCGCTCGGCGAGGGTGCACGGCGCGCGAGCGCGAAGCTCTTCTGAGCCGCACGTTCCTTCCCAGAACGGCTGCGGTAGCAAGCGAGAACGGGCGTACCTGCCACGAAGATCACGGTAGGTACGCCCGGTTCGTAGAGGTACGCCCGGTTTCGGCAGGCCTCAGGGGCTACCGCCGTGCGCGGCCGAGCACGATCGCGCCGACCGCGGCAGCGCCACCGAGCCACACGAGCGGACGCGTGACGCGCCGTCGCTTCGCGACCCAGCCGCCGTTCGTGGCGTTGTCGGCGTCCGCCGGGGCGTAGAGGTTGCCGTCGGTCGGGTCGCCCTTCCCGCGCAGCGCGAAGGTCTCGACCATCGGCTTCGTGATCTTGTGGAACAGCCCCGGGAACACGTACTGCAGCGGGACGAGCGACGCCTGGATGCGGCCGACGTAGCGGTACCGCTTCGGGTGCGTGGCGGCGGTCACGACGGCACGACCCGCGCGCTCGACCGAGACCGTCGGCGGCAGCGGGTGCGAGTTCTTGCCGGTGTAGTTGGCGCCGTTCTGGTAGATCGGCGTGTCGATCGTCGACGGCAGCAGCGTGGTGAAGCGGATGCCGGTGTGCGCGAACTCGTCACCGAGGACGTCGACCAGGCCGAGCGCCGCGTGCTTGCTCGTGACGTACGCCGACTGGTAGGGCGCGGACAGCAGTGACTGGATCGAGCCGACGAGCACGTACGTGCCCGTGCCGCGCTGCTTCCAGTGCGGGAGCAGGTGCGTGATCGCGTTGAGGTGGCCGTAGAGGTTCGTGTCGACGACCCGCTTGAACGCCTCGGTGGGGGTCTGCTCGAACAGGCCGTAGACGAACAGGGCCGCGTTGCCGACGAAGACGTCGATCCGCCCGTGCCGACTCGTCACCGTGCCGATGAGGTCCTTGACCTGGTGCTCGTCGGCGACGTCCGTCGGGATCGCGACCGCGTCGGCCCCGAGTGCACGGCACTCGGCGGCAGCGGCCTCCAGGGAGTCGTGGCCGCGTGCGGCGAGCACGAGCGTGGCACCCTGTCGGGCGAACTCGTGCGCCGCGGCCCTCCCGATGCCGCTCGATGCTCCGGTGACGACGACGATCTTCCCGCGGTACCGATGTCCCATGCGTCCTTGGTACGCGCCTGCTGGTCCGTTCCCGCACAGA
This sequence comes from Curtobacterium sp. PhB25, assembly GCF_004365375.1. NCBI lineage: Bacteria > Bacillati > Actinomycetota > Actinomycetes > Micrococcales > Microbacteriaceae > Curtobacterium > Curtobacterium sp. PhB25. Next base: position 322,383 of record NZ_SODR01000001.1, on the reverse strand, counting down.
CGGGCCGTACCCCTCACCCCGGTGCGAGGATGGAGCATGCGCAAGGACGACCTGACCGTCGACGAAGCCACGGTCATCGCCGAACACGCCCGGTCCGGTGCCCTCGAGCTGGACGACCCCGAGGTCCGCAAGGTCGTCGAGCAGGCGAACCGGGTGCTCGTCCGCGCACAGATGTGGGGCGAGGAACGGAGTCCGAAGCTGCGTCGTCGCCGTCGGTTCATCGCGATCGGTGCGCTCGTGATGGTGCTCGTCTGGGTGGCTGGCTTGCTCGTGCCGCTCGCGCTGCGCTTCGGCGTGTAGCCGGAGCCGAGCCGAGACCGGAGACGAAGCGTCGGCCCCCTCGGTTCAGCGGCCGGTGCGGGCGTTCCGGGCGAGGAGCCAGAGGTACGTGCTGTGCCCGACGAGCGCCAGGCCGAAGAAGATCGCGGCGACGGCGTAGACGCGGTCGAGCTTCCCCTGCCCGATCACGAGCATCACGATGCAGAAGGCAACGGCGATCGCCAGCACGCCGACCTGCACGGTCGACCAGATCCGTCGGAAGCGCGGCATGCCCGTCTCGTTCACCCGGCCATTCTCCCCCATGCCGAGCCCGCCGTGCGGTCGCCCGACGTCAGCCCGCGGTACGACGCGGGCGAGGCACGTCGGTACCGTGCTCCGATGTGCTGCCCCGCAGGCCGGACCTAGCGTGCAGGCATGGACACGCACCACCCCACGGCCACCCCCACCAGCATCCCGGCCCGCGCTGCACGCCGACGCCGACGCCCGCTCCGGATCATCGGGTTCTCGCTCGTCGGGCTCGTCGGCCTCGGCGCCCTCACGCTCGGCGGCACGGCCACCTACGACGCGATCGCGACGGCGGCGGAACGGGACGACATCCGCCCGTACGGCGAACTCGTCCCCGTCACCGGCGGCCGGGTGAACGTCGCCGTCACCGGGTCCGGCGCGTCGACCGTCGTGCTGCTGCCCGGCTTCGGCACGGCATCCCCCGTGATCGACTTCGCCCCGCTCGTCGACCGGCTGCAGGACACGCACCGGGTGGTGGTCGTCGAGCCGCTCGGGTACGGCCTGAGCGACGGCACCGACCGGCCCCGGACCAGCGCGAACATCGTCGACGAGGTGCACCAGGCGCTGTCGACCCTCGGCATCGACCGCTACGTGCTCGCGGGGCACTCGGTCGCCGGGATCTACGCGCTCGAGTACACGAACGCGTACCCGGACGAGGTGCAGGCGTTCGTCGGCATCGACAGCAGTGTGCCGACGCAGCCCGGCATCGACGAAGCCGTCGGGTCCGGCCTGTTCCGCTTCGTGAAGGCCACCGGGCTCGCCCGTGTGCTCACTGCCGTGTCCGGCGACGCGTACGCCGGGTTGCCCTACACCGATGCGCAGAAGGAGCAGATGACCCTGCTGTCACACCGCACCAGCATGCGCGCGACGTACCTGGACGAGTACGAGCACCTCGGCGCGAACTTCCGGCACGCCCGCAGCCTCGCGTTCCCCGTCGATCTACCGGTCCGCCTGTTCGTCGTGGGCGACGACCCGGAGGTGCCGGGGTGGGAGCGCCTGCACCGTGAGCAGGCGGCGTCGGTCACCGACGGCCAGGTCGTCCTGCTCGACGGCGGGCACTACCTGCACCACACGCGCGCGGCGGAGATCGCCGAGGGCATCGACGCGGTCGCCGACCTCGGTCAGTGATCCCGCAGCGCCTCGACGAGCTCGGCCTTGCGCTTCGACGAGTACCCGGTCAGTCCGAGCTCCTTCGCCCGCTTCCGGAGGTCCGCGACGGTCCAGTCGTCGTACGAGCCGGACTCGCCGCCCTTCCTCCCGACGGCCTCCTCGCCGCGGGCCGCTGCGGCGTTGCTGATCCGCGCGGCCTTCTCCTTCGAGTTGCCCTCCTTGCGGAGCTCCTCGTACATGTCCGGCTTCTTGAGTTGGTTCGGCATGGTGCGTCACGGTACGCGCGCCGGTCCCTGGTCGTTCCGAGCCGGCGCGCGGCTCAGCGCTTCTCGGGGTCGTGGCCCCAGTTCATCAAGGACCACCGCCACGGGGTGTCGTGTACGTCACCGTCCGGCCGCTGTTCCGAGTGCCGGGCGACGTAGCCGACCACCTTCCGCATGTGGGCGTGGTCGTCGTCGGTCCGGTCCGCCTTGTGCTTCTCGAGGATCCGGATGACGTGCCGCCCGCTCTCGTGCCCGGTCGACTCACCGCCGCCCGGGGGCTTCTGCCCGACGTGCTTCGACTCGTCGGTGTCGAGCCACTCGCGGAGCTCCGACGGGGTCATGTTCACCGCGTCGGCGAAGTCGCGCTCGGTCTGCTGGTCGTCGTCGTCGTCACTCATGGCCCCGAGGCAACCCCGCCGTCCTGGACGGGTGCGCAGGGCGGATGGCGCTCCGCCGCCGTCCAGCCGGGACGGGTTCCGTGGAGGCACGAGCAGGAAGGAACTCGCATGCCCACCGACCAGTACGAACACGGCGACCCGCGCACCCGCTACCCCGACGTCCAGCCGGAGCCGCAGACGCAGGACGAGCCGGGCCTCCAGTCCGCCATGGACCCGGTCCCCGACCTGGGCGAGACGAGCTACCGGGGCACCGGCCGGCTCGCCGGCCGCAATGCCCTGATCACCGGCGGTGACTCCGGCATCGGCGGCGCCGTCGCGATCGCGTTCGCCCGCGAGGGCGCCGACGTCGCGATCGCCTACCTGCCGGAGGAGCAGTCCGACGCCGACCACGTCCTCGAGCAGATCCGTGCCGCCGGACGCACCGCCGTGGCGATCCCCGGCGACCTGCGTGACAAGGCGTACGCGCACGAGCTCGTCGACCAGGCGGTCGCCGGACTCGGCGGACTCGACGCCCTGGTGAGCGTCGCCGGCAAGCAGCGCTGGCAGCCGGACGTGCTCGACATCACCGACGACCAGTTCGAGGCGACCTTCGACGTGAACGTCTTCGGGCTGTTCCGCCTCGTCAAGGCGGCGCTCCCGCACCTGGAGCCCGGCGCGACGATCACCACGACGGCGTCCATGGAGGCGTACAAGCCGGCACCCGATCGGCTCGACTACGCGGCGTCGAAGGGCGCGATCAACAACCTGTCGAAGGGACTGTCGCAGCTGCTCGTCGAGCGCGGCATCCGCGTCAACGTCGTCGCTCCCGGGCCGACGTGGACGGTCCTGCAGCCGAGCGGCGGCGTCGACCCGTCGACGCTGCCCGAGTTCGGCAGCAGCGAGTCGCCGATGGGCCGCGCCGGGCAGCCGGCCGAACTCGCACCGGCCTACGTGTTCCTGGCGTCGGACGAGTCGAGCTACGTCGTCGGCGAGACGCTCAACGTGAACGGCGGCATGGTCACGCCCTGACCTGCGGATCCCGCCGCCGTGGTGCGACGCCGTCCGTCTTGTCCGCCACGTGGAAGTCGCGCCGGAGCGCTGCGACGAGTGCGGGCTTCTCGACGATGAGGCCGTGGGTGGCCCGCGGGACCACGGCGAGCTCGGCGTCGGGCAGCACGTGGAGTGCGGCGGTGACGTGGTCGATCCGGACCTCGTCGTCGTCGCCGTACAGCAGCAGCACGGGGACCGCGAGCTCGGCGAGCTCGTGGTTCCCGAACGCGGGCTCGGTCTCGTGCAGCGCCCGCGACTTCTCGGTGACCTCCGCCCAGTGCGCGGCTCCGTCCGGCGACACCTCGGCGTACGCGTCGGCCATGAACTGCGGTGGCACGCCGTCGAGCACACCCGGGTGCCACCCCGTCACGTCGAACGGTGCACCGCCGTGCACCAGCGTCCGCACCAGGTCGGGTCGGGAGAGCGCCAGGCGCAGTCCGACGAGTGCGCCGTCGCTCCAGCCGAACACGTGGACCGGACCGACACCGAGCGTCTCGATCACCACGGCCATCTCGGCCGCCGCGTCCGCGAGGTGCCAGGGGCCCTCGACGTCGGCGGTCCGACCGTGCCCGGAGCGGTCGGCGAGCACGACCCGGTAGCCGGACAGCGCGTCAGCGAGCGGCTCCATCGCCCGCGAGTCGGTCCCGCCGGGGTGCAGCAGGAGCAGGACGGGGCCGGTTCCCCCGCGGTCGGACGTCCAAGTGTGTCCCATGCGTGAGTCTCCCACTGCTAGCGTGCAGACGTGTCCTGGGGCCGACGGTACTTCGCACTGCAGGCCCTCGGCGGCGCGGTGTGGTGGATCACCGTCGCGATCGTCCCCGCCGTCCGGACGCTCACGCTCGGCTCGCTGGACCCGGTGGTCGTCGCGGCCCTCGACGTCCCGCTCTTCGTCGTGGCCTCGGCGCTCGCGGCGGTCTCCGCGGGCACGGTCGGACGGATCGCGGCGACCGTCGCGACCGTGTGGACCGCGCTCGTCCTCGCCGGGCTCGCCGTCTGGGCGACCGGCACCGGCGAGGCCGGCTGGGGCGTCGTCGTCATGACCGCGGCGACCGTCGGTTCCGTGTTGGCCTTCGCCCTCGTCCTGCTCGGCCGGGTACCGACCGAGTGGTTGACGTCCGGTCCACTGCGGTTCCGCACGGCCGACCCGGGTGCCGCGACGTCACGGCACGTGGTCGCGACGACCGTGCAGATCGTCGTCTTCTGGGGGCTGTTCCTCGGGGTGTTCCCCGTGGCCATCGCCGTCGCCGAGCACCGCTGGCGGCTGCACCCCGCACTGCCCGGACCGGTCGTGACCGCGCTGCTGGTGGTCGGGCTCGTCGTCCTCGCGCTCGCCAGCGCGCTCGGCATCGCGTCGGCGGCGGCGATGTCGACCAAGGGCGCTGGGACCCCGCTGCCGTCCGCCAGTGCGAACCGGTTGGTCGTCGCCGGCCCGTACCGCTCGGTGCGCAACCCGATGGCGCTCGCCGGCATCACGCAGGGCGTCGCCGTCGGGCTGCTGCTCGGGTCGTGGATGGTCGTCGTCTACGCACTCGCCGGGTCGATCGTGTGGAACTGCGTGGTCCGGCCGCTCGAGGAGGCCGACCTCGAGGCCCGCTTCGGCGACGACTTCCGCCGCTACGCCGCGCGGGTCCGGTGCTGGGTGCCGCGGTGGCCGATCGCGGCGAGCGTCGGCGGGGTCCCGGTCCCCCTCAGCTCGCCGCGCCGGTGATGTTCACGAGCCACGTGACGCGGAACCGGTCGGTGAGCATCCCGAAGGTGTCGCCCCACGGAGCCGTCGTGAGCGGTTCGATGATCGACGCGCCCTCTGCGAGCCCGTTCCAGTAGCGGGTCAGGGCCTCGTGGTCGTCGCCGCTGAGCGACAACGAGATCGTGCTCTCCGACGGCGTCTCCATGCCCGTCGGCGCGTCCGAGGCCATCAGCAGCAGGCCGTTCTCGCCCTCGAGCTGCCCGTGCATGACCTTGTCGGCATCGGCGGGGTCCTGGCTCATGCCGGCTTCGCCGAAGGTGCCGATCGTGAGCTCGCCGTGGAACACCGAGTGGTAGAAGTCGAGGGCTTCGCGGGCCCCCGAGCGGAAGCCGAGGTACGGGTTGAGACGCACGGACATGGTGGACTCCTCACGACGGGGCGGGCGTCGTCGCCCGCTGCGCGCCCATCGTCGCAGACGCGACGTGCCCGCGGAAGGGCACGGCGCCTTGGGCGTGCGATGCGGCCTGGAGGCTCGTGGCGGCGCCGCCCCGCGCCTCCAGGCCGTCAGGCGGTCGCTCTGCGGTCCGTGGCCGGGTCTGCCCCGGCCAGGTCACGGATGCGCTTCGCCGGCACGCCGGCGTAGACGCCGTGCGCCAGCAGGCGCCCGGTGACGACCGCGCCGGCCGCGACGACCACGTCGTGCTCGATGTGCGCGCCGGGCAGGATCGTCGCACGGCCGCCGATCCACACGCGGTCCTCGATGACGACCGGACGGCCGGTCGCGGTGTCGCTCCACCGGCCGTCGGCGTCGATCGCGTGGTGGCTCGTCATGATGAGGACCTGCATGCCGATCGCGGCGTTCGCACCGATGCTGACGGGGGCGATGGCCTCGATGGTCGTCGCGCGGTTGAAGTAGACGCCCCGCGCGACCGACAGGTTGCGCGGGTCGCCCGTGAGCGAGAAGCCGACGCCGGGGGCCGACTCGGCGTGCGCGCCCGCGGCGTTCAGCAGGAGCCGTCGCACGACCCGCGGCAGGAACGGCGAGCCGAGCAGGGCCGTGAGCAGGACGTGTTCCCGGGCGTGCGCGACGTCCTCGCGGAGGCGTCGGGCGAACGTCGAGGGGACGGGGACGGGGACGGCTGGCGTGGCCATGCGGCCTCCTGGGCTCGGGGGACGGTGCGGGGTCGCACAGCCGAAACGTAGGCGCTGCAGGGCCGCTCGACAACGGACGCACTGTTGGTTGCGCGATCCTTGCGGTATCGCCCGCCGGCCGGCACGGCGGGCGATCTCACCCGGTCGGTGCGATCCGGGCAGCGCCCGTGCACGCCTACCGTGCTGCGGCTGGGAGGCGACATGCAGGAATTCGTGAGCGGTCTGGTGCAGAACTCGTCCTTCGGCGCCTGGGACGTGGTCCTCGCCGTCGTCGTCCTGGTCGTCGGGTGGTTCGCGTCCGTGTGGGCCCGGCGAGGCGTCGTCGTGGCGCTGGCGAAGTGGAGCGGGCTCGGACCGAGCGGGACGAACCTCGTGGCGCGTCTCGTGCGCTACTCGATCCTCCTGCTCACGATCGGCATCGTCCTCACCGTGCTCGGAGCGCCGTTGCAGCCGGTGCTCGCCGCGGTGATCATCATCAGTGCGGTCGCGTTCCTCGCCCTGCGCGGGATCGCGGCGAACTTCGGCGCGGGGCTGGTCATCCAGGCCCGACGACCGGTGCGGATCGGCGACTCGATCGAGGTCGAGGGCGTGGCCGGCCGCATCGTCGAGTTGACGGGGCGTTCCGTCCTGCTGGCCACCTCGGACGGCAGGACGATCCGGATCCCGAACACCATGCTGCTCGAGAACCCGCTCTGGAACGCCAGCGAGTCGGGGTCGGTCCGGAGCGAGGTCCGGGCGCGGCTGCACGGGTCACCGGACCTCGACCGGGTCTGCCCGGTGCTGCTGGACGCGGTGGCCTCGGTGTCCTCGGTGTCCTCGGTGTCGTCGACGGATCCCGAGGTCTTCCTGCACACGATCACGCCGGCCTGGGCGGACATCACCATCCGGTTCTGGTCCGCGTACGACGACCGCGAGGCCGCCCGGTCGTCGGTGGTGCGCGCGGTCGCGGTGGCGCTCGGCGGGGCCGGCCTGACCTGCTCGGTGTCGTCGGACGGACCGCGGTTCCTGACCGCGCTCGTCGACGCCGTGGACTGACGGTTCTGCCGGGTCGTGCGGGGTCGTGCGGGATCGTGCGGGGTCGTGCGATCTCACCCGTTCCGGGCGTGCACGTCGACGCGCCGGGCGGTGAGGCTCGTCGCGCAGACCAACGAACAGGAGCGGACCATGGCCAAGCAGTTCTCCGGCAAGGTCGAACTCGACGTGCGCGACTCCGTCGCCGACTGGGACGCGTTCATCCCGTCGAAGGCGCGGACGGGATCCCCGAACGTCCTCGTCGTGCTCTACGACGACACCGGGCAGGCAGCGTGGTCACCGTACGGCGGCCGGATCCAGATGCCCACGATGGAGCGGCTCGCCGCGAACGGCCTCACCTACTCGCAGTGGCACACCACGGCGCTCTGCTCCCCCACGCGGTCGACGTTCCTGACCGGCCGGAACCACCACGCGAACGGGTTCGCGTCGATCTCGGAGTCGTCGACCGGGTTCCCCGGCTACAGCTCGCACATCCCGCCCGAGAACGCGACGATGGCGAACGTGCTCCGTGACGCCGGGTGGTCGACGTTCTGGGTCGGCAAGAACCACAACGTCCCCATCGACGAGTGGACGGCCGGCGCCTCCAAGAAGAACTGGCCGCTCGCGCAGGGCTACGACCGGTTCTACGGCTTCATCGGCGGTGAGACGAACAACTGGTACCCCTCGCTCGCCGAGGACAACCACTACATCGACCAGCCGTCGCTGCCCGAGGACGGCTACCACCTGTCGAAGGACCTCGCCGACCAGGCGCTGAAGATGATCCGCGACACGAAGCAGACCGAGCCGGACAAGCCCTGGTACCTGTGGTTCTGCCCGGGCGCGAACCACGCGCCGCACCACGCCCCGCAGGAGTACATCGACAAGTACAAGGGACAGTTCGACGACGGCTACGAGGCCTACCGTGAGTGGGTGCTCCCCCGGATGATCGAACGCGGCATCCTCCCGGAGGGCACCGAACTCACGGAGCTCAACCCGATGACCCCCGGCACGTTCTCGGACTCCGACGTCGTGCGTCCGTGGGACGAACTCGACGCCGAGGAACGCGCGATGTTCAGCCGGATGGCCGAGGTCTACGCCGGGTTCTCCGAGTACACCGACGCGCAGGTCGGCCGCATCGTGGACTACCTCGAGGAGTCCGGGCAGCTCGACAACACCATCGTCGTCTACTGCGCGGACAACGGCGCGTCGGGCGAGGGCAGCCCGAACGGTTCGGTCAACGAGGGCAAGATCTTCGGCGGCTACCCCGACGACCTCGCGCAGAACCTGACGATGGTCGACGAGCTCGGCAGCCCGGACACCTACAACCACTACCCGACCGGATGGGCGGCGGCGTTCTCGACCCCGTACCGGATGTTCAAGCGGTACGTGTACCAGGGCGGGATCTGCGACCCGCTGGTGATCTCGTGGCCGGCCGGCATCGCCTCCCGCGGCGAGGTCCGGAACCAGTACCACCACTCGACCGACATCGTGCCGACCATCCTCGACGCCTGCGGCGTGACGTTCCCGGACACGTACGCCGGCGTGGAACAGCGACCACTCGACGGGGTCTCGATGCGGTCGTCCTTCGACGCAGCCGACGAACCGACGTCGAAGCACACGCAGTACTACGAGATGTTCGGCAACCGCGGCATCTGGCACGAGGGCTGGAAGGCGGTGACCGAGCACGGACCGGGAGCCGGGACGAGCGGTTTCGACAGCGACCGGTGGCAGCTGTTCCACACCGACGTCGACCGCTCCGAGGCGCACGACCTCGCCGCGGAGCACCCGGACAAGGTCGAGGAACTCGTGGCGCGCTGGTTCGCGGAGGCGAAGGCCAACAACGTGCTGCCCCTGAACGACCTGCAGATCCTGGGGAACCCCGAGGACTTCGAGACCTTCATCACGATGGAGTTCAAGGTCCCCGTCCCGCCGAGCGGGCAGTACACGTACTACCCGGGCACCACCGAGGTACCGGAGCGTTCCGCGGCCAACGTGCACGGGGTGTCGTACAAGATCGTCGCGGACGTCGACTTCACGCCGGACACCGAGGGCGTCGTGTTCGCGCACGGATCCCGGTTCGGCGGCCACGCCCTGTACGTCAAGGACGGGGAGCTGTCCTACGTGTACAACTTCCTCGGCATCCCGCCCGAGAACGTCGTCTCCACCCCGGCTCCCACCTCCGGGCGGCACCTCGTCGGGGTCTCCTTCACGAAGGAGGGCACCGGGGAGTACCGCGAGGCCACCGGACCGCTCGCGCTCTTCGTCGACGACGAGCAGGTCGCCGAGGCGCCGATCAGGACCGTGCTCGGGCACTTCTCGCTCTGCGGCGAGGGACTCTGCATCGGCTACGACAGCGGCGACGCCGTCACGCAGGCCTACGCGGGCGAGCGGTTCGAGTTCCACGACGGCACGATCCACAAGGTCGTGTTCGACATCGCCGACGACGCCTACGTCGACCTCGAGGCGCACCTCGCCGCCGCGATGTCGCGCGACTGAGATGGCGACCCGGCAGGTGGGGGCGGCACCGGCGCGCAGCCGGACGTGGTTCGCCCCCACCCTCCGGGGCTACGACCGCCGGTGGCTCGGGCGCGACGTCCTCGCCGGCCTGAGCGCCGGCGCGGTCGTCGTCCCCCAGGCCATGGCCTACGCGAGCATCGCGGAGCTGCCGGCACAGGTCGGGCTCTACACGTGCATGGCGCCGATGGCCGTCTACGCCCTGCTGGGCGGGTCGCGCGCGATGAGCGTGTCCACGACGTCGACGATCGCGACGCTCAGCGCCACGACGTTCGTCTCCGCGGGCGTCGCGGTCTCGTCCGACGACGCGCTCCGCGCACTGTCGACCCTCACCCTGCTCGTCGGCGTCGTCCTCGTCGTCGCCCGGCTGCTCACCCTGGGCTCGCTCGTCGAGAACATCAACAAGTCGACGCTGATCGGCGTCCAGATCGGGGTCGGCGCGACCGTCGCGGTCGGGCAGTTGCCGAAGTTGCTCGGACTCACCGACGACCCGACCGGCACGGGGTTCATCCGCTCCGTGGTGGCGGTCGTCGAGGCGCTCCCCCGTGCGCACGCCCCGACGGTCGTGCTGTCCGTCGCCTCGGTCGCCGTGCTCCTGCTGCTGCGCCGGTTCGTGCCCGCGGTGCCGGGTCCGCTCGTCGTGGTCGCCGGTGGCATCGCGGCCTCGGCCGTCCTGCACCTGACCGATCTCGGCGTCGAGGTGATCGACCCCGTCCCGAGCGGTCTCCCGGTGCCCGTGCTGCCCGACCTGAGCCTCGTGCCGGCGATGCTCCCCGGTGCCCTCGGCATCGCGATGATGGCGTTCCTCGAGTCCGCAGCGGTGGCACGTGGGATCCGACAGCCGAGCGAGCCGCCGATCGACAGCGACCGCGAGCTGCTCGCGGCCGCCGCGGCGAACCTCGCCGGCTCCCTGACCCAGACACTGCCCGCCGCCGGCGGGTTCTCGCAGAGCGCGGTCAACCAACGGGCCGGCGCACGCACCCAGGTGTCGACCCTGGTGACCGTCGCGCTCGCGGTGCTGGTCGCGCTCGTCCTCGGACCGGTCCTGGCCCTGATGCCCACGGCGACCCTCGCCGCCCTCGTCGTCACCGCCGTCGTCGGACTCATCGACGTCCCCGCGCTCCGGCGGCTGGCCCGCATCAGCCGACGCGACTTCTGGCTCGCCGTGGTGACCGCAGCGGTCGGACTGACCGCCGGACTACTGGCAGCCGTCGTCGCCGGGGTCGCCGGGACGTACTTCCTGGTCCTCCGCGAACTGCAGCGCGTCCGGCTGGCCCCGGGCCCCGTCGTCGGCACGACGATCAGCGCACGGATCGAGGGCGCCGTGTACACCGCGAACGTGCTGGCGTACGAGAACGCCGTCCTCCGGCTCGCCGACGACGCGGACGCGGCCGACGCCGTCGTCCTCGACCTGTCGCGGATGCACGAGGCGACCGTCACCGTCCTCGACGGCCTCGCCGACCTCGATCACGAGCTCGCGCAACGCGGCGTCGTGCTCCTGCTCGTGGGCCTGCCCGGGTCGGCTGCGGAGACGGCGGCGCGGACCGCGTGGTTCCGCGGCCTCGTCGACCACGGCAGGGTGCTGCCGACGGTCGACGCCGCGATGGCCGCGCGGACGGCACGGGCGCCACGGGCGTCTCAGGCGGGGAGGCCCGACCAGGGCTGAGGCCGGGATCAGCCGTCCCAGACCACCCGGAAGCCGATGTGGGTGGCGGCGGAGTCGCTGGTCTGCGGCGAGCGAGCCGCCGGCCGGTACCGCAGGCAGTACTCGGGCGCACACAGGTGCGACCCGCCCTTGAGGACCCGCGTGACGGTCGACGGTGTCGCCGGGGCGGCGTCGTGGTGGGTGTCCGTCGGGCCGCAGCCGCAGTGCGCGGACGACTCGGTCGCCCGTGCCTCGGCCGGCGGCGTCGGGGTCGTCGACGGGTCGTGCCGCTCGGTGTACCGCGAATCGGTCCACTCCCACACGTTGCCGATCATGTCCGCCAGACCGAGCGCGTTCGCGGGGAACGAGCCCACGGGCGACGTCCCCGTCCACCCGCGGGCTCCGGTGTTGCGGTACGGGAACGCCCCGTGCCACGTGTTGGCCATCGTCCGCCCGCCCGGGTGCGCCTCCCTCCCCCAGGCGAACGGCCACGACGGGTCACCGCCGGCGCGCGCCGCGTACTCCCACTCGACCTCGCTCGGCAGTCGCCCACCGACCCACGCCGCGTACGCCGACGCATCGCCGTGCGAGACCTGGACCACCGGGTGCTCCTCGCGTCCGTCCACCGACGACGTCGGCCCGGCCGGGTGCCGCCAGTCAGCACCCGGACACCAGGTCCACCAGGCCCGCCAGTCGCCGAGGTCCACCGGTCCGGTCGTGGGCGCGAACACCAGTGACCCCGGAGCCCGGTCGGCCGGCGCCAGGTCGGGGTACTGCACGGGGTCGAGCGCGCGCTCGGCCTCGGTCGTCCACCCGGTCGCCGCCACGAAGGCGGCGAACTCGGCGTTGGTGACGGGGTGCGCGGCGATCCGGAACGCGGCGACCGTGCGTTCGTGCACCGGCCCCTCGTCGGGGTAGTAGCGGTCCGAACCCATCAGGAACGCACCGCCCGCGACGTCCACGGCCTCGAGCAGGGTCAGCATGCACCCGATCCTCGGGCGTCGGGACCGCGGGCCGCCTCACCCGGAGCGGATGAGGCGGCCGCCCTCACCCGGATGGGGTGAATGTCCTCAACGCGCACGACGATCCCTCGCCTCAACCGCCCGCCGCACCTATCGTGAGCAACGCAAGCCTTTTCAGGGAAAGGCCTCCACATGCACACCTTCCAACAGACCAGGAGCAGCGGACAGCGCACCGGCACGGGGACGCCGGTCGGGTCGGACCCGACCACGACGGTCCCACCCACCGATGCGTTGGAGCGACCGCGGCTGCTCGACCACCTCCGACGGTTCCGCCGCTCCGACCGACGCCTGCTCACCATGTGGGCGCCGGGTGGTGCCGGCAAGTCCACCGCGCTCGCCGCGTGGGCGGAAGTCCTCTCGGCGGACGACGTCGTCGTGCGGTGGCTCGACGCGGACACACTGCTGCAGGAGGACCCGCCGCAGACCGTGCACGACGACACCGAGCAGTGGCTGTTCCTCGACGACGTCGACCGTCTGCTCGGCGGGCTCGGTGTCCCGCCGCTCATCCGACTCCTGCGCGCGTGCGGTCCCCGAACCCGCGTCGTCGTCGCCGGACGCTTCGAGCCGAGCGGGTTCGCCGCCGTCACGCAGGCGGCAGGCGGGCGGCTCGTCGTCCCGACGCAGGACCTCGCGTTCAGCGTCGAGGACACGCTGGCCCTCGCGCTCCGCTTCGACCTGGTGCTGCCGATCCAGGATGCCGAAACGCTCACCCACCGGACGGCGGGGTGGGCTGCGGGGCTCGCGCTGGCGATGCCGTACCTGCTCGAGCAGTCCGACCGCGGCGCAGCGGTCCGCCACTTCGGCGGCGACCAGCACCAGGTCGCCGACTACCTGGTGGCACGGGTCCTCGACACGCTCGACGACGACCACCGCGACGTCCTGATGCGGACGGCCGTCGGGTCCGAGGTCCCGCTCGCCCTCGCCGTCGAGCTCACCGGGCGTGCCGACGTCGGCACGGTGCTGCAGCGGCTGAGCGCCCGGAACGTGCTCGTGACCACGAGTGCCGACCAGGACGGCTTCCGGTTCCACCCGATCCTCGCCGGCTTCATGCGCGCCGAGTTCCGTCGCCGCGACGAGTGCGGCGCGGTCCGCAACCACGTCGCGGCGGCCGGGTGGTACGAGTCCAGGGGCCTGCACGTCCTCGCGCTCGAACAGGCACTGCTCGCGCGCGACCAGTCGGCGGTGCGCGGGCAGCTGGAGCGGTCCGGCGGTGTCCTGCTCATGGAGGGCCGCGCCGCCATCGTGGCGACGGCTCTGCGAGCGCTCCCACCGAGCCAGGACTCACTGGCCACGCTCACGATCCGCATCGGCATGGACGCCCCGTCGTTCCCGGACCGCATCGGCACCGAGGAGCGGTTCGCCCAGGCCGCCGTGCAGCTCGCTGCCGCGACACCCGACGAGGCACGGGCCTGGCGGCCCGTGGTCGAGGCGCTCCGGTCGTTCACCGTCGAGGACCCCGACGACGCCTCGGCGCGGTTGCAGGAACTCGGCGCGTACCTGCGGCAGACGCCCGTCGAGTCGCTCGACGTCGCGCTGCTGCTCCGGGCTGCGGTCGCCTGGTGCCTCGTCGTCGCCGGCCGCCGCCGCGACGCCGACCAACTGCTCCGCTCGATCCAGGCCGCCGCCGCGCACGCCGGGTTCTCGTGGGTCTTCCTCATCGCCTGCGACACCGCCGCGACGCTCGCCGTCCGCACCGGCGACTGGCGGACGGCCTGCGAGTACGAGGCGCGGATGGGCGCACTGCCCTTCGACACCGCACCGCCCTACAACCGCGCGACCGCCCGCGCACTGCTGCTCGCGACGTCACGCGCCTACCTGCGCTGCGAACCGGTGTCGTTCACCTCGTTGCACCGCATCGACCAGGCCGACCCGACCGGCAGCGAGCTCGGGCTGCTCTTCCAGGTGCGCGCACTGCTCCTCGTCGCGGCGATCGACGCCTCGCCCGCCCCGCGGGAGGCCCTCGCCCGGCTCGTGCAGCTCGTCCGCTTCGACGGCCGTGACCACCCGCGGGTGGTCGCCGGGGCCGCGACGCGCCTGCACGCCTGGTCGAGCACGCTCCACGGCGCACCCGCAGCGGCCGAGGTCCGCCGCATCGTCGCCGATGTCCTCGGCACCGACTCCCTCGAGGTGAACACGCTCCGGCTGCTGGCCGGCGGGCGGACCGACCACCTCGTCGAACGCGACCTGGCCGCGGCGGTCGACGGCGACGACGCGGCGTGGTCCGGCACGAGCATCGTGAACGCCCACCTCGCCCTCGCCGAGCACGCGTGCACCCACGGCCGGCCCGCCGAGGCGGCCGAGCGGATCCGCCGCGCGCTCGCCGTGAGCGAGGAGTTCGGGTACGCCCGCGAGTTCCTCGCCTGCCGGGGTGCGGGCGCGCAGCTGGTGTTCCGGCACCACGGGTCGTACGGGGCACTCGAACCGTACGCCGACCACGTCCTCGCGCTGGCGGAGCACGAGCGGATCGGCGTCGGGCTGGAACGTCCGGAGGCCACGGTCCCGCTGACCCCCAAGGAGCAGGAGCTGTTGCTCGAGCTTCCGGCGCACCAGACCGTCGCCGAGATCGCGGCGAAGCACCACCTCAGCGTGAACACGATCAAGACCCACCTGCGGAGCATCTACGGCAAGCTGTCCGCCGCGGGGCGCACCGAGGCGGTGCAGGCCGCTCGTCGGCGCGGCCTGCTCTGAGGCAGTCCGACCGGGGACCCGGCACGCTCGGGCCGGACCCCCGGCGTGCTGCGGACACGACGGAGACCTCACCCGGATCAGGGGAACCCCGCACCGGCCCCCGCGCGGGATGATCGTGGCTCCACGACGAGCAGGAGGCCGACGATGAGCCGCTACGAGGTCCGTCTTCCCTACGCGATGTCGGAGACCCTCGTCGCCGCGTTCCCGGAGTTCTCGCTGGTGCAGATCGGCCCCGGCGAGACGCTGCTCGTCGGCGACCTGTCCGACCAGACGCAGCTGCACGGGCTGCTTGCCCGGATCGCCGACCTCGGGCTCGACATCGCCGAGCTCCGGCAGCTGCGCTGACACCGGACGGGCGCACGCGGCCTCGGGGGCTTCGGCGCACTCAGCGGGCTCAGTGACCTCAGCGGCCGAGTTCGGCGACGGCCGCCCGGTTGCTCGGGAAGAAGCGACTGCCCCCGACCAGGTCGAAGTGCTCGAGGTCGGCCCGCGTCGCCGCCCGTGCTCGCGAGAAGCCGACCTCGACCCCGTTGGCGCGGGCCCAGTCGAGCGCCTCGCCGGCGACGTCCGCCGCGGTCGTGTCGATCCCGGTGACCGCGCTGCAGTCGAGCACCAGGGCGTGCACCGGGACAGCCTGGTCGTCAGGGGCGAGCATGGAGCGGACCGCCGATGCGAAGCGCTGGGCGTTGCCGAAGAAGAGCGGTCCGGAGAACCGGAGGACCACGACGCCGGGTGCCGACGAGACGCTGCCGTCTCGGGCAGCCCGGAACACGTCGACCGGGTCGCCGCTCGGCACCAGGACGTCGGCGGGCGGGTTCGCGGCGGACCGGATGACGTTGACGAGCGACAGGACGAAGGCGATCGCGATGCCGATGATCGGGCCGAGCAGCAGCACCCCGAGGAAGCAGACGGCGGCGACGGCGAACTCGAACCGTCGGAGCCGCCAGAGCCGGGCGAAGTCGCGGAGGCCCAGGAGCGGCACGACCGCGACTGCGACGATCGCGCCGATCGCCGGCGAGGGGATGTCCTGCAGCAGCGCGGTGCCGAAGCAGACGACGAGCAGGGTGAGCACCGCGGCGATCAGCGACGGCAGCTGGGTCCTGGACCCGCTCTGGTCCATGGCCGCCGTCCGCGAGGCCGACGAACCGACCGTGAACCCGCCGGTGAGGCCGGAGCCGAGGTTCGCTGCACCGAACGCCCAGAGGTCGCGGTTCGCCCGGTCCGTGTAGTCGTGCGCTTCGGCGTACCGGCGGGCCACGAGCAGCCCCTCGGCCATCGCGACGAGGGTCAGGGCGACGGCGCTCGGGATGACCTGGACCCACTGGTGCCACGAGATCTGCGGCCACGTCAGGGTCGGTGGTCCGGCGGGCACTTCGCCGAGCACGGCCACGCCGGCGTCGTCCAGCCGGAACACGATCAGGACGACGGTCGTCAGGACGAGCACGACGAGTGCCCACGGGATCGCTCGGAACCGACGGCCGATGACCAGCACGGCCACGGACCCGACGGACAGGCACACCGACCACACGTTGAGGTGTCCGAGCCCGGTGACGAGTTCCCCGAACCGCGGGAGGAACTCGTCACCGCTGTTCACCTTGACCCCGAGCATCTTCGCCACCTGGCTGAGCAGGATGTCGAGCGCGAGCCCGCCCACGAACCCGACCAGGATCGGCGCGGACAGGAAGTTCGCCAGGAACCCCAGCTTCAGGACGGCGCACAGGGCGAACACGACGGCGCCGACGAGTGCCTGCGCCAGTGCGAGCTGGACGTACGACGCGCTGCCCGTCGCCGCGAGCCCGGCGAGCGAGGATCCGACGAGCGCGGCCGCCGCGGCGTCGGGCGACGCCACCAGCTGTCGACTCGACGCGAGCAGGGCGAACAGCACCGCCGGCACGATCAGGGAGTACAGCCCGGCGGTCGGTGGCAGACCGGCGATCTGCGCGTACCCGATGTTCAGCGGGATGGCGATCGCCGCGAGGGTCACGCCGGAGAGGGCCTCCGTGCGCCACGAGTGACGGTCGAGCCCGGCCAGGATGCGCATCAGAACGCACCGAGGCCCTTGCCGATGGTCGTCACACCGATGACGAGCAGCAGGACCGCCATGATCGTGGCGTTGTTGGCGGTGAGCCAGTCGCGCAGCGCCCCGAGCGCTCCCTGCACCCGGGTGCGGGCGACCAGGTAGCCGACGACGGGGACGGCGATGCTCAGCGAGGCGAGGACGACGAACACGACGAGCGCCCAGACGACCGACCCGGTGTCCGCGCCGCTGGTACCGACGGTGACGCCGGCCGCCACGGCCATCATGAGGTTCTTCGGGTTGACGGCGGCGAGCAGGAAGGCCAGTCCGGCGGCGCGCACCGGTGTCATCGAGTCGATCGCGGACATCCACTTCGGGGGCGTCGCCGTGGTGCCAGGGGCCGGCCGTGCCCGCCACTGCCGCACGGCGAGCAGCACGAGCAGCACGCCGAGCACCAGCTTCACGGCACCGGCGACGGGTTGCGACGCGTCGGGGTCACCGGCCGGGATCAGGGACGACAGCAGGGTGACGACCACGACGGCCACCGCGATGCCGACGACCCAGCCGACCAGGAACGCCGTCGCGACCGACCTGGCGCGCGGCGCGAGCAGCATCAGGATCGCGGCGATGATCGGGATCGGGCTGATCGCGATGGTCACGGCCTGCGGCAGGAGCTCGCCGATGAGCGGAGCGGTGTTCACGGGGTGCCCTTCGTCGTCGTGGTGCCGCCGGGAGCGGTCGGTGCGCGGCGTTCCGTCCGCCCAGTGGGGGGCCCGAGGCCGGTCACGTCGCCGAGGACCGGGCGCATCCACCGCGCGTCCGGGTTCGCGTCGACCAGGACCGCGCGGACCAGCAGGGTCAGCGGGATGGCGAGGACGGCACCCATCGGCCCGAGCACGGCCGACCAGAAGACGACGGACAGGAACGCGATGGTCTGGTTGAGGGACACCGCCGACCCGACGATGTGCGGCTGCAGGCCGGACTGGATGACCCCGTTGATCACGGCGTAGACGACGATGACGACGATCGCGTTCTGCCAGCCGTTCGCGAGCAGGGCGAGGATCACCGGCGGGATGATGCCGATCCAGTACCCGATGTTCGGGATGAAGCCGGTGATGAAGGCCAGCAGGCCCCAGAGCGCCGCACCGGGGACCCCGAGCAGGACCAGCGCGAGGGCGTCGAGCGCGGAGACCGCGGCGCCGAGGACGGCCGTGACGACCATGTACCGGCGGACACTGACGGTGAACCCGGTGAGTGCTTCGACGAGCTGGGGGCGGACCGGCCGGAGCCGGTCGGCGATGAGTCGACCCCACCCTGCGTCGAGGGTCATGAAGACGATCAGCGCGAGGACGACGACCAGGCCGACGCCGAGGCCGAAGACGCTGCCGACCAGGTCCGACACCGCGCCGATGACGGTGCCGGGGCTCAGCCCCGCCAGCAGTCTCTGCACCTCCTGCTGCCCGACGCCGAGCGACGTCAACCACTGCCCGAGCTGGTCCTCCACCGCGTGCATCTGGTCGGCGTACTGCGGGAACAGCGTGGCGAACTGGGCGACCGAGACCACGAGCGCCAGCGAGAACCCCACCAGCAGGACCAGGATCACCACGATGACGACCGCAGAGGCGAGGCTCCGGGCGAAGCCGAGTCGTTCGAGGAACACCCGGGCCGGCTGGACGCAGATGGTGACGACGAGGGCGAGCGCCGTGGGAGCGATGATGCCGGCGAACCGGGAGCAGCCGACGGCGATGACGACCGCTGCGGCGAGACCGAGCATGATGCGCAGCCCGCGACCCGACCCGACCGTGGCTGCCGGCGCGGCGTCGGGACCGGCGTCGGGCCCGGCGTGGCTCGGCGTCGCCGGATCGGCGGGTCGGCGCGGTCGGTGCGATCGGCGCTTCCAGAGTGACATCGGGGCCTCGTCTCCCTCGCGGCCCCGGTCCCCGGATGCCGTGCTCGGACGCTAGTGCGCTGCGGAACCGACGGGATCGTCAGTTCCGGGTGAGACCCCGGCGTCGCCGCGAGCCCCCTCCGGACGCTGGATCACCTCGAGCACGGCGACGAGGACGAGCGCGCCGACCAGGGTCCACACGACGAGCGCCGGTTCGAGCGGGCGGCTGAGCACGATGACGGTGGCCGCACCGAGCGCGACGAGGGTGCGGATGACGACCCTGCCCCGGTACAGCTGCACCCCGACCCGCCCGGTGCCGATGCCGAGGGCGTCGCCGCGGCGGCGGAGTGCCCCGGCACCGCGGACGGCGAGCCTCCGCAGACGTCGGGCTGTGTCGGACGAGCCGGCGAACCACGCGACGAGGGCCACGCACGCCGCAAGGACCGCGCCGGCCACGGCGGCGTGCGCGGCGAAGGCGACCACGGTGTCGTAGACGGCTCGAGCTGCGTTGCGTGGCATGAGGTCCGGCGCCAGCGCCCGCACCGCGAACACCCGTCCGATCCCGATCCCGGCGAGCGTGGCGAGCATGGCGAGGGCGACGCCGACTGCGGCGAGGGTGAGCGCCCGGGCCCGACGTCTGGCCATGACGACGCCGACGGCGATGCAGGCGACCAGGAGCCACGGCAGCCACACGGCGGACACCTGCAGCAGGGTGTACCCGGTCTGCGCCCGGACCACCGCGTCGGACGTCGCGATGACGATGGTCCGGTCGACCGCGGGGATCCGTTCGGCGAAGGTGAGCCCCCGGTCGACGAGCCGCTCCTTGACCTCGGCGACCACCGGCCCGAGCTGGATGCCGATCGACCCGTCCGCCCCGATCGCGACCGCTGCCCGTCGGTCGCCGCTGAGCGACGCCACCATCTGGGTGTGCCCGGTGCGGAGCAGTTGCTTCCACAGGTCGGCGAACTGATCGGACGCCACGAACCGGTCCACGGTGCCGGAGACCAGGTCCTGGATGCCGGCGGTCGCCGGTGCCTCGAGCGCCGAGAGCGCGGTCTTGGCCCGGGGTGGCAGGTCCAGCCCGCGGATGCCGTCGAAGAGCGCTCCCGTCAGCCCGGCGACGTCCAGTTGGTCCTCGATCGCGCCGACCGTGCGGTCCGCGACCAGCGTCTGGACCGCCCGGTCGCGGGCGAGCGGCGCGAACGTCGCCACGAAGGCCTCGGTCGAGGTGACCTCGCGCTGTGCCCAGGTGGTGATCACCACCACCGGTGCGAGCAGCGCCCCGACGACGATCAGTGCGGCGGACGGGATCGCCCAGCCCCACCCGCGGCGGCGGACCGTCGTGTCGTCGGAGTCCTGCCCGGCGAGCCGGATGCGCAGGCGCTCGTTCTCGGCGCGGAGTGCGGCGAGTTCGTCCTCGGTGGTGGTCATGGGCTGCGGTCCTTCCCGGGAGCGGCGAACGTCAGGAGATCAGGGCGGAGACGGCCTTCTGCAGCTGCAGCACACCGATGACCAAGATGAGCGCCGCGTTCAGCACGTTGGTGTGGCCGGCGATCCAGGTGCGCAGGCGCTCGAGGAGCGGTGCCGCAGCGTCCTCACGCGCGAGCACGAAGAACACCGGGACGGCGATCGGTGCGACCCCGACGGCGACGAAGGCGATCGCCACGGCGGCGCCCTGCCCGGCGGTCACCGGAGCGCCCGCGATGTCGATGCCGGCGATGATCGCGCACGAGGCGTCGACGGGGTTGACGGCGAAGATGCCGAACCCGAGTGCGAGGGACCGCGCCGGCGTGAACTCGCTGACCTTCTGCAGCCAGCCGGGCAGCTGTGGTGCGGCTGCCGCGACCTGCTCTGGCGTCGACGCCTCGGACATCTTCCGCAGGTCACGGCCGCCGCGCCGGAACACCCAGACCGCGGCGGCGATCAGCCCGAGTGCGATGACCAGCCGGACCACGGCCGTCCAGAGCGGGGTGTCGGTCCGGGGGTGGAAGTCGATCGCGGTGAACACCACGACGGAGACCCCCACGACGACGACGGTGGCGAGCAACCAGCCGATGAAGAACGCGAGGCCGTTGGCGCGGTACCGCCGCGAGAGCAGCTCGGCCACCAGGGCCATGATCGCCAGTGGGCTGAGCAGGATCCCGAGCGCCGGCGCGATGAGTCCGACGATGAGCGCACCCATGAGCCCGGTCCTTCCACGGGGGGGGGGTGGCGACGCGCCGCCGACGTCAGGTGTCGGCGGCGCGTCGCCCGGGGCGCACGCTCAGCGCGCGCCGGTCATGTCGTGCGCGAGCTCGTGTTCGTCGTCTGCCGACAACGAGGTCTGCACGATGGTCCCGCCGAAGCGGGAGAGGGCTGCACCGAACTTGTCCTCGGTGATCTTCGTGGCGTAGATGACGACCGCGGAACGACCGTCCGCGACGGCGCTCTTCACCCGGTCGCGGAACTCGGCGTTCAGCCCGGTCTTGTCGAGCCCGGCGAACAGCGCGCCGAGCGCACCGCCGATCACCAGTCCGAAGAACGGCACGAAGAACAGGAGTCCGAGGAGGGTGCCGAACAGGGCACCTCCGGCGGCACCGGCCCCGACGTTGCCCGCCGGACCAGGGGTCTCGACGTGCGTCTTGCCCTTGTCGTCGACGCGGACGAGCGCGAGGCCGGACAGCTCGACGACGAGGTCGCTCTGTAGCTGCTGGACTTCCTCGTAGGCGGCGACGGCACTGGCGTCGTCGTCGAACGAGATCACGATGAGGTCTGCCATGATCGTTTCCTTCCGTTGGTGGTGGTCGTCACTCGGAGTAGCGGCTGACCCGGACCGGGCCGGCGCCGTCGAGGATGCGGTGGGCGGCGTCGACGGTCTCGCCGTCACCGTGCACGATCACGAGGTACCGGTCGGCCTTCAGGTCGTCCTCGTACTGCGGGATCTCGTCCTCGGGGACGGCCAGGCCGATGAGTGCGCCGAGACCCGCACCGATGCCGGCTCCGACGAGCGTGCTGGCCAGCCACCCGGCGGCAGCGACCCACCCGATGCCCGGGAGCCAGACGAACCCGAGCAGCAGCCAACCGGTGAGCGCGCCCCACAGGGCACCCCACCCGCCGAACGTGCCGGCCTCGTTGCCGACCGGGATCCAGCCGTGCACCTTCTTCTCGTCCTTGACGCCCTTGCCGACGATCGAGACGACGTCGTCGCCGTACCCGGCGTCCTTGAGCGCCTTGGCGGCGCCGAGGGCCTCGTCACTCGTGGCGAAGACACCGACGGTCGAGTCGGTGGCGGTGGTCGTGGTCGTGGTGGCCATGGGGGTTCCCTTTCCTCGTGGTTGTTGAACGGTCGTGCTGCAGGTGGTCGGTGTCCGTCACCCGCCGATGAGGCGCTGCTTGGCGGCGGCGAACTCGTCGTCGGACAGGAGGCCCTGCTGCCGGAGCCGGCCGAGTCGCTCGAGCTCGCTCAGCAGGTCGGGAGCGGCGGGGACGTCCGCCACGGAGCGTTCCGCTGCGGCGCGTTCCGCTGCCACCCGCTCCTCTGCGGCGCGGTCCTCTGCCGCACGCTCCTCGTGCCCGCGCACCGCACCGCCGACCGCCGACGCGGTCCCGGCCACGACCGCGGTCCGTGCAGCGAGCCCGAGCAGGCCGGGTCGGCCGAATCGTCGGAACGGCATGGTGTCTCCTACCCGATGTGCGCCGAAGCGGCGAGGTCGTTGAGTTCCGGTGCGGGGACGCGTGCGCTCCAGAGCAGCTGGCCCCCGCTGTCGGCGAACCGCTCCGCCAGGTCCTTGGCCCAGAGCTGCTCGATCACGACGATCGCGGCCGAGGTCCCGGGCGCGAGCGTGTCCGCGACCTGGTCGACGTCGTCGTTGGCGGCCAGGCCGCGGGCTTCCAGGGCGACCGAGCCGGACGTGCCGGTCCTGGTCACGTCGTCGACCTCGCGGACGTTGACGGTGCCGTCCTCGGCCCGGCTGATGAGCAGCAGGTCGAGGACCCGGACCGTCTCGGCGTCCGTCAGGTCGACGAGCGCGCCGAGCACGGCGTCGTCGGGCAGCTCGCCTCGGAACGAGACGACGAACACCTCGGCCGGGCCGTACGTGAAGGTGGTCACGGTGCCTCCCCTGTGGTCATGGCACCAGGTGTAGCCGCGGCGGAACCGGTCGGGCACCACCCTGAGCGGGTGATCTGGCACGCCTCCGCAGATCACCCGGGGCGGGTGATGCACCGCCGGCACCGGCCGTTGATCGTTGCGTCCATGAACCCCGTGACAGCACGACCCGCGGTGACACCGTGAGCATCGGCGGTGGGATCTTCCTGCTCGTCGTCGGCGCGATCATGGCGTTCGCGTTCGACTTCACGGTCGTCGGCATCGACATCCAGCTCATCGGCTACATCCTGATGGTCGCCGGCTTCCTGGTCCTCGTGCTGGGGATCGTCCTCCGGCTCCGCCCGCGCCGTGCCACGACGAGCGTCGTCACCGAGATCGACCCCGTGACCGGACAGCGTGTCGTCCGCCGGGTCGACGAGGACGACCGAGGGGTCTGACCGGCACCGTGCTCGCCGTGATCGGCCAGCTGCTGCCCCTCGCCATCGCCGGTGCGCTGAGCTCCGTCCCCATCGCCGCGGTGCTCACCCTGCTGCTCGGCGGTCGCGGCCTCGGTCCGGCCGTCCTGTTCGCGGTCGGCTCGGTGACCGGGGTCTTCGTCGTCACGGTCGCCGCGACGGCGCTGCTCGGCCGTGTCCTCGTCGTGGACCTGCCGGCGACGGCGTCACCGGGCCTCGGCCTGGGCGAGTGCCTGCTCGGGGTCGTCTCGGTCGTCGCCGCGGGGGTCGTGTTCCGGCGCCCCGCCGCAGCGGGACCGAGC
This sequence comes from Curtobacterium sp. PhB25, assembly GCF_004365375.1. Classification (NCBI taxonomy): domain Bacteria; kingdom Bacillati; phylum Actinomycetota; class Actinomycetes; order Micrococcales; family Microbacteriaceae; genus Curtobacterium; species Curtobacterium sp. PhB25. The sequence goes on along the minus strand of NZ_SODR01000001.1, from coordinate 298,551 downwards.
CGGACGAGCGCACTCCTGACGGCGGCGGTCGGCACCGTCCGACCCGCCGTCGCGCTCGCCGTGGGCGCCGTGCTCGCGCTGCGTCCGAAGGCCCTGCTGCTGGCGTCCGGCGTCGGCATCGTGCTCGCCCCGGCTGAGCTGCCGGCGGTGCCGTCGACCGTCCTCGTCGGGGCGAGCACCCTGCTGATGACGGCCACGGTGACGGGGCCGATCGTCTTCGCGCTGGTCGGTGGGGAGCCGGCCCGCGCGGACCTGGAGCGGTTCCGCACCTGGCTGCGGCACAACTCGCGCGCCGTGACCGTCGTCGTCCTCGTGCTCGTCGGCGCGGTCCTGGTCGGCGACGGCCTCGGACGGCTCTGACGTCCGACGGATGAGCCGGCGCGAAGCCGTCGACAACGACCGACCGCCGGCCGACGGACCGCTACTCCCGCGCCGCCAGCGCCGTCTGCCGCGGCAGCTCCCCGAACTCCTGCCGGTAGCTCCCCGCGAACCGGCCCAGGTGCGCGAACCCCGTCGCCCGGGCGATCTCGGCGACGCTGCGGTCGTCGCCGGCCTCGAGCTGCTCCCGGGCGAGCAGGAGCCGGATCCGACGCAGGTACATCGTCGGCGTGATGCCGTGGTGCCGCTGGAACGCCGCCTGCACTCCTCGGACACTCAGCCCCGCGGCCTCGGCGACGTCGTTGACGGTGATCTGCTCGGTCGCGTGGTCGAGCAGGAACGTCTCGGCACGGGCGAAGCGCGCGGTCGACGCCATCACCGGCTCGTGCTGCCCCACCGGCCAGTGCGGGATCGCGGTCAGCAAGCCGCCGGCCGCGAACCGGGCGAGCTCCCGCTCCCGCTCGAGCGGCACGTCCGTCGGACCCTGCAGGACCTCCTGCGCGACCGACCGGACCATGAGCCACCAGGCGGCGAGCGGCGCACCCTCTGGCACGTGTCGGGGACGGAACTCCAGCGGACCCGGCGCCCAGTCACCGCGCTCGGCGGCGACCTGCTCGACGATCGACCGGTCGATGCGCAGCACGTCGTGCTGGAAGTCCACCCACCGGAACCGCTGCGGGTCCTGTCGGTAGAGCACGGGGCGGCCGATCTGCACCGGGTTGTCGTCGACCTGCGCCGAACCGGCCTTCACCCAGACGATCATCATCGCCCGCCCGGGCTCGACCGCGCCGCTCAGGGCACCCGTGCACCGCGTCGACTCGAGGGAGAGCAGGGCGGTGCCCCGCACTCGCTCCTCGAAGACGAAGCCCTCTCCGGTCGCCTCCACGGTGAGTCCGTGGGTCACGTGGGTCACCGACAGCGCCTCGGCCGCGACCGACGGCTCGTCTGTCCTGATCTCCCGCTGCGTGCGGTGCATCATCTCGGGCACGTGATGATCCTCGCGACATGTCGGCATCCGCGCAACGCACGACGCGCCGGGTTTCCTGGACGACGACCAGCATCCGCGCGTTTGACTGATGCGACATGAAGTACATCCAGTACGACCGCTCCACGTTCCTGACGAGCGACGACGTCGCCGACGCCGTGATCGAGTACGCCGCGGCGCTCGCCGGCGGCAGTCGCGCCGACGCGATCGCGGTCCCGACGGTGGCGGAGGACGGCACGATGACGACCACGAAGATCCTCATCGGCCCGTCGAGCGAGATCGTCGTCGCCGACGCGGACGAGGACGAGCTCGAGGTCGAGAACGGTGAGTTCGTGCAACGCCTGCGTGCTGCAGCGCGGACGTTCGACCACCCTGAGACGATCCACGCCGACACCCGCTCGGACCTGACGGGCGACGGACCGGTCGCCTGACCGCAGCGCGGTCGGAGCGACACGCACCGCGCGCACCGCGCCCACCGAGCCCACCGCGCGCACCGCGCTCACCGCGCGCAACGCGCTCACCGGCCGAGGTCGGTCGGGAACCTGCTGGCGTCGACCGCCAGGACCGCCTCGGTGCGTCGGCTCAGCTCGGCCAGGAACGCACCACTCTCGGGTTCCAGGTCGTCGTCCGGCGCCGGCTCCAGGGCGACTGCCACCGCTGGTGCGAGGAGCAGCTCCACCGTGCTGGCCGCGCCGAAGTCGTCGGTCGTCGGGACCGACACGACGTCGCTCAACCGGCTCTGGTGCAGGGCGGCCGCGTACCGGATCACCGCGTCGGCGACCGTGTCACCGGTCAGGACCCGGACGGTCCCCGCGTAGTTGACGTACTTCATCGGTGCTCCCTCGTGACGAGGGGCATCCGCCGCGGTGACGGTTCCCTGATCCTGCTGGACAGTAGGCCGTGGTCGCCGCTCCCGTCACAGACACCGACGCCGACGCCGACGCCGAGGGGTCTGTCCACTCCGCGCTGTCGCTCGGGATCCCGCTGGTAGCAACGAGGTGCGTGCCGCCTCCCGTGCGGCGCGGGAAGGAAGCGACTCTTGACCGAGATCACCGCCCACCACGGGCTCTTCAAGGACACGAACCTGCACGTCGACGACACCGGCGGCTCCGGCCGCACCGTCGTCCTGATCCACGGCTGGCCGCTGTCCGGCGAGTCCTGGAGCAAGCAGGTCCCGGCGTTCGTCGACGCCGGACACCGCGTCGTCACCTACGACCGTCGCGGCTTCGGTCGCAGCGACAAGCCGAAGACCGGCTACGACTACGACCACCTCACCGAGGACCTGCACACGATCCTCACCGAGCTCGACCTGCGAGACGTCACCCTCGTCGGCTTCTCGATGGGCGGCGGCGAGGTCGCCCGCTACTTCTCGAAGTACGGCACCGAGCGGCTGCACAGCGTCGTCTTCGCTTCGGCCGTGCCGCCGTACCTGCTGCAGACTTCGGACAACCCGGACGGCCCGCTGCCGAAGGAGCAGGCGGCCGAGATGACCGCGGGCCTGACGAAGGACGAGGACGCGTTCTACGACCAGTTCACGACCGACTTCTTCTCGGTGGACGGCACCCTGGTCGTCTCCGAGGAGGACCGGCAGCAGGCACTCACGCTCGCGAAGCAGGCGTCGAAGACCGCCGCGCTCGAGGCGATGGCGTCCTTCGCGAACACCGACTTCCGTGACGACCTGCCGAAGGTCACCGTGCCGACGCTCGTCATCCACGGTGACGGCGACGCGACCGTGCCGTTCGACGGCTCGGGTGCCCGCACGCACGCCGCGATCGCCGGCTCCGAGCTGCACGTCGTGTCCGGCGGCCCGCACGGCGTCAACGTCAGCCACCCGGACGAGTGGAACCGCGTGGTGCTGGCGTTCCTCGCGAAGTAGCGCGGAGACAGGGCGGACGGGAGGCCCGTGGCAGACCCGCCACCCCTCCCTCGCAGGCTCGGTCGGCGCGGCCCGCGTGCCGCTGGCGCGTCACGCTGATCGGCCCGCGCCCGTCCGCCCTGTGCGCAGGTCCAGGGCCCCACTCAGGCCGCGGGAGCCACCAGACCGGCGCGCCGGCGCAGGTCGAGCGCGGCCGCGACGAGCTCGCGGGTGCGCGGGTGCGCGTCCGCGTCGAACAGCCGCTCCGCGGGGCCCACGTCGACGACACGACCGCCGTCGAAGACCGCGATGCGGTCGGCGACCCGGCGCACGACGGCGAGGTCGTGCGAGATGAACACGCAGGTCGTGCCGGTGGTGCTCTGTAAGTCGAGCACCAGGTCGAGGATCCGCGCCTGCACCGAGACGTCGAGGGCCGACGTGGGTTCGTCGCACACCACCAGCGGCACCGGTCCGGCGAACGCCCGGGCGATGGCGACGCGCTGCTTCTGCCCGCCGGACAGCTGGGCCGGCCGGCGGTCGAGGACGTCGGCGGGCAGCCCGACCCGCGCCGCGAGCTGCTCGGCGGTGCCGTCGCCGTGCAGCAGCCGGATCGCCCGTCCGAGCACCTGTCGGACCGTGCGCCGCGGGTTGAGCGAGGCGTCCGCGTTCTGGAACACGACCTGCACGGGTGGGGTGCCGGCCGGCGTCCGGTCGCCGGCGTCCAGCGCGATCGTGCCGTCGTGTCGGACCAGTCCGGCGAGTGCTCGGCCGAAGGTCGTCTTGCCGGAACCGGACTCCCCCACGACGCCCAGCACCTCACCGCGGCGCAGCTCGAGGTCGATGCCGTCGAGGGCGACGGCGCCGTCGTACTCCTTGCGGAGGCCCCTGATCGTCGCGAGCACGTCGTGCTGCGCGGTCTCGGCGGTGGTGCCCGTCGTCCCCGCCTTGCCCGCCGTTCCTGCCTTGCCCGTCGTGATGTCGGGCAGGGCGTCGACGAGCTGCTTCGTGTACGGCTCCGTGGGGTGGAGCAGCACCTGGGTCGCGGTGCCCTCCTCGACGAGCACCCCGTGGCGGAGCACCCCGACCCGTCCGCAGTGCGCCGCAACCAGCGGCAGGTTGTGGCTGATGAGCAGGGTCGCGAAGCCGATCTCGGTCCGGAGCTCGTCGATGAGCGCCATGATGCCCGCCTCGACCGTGCTGTCCAGGCCGGTCGTCGGTTCGTCGAGCACGAGCAGGCGCGGACGGGCCACCAGGGCCATCGCGATCGCGATGCGCTGCTGCTGACCGCCGGACAGCTCGTGCGGGTACCGGACCCCGATCGTCGTCGGCGAGGGCAGCCCGACCCGCGTGAACGCCTCGATCGTCGCGGTGTCCGCAGCCGCGCGGCCGGAGCCCGTGGCGCGCAGGACCTCGGCGACCTGGCGTCCGACCGTCATCGTCGGGTTGAGGGCGAGGCCGGGTTCCTGGTGGACGACCGCCACGACGTCGCGCCGGAACCGCCGGAGGCGCTCACCGCGCAGGGACGCGACGTCGACGCCGTCGACGACCAGCGCCGACGATCCGACGGCGGCGTCCGGGCCGAGCGACGCCGTCAGCGTGCCGGCGACGGTGCTCTTGCCGGAGCCGGACTCGCCCACGAGCCCGTACGAGCCACCGGGCTCGATCACGAAGGCGACGTCGTCGACCACCCGGGTGCCGCGGTACGACACGGTGAGCCCCTCGACGCGGACCAGTGCGTCGGTCGTGCCGGTGGTCCGGGGCTGCTCGCGCGTGCCGGTCTGCTCGGTCACTCGGAGACCTCCTTGAGGTTGTCGGCGATCAGGTTCGCGGACACGACGATCGACGCCACGGCGACACCCGGGAACACGACCGTCCACCACGCGGCCTGCAGGTAGGCGCGGTTCGCGTTGATGTCGAGCCCCCAGTCGGCGGCCGGTGGTTGTGAACCGAGCCCGAGGAACGACAGCGACGCGGTGATGAAGATCGCGGCACCGAGGCTCAGGACCGCCTGGATCACGAAGACCCCGATCACGTTCGGCAGCAACTCGGTGACCATCGCCCGGACGGCGCTCTCGCCCTGCAGCCGTGCGGCCTGGACGTAGGACTTGCCCATCTCGACGAGCACCGCGGCCCGGACGATCCGCGCGATGCCCGGCGCGAAGAGCACGCCGACGATGAGGACGAGCGCGGGCGTCGACACCCCGAACGCACCGACGAGCACGACCAGGAAGATCAGGCTGGGCAACGCGAGCAGCACGTCGAAGAACCGCATCAGGGCGGTGTCGACCCAGCCGCGGTGGTAGCCGGCGAGCAGGCCGAGGGTGCCGCCGACGACGGTCGCCAGCGCCGCGCCGAACGGGCCGATGACGAGCGCCGGCCGGGCCCCGGCGGCGACGCGGGCGAAGACGTCGCGGCCGAGCGAGTCGGTGCCGAACCAGTGCGCAGCGCTCGGCGCCTGCAGGAGCTCACCGGTGCGGGCGAAGGGCTGCAGGCCGAGCAGGTGCCAGCCCACGGCCAGGACGACCCACCAGAGCAGGATCGCCACGGAGACCAGGAACGTGGGACGCCGGAGGAGTCCGCGCCACCCGCGGCGGGTGACCCGTGCGGTGCCCGTGGTGGTCGACGCCGACGGCCGACCAGCGAGGGCGTCGGTCTCGACGGCGCCGGGGACGACGGCGGTCATGCGGTGGCCACCCGTTCGAAGCGGATCCGGGGATCGACCACCACGAACAGCAGGTCGGTGAGCAGGAGCGCGCCGAGCGAGAGCGCCCCGGCGAGCATCACCCCGCTCTCGAGCAGCAGGGCGTCCTTGCGCTCGGCGGCCGACACGAGCAGCGCGCCGAGGCCCGGGTAGGAGAACAGGGTCTCGACGATGACGCTGCCGCCGAGCAGGGTGCCGAGGTAGATGCCGAGCACCGAGAACGTCGGGATGAGCGCGTTGCGGACGACGTGCCGGCGGACGACCTGGCCGGTGGTCAGGCCCTTGAGCACGGCGGTGCGGTGGAACTGCGACCGGATCGTCTCGATCGTCCCCGCACGCACCATCCGGGTCAGGACGGCGAGGTACGCCAGGGCGAGCACCACGGCGGGCAGCGTGAGCACCCGGAGCCGCTCGCCGAACCCGGCGTCGAGCGCACCGGATGCCTGCACGGGCACCACCCGCAGCCAGACCGCGAAGACGAGCAGCAGCACGATCCCGACGACGAACTCCGGCACCGCCGAGATCGTCAGCAGCCCGACCGTGACGGCACGGTCGGAGCGGCGACCCTGCCGGTACGCCTGCACGGCACCGAGCGTGATCGCGACCGGCACCATGATGACGAACGCGTACGCGCCGAGCAGCAGGGAGTTGCCGAGACGACCGAGCACCAGGTCGCGGACCGGCTCGGAGTAGACGAAGCTCGTGCCCCAGTCCCCCGTGACGAACCCGCCGATCCAGTGCAGGTACCGGCTGACGAGGGACCCGTCGAGGCCGTGGTCGACGTTCCACGCGCGCACCTGCGCCGCCGTCGCGTACTGCCCGAGGGCGTTCCGGCCCGGGTCCCCCGGCACGACCTGGACGAGCCAGAACGTCAGGACGGAGACCACGACCAGGACGAGCGGGATCTGGACGACCCGTTGCCCGACCAGGGTCAGCAGACGACGGCGGCGCGCGGTGCTCATGACGCGGTGACCCCGATGCCCCGGAAGTCGAACCCGCCCGGGAAGTCCTGCCCCGACCGGAAGGTGCCCGTGACGCGCTTCTGCAGCAGGATGCTGCTCGACGCGAACGCGGGGACGATCACGGGCAGGTCGGTCCACTCGATCTCGGCGATCTGGTTCGCCAGGTCCTGCCGCTCCGACTCGTCGGTCGTCGACTCGTACCGGTCGGTCAGCTGCTCGAGCTCCGGGCTCGAGTACTTCGAGGCGTTCCAGACCGCGCCGTCGCGGTAGATCAGGTCGACGTACTGCGCGGGCAGGCGCTGCGCCCAGTTGGTGATCGTCACCGGGGCGTTCAGCCACGGGGTGTCGTCGCCGTCGGCGTAGTACTGCGCGCTCGTCAGCACCTTGAGGGTGACGTCGAACCCGCCGACCGCCTCGAGCTGCTGCTGCACCACCTGGGCGAGGGCCTTCTCGGCGTCGAGCGTCGTGATCTCGAAGGAGACCGTCCTGCCGCCGAGCAGGTCCGCGACCTCGGCCTTGTCCTGCTCGCGCTGCTCGAGTCCCTTCGGTCGGATCGCCGAACTCGGGAAGAACGTGGTGTCGTTGCCGACCTCGGCTGCGCCGCCGTAGACCGTCTTGACGATCTCCTCACGGTCGATCGCGAGGGCGAAGGCCTCACGGACCTTCGGGTCGTCGAAGGGCGCCTTGGTGACGTCGAGGAAGATGCCGTCGAACTTGTTGAAGTACGGCTCGGTCTCGGTGTAGTCCGAGGCCTGCAGCGTCGACGTCGCGGTGGGGCTGGCGGCGATCTGGTCGATCTCCCCGCTCTGGAACGCGAGCAGCTGGGCCTGGTCGTCGGCGTAGAACTTCACGTCGACCTGCTGCAGCTCCACGTCCTTCGCGTCCCAGTAGTCCGGGTTCTTCGTGAACGTGGCGCCCTGGCCGGCCGAGTACTTCGTCAGCACGAACTGTCCGGCGCCGACGGGCTGCTTGGCCCAGTTCGCGCCGGCGTCGAAGCCGGCCGGCTGGATGGTCGTGTTCGAGCCCGTGAGCAGGTACGGGAAGTCGGCGTACGGCTTGGCGAGCGTGAAGTCGATGGTCGAGGCACCGTCGGCGGCGACCGACTGCAGGATGCCGTCGAAGCTCGACTTGCCGGGCGACTGGCTGTCCTTGCCGATGATCGAGTCGAACGTCGCGACGACGTCCTTGCTCGTGAGCGCGGCACCGTCGGAGAACTGCAGGTCGTCGCGGAGCTGCACCGTCCAGGTGCGTCCGTCGGACGACGCCTTCCACGAGTCGGCCAGACGGCCCTCGAGCTTGCCCTTCGCGTCCTGGCTGAGCAGGCCCTCGGACGCCAACCCCACGATGAACATCGCGTTGTAGTCCGAGGTGGTGAGCGGGTTGATCGTGCTGTCGGGCTCCTGGAGTCCGAGCGTGTAGGTGCCGGTGTCCGAGGACGATCCGGGCGAGGCGTCGCCGCCGGACGAGCACGCGGCGAGCGTGAGGGCGAGGGCGGACGCGGTGGCCGCGAGGGCGAGGCGCTTGAGGCGACGCCGCCGCGACGTGAGGTCGACGGTCACGGATGACTCCTAGGGGTTCGGGTTGCAGGGGTGCGGTGCTGGGAGGGGTGGAGCGGTCAGCGGTGCGCGCGGTCCGGCACCCGGGGGTGTCCGAAGCGCTCGCGCAGGGTGAGGTCGTCGTACGCCGTGGCGGTCCGGCCGCGGCGCTGCAGTTCGGGCACGACGTGGTCGACGAACCGGTCGATCCCGCCGGGCAGGTACGGGAACTGCACGATGAAGCCGTCGGCGCCACCGTCGTCGGCGAGCTCCTCGAACCGGTCGGCGATCTCCGGTCCGGTGCCCGTCAGCAGGCTGCGGCGGTACGACCACGCGTAGACGTCGCGGGGCGTCGCGGGGCCGTCGGCGAGGAGCCGGTCGACCGCGGGCTTCGGCGAGCGGGTCTCGTTCGAGGTGTCGAACTCCTCGGCGTAGTCGAACGGCACGTCGACGTCGCGGCCGGACAGGTCCTGCCCGATCTGGTGCGACACGTCCTCGAGGATGAGAGCGTCCGGCGTCAGGGCGAGGATCGCGTCCGCCTCGGCTCGGGCGTCGGCGGCGGTCTCCCCCACGACCGGCATCACCGACGGCATGATCTTCACCGCGTCGGCGGAGCGGCCATGCCGGACGGCGCGGGCGCGCAGGTCGTCGACGAAGCGTTGGACGTCCGCGGTGGAGCCACCACGGGTGAACACCGCGTCGGCCGTGTCGGCGGCGAGTTCCAGCCCGGACTCGGACCCGCCGGCCTGGAACAGCAGCGGGTGGCCCTGCGGCGGCCGGGCGATGTTGAGCGGCCCGCGCACCCGGAAGAACTCGCCCTCGTGGTCGAGACGGTGCAGGCCGTCGCGGCGCGCGAAGACCCCGGACGACGGGTCGGCCACGATCGCGTCGTCGTCCCAGCTGTCCAGCAGCCCGTTCACGACGTCGACGAACTCGCGACCGCGCTCGTACCGCCGGGAGTGGTCGATGTGGGCGTCACCACCGAAGTTGCGAGCCTCTTCGTCGTAGCGGCTCGTGACGAGGTTCCACGCGGCTCGCCCACGGCTGAGGTGGTCGAGCGAGGCGAGGGTCCTGGCCACGTGGTACGGCTCGTTGTAGGTCGTCGACACGGTCGCGGCGAGGCCGATCCGCGACGTCACCTGGGACAGCGCGGCGAGCAGCGTGAACGGTTCGGGCCGCAGCGCACCGTAGTGGTCGACGCCCGACGGGTACCGGTCCCAGAAGTACAGGCCGTCGGCGAGGAAGAGCGTGTCGAAGACCCCGCGCTCGGCGGTCTGCGCGATGTGGCGGTGGTGCCGGATGCTCAGGTGCTCGGCGGGGCGCGAGGACGGGTGCCGCCACCCGGTGACGTGCGCGCCGCCCGGGTGGAAGGCGAAGGCGCCCAGCAGGATGCGGTCGCTCATGCGGACGCCTCCTGGTCGACAGCCGCGGGCGCGGGCGCGGCTGCCGAACCGTCGTACCGGCTCGCCGGTCGCGCCAGCCCGAGGTGCTCCCGCAGGGTGTCGCCGCGGTACGTGCGGTCGTACACGCCACGACGTTCGAGCTCCGGCACGACCTGGTCGACGAACCGGTCGACGCTCACCGGGATCGACGAGAACGCGAGCATGTAGCCGTCGGCGGCGTCCTGCTCGTAGCGCTCGGCCAGCCAGTCGGCGATCTGCTCGGGCGTGCCCGGCAGGAACCGACGGCGCAGGATCGTCCGGTAGACCTCGCGCAGCGTGGTGGCCTCGGCGGCGATGCGGCGGATCGACTCGTAGACGGACTTCGACTGGTTGATCGCCGTCTCGTCGAAGACGTGCTCGAACGGTGCGTCGAGCGGCCGGTCGGACAGGTCGGTCTGCAGGTAGTGGGACAGCAGGTCGAGCGAGACGCGGTCCGGTGTCAGTTCCTCGATCTCGTCGAGCTGCCGCAGCGCGTCGGCCTCGGTGTCGCCGATCACCGGCGACACCGCCGGCAGGATCAGCATCGACGACGCGTCACGTCCGTGCTCGACGGCGCGGCGCTTGTAGTCGGCGTACAGGGCCTGCGCGTCGGCGAGGTCGTCCTGCCAGAGGGTGAAGACGCCCTCGGCCTTCGCCCCGGCCAGCGCGCGGCCGGCCTCGGACGCCCCGGCCTGGAACAGCACCGGGTGGGCCTGCGGCGGCCGGGCGATGTTGAGCGGCCCGCGCACGCGGAAGAACTCGCCCTCGTGGTCGAGCACGTGCAGTCCGTCGCGCTTCGCGAAGTACCCGGACTCCTGGTCGTACAGGAACGCGTCGTCGTCCCAGCTGTCCCAGAGGCCCTGCACGACGTCGACGAACTCGGCACCCCGGCGGTAGCGGACGGCGTGGTCGAGGTTCGCGTCGCGACCGAAGTTCCAGGCCTCTTCGTCCGAGGCGCTCGTGACGAGGTTCCAGGCGGCCCGGCCCTCGCTGAGGTGGTCGATCGACGCCAGCTTCCGGGCCACGTGGTACGGCTCGTTGTAGGTGGTCGAGACGGTCGCGGCGAGCCCGATGTGCTCGGTCCGCTGCGACAGGGCACCGAGCAGGGTGAAGGGCTCGGTGCGGATGTTCACGGCGTGGTCGATGCCCGATGCGAAGCGGTCCCACACGTACAGCTCGTCGGCGATGAACAGCGTCGCGAACCCACCGCGCTCGAGCGTCTGCGCGAACCGGACGTAGTACTCGACGTCCAGGTAGGCGTTCGGTTCGCTGCCCGGCAGGCGCCAGCTCGTGACGTGCTCGCCGCCGGGGTAGAACACCATCCCGCCGAGCACCAGGCCGCCGTCGCGGGTCATGCCGTCACCGCCTCGTGGGCCAGGACGGCGCCGAGCTGCGGGGCCACCTGCTCGGCGAACAGCGCGAGGGCGTCCGTCCGTGCACCGACGTCGGAGTAGCCGTCGTCGACCTGCACGTTGAGCTGCGTCGCGTACCGGGAGTACGGCTTCGACGCGATCGACTCCGCGATGTCGTCGGCCGTGCCGTAGTGGAGGTTGAGCGACGCGGCCTTCTCGGCCAGGGTCGTCGCCGGCGGCAGGAACGACTCGCCCCACGCGTACTTCGCCTCGATGCCCGCACGCGCCTCGCGCAGCGCGGTCTCGCGGTCCGGGGCCGGGTAGATCGCCGTCGAGAGCGCGACGCGGGGAACAGCGCCGTCTGGCAGTGCGGCGTGGTAGGCGTCCGCGGTGACCTCGGCCGGCACGGTCTGCGTGGTGCCGATCAGCACTCCGTGCCCCCGACGGGCGGCGATGGCGGCGCTCTCGGCGCTGAGCGTGGCGTCCCAGATCCGGTCGAGCAGCCCGCTGCCGTCCGGGTTCAGGCGTGCGGTCCCCGTGCCGAGTGACGCACCACGCAGCGCGTCGAGCAGCCGTGCGAGCTGCTCGTCGAACGCGGCACGACGGGTGTCGTGGTCGGCCCCGACCAGACCGGGCGCGAAGACGTCGAGGGTCTCCGGGCCGCCACCGTTCGCGACGCCGAGTTCCACCCGGCCGTCGCTGATCGCGTCGAGGACGGCGGCGTCCTCGGCGACCCGGACCGGGTCCTCGTGCGGCAGCGTGACCGCGCCGAGCCCGAGGCGCAGGGTGGACGTCCGTTCGGCGAGGGCGGCGAAGAAGACGAACGGGGACGGCAGACCGCCGCGAGCCGGTGCGTCGTCGTGCCGGAAGTGGAACTGGCGGACCCAGGCCCCGTCGTACCCGAGGCGTTCCGCCGCGGTGAAGAGCTCGAGCTCCTCGCGGTAGGCCCGGGTCGCCGGCGGCGCCTCGGTGCCGTGCGAGAACACCGCGATCCGCAACGGCACCGTGGCCGCGCGGGCGGTGCGTTCGACGTGCGTCATGCAACACTCCCTCGTCAGTGGAGCGATGCAAACACGAGCGAGCGACGCGCACGAGCGTCGACGTAACGGGGCGCAGTGATTCGTCACGGAACGTAGGAGAGCGCGCACAGCGCGGAACAGGAGCATCATCGCCGCCCTTGTGCCCGGAGCAGGACCGACGTAGCTTGGCGGCAGCTGCCCCGGACCCCGGTCGCCGGAACTCCTGTGTTCCTCGAGACGATCAGGGAGTGTCACCGTGCCGCAACAATCCGTCGACGAGACGTCATCCGCGACCACCACCGAACCGAGCACCGCCACCGCTGCCGCACCGGTCCGCCTGGAGGCCTCGGCGTCCTCACCCGAACAGGCCCTCGAGCAGCTGCCGGGCCTCGTCACGGGCACCTCCTGGCAGACCCGTCCGACCACCGGGGCGTACTCGTTCCGGTACCTGGCCGTCGGTGACGGCAACGTGACGCTCCGCCGGTCGCAGATGCGCGGCTACGTCCGCGGCACCGTGGCCCCCGACGACGCGTACATCGTCGTCCTGGTGCTCGGCGGCGTCGTCACGCTCGACCTCCTCCGCGGCGGCGGGCCGGTCGACAACGGCGTGCCGGCGCTGATGCCCACCGAACGACGCGCCGTCGTCGAGGCCAGCAACCACGACGCCGTCATGGTGCACCTCACGCGCGCGTTCGTGCGGTCCGTCGCCGAGGAGCGCCACGGCCTGCCCTCCGGCGGCCTGCACCTCGACGAGCGTGCTGTCCCCGCAGCGGACGCCGTCGTGCGCTGGCGGCAGGTCCTCGAGTCCGCTCGTCGGGTCCTCGCGGCGCAGGGCGTGGCCTCGACCGCGTGGTCGGACGCCACCCGGGCCGTCGCCGTCGCCTTCCTCGCCCTGTACCCACCGAAGGCCGCCGAACCGTCGAGCGCCCTGTGGGCACCGCGGAACGCCCGGATCCGGCGAGCGGTCGACCACGTGCACGAGCACGCGGCGGAACCCATCGCCGTGTCGGACCTCGCCGCGGTGTCCGGCTTGAGCGTCCGTGCCGTGCAGGAGTCGTTCCAGCGGCTGTTCGGGATGCCGCCGTCGGCCTACGTCCGGTCCGTCCGGCTCCAGCGCGTCCGGGGCGACCTGCTGCGACTCGACACCTCGACCACCTCGGTGAGCGAGGTCGCACGTCGCTGGGGGTTCGCCCACCTCGGCAGGTTCTCGGCGGAGTACACGAGCCGCTACGGCGAGTACCCGAAGGCAACGTTGCACCGGTGACCGGTGCGCTGCCGGACCCCGTGCCCTGGGCAGGGCCGACGGGCGGACGGGAGGCGCGGGGCGGGCCCGGACCGCGCCTCCCGTCCGTCAGGTCGTCCCGTCCACCGCCCTGACGGACGTCACGCAGACGGCGTCGCGTCGAGCGCGATGACCGCGACCTGGACCACCGCGTCGTCCGGCATGTCCGGGTAGTAGTTGGCGCGCAGCTGCCGGGCGAAGTCGGCCATGTCGGTGTCGGCCGGCTGGTGCGCCGCCCGAGGGGTGAGCTCTGCCAGGCGGTGGTCGGTCACTTCGGTGACCTGGCCGGCCAACGGCGTCGCCGAGGGGTGCTCGTCGAAGACGAACACCGCGGGGCCGGTGCGGACGTCCTCCTGCCAGCGCACCGTCGTGACCTTGTCGCCGCGCTGGACGGCGTCGTGGTGCTTCTGGTGGAAGTGGATCGTCTGGGACACGGATCAAGTCTGGTCGATGTCGACCAGGTCCGCGTGCCACGCGGCGTAGGCCGTCGCACGGCGGATCCGGCGGAGCGTCAGCGGGACGATCCAGACGAGCACTGCCACCATGAGCACGAGGAACACCGGCGGCAGGATCCCGAGGTCGCCGCGGATCCACGTCGACACCATCTGGAACGCGAGCGCTGTGTAGAGCAGCCCGATGTACGCGAGCTGGAACCGCAGCGCGAGTGGGACCACCGTGGCGTACCGGACGGCGCCGACCTGCTCAGCCGGGTCGAGCGGCAGGTCCGCGCCGCGGGCCACGATCTTCGCGAAGCGACGGAGTCGACCGAGGTCGTGGCCGGCGGACGCCCGCAAGAGCCCGTTCAACGGCAGCGACTGGAGCAGGGCCGCGAACGCGGTCGCAGTGAAGACCAGCTGGCCGGCGAGGAAGGTCGCCTGGGTGAGTCCAGCGGGGTCGTCCCCGGTGAGGGCGGCCAGGACCACCACGCCGATCGTCACGACGACGATGGACACGCCGAAGGTCACCGCGATCACCACGATCGTGTGGCGGAGTTCGGCCGGTCCGAACCGGTAGCCGACCGGGTACGCCGACGGCGACGGCTCCGTGCGCCGGAACAGCGCACCGAGTGGACGCGCGATCACCAGCAGCGCCGCCGCTCCCCCGATCAGCACGACCGGCACCCAGACCGGCGCACCGGCCGAGACCGACGCGAGCACGATGACCACCGCACCCGCCACGTCCACGGCGACCACGCCCAGCAGCCACCACCGCAGGTACCGGGAGCTGTCCGTGGACGACCGGTGGTCCCAGTAGCCTGCCAACGACCCGACCACCGCAGGTCCGACGACGAACATCGGGATGCTGACGCTCACCGCGATGATCAGGACGTCCGAAACGTCGCTGAGTTCGAACACTGCCAGCAGGGTGCCCCCGAGGGTGAGCGCCGTGATCAGCACGATGAGCAGGACGTAGCTCAGGACCCGCATGGGGTGACTCCTCTTCCGGCAGGACGACGCCTCCCAGTGCATCCTGGCCGAGCTCCGACGGGCCGGCCCACTTCGTGCGGAGAACCGCATCACGTCGGGTCGGCGAGGTCGCCGTCCCTACGCTGAGGACATGGCGCATCTGCGAGCGGTCGGGTTCGACCTCGACGGGACGCTGTTCGACCACCGTGGCGCAGCGACCGCCGGTGCCGCCCGGTTCCTCGAGTCACTCGGCGTGCCCGCCTCGGCGTTCACCATCGCCCGCTGGTTCGCCGCCGAGACCGAGCAGTTCGAGCGGTGGCGAACCGGGCAGATCAGCTTCGAGGAGCAGCGGCGCGAACGGCTGCGGGCCGTCCTGCCCGCGCTCGGCGTGCTGATCCCCGCCGACAACCGGAGGCTCGACGAGCTCTTCGACGCGTACCGGCACCACTACGAGGCATCCTGGCGCGCGTACCCGGGGAGCTTGCCGCTGCTGCGGACGCTCCGTGTGCAGGGGTACCGCATCGGCGTGCTGACGAACGGCACCGAGACGCAGCAGGTCGACAAGCTGCGCCGCACCGGCTTGCTCGATGCGGTCGACGTCGTGTGCACCTCGGAGCGGATCGGGGTGCAGAAGCCGGACCGTCGCGCGTTCGAGACCCTGTCCGCCGAACTCGGCGTCGAGTTGAGCGGCTGCTTGTTCGTCGGGGACAGCGTCGCGCACGACGTGGAGGCGGCCCAGGCCGCCGGGATGCACGGACTGTTGATCGACCACGGGGCCCAGGACGGCCCCGACATGGAGGCCCTGGTGCTCACAGCGCTCGCCGACCGCCGCGGGTGACGTGGCCGCTCGGCCGCTCGGCGGCTCGGCGGCTCGGCGGCTCGGCGGCTCGGCCGCGGCAAGCGGCCGTAGAGTGCACCATGACCCAAACACCGGCAGCATCGCCGCTGCTGCACCTCGGGGTGCTCGCCGAGTCGCGGAAACCCGACGAACGCCGCCTCCCGATCCATCCCGCCCACTTCGAGCGCATCGACCCCGACCTGCGCGCGAACATCATCCTGGAACGCGGGTACGGTCGCCGCTTCGGAGTCACGGACGACCAGCTCGAACCCCTCGTCGGCGCCATGGCGGACCGAGACGAGCTCATCGCCGCGTCGGACGTCGTCCTCCTGCCCAAGCCCCAGGTGTCCGACCTCGAGGACCTGCGGGACGGGCAGGTCCTGTGGGGCTGGCCGCACTGCGTGCAGGACCCCGCCCTCACCCAGGTCGCGATCGACAAGCGCCTCACCCTCATCGCGTGGGAGTCGATGAACCACTGGCGGTCGGACGGTGGGTTCAGCCTGCACGTGTTCCACAAGAACAACGAGCTCGCGGGCTACTGCTCCGTCATCCACGCCCTGCAGCTCTGTGGTTCCACCGGGGACTACGGCCGCCGGCTCACCGCGGTCGTGATCGGCTTCGGAGCCACCGCTCGCGGTGCCGTCACCGCGCTGAACGCCCACGGGATCCACGACGTCCGCGTCCTGACCAACCGCGACATCGCGGCCGTGGGATCGCCGATCCCGTCCGTCGACATGCTGCAGATCAGCCAGGACGACCACGACCCCAGCGGCAACACGGTGAAGACCGAGGACGGTCCGGTGCCGCTGGCGCCGTACCTGGCCGAGAACGACATCGTCGTGAACTGCACGCTCCAGGACCCGAACGCCCCGCTCACGTACCTGCGCACCGAGGACCTGGGCGTGTTCCGTCCGGGCAGCCTCATCGTCGACGTCTCGATCGACGTGGGGATGGGGTTCGAGTGGGCGCAGGCGACGACCTTCGCAGAACCGATGACCACCGTCGGCGAGAGCACGAACTACTACGCCGTCGACCACAGCCCGTCGCTCCTCTGGAACTCGACGACGTGGGAGATCAGCGACGCGTTGATGCCGTTCCTCCGGCCGGTGATGGCGGGCGCGGCCGCGTGGGCCGACTCGAACACGATCCGACGCGCCGTCGAGATCGAGGACGGCCACGTGCGCAACCCGGCGATCCTCGCGTTCCAGGGCCGCTCGGACGAGTACCCGCACGCGGTGGCCGGCTGACCCGGGCGCTGGGCGGGCGCTGGTCGGGCGCTGGTCGGGCGCCGACCCGATGCGGAACGACGAGGTCGACGTCGTGCGACAACGGCCTCGTCGTACCGCGTCGGCGGTGCTCACCGGAGCGCCGCAGCAGCCTCCCGCAGCTCGGCGAACGCTGCGAGCGCATGACCCGCGAGTCCGTCGTCATCAGCGCGTGCCGCACCGGCCCACCGGTCGAACCCCTGCTTGAAGGCGAGCACGCCCATCTCGCTCGCGAGCCGGGCCGTCGGTTCCGCGACCCCGCGCTCGATGAGCGCATCGGTCATCGCGGCGGCCATCCCGACGCTCTTCAGGGCGTCGCGCTCCTGCAGTTCGGCGCTCGCGGCGACCGCGGCCTTGAGTCGCGGTCCCAGCTCGCGGTTCATCGGACCCATCTCGCCCGATGCACGTTCGAGCCCAGCGGCGACGGCGTCGAGCGGTGAACGTTCGGGCGCTGCGTCGGTGATCCCCTCGGACAACAAGCGGCTCAGCGTCTCCTGCCCGGCGACGAGCAGTTCGCGCTTGTCCGGGAAGTGTCGGAAGAAGGTGCTCTTCGTGACCCCCGCTCGCTCGGCGATCTGCGTCACGGTCGTCTCGTCGTACCCCTGCTCGGAGAACAGGTCGACGGCGGCCAGGACCAGCCGTTCCCGAGCTCCCGGTTCCCATCGCGCCATGGAAGCATCCTACGGGACGGGACAATTGTCTCATCACAGGTGTACGGTGACGAGACACTTGTCCCATCACTGGAGGATCTCATGCGCGTCTTCATCACCGGCGGCACCGGCACCATCGGAACGGCCGTCGTCGCCGAACTCATCGCCGCAGGCCACAGCGTCACTGCGCTCGCCCGCTCGGAACGCTCGGCCGCAGCCCTCACCGCGGCGGGCGCCGAACCAGTCCGGGGCGGTCTCAGCGACCTCGACGTCCTCCGTGCCGGTGCGCGCGCCGCCGACGGCGTCGTCAGCCTCGCGTTCTCGAACGACTTCAGCTCGCCGGAAGCCCTGACCCGGGGCATCGCCGAGGAAGCGGATGCGATGGCCGTACTCGGCGAGGAACTCGTTGACTCCGACCGCCCGTTCGTCGTCGTGTCCGGCACACCGTGGGTCCCGGGCAGGGCGTCGACCGAGGCGGACCCCCTGCCCATCGAGGGACCGGTCGCCGGTCGCGCCCGATCGGTGCTCGCCGCGCTCGACCTGGCCGAGCGTGGCGTGCGGGTGTCCGCGATCCGGTTGCCGCGCACCGTGCACGCCGACGGCGCGGGCGGCTTCGCCGGCATCCTCACCGAGACGGCCCGAGGCAGCGGTGTGGCCGGGTACCCCGGAGACGGCGAACAGCGCTGGCCCGCCGTGCACGCGCGGGACGCTGCCGTCCTCTTCCGACTGGCTCTGGAGGTCGCACCGGCCGGCACGGTCTGGCACGCCGTGGCCGACGAGGGCGACCGGGTGCGCGACGTCGCCGAGGTGATCGGCCGACGGCTCGGACTGCCGGTCGAGCGCGTCGCGGATGAGACGTTCGGGGCGTTCGCCCCGATCTTCGTGATGGACCAGCCGGCGTCGAGTGAGCACACGCGTCGCACGCTCGGTTGGGAGCCGGCCCACGAATCACTGCTGGCAGACCTGGAACACGTCGAGCGCTGACGTCGAGCGCTGACGTCGCGCCCTGGGCGCGACCGAGGGACGGACGGGAGGCGCGGTGCAGGCCCGCACCGTGCCTCCCGTCCGCCGTCGGCGCGCGTGACCTGCCCCGCGTCGGTCGCGCGGACCGGTGCGGTCGTCAGGCGGTGCGGTCAGTTCCCCCACACGAAGAACGCGATGACCCCGCCCATCAGGACCGCACCGATCGGGACGAGGTACACCCAGTCGTGACGGATCGGACCCTGTCCGGGCTGGTGGTCGCGCTGGAACGGCGCGACCGGGTTCCCACTCGTTCCCGGCAGGAAGTCGACAGAGTGCTGTCGGACCGGTTCGTGTCGTCGGCTGTGCATCGGACCCCCGTGATCGCGTCTGCGGTGGGCTCTGGCGGGCTCGAACCGCCGACCACTTCGGTGTAAACGAAGTGCTCTACCAACTGAGCTAAGAGCCCGCGACACGATCCTAGAGGTCGATTCCCCGTATCGTTGCGCTGGACATCCCGTCCGTTGGCCAGTTCAGCGCTCGGCTTCATTTCGCCGATAGTAAGCCGTACACTTAACCCATGTCCGACGACCCCGTCTACGCCGTGATCCTCGACCTCGTCGACTCACGAACGCTCGACGACCGCCCCGCCGCACAGCGCGAGGTCGAGCAGGCGTTCCGCGAGACGACGGACGTCACCCCGGTGGACCCGGTGCACGCGACCGTCGGCGACGAGTTCCAGGTCATCTACGCCACGCTCACGGACGCGCTCGTCGCCAGCACCGCCGCCATGCTCGCGCTGCCACCGACGGTGCAGGTCCGGCTCGGGATGGGTCGCGGGACGGTGCGGACGGTGGGGTCCGGCACGAGCGGTCCGCTCCAGGACGGCCCGGCGTGGTGGTCCGCCCGCGACGCCATCAACGAGACGCACCGCCGTGAAGACGGCAGGACGTCCTTCCTCCGGTCGTGGTTCCACGCGTCCGACGATCGCCACGGCACCGAGGAGCGACTCGTGAACGCCTACTTCCTCAGCCGCGACCACGTCCTGGCCCGCCTGACGCCCCGGGCAAGACGCATCGCGCTCGGCCTCGTCCAGGGCCGGACCCAGGCGCAGATCGCCGCGACCGAGGGGATCACCCCGTCAGCGGTGTCCCAGTCGGTGCAGAAGTCGGGTGTGGCCGCGATCGTCGAGGGCCTCCGGGTCCTCGTGGGACAGGAACGCTGATGCTCGCCGGGATCCTCCTCGCACTCATCGGTCTGGGCGACGTCGTCCGGGCCCGCACCGGTGCCGATGCACACCGGCAGCGCACGCTGACCAACATCGCGGTCGTCGTGCTGTGGGCCGGGGTGTCCGCCGTGGCGTGGCTCGGTCTCGGTGTCCCCGTGTGGGGTGTCCTCGTCACGGTGGTGCTCGCGGCGGCGTGGATCGCCACGACCGCGCCGGTCCGAGCCGGTGCCGGGACCGCCGACGACGACCGTGACGCGCCGACGACCCGGGGGCTGCTGCGGCGGTCCGGGTCCTGGCCCGCGGTCCTGCTCGCCGTCGCCGTCGCCGTGCTGCTGCTCTGGGGGCCACTGCCCGACGGCACGGGCTTCGTGGTCGACTGGCACGACGGCTCGGGCCTGGCGTTCGTCGACGCCGTTCCGCTCGCCGCCGTCGTGGGCGGTGTCGGCTCTGCGCTGTTCCTCGTCGACTCCGCGAACGTGGTCGTCGCCCAGGCACTCCCGCCGGGACTGCAGCGCGGAGCCACCACGGGCGCCGAGGCCGATGACCTCCGCCGCCGGTTCGGGCGACGCCGACGCTCCGACGCCGACGCCGAACAGTCCGGGGACAGCACGGTGAGCCTCAAGGGCGGACGCCTGATCGGCCCGATCGAACGGCTGCTCCTGGCCGGGTTCGCGGTGGCGGGGGCCTTCCCGGTGGTCGCCGCACTGATCGCGGCCAAGGGCATCGTCCGGTTCCCCGAGATCCGGCGCGAGACGACCGGCTACCAGGCGGAGTACTTCCTGATCGGCAGCCTGGTGAGCTGGGCGATGGCCTTCGCCGCCGCCGGCATGTGCTGGCTCCTGGCGCACAGCTGATCCGCGCGGAGCCCGTCGCGCGCGTTTCCCGAGGTTCCGAAATCTCGGCATCTCGCGGCCCCGAGCGCGCCGCTGTGGAACCTCGGCGATGAACAGGCGGCGAGTCGTGGAACCTCGGCCCAGCGAGTCAGCCCGGCATCGGGCGCTTTCGGAGCCTCGTCAGGCTGCGCGGCGCGCCCGACCCTCGACCTGACGTTGGACGAACGCCTGTCGGAGTCGCTCGAACAGCACGGCCGGACGCCCGGTGTCGGCAGCTGTCGCGTGGATGACGATCCAGCCGTTCACCGCGAACCCGTTCGACCGGCGCTGATCGTGCTGGAAAGTGCGGCGGTCACGGTGGTGGTCGCCGTCGTACTCGAGCGCGATCCGGAGTGTCGGCCACGCGAGGTCTGCTCGGCCGAGGAACGAACCGCGGTCGTCCACGACGTCGACGTTCACCTCGGGTTCCGGGAACCCGGTGTCGACGACTCCGAGCCGGAGACGCGTCTCCATGGGTGACTCGACTCCTGTCCGCACCTTGTCCAGCGCCGCTCGTGCTCGTCGTGCCGAGCGACTCCCCGCGACGATCGCGGCCGCCAGTCCGTCGATGGTGGCGAGCCCGCTCGGACCGACGAGGTGGTCACCCAGGACGACGAGTTCGACGGCGGTCAGCACTGACGCGGATTCGAACCACGCGCGCGCTGGCGGACTGACCGGGATGCCGCGGACGAGTTCCGGCCGGAAGCCCTCGATCCGAAGCCGGTGCGGGATGACCTGGGGGCGGCGCATGATCGGCGCGGTCCCGATCGCCGTCACGTGCACGAGTTCGTCGTCGAGCCGTGACGGGAGCGGCGCTCCCCAGAGCCGAGCGGCCGTGGTGTGGCTGACGAACTGGTCGCTCCGGAGGACGACGGCGATCGCTTCCACGACCGTCACGGGGACGTCCGCTCTGACGCGGACGCCGTGGACCGGAGCCCTGAGGTCGCGGCGGGTCAGCCACGCAGGGCTCGCTCCGGCCGCGATGGCCTGCCGCACCAGGAACGGCCTCGGCGAGTGGTCGTGTCGTGCTCGATTCCCCATGACGAGAGCATCGCGCACGAGGTGTCGGGCCCGACCCCGGTGGGACGCATCTGTGGAGAACGACGCGGGACGGGCCTCCAGTCCGAACCAAAAGGACGTGGCGAGGTTCCACGACATGCCGCGCGATGATCACCGAGGTGCCGATCCCGGGCGAACAGCGGCCCGAGGTGCCGAGATTTCGGAACCTCGGCGGCACACCGCGGAACCTCGGGCGCACCCGCACCCGAGAACCCCGGGGGTGGCGGGTACCCTCTCCCTCGTGAACGGTGCCGGTGTCCTCGACGAATCCGGGCGGCTGCGGCTCCTCGGCTCCGGGCTGACGGGTGCCGCGTTCGCGGTCGTCCTCGTCATGCTCGTGTTGTCCTCGTGGACCGAGGCGACCACCACCGTCCTGGTCTCCGTCGGCATCCCGTCCGCGGCGGCAGGTGCCGCGATCGCCGTGTACCTGCAGCTCCGGTCCTGGCGCGCCGAGGGCGGGTACGAGAACTCGGTCCTGGTCCGCGACTGGGTCGCCGAGGGCCAGATCCCGGTCGGAGTACCTGCCGAGCTGTGGATCCCGCTCGTCCAGGCGCAGGCCGACCGCGAAGGAGCCGGCTGGGGCAAGGTCGTCCTCGGCACGCTGTGGATCGCGATGACGTGGTCGATGCGTGACCAGCACGACGCCCTCATCACGACGATGTTGATCCTGCTCTGGGCTGGCATGGTCCTCTGGGCAGCGGTGTGGGTCATCCCCCGCGCTCGCGCGGCCCGTGCGCTGCTCCGCCGCGGCGTCTCCACGATCGGCTGAGCGACCGCCGGAGCCCGCTGACTACGCTCGGCGGCATGCAGAGTCGCACCCTCGGTCGCACCGGCCGCGAAGTCTCCCCCATCGGTCTCGGTACGTGGCAGTTCGGCGGTGACTGGGGTCCGGTGAGCGAAGCGGACGCGAACGCCGTGATGGACGCCTCGGTCGAGTCCGGTGTCACGCTCTTCGACACCGCCGACGTGTACGGCGACGGTCGCAGCGAGCAGCTCATCGGTTCGTGGCGCGCATCGAACCCCGGCGTGCCGCTGACGGTCACGACGAAGATGGGTCGCCGTGCCGAGCAGGTCCCGGCGAACTACTTCGCGGCGAACTTCCGCGAGTGGGTCGACCGCTCCCGGACGAACCTGCGGCAGGACACGCTCGACCTGGTGCAGCTGCACTGCCCGCCGTCCGAGGTCATCGGCGACGACGCGGTGTACGACGCCCTCGACGCGCTGGTCGCGGACGGCTCGGTCGCCGCCTACGGCGTCAGCGTCGAGACGGCCGACCAGGCGTTGGCCGCGATCGCCCGGCCCGGCGTCGCGAGCGTCCAGATCATCCTCAACGCGTTCCGGCTCAAGCCGCTCGACCGCGTGCTGCCGGCAGCCCTGGAGGCAGGGGTCGGCATCCTCGCGCGCGTCCCGTTGGCATCGGGGTTGCTGTCCGGCAAGTACACGACGGAGACGTCGTTCGCCGAGGGCGACCACCGCAACTACAACCGCCACGGCGAGGCCTTCGACCAGGGCGAGACGTTCAGCGGTGTGGACTACGACGACGGCGTGCGCGCGGCACAGACCTTCGCAGCGTCGCTGCCGGACGCCGTCTCGGTGCCCCAGGCGGCGCTCGCCTGGGTCATCGCGCAGGACGGCGTGACCGCGGCGATCCCCGGAGCCCGCAACCCGGAGCAGGCCCGGTCGAACGCGGCGGCCGGCGACCTGCCGGAGATCGACGGCCTGGACGCCACGGTGCGCGACCTCTACGACACGTGGTTCCGCGCCACGGTCCACGACCGCTGGTGAGGACCCGCGTCGTCGCGGTCGCGGTGGCCGCACTCCTGCTGCTGTCCGGCTGCGCAGCGCCGGGGGCGGGGCCGTCGCGCGACGCTCCGCCCTGGCCGCGGCCGACCGACCTGTCCGCCCGCGCCGACGCTGCGGGCCTCCGGAACGTGTGGGGCGAGCGGCTCGCCGAGCACGTCCACACCCACCTGACGATCCTCGACGGCGACACCCCGGTGACGGTCCCGGCGAACATCGGGCACTCGGACCGGGGGAAGTTCGCCGCCGAGATCCACACGCACGACACCTCGGGCATCGTGCACGTCGAGTCCCCCACCGAGCAGACGTTCACGCTCGGCCAGTTCTTCGACGAGTGGGGCGTCTCGCTCGGTCCGGAACACGTCGGCGGCCTGCGCGGCGAGCTCACGGTGTGGGTGGACGGGCGCCGGACGATCGGCAACCCACGCTCGATCGAGCTGACGAACCGGCGCGAGGTCGTCCTGATCGTCACGACGATCGGCGAGGTCCCGCGCCTGCCAGCCCCGTTCGACTGGCCGCCGCAGTACGGCTAGCTCGAACGGTGCGAGGTTCCGTACCCGGTGCGCCCCGCCGGGACTCGCACCGAAGACGGAACCTCGCATGGAACCGCACCGCCCGCTCACGCCTCCTTCGGCGCGACCCACGTCAGGTCGAGCTCCCACTGCTCCACGGAGCCGGCAGGCAACTGCCACACGTACTCGTTCTTGAGCTTCTTGCCGTCTTCGCGGAACGGCCCCGTCCGGTACGGGTAGAACGCCACCGTCGGCAGCGTGCCGGGCGGCGCCGTCCGGATCGCGTTCGAGAAGTCCTTGTTCAACCGCCGCAGTTCGGCGATGACCGCGGGGCGCGCCGCGTCCGAGTCGAAGGACCCGGCGCCCGCAGCGAGCTGGAACGCGATGTGCAGCTGGCGGTCACCCCGGTCGTCCTCGTAGCTGATGAGCCGGTGGTTCTCGACGGCCTCGAGCAGCTCCGGGTCGCCGTAGACCACGTCACGCACGACGTCGGGTGCGACGACCGCGCCGTTGTAGTCGACGGACAGGTCGGACCGGCCGTAGTGGAACAGCAGCGGCAGGTCGAGCTCGGCGGCGTCGGCGAGTTCGTCGAAGCCGTGCGCGCGGAGCGTCTGCCGCAGTGGACGCATCCGCACGACGTGCCCGCGGTCGTGGATGTTGTAGCGGATCCGCGGGCTGATGTTCTCGGACCGGGTGATCGTGACGACGAGTTCGCCGAGTTCGTTCGTCTCGATCAGGTACCCGAACGGGTTGAACTGGAACACCATCGGCAGCACGCCGTACTCGGCCTGCTTCGTCAGCGCGGCGGACAGCTCGGGCGACGCCGCGATCGCCCGGCGCAGCTGCACGCTGAACGGCGTCTCGATGCCGAGGTTGATCTCGAGGTCGCTCGCCCCGTACGACCCGAGGACGGCCTGCGCGTACTGCTCGATGTGGGCGCGCATGTTCTCGCTGATGCCCTCGCCACCGAACGCCGCGACGATCGTGTACTCGCTCCAGTCGAGCCGGTCGTCCTCGAACAGCGCCTTCAGGAACGGCGGGTAGCTGCAGATGATGTACGTGAAGTCGGCGCCGAACTCGCGCATCGTCTGCACGATCTTGTCGCGGTCGGGCCCGATCGACTTGATCATCGACGACTCGGTGAGCGACGCCGTCACGTTCATGCCCGTGGCCCACGCCCCGAGCGAGAACGCGTTGAGCACGAACGGCTGCTTCGGCAGGTCCTTCGCGGTGCGCGAGAACCCGAGCTGCAGCAGTTGCCGTGTGGCCTGGCGTTCGTCGGGACCGCGCACCCAGCTGGTCGGCGTGCCGCTCGACCCGCTCGACTCGTCGACGACGACCCCGCGCCGTGGCAGCCGCCCGTCGACGCAGCGCTCGGGGATGCTCCACCGCTTGACGTACGACTCCTTGTCCATCTCGGGCAGCCCCGAGATCGCTGCGGCGATCCCGCCACGCGTTTCGAGACGGAACGGACGGGAGGCCCGCCCCGCCTCCGCCAGGAACGCCCCGTACGCAGGCACCCGCTTCGCAGCCCGCTCCACGGTCCGCCAGACACGCCAGCGTCCGAGGGTCCAGCGGAGCGGCTCGATGCCCGGCGTGAGCAGGAGCTTGTGGGTGCCGACGCGCGGCATGAACAGCGCCACGAAGGTCTCGACGACCCACACGACCGTGAAGACCGCCGCGCGCTTCACCGTGCACTCCCGAGTGTCATCGCGGCCGCCGGTCTGCGGTGTGCCAAGGGTGGTGGCGCGCTGTGCCCGAAGCGGAACAGCATCCACGCCATCCGGCCGTCGGACTCGTCGACGCCGGCCTGTTCGACGAACGCGGCGTGCGAGCGCGGGTTCGTGATCACGGTGCCGAACGGGTGCAGGGCGATCCCGCGCGCGGTGAACTCGAGCCAGATCCGCATGAACACCCGGCCGGCCTCGACGTACTCGGCCGGCGTGCGGAACGGCCCTTCGAGCCAACCGAGCTGCCGGACCCCCCGCATCGTCGACAGGTACACGCGCTTGAAGACCCCGCCGACGCCGGGTGCTTCCCACAGCCCGCGGTGCTCCATCGCGAACCGGAGCACCGGGCCGGGCATGAGCATCGTCTCGGCCGACAGACCGTCGCCGGCGGTCGCGGCCTGCCGCTTGGAGAACCGCAGCCAGTGCAGGATCTCGTCGTGCACGGCGTCGTGCTGCAGGTCGTCGAACAGCGTCTCCTGGTTCACCCGCACGATCTCGTCGACGGTCGCCCGGTCAGACGTGGTGCGAAAGCGCTGCCCGGCTGCCGACGCGATGGCGGACGCGGCCTCGATCGCGGAATCGTCCACCAGGGTGGCGTCGTAGGGCCGGCGTGAGGTGCGCCGCGCGAGGAAGCGGGCCAGTGCCTCCCGGTCGTCCGCCGTGACCGCCCTCGGACGCAAGGTCACGCTGCCCAAGCGGTGCAGGTGGTCGTCGGCCGCGCCGTCCAGCCGGCCGAAGTCCATCTCGGCGTGGTCCAGCCGCTCCTGCACGGAGAAACCGTGCGCCCGGGCGACGACCTCGAGCCCGGCCAGGAACACCCCCGCGCAGACGTGCCCGAACGGGATGCCGAACGACTCTGCCGGCAGCCCCCGTCGCAGGTCGTAGAACACGGTCGCGGTGCGGTCGTCCTCGACGCGCACGACGATCGGTTGCGAGTTGTGCGGCGACGGGTAGTGTCGCGCGTCCTCGATGATGCCGGTCCACGGTGATGCCATCGGTTCCCCCTCGGTGGTCTCTGGCACCGATCATACGAACCCCCTCCGACGCCCATGCCGCTGCGGGCATGCGGGGCCACCGCGACCTGCGTAGCCTGCTGCCATGGGCACGATCCGGACCGGCACCGACCTCGCCGCGGTCGAGGACGTCGTCGCGGGCATCTCCGCCCACGGTGAGCGGTACCTGGACCGGCTCTTCACCGTGCGGGAGCGCACCGACGCGGGCGACGACCCGGAGCGTCTGGCGGCACGGTTCGCGGGCAAGGAAGCGGTGGTGAAGCTGCTCCGGCCCGCGCCGGACCAGGCGATCCCGCTGCGCGACGTGGCGATCGTCCTCGACGACCACGGGGCGCCGACGGTCGAGCTGACCGGGGCCGCCGCCGCGCTGGCCGAGTCGGTCGGGTGCGGCCCGATCGCGGTGTCACTCGCGCACGAGCGGGGGCTGGCCGTGGCGACGGCGGTCGCGCTGTCCGACCGCTGACGGGCGCACCGGCACCGCCACCGCCGGCACCGCCGACTCGGAACGACGATCTCGATGTCGTACGACGTCGACTTCGTCGTTCCGAGTCGCCCCGCCTCACCCCCGCGCCACCCCACCTCCGCGCCACCCTGTACCACCGCACAGGGGCGTCGGACGCCGTGCGGTTTCGCGCACCCGCACGGCGGTTTCCCGAGGCCCGGTCTTCCTTATCGTTGCCGTCATGGACCAGGAACCACAGCTCTCCAGCACGACCGCACCGACGGCGACCACGACCGCGACGCTCGCCGACCCGGCGATCGAGCAGGCCGTCCGCCGTGCCCTCGCCGACCACGGGCGCCTGACCGTGGACGCACAGGACGTCGCCTCGATCGCCGACCTGTACGCGCTCGGGCTGTCGTCGCACGCCACGGTCAACGTCATGCTCGCCGTCGAGTCCGAGCTCGACGTCGAGTTCCCCGACTCGGTCCTGAACCGGTCCACCTTCGCCACCGTCGAGTCGATCGTGGCCGCCGCGGAGCTCGCCTCGTGACCCTGACCATGGCGGCGACCGCGGTCGTCGACCGGTTCGCCGAGCGTGCCGCCGACGTCGCCGCGGTCGCCGCGCAGTTCGCGGACGAGGTCGACCGCGACGCCCGTCCGCCGCGCGAGGCCATCGCTGCGATGCGCGAGTACGGTCTGCTCGCCGCTGCCGTCCCCGCCGAGCACGGGGGCCAGGGCGCCTCGGTGTCCGAGCTCTCCGCGATCGCCACCGAGCTCGGGCGTGCCTGTGCCGCCACCGGGATGGTCTTCGCGATGCACCAGGGCCAGGTGATGGCGCTCTGGCGGCACGGCGGCGACGGTGCCGGCGTGCTCGAGACCATCGCAGCGGTCCGCGACGGCGCACTCGTCGCCTCGGCCACGACGGAGCGCGGGGTCGGTGGCGACGCCCGCCGTTCCACGTGCTCGATCGAGGCCACCGACGACGGCCGGATCCGCCTGCGCAAGGACGCGCCGGTGATCTCGTACGCCACCGAGGCCGACGCGGTGTTCGTCACCGCCCGCCGCGACCCGGACGCCCCGGCCTCCGACCAGCGGCTGCTCATCTGCCGGACCGACTCGATGGTGCTGTCGCAGACGTCCACCTGGGACACCATGGGGCTGCGCGGGACCTGCAGCAACGGCTGGATCCTCGACACCGAGACCACCGTCGACCGGGTGTTCCGCGACGACTACGCCGCGATCTCGGCGCAGACGGTCCTGCCGGTCTCGCACGTGCTCTGGGCCTCGGTGTGGCTCGGCATCGCCGCCTCGGCGAGCGAGCGCGCCCGGACCGCCGTCCGCAAGCAGGCCCGCGCCGCGATCGGGACGACCCCGCCCGGAGCACTCCGGCTCGCCGAACTCCTGGTCGATCTGCAGGCCCTTGCCGACTCCGTCCGGCACGCCGCCGAGCGGTTCGACGCCGCGGCCGACGACCCCGAGGTGCTCGCCTCGAGCGCCTACGCCCTCGCCGCGAACGCCCTGAAGATCGGGGCGTCCGAGCGCGTCACCGACATCGTCACGAAGGCGATGCGGATCGTCGGGATCGCGGGCTACGCGGCCTCCGGCCCGATGAGCATCGCCCGACACCTCCGAGACGCCCACGGCGCCGCCGTCATGGTGAGCAACGACCGTCTCCTCAAGAACGACGCCGACCTGGCCCTCATGACGGGAGTGATCCTGTGACCCTCACGGACCCCACCACCAGCACGACCAGCACGACCAGCCCCACCGCTCCGGACCTCGACGCTGCCCGCGCCGCACTCCGTGCCCGCCTGCTCGCCGACCGCGTGCTCATCGACCTCGGCTCCCCCGGGCTGTACGGCCGCACCGGCGTGTTCGAGCGCGTGTACACGGCCGTCGACGCCGCAGCCGTGCGCAGCCAGCAGGACCTCGACGCCGAGGTGCTGCGGTTCCCGCCGGTCGAGCCGCTCGCCGCGTTCGAGCGCACCGACTACATCGCGTCGTTCCCGGACCTCGCCGCGTCGATCTCCGGCTTCACCGGCGACGACCGCACGCACCGGGCACTGCTCGCCGCCCGCGAGCGCGGTGAGCGCTGGGAGGGCTTCCTCGAGCCCGCCGACCTCATGCTCACCCCCGCGGTCTGCCACCCGGTGTACGGCCTGGTCGGCGACACGATCCCGCAGGAGGGCCGCTTCTTCGACATCGTCGGCGACTCGTTCCGCCGCGAGCCGTCGCTCGACCCGATGCGCCTGCAGGCCTTCCACATGCACGAGTTCGTGCACATCGGCACGCCGGCGTCGGCCCAGCAGCACCGCGACGGCCGGATCCCGGTGATGCGCGAGCTGCTCGAGTCGTTCGGGCTCGAGATCGACGTCGTCCCCGCCAACGACCCGTTCTTCGGCCGCGTCGGGCAGATGCTCGCCCGCAACCAGGTCGAGCAGGCGCTCAAGTTCGAGTTCGTCACGCCGGTCTACGGTGACGACCACCCGACCACGGCGATCAGCTCGGCGAACCTGCACGAGGACCACTTCGGCACCTCGTTCGGCCTCCGCACCGCCGACGGCGAGGTCGCCCACAGCGCCTGCATCGCCTTCGGCCTGGAGCGCATCACCATCGCCCTGTTCGCCGCACACGGCACGGACGTCGACGCCTGGCCGGCGTCGGTCCGCGCGGCACTCGAGCTGTGACGACGCTGCACGGATGGTCCGGTTCACCGGCCGTCCGCGCCGCCGTGCAGCTGCCGCCCGCGGCGCGGGCCGGCGTCGTCATCTGCCCGCCACTGGGACAGGAAGGCGTGATCGCGTACCGCACGCTCCGCCTGCTCGCAGACCGCCTGGAGGCCCGTGGCATCGCCTCGGTGCGCTACGACCCGTCCGGACGTGGTGACGGCGCACCCGACACCGACCCCGACGCGCAGGTCCGGTCCGCACGCCACGCGGCCGCCGTGCTCCGCACGTCGGGAGTGCAGCACGTGGCGTTCGTCGGGCTCGCCTCCGCAGCCCTCGTCGCCGCGGCCGCCGCGGAGGACACCGACGCCCTGCTCGTCTGGGACGCCCCGGCGTCCGGTCGGGGCTGGCTCCGTCGGCAACGTGCCCTCGCGACGATCACGATCGGCAGCGAGCGGATCGTGGACGGCGTCGAGAGCCTGATCGGCATCGAGGTCGAACCCGACGAGGCGACGGCGCTCTCCGCCCTCGCCTTCGCGCCGCGCACCGGTCCGACCGTGGCGCTGGTGCGGCCCGAGACCCGCGCGCCGAAGGCCCTCGGACCCGTCGAGACCGTCGAGGTGCCCGGCAGCGCCGAGTTGCTCGACGGCACCAGCATCCACGCCCGGATCCCCGGAGCCGCGGTCGACCGAGCCGTCGCCTGGCTCGACGCCTGGGCGCCGACCGCTGCGGCGCCGGTGGTGCCGCCCGTGCTCGACGAGGTCCTGGACGTCGACGGCCGCGTGTCGGAGCGCATCGTCCACCTCGGCCCCGACGCGTTGTTCGCCGTCGAGACCGTGTCGTCCGCCCAGCACCACGACGCCCCGCTCGTCGTCCTGCACAACGGCGCCGCCGAACACCGGGTCGGCGCCACCGACTACCAGGTCGACCTCGCCCGTGCGCTCGCCCGTGACGGCGCCCGCGTCGTCCGGGTCGACCGCCGTGCCACCGGCGAGAGCACCAGCGTGCGCGAGGACGAACGCAGCTTCCTCTTCGCCCAGGAGTGGGTGGAGGACCAGTCCGCCGTCGTCGCCGACCTCGGCACCCCCTCGGACCGCCTGGTGCTCGTCGGCATGTGCGCCGGCGCGTGGCTCGCCGGTCGGTCGGCGGACGAGGCTCCGCGCCTGGTCGTCGAGATCAGCCCGAACGACTACCGCCGGCAGCCGGCGGCCCCCGGCAGCTACGAGGACGCCGTCCGCGCGGTCGACGCTCCCTCGGCACGTCGGCTGTGGGTCCGTCGGCGGTACAACGCCGTCGTGCCGAAGGCCCTGCGCGAGTGGATCGCGCGGCGGGACCGGGTCGGCGGCGTCGTCGAGCACGTCCGACCGCTCGTGGAGCACGGCACCGACGTCGTCGTGATCGCCGCCCCGGACGACGCCGCGCTGTTCGACCGGCTCGGCGGACCGAAGGCCCTGCGCCGCTACGGCGGTGTCGGTCGGCGCGGTTCGGTGTCGATCGTGCGGGTCGAGGACGGCGACCACTCGCTGTTCTCCCCCGTGATGCGTCGCGCCGTGCGCGCCGAGGTGCGTTCCCGCGTCGCGGCGACGTTCCCCGTCCCCGCCTGACGCTCCCGTCCCGACTCCGAACGACACCCTCGACGTCGTACGACATCGAGGGCGTCGTTACCGCGCGCCTGCAACTGTTGCGGCCGCGCGGAGACGACATGGTCGACGTCGTACGACAACCGCCTTGTCGCACCGTGCCAGCGCACCGTGCCGTCGCAGTGCCCTCGCAGCAGTCAGGCGAGTGCAAGCTCCCGCGCCACGGCGTCCGGGTGCTCGACGTGCGCGAAGTGCCCGCAGTCGTCGAGCAGGACCTTGCGGACCTGCGGCACGAGCTCCCGCAGGGCCTCGAGGTCCGAGACGCGCGCGAACACGTCGTCGCGCCCGGCGATCGCGGTGACCGGGCAGGTGATCCCCCGCCAGCGGCCGAGGTCGTAGCCCGCAGCGGTCCGCGCCGCGTCGGTGAACCGGGTCGGCCGGAGTTCCTGGACGAAGGCGTCGAGCACGCTGCGGTCGAGGCGCCGCACGTGCGTGAACACCGGCGCGGCGAGCAGCGGCAGCAGCCCGACGCGGGACAGCGCCCGGAGCATCGGCCGCGCGGCCTCGCCGGTGATCGACAGGCCAGCACGCAGCAGGGTGAACGACGGCAGCGTCCGGAGCCCTCGGAGCGGGTGCCGTGCGGCGTCCGCGGTCGCGACGGTCGTGCCGGACACCAGGGCGACGGAGCGCACGCGCCGGGGTGCGACGACCGCCAGGTGCATGCCGACGAAGGCCCCCATCGAGTGCCCGACGACGTCCACCGTCGTGATCCCGAGCGCATCCAGCACCGTGACCAGCGACACGGCGACGTCGTCGAGGTCGAACGCACCGCTCGGCGCCGGCGACGATCCCCATCCCGGCAGGTCGACGAGCACGAGGCCACGGTCACCGACGCCGTGCGCCGCGGTCAGCAGCGGGGTCCACGTCGACCAGGAGCCCGCGACGCCGTGCAGCAGCAGGAGCGGGTCGGGACCCGGGCGGTGGTGCACCACGACGGGTCCGGCGGGCGTCAGGACCTCGGTACGCCGGAGGTGCCACGCGGCGGGCGTGGGCGACACCGGGTAGGGAGCGTAGGCCTCGGTGGTGACCACACGGTCACGTGCATCCGTGTCGATGGCGTGCACCGGGCCTCCTGTCCGCTGTCGACGCGGATGCGTCGCAGGAGGGATTCGGAACGCTAGCCGACCGGGACGGGTGCGGTGCAGGCGGCGAGGCGGTCGAGCGCGGCCTTGTACTCGGCGACGTCGCGCTGCAGGCCGGGCTCGGTGATGATCGAGGCCTTGATGCGGCCCTGCACGTCGATGACGAAGGTCGCGCGGGTGGCGAAGCCCTTGTGCTCGAGGAAGACGCCGTACTCCTTCGAGACCGCACCGTGCGGCCAGAAGTCGGCGAGGAGCTCGAAGTCGTAGCCGTTGAGCTCGGCGAAGGAGCGGAGCGTCGCCTTGGAGTCGACCGAGATGCCGATGAGCTCGACGCGCTGGTCCTGGAACATCGCGACGTTGTCCTGCAGGGCGCAGAGCTCGTTCGTGCAGTTCGACGAGAACGCGAGCGGGAAGAAGACGAGTGCGACCGGGCGGTTGCCGCGGAAGTCGCTGAGTCGGACGTGCTCACCGAACTGGTTCGGGAGCTCGAAGTCCGGCGCGAGAGAGCCGATCTCGAGAGCCATCGGGACGTGTGCTTCTTCCTCGGGTGTGGGGTGTACCCGTCGGGTCCGTGCGCACGCGGGTCGCGTGTGCACGATCGGCCATGCTACGCCGACCGCACCCGAATGCAAGCACCCGCCACGTGCACCGCACCATCAGCATCACCGTCGGTGCTGGGGCCTAGAGTGGACGGGGCCCCATCCGGTCGTGACCCGACCACCGGAGCCACCATGTCCACCACCACGAGAACGAACGAGGTCAAGGGTGACGGTGAACGACCAGGACCCGTACAGCACCGGGGCGAACGACCAGGACCCGCAGGAGACCGCCGAATGGCGTGAGTCCCTCGACGGATTGGTCCAGACCCACGGACACCAGCGCGGTCGCGAGATCATGCTGAGCCTGCTCAAGCGGTCCAAGGAACTGCACCTCGGTGTGCCGATGGTCCCGACGACGGACTACGTGAACACCATCGCGCCGGAGAACGAACCCGAGTTCCCCGGCGACGAGGAACTGGAGCGCCGGTACCGCCGGTGGATCCGCTGGAACGCGGCCATCACGGTGCACCGCGCGCAGCGTCCGGGCATCAGCGTCGGCGGCCACATCTCGACGTACGCGTCGAGCGCCGCGCTGTACGAGGTCGGCTACAACCACTTCTTCCGCGCGCAGGACCACGCGTCCGGCGGCGACCAGGTGTTCTTCCAGGGCCACGCCTCCCCCGGGATGTACGCCCGCGCTTACATGGAAGGGCGTCTCGGCGAGGACCAGCTCGACGGGTTCCGTCAGGAGAAGTCCCACGCCGGCGGCGGCCTGTCGTCGTACCCGCACCCGCGGCTCATGCCGCACTTCTGGCAGTTCCCGACCGTGTCGATGGGCATCGGCCCGATCAACGCGATCTACCAGGCGCAGCAGGCCAAGTACCTGACCAACCGCGGCATCAAGGACGCCTCCGACCAGCAGGTCTGGGCGTTCCTCGGCGACGGCGAGATGGACGAGGTCGAGTCGCGCGGACAGCTCCAGGTCGCGGCGAACGACGGCCTCGACAACCTGAACTTCGTGATCAACTGCAACCTGCAGCGACTCGACGGTCCGGTGCGCGGCAACGGCAAGATCATCCAGGAGCTCGAGGCGTTCTTCCGCGGTGCGGGCTGGAACGTCATCAAGGTCGTCTGGGGGCGTGAGTGGGACGACCTGCTCGCCCGCGACACCGAGGGCGCGCTGCTCAACCTGATGAACCAGACGCCGGACGGCGACTACCAGACGTACAAGGCCGAGAACGGCGCGTACGTCCGCGAGAACTTCTTCGGGCGCGACCCGAAGGCGCTCGAGCTCATCGAGGGCTACAGCGACGACCAGGTCTGGAACCTCAAGCGCGGTGGCCACGACTACCGCAAGGTCTACGCCGCGTTCAAGGCCGCGACCGAGCACAAGGGCCAGCCGACGGTCATCCTGGCGAAGACGGTCAAGGGCTACGGCCTCGGCCCGAGCTTCGAGGGCCGCAACGCGACCCACCAGATGAAGAAGCTCACGCTCGACAACCTCAAGCAGTTCCGCGACGAGATGCGCATCCCGATCTCCGACGCGCAGCTGGAGGAGAACCCCTACACGCCGCCGTACTACCACCCGGGCAACGACGACGAGGCGATCCAGTACATGCACGAGCGTCGTCAGGCGCTCGGCGGCTACGTGCCGGAGCGTCGCACGAAGTACACCTCGATCACCCTCCCCGAGGACGCGAAGTACCAGGTCGTCAAGAAGGGCTCCGGCAAGCAGGAGATCGCCACCACCATGGCGTTCGCCCGGCTGCTGAAGGACCTGCTGCGCTCCCCGGACTTCGGCAACCGCGTGGTGCCGATCATCCCGGACGAAGCCCGCACGTTCGGCATGGACGCGTACTTCCCGACGGCGAAGATCTACAACCCGAACGGCCAGCACTACACCTCGGTCGACCGCGAGCTGCTCCTGGCGTACAAGGAGAGCCCGCAGGGCCAGATCATCCACGTCGGCATCAACGAGGCCGGGGCCATGGCCGCGTTCACCGCGGTGGGCACCTCGTACTCGACGCAGGGCGAGCCGCTCATCCCGGTCTACGTCTTCTACTCGATGTTCGGGTTCCAGCGCACGGGTGACGCCATCTGGGCCGCCGGCGACCAGATGACCCGTGGCTTCATGATCGGCGCCACCGCCGGTCGCACGACGCTGACGGGCGAGGGGCTGCAGCACGCCGACGGCCACTCGCTGCTCCTCGCGACGACGAACCCGGCCGTGGTGTCGTACGACCCCGCGTACGGGTACGAGATCGGGCACATCGTGCAGGCCGGCCTCGACCGGATGTACGGCACGAACGAGGACGGCTCGCCGAAGCACAGCGACCCGAACGTCATGTACTACCTGACGGTCTACAACGAGCCGATCGTCCAGCCGGCCGAGCCCGAGGGCATCGACGTCGACGGCATCGTCAAGGGCATGTACCTGCTCAAGCCGAGCGAGCACGACGGCCCGAAGGCCCAGCTGCTCGCTTCCGGTGTGGCCGTGCCGTGGATCCTCGAGGCGCAGCAGCTCCTCGCCGAGGACTGGGGCGTCTCCGCCGACGTCTGGAGCGTCACGAGCTGGGGTGAGCTGTACCGCGACGGTCTCGACGCGGAGCAGCACGCGTTCCTCAACCCGAACGAGTCGCCGCGCACGCCGTACGTCACCGAGCGTCTGCTCGCCACCGAAGGGCCGGTCGTCGCCGTCAGCGACTTCATGCACCAGGTGCAGGAGCAGATCCGCCCGTTCGTGCCGACCGACTACGCCACGCTCGGCGCCGACGGCTTCGGCTTCTCGGACACCCGTCCGGCCGCTCGTCGCTTCTTCCACATCGACGGCCCCTCGGTCGTCGTGCGGACGCTGCAGCAGCTCGCCCGCCAGGGCAAGGTCGACGGCGCACTCGTCCAGCAGGCGATCGACAAGTACCGCCTGCACGACGTGACCGCCGGCACCACGGGCAGCGCGGGCGGCGAGAGCTGATCAGCAGGTGACGCCCGTCCAGCCGGACACCGAGGGCCTGTCGAAGGCCCAGAGCCAGGAGAGCGCGCGCGAGCGGGCGCTCTCCTGGCTCCGTCAGGTGTCCGGAGAACTCTCCACCGCCACGATCAAGCGCCTCGAGGACACCCTTCCCTGGTACAGCGAGATGCCGCCGGGGCGCCGCTCCGCCGTGGGCCTCGTTGCCCAGGCGGGCATCACCTCGTTCATCAGCTGGCTCGAGGGCACCGCGTCGACACCGTGGATCGCCGCGGCCGACGTCTTCGGTTCGGCCCCGCGTGAGCTGCTGCGCTCGGTGAGCCTGCAGCAGACCCTGCAGCTCATCCGCGTGGTCGTCACGGTGGTCGAGGAGCGCGCCGCCGACGACGAGATGCTGCAGGAGGCCATCCTCAAGTACTCCCGCGACATCGCCTTCGCGGCGGCCGACGTCTACGCCCGTGCTGCCGAGGCCCGCGGGCTGTGGGACGCCCGGCTCGAGGCACTCGTGGTCGACTCGATCCTGTCGGGCGAGTACGACGACGAGCTGCCGTCCCGCATCGCCGCCCTCGGGTGGCACGGGCACGGCGAGGTCGCGGTGCTCGTCGGCACGGCACCGAAGCAGCTCGAGGTCGACCAGGTCCGCCGCACTGCCCGGCACATGGACGCCGACGTGCTCGTCGGCGTGCAGGGCTCGCGCCTCGTCGTGGTGATCGGGCGCTCGACCCCGCGGGACGACGTACCCGAGGGCGAGGACCCGGTCTCGTTCACGGCCATCGCGCAGGCGCTCGAGCCGCTGTTCGGCGAGGGCCACCTGGTGCTCGGCAACGAGGTCCCCGGGGTCGTCGACGCCTCGACCAGCGCGAAGGCAGCCCTCGCCGGGTTCGCCGTCGCGCGGGCATGGCGCGGGGTCCCCCGTCCGGCGCTGGCCGACGACCTGCTGCCCGAACGCGCCCTGGCCGGCGACCCGCTCGCCCGGTCCGCCCTGGTGCAGCGCATCTACGTGCCGCTCAAGGACCAGTCCACCGAACTCCTGCAGACCCTGTGGTGCTACCTGGACACCGGTCGGTCGCTCGAGGCGACGGCGCGCGAGCTCTTCGTGCACCCGAACACCGTCCGCTACCGCCTGCGCCGCGTCGCGGACATCATCGGGTGGGACGCCACGCACGCTCGGGACGCCCTGATCGTGCAGTCGGCCCTGATCCTCGGCGCGATGTCCGAATCGGCCACGGGTCGTCGCCGGATCACCCCACGCCGGTAGGGAACCGACAATGTCACGCGGGGTTTCGTGTGGGAAGCCCACACGGGCCCCGCGGTGCATGAGCGACAGGATTGTCCGGTGATCGTCGTCGTCGCGCCCGGACAGGGCTCCCAGACCCCCGGCTTCCTCGCCCCCTGGCTCGAGGACGCCGCCGTTCGTGAACGTGTCGGGCAGTGGTCCGAGTCGATCGGGGTGGACCTCGCCGCACACGGCACCACGTCGGACGCCGACACCATCAAGGACACCGCACTCGCGCAGCCCCTCATCGTCGCCGCCGGTCTCGTGACCGCCGACGCGCTGCTGGCCGACGGCCGCCGCGCGCTCGTCGGCGGGGTCGCCGGGCACTCGGTCGGCGAGTTCACCGCCGCCGCGGTCGCCGGGGTCCTCGAGCCGACCGACGCCGTGTCGCTCGTCGCCGAGCGCGGCCGGGCCATGGCGGACGCCGCTGCCCTCGAAGCGACCTCGATGGCCGCCGTGCTCGGTGGCGACGCCGACGCGGTCGCCGCAGCACTGCAGTCCCACGGGCTCGTCCCCGCGAACCACAACGGCGGCGGCCAGACCGTCGTCGCCGGCACGGCCGCCGGCATCGCCGCGCTCGTCGCGGACCCGCCCGCCAAGGCCCGCGTGATCCCGCTCGCGGTCGCCGGTGCGTTCCACACCCACTTCATGGCCCCAGCGGTCGAGCGCGTGGCCCCGGTCGCCGCGGCCGCCACGGTGCACGACCCGACCCTGCCGATCTGGACCAACGCCGACGGTTCACGGGTCGACGACGGTCGCCGGTTCGTCGACCTGATGGTCCAGCAGATCGCGAGCCCCGTGCACTGGGACGCCGTGATGGAGTCGTTCGGGGCCGCCGGCGTCACCGGCATCATCGAGCTCGCGCCGGCCGGCGCCCTGGTCGGGCTCGCCAAGCGCGGCCTGCGCGGCACGCCGTCCGTCGCCATCAAGACCCCCGAGGACCTGCCCGCAGCGATCGACCTGCTGCAGCGCGCGGACCAGGAAGCAGACGCCACCGCATGACCGAACGTCCCGCACTCTCCCAGCGCCGCGGCCACGAGTTCACCCGGATCCTGGCCTTCGGCGCCGCCCGCGGCGAGAACGTCGTGCCGAACGACGACCTGGTCGGCCCGATCGACTCGTCCGACGAGTGGATCCGCCAGCGCACCGGGATCATCACGCGCAAGCGTGCCGGCAAGGACGTCGAGGCCGTCGACCTCGCCGAGGCCGCCGCGCGCGAGGCGATCGAGAAGGCCGGCCTGTCCCCCGACCAGATCGGTGTCGTGCTGGTCAGCACCGTGACGCACACCGTCGCGACCCCGTCGATGGCGTCGCTGCTCGCCGAGCGGATCGGCGCGACGCCCGCCGCCGCGTACGACATCAGCGCCGCGTGCGCCGGGTACGCCTACGGCATCGCCCAGGCCGACTCGTTCATCAAGTCCGGCCTCGCCGACCACGTCCTGGTCGTCGGTGCCGAGAAGCTCAGCGACGTCGTCGACCCGACCGACCGCTCGATCTCGTTCCTGCTCGGTGACGGTGCCGGCGCGGCCGTCGTCGGCCCGAGCGACTTCCCCGGGATCGCCCCGACCATCTGGGGCTCGGACGGCTCGAAGTGGGACGCCATCGGCATGACGGCGACCTACAACGAGTGGGAAGCCGGCGCGCCCCGCCCGACCATGCGCCAGGCGGGTCAGACGGTCTTCCGCTGGGCCGTGTGGGAGATGGTGAAGGTCGCCCGCGAAGCCCTCGAGACCGCCGGTGTCCGACCGGAGGACCTCGCGGCGTTCGTGCCGCACCAGGCGAACATCCGCATCATCGACGAGTTCGCGAAGCAGCTCGGCCTGCCCGAGTCGGTCACGATCGCCCGTGACATCACCACCACCGGCAACACCTCCGCCGCGAGCATCCCGCTCGCCACCCACCGCCTGCTCGAGGAACACCCCGAGCTGTCCGGCGGGCTCGCCCTGCAGATCGGCTTCGGTGCCGGGCTCGTGTTCGGCGCCCAGGTCGTCGTCCTGCCCTGATCCCACCCGGCCGCGCATCCCGCGCGACCAGCGACCACCCCGACGAGTCTCCGGGCGCGAGCACGCTGCGTGCCCTAGGCTGGTCCACGGTCAAACGACACCCCCCTCAAGGAGAAACTCATGGCCCTGTCCAACGAAGAAGTCCTCGCCGGCCTGGCCGAGCTGATCAACGACGAGACCGGTATCGCCACCGACACCGTCGCCGCCGACAAGTCCTTCACGGACGACCTCGACATCGACTCCATCTCGATGATGACCATCGTGGTCAACGCCGAGGAGAAGTTCGACGTGAAGATCCCGGACGAAGAGGTCAAGAACCTCAAGACCGTGGGCAACGCGGTCGACTACATCGTCAAGGCCCAGGCCTGACACGAGCTTCCTGAGCGCCGCGGCCAGCGGTCACCGTCGGCCGCGGCGCTCATCTTGTTCCCCAACGAAAGAACCGTCGTTCCATGACCAAGAAGACCGTCGTCGTCACCGGGATCGGTGCGATCTCACCCCTCGCCGCGACTGCCCCGGAAACGTGGGACGCGCTGCTCGCCGGCAAGTCCGGCATCACCCGCATCGAGGACCCGCGCTACGCCGAGCTCGAACTCCCCGTGGAGTTCGCCGGCCAGGCACGTCGGTTCCTCACCGACCAGCTCACCCGCCCCGAGTCGAAGCGCCTGGACCCCTCGTCGCAGCTGTCGCTCGTCGCGGCGCGTGAGGCGTGGGCCGACGCCGGCATCGACGCCGAGTCCGTCGTCCCCGAGCGCCTCATCGTCGACTGGGCGACCGGCATCGGCGGCGTGAACACCCTGCTCGACGCCTGGGACACCCTGCGCGAGAAGGGCCCGCGTCGGGTCCTGCCGATGACGGTCCCGATGCTCATGGCGAACGGTCCGGCCGCCGCCATCGAGATGGAGTTCGGCGCCCGTGGCGGCGCCCGCACCTACCTGTCGGCCTGTGCCTCGTCGACCGAGTCCCTGGCCGAGGCGTACCGCCACGTCGCCGACGGAGACGCCGACATCGTCATCACCGGTGGCGCCGAGGCCGCACTGCACCCGCTGCCCCTGGCGGCGTTCGCGGCGATGCAGGCCCTGTCGCGCCGCAACGACTCCCCCGAGACCGCGTCCCGCCCGTACGACGTCACGCGTGACGGCTTCGTCCTCGGTGACGGCGCCGCGGCGCTCATCCTCGAGTCGAAGGAGCACGCCGAGGCCCGCGGTGCGACCATCTACGCCGAGGTCGCCGGCGCCGGCATCACCTCGGACGCGTTCCACATCACGGCACCGGACCCCGAGGGCAGCGCTGCTGCCCGTGCGGTCCTGCAGGCCCTCGACCACGCCGGTGCCAGCCGCGAGGACGTCGTGCACGTCAACGCGCACGCCACCTCGACCCCGGTGGGCGACGTCGCCGAGTACCACGCCATGCGTCGCGTCTTCGGGGACCACCTCGACGACATCGTCGTGTCGGCGACCAAGGCGTCCACGGGGCACCTGCTCGGTGGTGCCGGTGCGATCGAGGCCGCGTTCACGGTCCTCGCGCTGCACAACCGCGTCGCGCCGCCGACGATCAACCTCAACGACCAGGACCCGGAGATCGTCATGGACGTCGCGCGCGAGCCGCGCGCGCTGCCCGACGGCGACCTCCTCGCGGTGAGCAACTCGTTCGGCTTCGGCGGCCACAACGCCGTGGTCGCGTTCCGCAGCGTCTGATCCGTCGCACCCTGCCAGGAGGCCCGTCCCGCGTTGTCGGGGCGGGCTTCCGTCGTTCCGTGGCACCGTCCAGTG
The DNA here is from genome assembly GCF_004365375.1 of Curtobacterium sp. PhB25. Lineage (NCBI taxonomy): Bacteria > Bacillati > Actinomycetota > Actinomycetes > Micrococcales > Microbacteriaceae > Curtobacterium > Curtobacterium sp. PhB25. Next base: position 257,343 of record NZ_SODR01000001.1, on the reverse strand, counting down.
CCCGACGACGGGTCAGCCGACGCGGTGCAGCCAGACGACGGGGTTGCCCTCGGCCGCGTGACGGAAGGGCTCGAGCTCGTCGTCCCAGGCCTGTCCGAGCGCGAGCCGGAGCTCACGGTGGAGTTCGAGCGCGTTGCTGCCCGCGACCTCCATCGCGTAGCGGACGCGGTCCTCGGGGATGACCATGTTCCCGGTCACGTCGGTCTGCGCGTAGAAGACCCCGAGGTCAGGCGTGTGCATCCAGCGGCCACCGTCGGACTCGGTCGTCGGTTCCTCGGTCACCTCGTAGCGCAGGTGCTCCCAGCCGCGCAGCGCGGAGGCGATCGCGGCACCGGCACCGACCGCACCGGTCCAGGTGAACTCGGTCCGCCGGGCACCGTCCTGTGCCGGCTGGTCGAGCCACGAGAAGTTCACGGCGCGGTTCATCGCGCGACCTGCTGCCCATTCGACGTGCGGGCAGAGCGCGCGGGGTGAGGAGTGCACGTAGAGCACTCCTGTCGTCGTTCCGTTCACGGTTCCTCCGATACGTCAGGTGCGACTTCCCCATCGACCTGGTGCGGAGGATCCGAGCGGCTGCGAGCCACGGAACCATTCGGTATGCGATTGTGATGTCCCGACAGGACACGCCCATTATGCAGCGTTCCGGCTGGGAACGGCAAGGACCCCGCCGAGCGCGGTCCGGTTCAGTGCAGGACGGTGCCCGCAGCGTCGACGGGGTGCCGCTCCCCGGCCGTGATCGGCACGGCCACGCGGTTCTCGGCCGGCGGGATCGGGCAGGCGAACTGGTACGAGAACGCGCAGGGCGGTAGGACGAGCAGGTTCCAGTCGAGCTCGACCGGGCCCGCGGCGCCGGGGTCGTCGAGGTACAGGAAGCGGCCCATCGAGTAGGTGCTGCCAGGGTCGTCCTCGGCGAGGGCGCTCGTGGCGTCCTGCACGATGAGCTGCAGCCGCGGAGCACTCCGGAACGCCGCGGACCGGACCGCGACGAACCGCATGGTCGTGCTGCCGACGGCCGTCTCGATGTGCCCGGCGACCGGCAGGGCGTCGCCGGCGGCGTCGAGGACGCTGCCACGGGCCTCCCGGTCGTCGCCCGCACCGGCGTCCAGCGGGACGTACGTGCCGGAACCCACCCAGTCGTCGGACCGGTCGAACCGGGCGATGCGCGCGAAGCGGTGGATCGGCTCCGCTGCGGGGTCCCAGACGCGCAGCGTCGAGCCGGACACCGTGCCCGCGAAGCCGTCGGGGAACGCGACGGCAGACGGCACCACGGCGGTGTCACCGGCGACGAGCACCGTGCCGTCGACCGGGACGCCGTCCACGACGACAGCGTCGGTGGCGGCGGCCGTCACCGCGAGGCCGCCGACCGCGGGCGCCCAGGTGCCGGGCACCGGCCACACCGGCTGCGGGTGGTCGACGTGCTGGGCGTTCACGAGGGCCAAGGGGCCACGGTGACTGCGTGCCCAGCGATCGCGTTCCGCGACGTGGTCGGCGAAGCCGGAGCCGGCGTCCGTCACGCCAGCTCCTGCCGCGGGTAGATGACCTTCTGCACGATGATGATGATCGACGCGGCGACGGGCAGCGCGACCAGGGCACCGAGCACGCCGCCGATCGTGCCACCGGCCACCGCGGCGATGACCACGAGGGCCCCGGGCACCTGCACGGCACGCGACATGATGCGCGGCGAGATGAGGTACGCCTCGACCTGCATGTAGACGAGGTAGTAGATCGCCGCGGCGAGTGCTGTGGCGGGCGACGCGAACAGGCAGAGCAACGAGATGACGACCGCGGCGCCGAGGGTGCCGACGAGCGGGATGAGCGAGCCGAGGAACGCGAACGAGGCCAGCAGCACGGGCAGCGGCGCACCGATGATGAGCAGGAACACCAGGCTCAGGATGCCGTTGATGAGCGCCTGCGACACCTGGCCGACGACGTACCGACCGACCGCCTGGGTGATCTGCTCGCTCACGTCGATGAAGTTCTCGCGGCGGGACGCCGGCACGAACCGGTACGCCGCACGCTTCATGCCCCGCATCGACGCGAGGAAGTAGAGCATCAGGATGAGGACGATCAGCACGCCGGTGAGCCCCGACAGGATGCCGCTGCCGACCGCCAGGATGCCGCCGCCGACGCTGAGCAGGTTGCCCGGGTTCTCGACGAACGACTGCACCGACTCGAGCGCGTGGTCGATGTCGAACGACCCGGCGAACTGCTTCGACAGGTCCTGCACCCACTGCTGCTTCGAGATGTCGTCGACGACCTCGGGGAAGTTCTGGATCAGGTTCGTCGCCTGCTCGACCAGGATCGGGACGACCGCGAAGACGACCCCGGCGAACGCCGCAAGGACCCCCACGACGACGACGGTGATCGCCGCCCACCGCGGGATGAACCGCTCGAGGAACGAGACGAGCGGGTCGATGCCGAGCGCGAGGAAGAGTGCGACCCCGATGTAGACGAGGACGGTGCTGAGCTCGCCGATGATGGTGCCGGCGAGCAGCGCGACGAGCACACCGATGGCACCCATGAACCCGATGCGGAAGGCGTTGACGCGCACGCCGGTGCCACCACGGTTCACCTGGAACGTGACGTTCGGCGTCGGACCAGCTGCGTCGTGGTCGTCCTCGCGCTTGCGTTTCATCTGCACGTAGGGCGGGCGGGACTTGAACCCGCGAATCGTTCGGTTATGAGCCGACTGCCTTGACCAGCTTGGCTACCGCCCCTCGACGACCGTCAGGCCACCGGTTCCCCACGATACAGCGCCTCGAACGTCGTGAGCGTGCGGTTGATGTCGTGTGCCTCGATCATGGCCGAACTGCGCTCCCGCATGGCCGTGTACTCCGCTTCCGACGCCGTGAGCACCGCCTCGAGCTTGGCGGCGAGGTCGTGTTCGTCGCCGGGGGCGAACAGGTACCCGTTGCCGTCGATCAGGTGGGGCAGCGCCATCGAGTCGGCGGCGACGACCGGCAGCCCGGACGCCATGGCCTCGAGCGAGGAGATGCTCTGCAGCTCGGCGGTGGAGGGCATCGTGAACACGGTGCCGTTCGTCAGGGCGGTGCGCTTGACCTCGTCCGAGACGAACCCGAGGAACCGGACGCGGTCCTCGAGCCCGAGCTCCTTCGCCAGGGCGGTCAGCTTCGGGATCATCTCGCCGTCGCCGACGATCGTCAGGGTCGCCGCGAGCGAACCGGGCAGCAGCGCCACGGCCCGGACCAGCACGTCGAGGTTCTTCTCCGGCGCAACGCGGCCGACGAACACGATGTCGTTGTTGACCGGACGGCCCTCGCGCGCGACGTACCGCGACGCGTCGATCCCGCACGAGATCGCCAGCACCCGCTGACCGGCGATGGCCTTGCGCAGGTAGTCGGCGGCCAGGTTCGTCGGCGTCGTGATGGTGTCGGCGAGCCGGTAGGTCTTCGCGGCGTCGCTCCACGCGATCTTCAGCGCGATGGGCAGCGTCCACTTGCCGAACGGCGTGTACTCGAGCAGGTTCTCGGGCATGAAGTGGTTCGTCGCGATGACCCGGATGCCGCGCGCGTTCGCCTCGGGGACGATCCCGCGACCGATGACGACGTGCGACTGGATGTGCAGGACGTCGGGCTTCACGGCGTCGAGGATCGGGGCGGTCCACTTCTTGACGCTCCACGGCCACACGAAACGGAGCCAGGCGTGCAGCGGCCACTTGTACGACTTCAGGCGGTGCACGACGAGGGTCACGCCCTGGTGCTCCTCGTCGAAGGTGCCGTAGTTGCGGCTCGAGGCCGGGGCCACGACGTGGACCTCGTGCCCGCGCTCGGCCAGGCCGACGGCGAGCTGTTCGGCGAAGGTGGCGGCGCCGTTGACGTCCGGCGGGAAGGTGTCCGCGGCGATCAGGATGCGCAAGGGTCGGTGTCCGCCCGTCGCGCCCGTCGGTTCGGCGGTGGCGGTGGTGACGTCTCCTGACACGGCTGGCGTCGTCCTCTCGTGGGCGATTGCTGGTCGGACTGCCGACGGTACCGCACCTGGTTCCGCGGCCGCGTCAGCCGCGCGGAGGACCCCGTGCTCCCGCGGGGTGACGGGGCGACGGCGCTGCGCCGCCCCGCGGCCCCCGCGGTCAGGCGCGGGTCTGCGGGTGGTGCTTGGCGAGCAGGAACACCCCGGTGATCGCGATGCCGGCCGCGACCACGAACCCGGCGACCGCACCCCACGGTGCCCCGGACGCCTCGTCGAGCACGACCACGCCGATCCCGACGGCGACGATCGGGTCGATCACGGTCAGCCCCGCGATGACGAGGTCCGCCGAACCGGCCGAGTACGCGTTCTGCACGAAGTACCCTCCGAGCGACGCTGCGACGACCACCCCGATGATCGCGAGGACCGTCAACCAGTCGAACGTGCCGTTCACGAACCGGTTCAGCACGACCTTGGCGAGCGTCGCGACGAACCCGTAGAGGATGCCCGCGCCGACGATGTAGTAGAGCGCGCTCTTGTGCTTGGCCACGAGTCGGAACGACACCAGCACCAGCACGAGCACCACGGCCAGGATGATCAGGACGGTCACCAGCTGCTGACGGGTGATCGCGCTCTCGTGGCCGACGAACGCCGCGATGCCGACGAAGATCGCGACACCGATGATGCAGGTCCACACCGCACGCTTCGCCCGACGGCCCAGCGGCACGCCCGACGACCGGGAGGAGAACCACGTGGTGATCACGAGCGCGACCGCCCCGAGCGGCTGCACGACGATCAGCGGCGCGTACGTGATGCTGATGAGCTGCAGCACGACCGCGATGCCGAGCATCAGCGTGCCGAGCACCCAGTAGCCGCTCGACACCAGCCCGACGACGTGCCGGACGCTCAGCCCCTTCGACTGCCGCCCCAGCCGCGCCTCGACCCGCTGCACGCCACGGCTCTGGAACTGCGCTCCCAGCGACAGGAACACCGCACCGATGAGCGCGACGGGGATCATGAGGGCCTGGAACGGCGTCAGGTTCACTGCGTCGGGCAGCTGGAGGTCCGTCGTCACGCGTCGAGGCTACCGTCCACCGCCGGATAACCTGGGTGAATGGCCGTTCTCCCGATCCGCATCACCGGCGAACCCGTCCTGCACGAGCGTGCAGCCGAGGTCACCGAGTTCGATGACGACCTCCGTTCCCTCGTCGCCGACATGTTCGAGACCATGGACCTCGCCCCGGGTGTCGGGCTGGCCGGACCCCAGGTCGGCGTCGGCAAGCGCCTGTTCGTGTACTCGTACACCGACGACGACGAAGTACTGCACCGCGCTGCCGCCGTGAACCCGGTGCTCTGGATCAGCCCGCCGGTCCCCGAGTCGGTCGACGAGCTCGACGAGGACGACGAGTCCGAGGGCTGCCTGTCCGTGCCGGGCGAGCGCTTCCCGCTCCGACGCTCCGGCAGCGCGCTGCTCCGGGCGTTCGACGAGCACGGCGAACCGTTCGAGGTCCGGGCCGACGGTTGGCTCGCGCGCATCTTCCAGCACGAGTACGACCACCTGGACGGCTGGCTCTACGCCGACCGCCTGGTGCACCCCTACGCCAAGCAGGTCGCCAAGGCCATCCGCAAGAACAGCTGGGGCGGCCCCGGCCAGTCGTGGCTGCCGGGTCGCGACCACCCCGAGGGCTGACGGGCCGGTCCGGCCCGCGCGTCGCCTGCCGTGGTCGGCTGACGGCCGGGAGGCCCGGCTCAGCTCCGGTACGTCGTCAGCGCGTCGCGCAGGTGGTCGGTCTCCGGGTGCCCCGGGCAGTACTGCAGGAGGCCGGCGGCGACGTGCGCTGCGCCGTCGTCGGCCACGGCCGACGTCCACGGGTCCGTGCCGGTCACGGCGCACGCGCTCGCGAGCTCGACGAGGGTGGCGTCGCCCCGGGTCGCGTCGACGGCGGCCTGCTGCTGCGTCGACGGCACCGAGCCCGTGAGCCGCTTCGCGGTGCACGAGGTCCGCTCGTCCTCCCACACCGCCGAGTACGTCGTGTAGGTCTCGCGGTCGCCGTCGTCGCACACGAAGGCGAACACCACCGGCGAGGCACCCGACCCGAGCCCGGTCTCCGAGCTCGTGGGTTCCTCTGACGAGTCGGTGTCCGGTCCGGCACCGCTGCACCCGACGAGTACGGGCGCGATGACCGCCGCGAGCAGCACGCCGAGGAGCGCGGCGCGGGGCGGACGGGATCGGTGCACCTGTGAACGCTAACAGCAACTGCCCGGCAGGACCCGCACGGTCGCTCCTGCGATGATGGTCGGGCACGCCCCGCCCTGGAGGTCCTCATCCCCCGCCTGCATTCCCGCCCCGTCCGCGTCGCCGCCCTCGTGGTCGTCGCCGTGGCCGCCCTGTTCGTCGCCTTCTGGCACCTCGGCCGCCCGACCATCGTCAACGACGAGTTCGTCTACCTCCGGGCGAGCTGGGCGTACGTGCACGGCAGCTTCTCGCTCAACCTCGAGCACCCGCCGACGGCGAAGTACCTGTACGGCATCGCGCAGCTCGTCGTCGGACAGGGGCCGCTCGGGCCCCGCCTGGTCGCCGCGGCCGCGATGCTCGGCACCGGCGTGATCCTGTTCGTCTGGTTGCGCCGCGAGGTCGGCTTCTGGACGGGACTCCTCGCCGCCGGCGCGTGGTGGCTGACGCCGCGCGGGTCCGGCGCGACGTGGGCCGAGGCGGGTTCGGTGATCGGTGCGCGGATCGACCGCTTCGCGATGCTCGAGCCCCTCATGGTCTTCTTCGCGATCGCCTCGCTGGCCGCCGCCTGGACCTGGATGCGCACCGGCAACCGGTGGTGGATCGCCGCAGCAGGAGCGCTGCTCGCGATGTCCGTGACGTCCAAGGTCTCGACCGCCGTGCTCGTGCTCGCGATCGGCGCCCTGCCGGTGCTGTTCCGTCGTTGGCGCGACCTGGGCGTGGGCGCACTGTACGGCGGCGTCGCGTTCGTGGTGGTCTTCGTGATCCTGTACCTGCCGGTGGGGCTCTTCACCGCCATCGGACACATGCTGAAGTTCCAGGCGCAGCAGAACGCGCACGGGCACCCGACGACGATCCTCGGCACGATCTACCCCCAGGCGCCGTGGTGGGCTAACTTCGCGTTCCTGGTGTCCGGCGTCGGCTGGTTCCTCCTGGTGCTGCTCGCGATCGGCGTCGTCTGCGCCCTGGTGATCCGGCCGGACCGTCTCGTCGCGTACCTCGGCATCGCCCTCGGCGTCTTCCTCGTGTTCTACGTCATCGTCGCGAACGTCTCGCTCCCCTACTACTACGACGCCTGGATGCCGCTGATCATCGCCCTCTCCGCCATCGGGTACGGCCGACTGGCATCGGTGCGGCCACCCGTCGGACGCATCGCGGCGGCCGTCCTCGTCGCCTGCCTGCTCGTGCCGGCCGTGCGGCTCGGGGTCGCGGTGGCGCAGTCCCGCCCGAGCGGCATCGCCCTGCTCTCCGACGCCCTCCATGTGCGCGGCAAGGACTCCGAAGGCGTGCTGTTCGCCCGCTTCAGTGCGAACACCTGGCGGATCTACCTGCCCGACCGGGGCACGCAGAAGCCGCAGTACGGACCGTTCGACGCGATCGTGGTCGGCCACGACGACCGTCGGGCCATGCCCCACCAGGTCACGGAGTTCCTGTCCGAGTACGCCGATCAGCTCGACCACTTCAGGCTCGACTACCTCGAGGTCTACTTGCCGAAGACCGGCACGATCAACGACAACAACCGCGACGGCACCCTGCACATCGAGCCGAGCACTCCCGCGTCCTGACCGGCCGCCCGCACGACGGGCGGCCGTGGGCACCGTGTCGGAAACGCAAAAGGCCCGGATCCGTGAGGATCCGGGCCAGACGCTCCCCGAGTTGGACTCGAACCAACAACCTGCCGGTTAACAGCCGGCTGCTCTGCCAATTGAGCTATCGAGGATCACTGTCCGCTGGCGAATGTCGTGCGAACAACGGGTAACAGCATAGCAGCACCCCAGGGCCCCTCACCGCATCGGACACGCCGCCCGGGCGCGCCGCGCTGTGGCTCCCGGTGCAGCGCTGCTCCTCAGTACCCGGCGACCGGGTCGACGACGCCGACGAAGCCCTCGCCGCTGCCGTCGAGGAACGCCGTGGTGTTGAGTCGCACCCGCTCGGCGAGCAGCGGCGCGACCATCTCCGGGGTGTCGGCCTGGTGCGGCGTGATGACCGCGCCGGGCTCGGACCACAGCGGGTGGCCGTCGGGCAACGGCTCGGGGTCGGTCACGTCGAGTCCCGCCGCGGCGATCGCACCGGTGCGCAGGGCGTCGACCAGGGCGTCGGTGTCGACGAGTCCCCCGCGAGCGATGTTGACGAGCCGGGCGGACGGCTTCATGATCGCGAACTGCTGCGTGCCGAAGAGCTTCGCGGTGCCCGAGGTCATGGCCGCTGCGATCATCACGACGTCGGCGTCGGGCAGGACCTCGTCGAGCCGGTCGGTGGTGACGGTGCGCGATGCACCGTCCACCGGGTCGGCCGAGCGACGCACCACGGTGACGTCGACGTCGAACGGGGCGAGCAGGCGGATGTACTCGAGCGCGATCCCGCCGGCGCCGATGACGACGACGTTCCGGCCGTAGAGCGACACGCCCTCGGGCTCGGTGGCCCACGAGTGTGCACGGGCACGCTTCTGCAGGACCCGCAGCGTGCCGAGCGTCAGCGCCAGGGCGTGCTCGGCGACGGGCTCCGCGTACGCGCCCTTCGCCGAGGTGAACAGCACGCGGTCGCCGTGCTCCTGGATGAGGTGCGCGAAGGCGTCGACCCCGGCGAACGGCAGCTGCACCCAGCCGATCCCCGGTGCGGCGTCGAGCGCGTCCGCCAGGCCGGACGGGTCGCGGGGGTCCAGCCAGACGAGCCCACGGGTGTCCGCGTCGAGCGGCGCGACGGTCCCGCCGGCCTCGGTCACCGCGGTGACGTGCAGGTCGGTCGACTCCGGCAGCACGGCGACGGGGCCGGACTGCGGTGCGTCGATCGGCAGCGGGGCGCCGGAGGTGGGGACGACGGCACGGTGGCCTCGGGTGGCGGTGCTCACGGGTTCTCCTGTCGGTCCGTGCGGGGGCCGGTGCCGGCGGCGACCGATCGGCGTGGCGCCGTCGAGCGGCGCGGGGCGGTGGGTGCCGGGCGACGCTTCACGCCGCGGGCCGCGGTCGCGGCCAGGGTCTTGACGTAGGGGTCGACGGGGTTGTCGAGGACCTCGTCGAAGGTGCCGAGGCCGACCAGCCGGGCATCGGCCATCACGGCGACGCGGTCGGCCAGGGCTCCGGCTTCACGCAGGTCGCTGGACACCACGATGGCGGAGAACTGCCGGTTGCGCTGCAGGGTCGCCAGGGCCTCGAGCACCGACTGGCGCACGAGCACGTCGACGCCGCGGGCGGGTTCGTCGGCGACCAGGAGCTGGGGTTCGAGCACGAGGGCCCGCGCCAGGGCGACACGCTGCCGCTGCCCGCTGGAGAGCTCCCAGGTGTTCAGCCGCATCACGCCGAGCGGCAGGTGCACGGCGTCGACCAGGCGCGCGACGATCATGCCCGCTTCCTTGCGGTCGAAGCGGCGGTCGCGCTGGTAGATGGGTTCGGCGATGGCCTCGCCGACGGTCAGGTCCGGGCTGAGCCGGTCGGCGCCGTCCTGCGGCAGGTAGCCGATCCGGCCGCTCAGCCGCTCGAGCTTGCGGGACGAGCCGCGCAGCCCGCGGGTCTTCTGGCCGAGGACGGTCAGTTCGCCCCCGACGATGTGCCGGCGCAGCGCACCGTCACCCTCGCCGTGCGACCCGAGCTGCCCCGCGATCGCGGCGGCGAAGGTCGACTTGCCCGACCCCGACTCACCGAGCAGTGCGAGGATCTCGCCCTGCCGCACCGTCAGGCTGACCCCGTCGACCGCTCGGATCGACTCGGACCCCCGTCCGCCCCGGTACTCGATCGACACGTCGTCCGCGACGACCGCCGGTCCGTTGACCGCGATCATGGGTCCCCTTCCACGCCGCCCCCTGGCGGCGGTTCGCGACGGACCGCGCTGGCAGGACCGTCGTGCGTACAGCTGTGGAGGCGACCGTCCAGGAGGCCCGGCGTGCGTCGACGACGCTGGACGGGCCTCCTGGGCGGGTCACGTCGGGTCAGGACCCGGCGTTCTCCAGTTGCTCCAGCGTACGCCGTCGCTCGGCCTGCTCCGCAGGGTCCGGCACCGGGAGCGACGCCAGCAGGCGCTGCGTGTACGGGTGTTGCGGCGCGCCGAGGACCTGCGCCGTGGTCCCCACCTCGACCAGGTCGCCGCGGTAGAGCACCGCGATCCGGTCGGACAGCGCGCCCACGACCGCCAGGTCGTGGCTGATGAACAGCGACGCGAAGCCCAGGTCCTGCTGGAGCTCGAGGAAGAGCTCCAGCACGCGGGCCTGCACCGACACGTCGAGCGCACTCGTCGGCTCGTCGGCGATGAGCAGCTTCGGCCGGAGCGCGAGCGACCGGGCGAGCGAGGCGCGCTGGCGCTGCCCGCCGGAGAGCTCGTGCGGGTAACGGTCTCCGTACGCCTTCGGCAGCTGGACCGCCTCGAGGAGTTCGTCGACGCGCTTACGGGCCGCACGAGGGCTCGACACCTCCTTGTGGACGACCAGCGGCTCGGCGACGCACTCGGCGATCGTGAGCAGCGGGTTGAACGACGTCGCCGGGTCCTGGAACACGAACCCGATGTCCTTGCGCAGGTGCTTGAAGTCACGCTCACGGTAGCCGAGCATCTCGGCGCCCAGCACCTTCAGCGAGCCGCCGGTGACCTTCGTCAGCCCGGCCATGGCGCGACCGATCGTGGTCTTGCCGGAGCCGGACTCCCCCACCAGACCGAGGACCTCGCCGGGACGGATCGCCAGGTCGACGCCCTTCACGGCACGGAACGCGGGCGAGCCGAGGCGGCCGGGGTACTCGATCTCGAGCCCCTTGGCCTCGACCAGCGGGGTGACGTCCTCGGTGATCGCGGCACGGCGGGCGGTGCCCGTCGATGCCTCGAGCCGGGGCACCGCGGCGAGCAGCCGCTTCGTGTAGTCGGCCTGCGGACGCGCGAACAGGTCCGTCGCCGATGCCTCTTCGACGATCTCGCCCTGGTACATCACGGCGACGCGGTCGGCCAGGTCGGCCACCACGCCCATGTTGTGGGTGATGATCACGATCGCCGTGCCGAACTCGTCGCGGCAGCGGCGGAGCAGGTCGAGGATCTCGGCCTGCACCGTGACGTCGAGCGCCGTGGTCGGCTCGTCGGCGATGATCACCGACGGCTCGAGGGCCAGGGCGCTCGCGATGACGACACGCTGCTTCTGCCCGCCGGAGAACTGGTGCGGGTAGTGGTCGACGCGGGTCTCGGGGTCGGGGATGCCGACGCGGCCGAGGTAGTCGATGGCCTTCGCCCGCGCCTCCTTCTTGGACATGCCGCCGTGGGCGCGGAGCCCCTCGGCGATCTGCCACCCGACCGTGAAGACCGGGTTGAGCGCGGTGGACGGCTCCTGGAAGACCATCGCCCCCGCAGTGCCGCGCAGGCTGCGGAGCTTCTGCGCGCCGACGGTGACGACGTCGGTGCCGTCGAGCAGCACCGCGCCACCAAGCGTCGCCGTCTCGGGCATCAGCCGGAGCATGGCGCGAGCCGTGACGGACTTGCCGGAGCCGGACTCGCCGACCAGGGCGAGGACCTCGCCGGGGCGGACGTCGAGGCTGACGCCCTTCACCGCGTCGACAGCGCCGCCGTCGGTGGCGAAGGTGACGGTGAGGTCGTCGACGACGACCACGGGTGCGTTCTCGGTGTCGGTCGTCATGCGCCTGCTCCATCCGCGGTGGCCGTGTTGCGCGCGTCGCGCGTGGACACCAGCTGCTTCAGCCGTCGGCGCGCACGCAGACGGGGGTCGGAGATGTCGTTGAGGCTCTCGCCGATGAACGTCACACCGAGCACGAGCACCACGATCGCGACACCCGGGTAGACACCGGTCCACCAGACGCCGCTCGCGACGTCGGACAGCGCACGGCTGAGGTCGTAGCCCCACTCCGCACCACTGGTCGGCCCGATGCCGAACCCGAGGAAGCCGAGGCCGGCCAGGGTCAGGATGGCGTCGCTGGCGTTGAGCGTCAGGATGAGCGGCAGGGACCGCGTCGAGTTCCGCAGCACGTGGCGGATCATGATGCGCCACGGGTTCGTGCCCATCACGCGCGCCGACTCGACGAACGCGTCGTTCTTCAGGCGCACGGCCTCGGCGCGGACCACCCGGAAGTACTGCGGCACGTAGACGACGGTGATCGAGATCGCCGCCGCGATGATGCCCCCCGAGTAACTCGAGTTGCCGCCGGAGATCACGATCGACACGACGATCGCGAGCAGCAGCGAGGGGAAGGCGTAGACCGCGTCGGCGACCACGACGAGGACCCGGTCCAGCCAACCGCCCAGGTAGCCGGAGACCAGGCCGAGCAGGACGCCCACGATGATCGACACGACGACCGCGACGATCACGACGAGGACCGCGGTCCGGGCGCCGTAGACGACGCGGCTGAACACGTCGAACCCGCCGACGGTGGTGCCCCAGATGTGCTCGGCACTCGGTGCGCCCGTGCGCGGGAAGCTCTCGCCGTCCGCGCCCTGCAGCTGGCCGAAGCCGTACGGGGCCAGGAGCGGCGCGAAGACCGCGACGAGCAGGTAGAGGGCGCAGATGACCACGCCGACGATGAGCATGGCGCGCTGCCAGCCGGTGCTCCTGCGGAGCTGGACCACCACGGGCAGCCGCTTCCAGAGCGGCTCGTGGCGGTCGACGAGGGTGGTGTCGGCCATCGTCAGAACCTCACTCTCGGGTCGATCAGGGCGGCGACGACGTCGACGATGAAGTTGGTCACCGCGACGATCACCGCCAGCATCGCGACGATGCCCTGGACCGCGACGAAGTCACGGGCCGACAGGTACTGGTTGAGCTCGAAGCCCAGGCCGCGCCACCCGAAGGTGGTCTCGGTCAGGACCGAACCGCCCAGCAGCATCGCGATCTGCAGGCCCATGACCGTGATGATCGGCACGAGGGCGGGGCGGAACGCGTGCGTCCGCACGAGCCGCGACTCGCGGACACCGCGGGAGCGGGCCGCGTCGACGTACTCGGAGCCGAGCGACCCGATCATGTTCGCGCGCACCAGGCGCAGGAAGATGCCGGCGGTCAGCAGTCCGAGGGTCAGCGCCGGCAGCACGGCGTGCTGCAGCACGTCGCCGATGACCGCCGCGTTGCCGGTCCGGAGCGCGTCGATGATGTAGATGCCGCTCGCGCCGGGGATGCCGTCCAGGATGAGCTCCACCCTGGTCGAGGCACGGTCGCCGAGGGGCAGCCAGCCGAGCCACACCGAGAAGACGAGCTTGAGCAGCAGGCCGCCGAAGAACACCGGGGTCGCGTACGTCAGGATCGCGAGGGCACGGAGCAGCACGTCGGGCCACTTGTCGCGCGTGTACGCGGCCAGCATGCCGAGCGGGATGCCGAGCACGAGCGCGACGACGAGGGCGTAGAACACGAGCTCGGCGGTCGCGCCGCCGTACTGCAGGATGATCTCGGTGATTGGCCGGTTGTCGGTCGACGCGTTGCCGAAGTCACCGCGCAGGATGCCGCCGAGGTACTCGAAGTACTGCACGAGCACGGGACGGTCGTAGCCGGCGGCGTGCAGGCGTTCCTGCAGCTGCGTCGGGGTGAGCCGGCCGCCGACCGACGCGGTGATCGGGTTCCCGATGACGCGCATCAGGAAGAACACGAGCGTCACCAGGATGAAGACGGTCGGGATGATGAGGAGGAACCTGACGAGGACGTACCGGCCGAGTCCGCCGCCACTGCTCTTGGCACGACGTTGTGCCTGTGGCTTGGTCGGATCGGTGCCGTTCACGTCCTGGGTCGCCTCTGGGGTGCTCAGGGTCACGGGGAGGGGTGCCTTTCATGCCGGTGCGCAGGCACGCGGGCGTTCCTCGTGGGAACGCCCGCGGCCTGCGCGAGGGGCGTGGTGCTACTTGCTGAGGGTGGCGTACCGGAACTTGAAGGAGGCGTCGAGGGTCAGGCCCTTGACGTCCTTGCCGGCGACGGCGACGGACTTGCCCTGCAGCAGCGGCAGCGTCGAGATCTGCGATGCCTCGCGCTCCTGGGCCTGCTCGATCAGGTCGGCACGCTTGTCCGGGTCGGACTCCGCCTGCTCCTTCGCGATGAGGTCCTGGATGACCGAGTCGTCGTAGTGGTTCTGGACGAAGTTCTCCTTGGTGAAGAACGGCGACAGGTAGTTGTCGGCGTCGGAGAAGTCCGGGAACCAACCGAGCTGGTACTCCGGGTACGCGTCCTTCGTGCGCTCCTGGGCGTAGGTCGTGTAGACCGTCGACTGGATGTTGACGGTGAACAGCCCCGAGTCCTCGAGCTGCGTCTTCAGCAGCGCGTACTCGTCGTCCGACGCCGAACCGTAGTGGTCGGGCGCGTACTGGATGTCGAGCTGCACCTTGCCGGAGACACCGGCGTCGGCGAGGGTCTTCTTCGCCTTGTCGACGTCGGGGCCACCGTCGCCGTCGCCGTACATGTCCTTGAACGGCTGGACCGCACCGGTGAGGCCGTCCGGCACCATCGAGTACAGCGGCGTGAAGGTGTCGTTGTAGACCTCCTTCGCCAGGGCGGCGCGGTCGACCACGTCAGCGGCGGCCTGGCGCACGGCGAGGGCCTTCGCCTCGTCGGCGTCGTCCTGCCCGGTACCGAACGGCTGCGTCTTGAAGTTGAAGACCACGTAGCGGATCTCGCCGCCGGGGCCGTCGGTGACCTTGAGCTTGTCGTCCTTGCGCAGGTCCGAGATGTCGGTCGGCGTCAGGGAGCGGTACGCAACGTCGACGTCGCCCTGCTGCACGGCGAGCTTGAGGTCGGTCTCCTTGGTGTAGTAGTTGGCCGTCACCTCGGAGGTCTTCGCCTTGCCGAGCAGGCCGTCGTACTTCGGGTTCGTCTTGTACTGGATCAGCTGGTTCTCCTTGTAGGAGCTGATCTGGTACTGCCCGGCGAACGCCTTGCCCTTGACGATGTCGTCGGCGCTGGTGAGCTTCGTCGCGCTGAAGACGTCCTCGTCGACGATCGGGCCGGCGGGGCTCGAGAGCACCTGCGGCCAGGTCTGGTCGGCGTGGTCGAGGTTGAACACCACGGTCGTATCGTCCGGGGTGTCGATGCTCTTGAGGTTGGCGAGCAGCGACTGCGGGCCGTTCTCGTTGTTGATCTTGAGTTCACGGTCGAACGAGAACTTCACGTCACTCGAGGTGAGCTTGTTGCCGTTCGCGAACTCGAGGCCGTCCTTGAGGGTGACCTCGTACGTGGTCGGGCTCGTGAACTCCGCCTTCGTGGCGATGTCCGGCTCGACGTCCGGGCTGCCCACGGGCGTGTTCATCAGGAACGGGAAGACCTGGTTCTGCACGGCGAAGGAGCCGTTGTCGTAGGAGCCGGCGGGGTCGAGGGACGTGATCTTGTCCGTCGTCCCGATGCTCAGGCCGTTCAGCTCGGTGTCGCTCACGCTGCTGCTCGCGCAGCCGGTCAGCACCAGCGCCGTCGCTGCTGCTCCGGCGCCGAGCGCGATGCCGCGCCTGCCCCACGTGCCTGTGTGCTTCTTGAACACGGATGCCATGTTCGATGCCTCTCTTGAAGTTGGGTGCAAGTGTCCGGACCGGCGGGTGGTACGTCTGTGTGCCCGGCCAGGAACGCTCATTGGTATCACCCTGTCACGGAACAGATCGAACCGGGAGCGATTTGTTTACACCGCTGTAATGCAAGCACCCGTCGAGTGATGCATTATTCGTGCGCATCGACCCGGCGCGCCGCACACGAAAGTTGCGCCGTGCAACCTGGGTGGTCGCCCCCGCCGACCGGTCACGACACACCGCTCGTCCCATCCCGAGCGGTCACGTCCCGTCGGCCGGACCCCGGCCAGCCGACGCCTTACGACCACTCGACGTCCGACACGGCCGCGCGCCCGGCACCCGGCACCCGGCACTCGGGCGGCGAGAGCGAGGGGCTAGGACGCCTCGGCGTCGGCGCGGAGCCGCATGCGCTGCGCGTCGATGTCCACGAGCTGCCGCTGGATCTCAGCGCGCCGCTCGGCCTGCTCGTGCGGGTCCGCACGCTGCAGTTGTCCGAGCAACGAGGCCTTGCGGGCGAGCAGGTCCCGCTCGACCAGGGCGACGACGATGCTCCGGCAGTACGCGGCGAGGTCCTCGGCGTTGCGGGCGGGGATCGGCGCGAGGGCCAGCTCGTGCGTCAGGGTGCGCAAGGGGGTCGGCACGTCGGCGAGCAACCGGTCGAGCCAGTCCCCCGCACCGATGACGTCGACGTTGGCGACCACGGCGTCCCGCACGACGGCGAGCATCGGCGCCGAGAACGTGGCCGATGCGGCGAGCCCGAGCAGCGGCGCTCCGACCGAGGTCGGCTGCTGCACCATCGCCATGACGGCGTCGCGCTCCATGCGGCTGATCGGGTCGTTGGGCAGCGAGCGGATCCCGGCGACGGGCTCCTCGACCACACCGGCCCCGTCGGTTGCGTGACCGGCGCGACCGTCGCGCCCCGGGCCTCCTGACCGATCGTCCGTCGACCCCGCACGCCGACGCGCGGTCTCGACCGATCGACGGACCTCGGGCATGTCCATGCCGAGCCAGCCGGCGAGCTCGCGGACGTACCCCTGCGTGAGCGAGCGGTCGCGGATGCCGGCGAGCACGGGCGCGGCGGCGCGGAGGGCACTGACGCGGCCCTCGACCGTCTCGAGGTCGTGGCCCTCCAACGTGCGGCGGATCATGAACTCGAACATCGGGCGCTTGTTCGTGATCAGGCGGCGGATGGCGTCGTCGCCGCGGGCGAGCCGGAGGTCGCACGGGTCGAGGCCACCGGGCGCCACAGCGACGAAGGTCTGGGCGGCGAACCGCTGTTCCTCGGCGAAGGCGCGAGAGGCGGCACGCTGCCCGGCCTCGTCCGGGTCGAAGGTGAAGACGACCTCGCCGTTGGCGTTCGGGTCGGCGCCGGCCAGGTCGCCGAGCATCGGGCGCAGCACCTTGATGTGGTCGACGCCGAACGAGGTGCCGCACGTGGCGACCGCGGTGGTGATGCCGGCGACGTGGCAGGCCATGACGTCGGTGTAGCCCTCGACGATCACGACCTGCTTCTGCTTCGAGATGTCGCGGCGGGCCAGGTCGAGCCCGTAGAGCACCTGGCTCTTGTGGTAGATCGGGGTCTCGGGCGTGTTGAGGTACTTCGGGCCCTTGTCGTCCTCGAGCAGGCGACGAGCACCGAACCCGATCGTCGCCCCGGTGACGTCGCGGATCGGCCACATCAGGCGCCCACGGAACCGGTCGTAGGGCGAGCGGTCGCCCTGGCTGACGAGCCCGGCCGAGGTGAGTTCCTCGAGCGTGAAGCCCCGACCGCGCAGGTGGTCCTTGAGCATGTCGAACGACTTCGGGGCGAAGCCGACGCCGAAGTGCTGCGCCGCCGAGGGATCGAACCCGCGCTCCCCCAGGAACCGCCGTGCGGGGTCGGCCGCGGCGGTCGTGAGCTGCGCCGTGTAGAACTCGAGCGCGGCTTCGTTGGCGGCGATCAGCCGGGCGCGGGTGTTGTAGTCGGTGCGCGGCCCGTCGCCCTCTTCGTAGTGCAGGGTGAAGCCGATCTTCGCGGCCATGCGCTCGACGGCCTCGGCGAAGGTGGTGTGGTCCTGCGCCATGATGAAGCTGAAGACGTCGCCGTCCTCGCCGCAGCCGAAGCAGTGGTACCGGCCGACCTGGGGTCGGACGTGGAACGACGGGGAACGTTCGTCGTGGAAGGGGCAGAGCCCCTTCATCGACCCGACGCCCGCGTTCTTCAGCGTGACGTAGTCGCCGACGACGTCGGCGATGTTGACACGCGAGCGGACCTCGTCGATGTCGTTCCGCGCGATCCTGCCAGCCACCCTCTGATCCTAGTTCGTGGGACCGACCTCGGCCGACCGCGGCCCCGAGATGTGGACGAACCACCGAGGCCGACGGAGCACCCCGCTCACACCGGGATGTGGACCGCTTCCCGCTCGCCGACGACCAACCGACGGTGCCAGGCGATCGCCCCTTGGTCCGTCAGGCTCGCGACCTGGTCGACCACGGCGCGGAGTCGGCCGTCGTCATCGGACGCCGCACGCCAGTCGGCGGCGAAGCCGGGCTCGAGGTCCGACGCACCCGACGCCGCCAGGGCGTCGAGCAGCTCCGTCAGGATCCGGCGCTGGTCTTCGTACACGGGCTGCCGGTCGCCCTGGGTCATCACGAACGCCGCCACGATCCCCTTGAGGACCGCGATCTCGCCGATGATCTCCGGCGGCGTCACCACCGACGCCGCGAACCGGACCAGGGACCCGGAGGCGTAGGACTCGCGGGTCGCGGCCGTCGCCGTCCGCGCGAAGCGTCCGATGAGCTGCGAGGTCAGGTTCTTCAGGTGCGCTGCGTCACGCCGGGACCCGTCGTACGAGGTCATCCAGAGCGGCAGGGCCCGGAGGCGGTCGAACGCCTCGAGCAGTTCCTCACGACTCAGGTCGTCGCCCACCCACGCGTGCATCGCGGTGACGATGTCGTTCTCGCCGACCCGGTCGCCGAGCGCCGCGACGTCGATGAACCCGGCGACGACGGCGTCCTCGAAGTCGTGCACCGAGTACGCGATGTCGTCGGACAGGTCCATGACCTGCGCCTCGATGCACCGCTGCCGACGGGGCGCCCCGGCACGGAGCCACTCGAAGGCGTCGTGGTCGTCGTCGTAGAAGCCGAACTTGGTCCGACCCGATGACGACTCGGAGACGCCTTGCGCAGCCGGCCACGGGTACTTGCAGCTGGCGTCCAACGACGCACGGGTCAGGTTGAGCCCGAAGGGACGTTCGACGTCGGCGCCGGCCCCCGCGCCAGCCCCAGCCCCAGCCCCAGCGGCCCCCGACCCCGGCCGCAGCCCGTACACCTTCGGCTCGAGCCGGGTGAGCAGCCGCAGCGTCTGCGCGTTGCCCTCGAACCCGCCGATGCCGGCGGCCCAGGCGTTGACGGCGGTCTCGCCGTTGTGGCCGAAGGGCGGGTGGCCGATGTCGTGCGCCAGGCACGCGGTGTCCACCACGTCGGGGTCGAGGCCCAACGAGTCCGCGAGCTCGCGACCGACCTGCGCCACCTCGAGCGAGTGGGTCAGGCGGTTGCGGGCGAAGTCGAGCCCGGTCGTCGGGCTGAGCACCTGGGTCTTGGCGGCGAGGCGACGGAGCGCGCTGGAGTGCAGCAGCCGTGCGCGGTCACGGGCGAAGTCCGATCGGCGGTTGCCGTGCTCTTCCGGGAGCCAGCGCTCGGCGTCGGCCGGTCCGTACGAGGCGGTGGCGCTCATCCGCCGCTGTGGTGCAGCTCGGCGGCGGCGAGGACCTTGCGGAACCCGCTGTCGACGTCGCGGGACTCGAGCCAGCGGTCGGGCAGTGCGGTGCGCTTCGGGTTGCCGGAGCGACCACGGGGGCCCTCGGCGCCCTCGCCCGGGTACGGTGCGTCGCGGTCGAGCTGCCCGAGCAGGTCGTCGATCTCCTGCAGGCTCGACGACAACGCGAGCCCGGACCGCACGTCGCTGCCGATCGGGTACCCCTTGAAGTACCAGGCCACGTGCTTGCGGGCGTCGCGGCAACCGTGGTCTTCGGACCCGAAGAACTCGACGAGCAGTTCGGCGTGCCGACGGAACCCGTCGGCGACCTCGCCCAGGGTCGGCATGTACCGCAGCCCTTCGCCGCGGAACGCCGCCGCCAGGTCGCCGAACAGCCACGGGCGCCCGAGGCACCCGCGTCCGACGACGACGCCGTCGACGCCGGTCTCGTCGACCATGCGGAGGGCGTCGGCAGCCGACCAGATGTCCCCGTTGCCGAGGATCGGGATGTCGGTGACGGTCTCCTTCAGCGTCGCGATCGCCGACCAGTCGGCGTGACCGGAGTAGTGCTCGTTCGCCGTGCGGGCGTGCAGCGACACCGCGGCGACACCGGCGTCCCGCGCGATGCGGGCGGCGTCGAGGTAGGTCAGGTGGTCCTCGTCGATGCCCTTGCGCATCTTCACGGTGACCGGCACGTTCCCTGCGGCGCGGACGGTCTTCGTGACGAGTTCGCGGAACAGCTCGAGCTTCCAGGGCAGTGCCGCGCCGCCGCCCTTGCGGGTGACCTTGGGCACCGGGCAGCCGAAGTTCAGGTCGATGTGGTCGGCACGGTCCTCGCCCACCAGGATCGACGCTGCCTCGGCCACGGTGTTCGGCTCGACGCCGTACAGCTGGATCGACCGCGGGGTCTCGGACTCGTGGTGCTGGATGAGCTGCATCGACACGGGGGTGCGTTCGACCAGTGCGCGCGACGTGATCATCTCGCAGACGTAGAGACCGGCGCCGTACTCGCGGCAGAGCCGGCGGTACGCCATGTTCGTGATGCCCGCCATGGGCGCGAGCACGACCGGCACGTCGACCTCGATCGGGCCGATGCGCAGAGGCCGTGCTGGGGCTTGTGTGATCGTCATACCTGTCCCATCTTCCCACGTCGGTGCTCGCCGGTAGCGTTCTCCACATGACGATCGACGCCAGCACCCGCTTCGACACCGACGCAGCAGCCCGCGGTCTGACGGTCGAGGTCGTCGAACGCCCCGCCGCGGACTCCCTGCAGCAGGCCGCCGAACTGCTCGGCATCGACCCCGGCGACATCGTGAAGACGCTGGTCGTCAAGCGGCACGACGGCGGCTTCCTGCTCGCGCTCGTTCCGGGCGGCCGGAGCATCGCGTGGAAGAAGCTCCGCACCGTCGTCGGCGTGAACAAGCTCTCGATGCCCGACGCGGCGACCGCGCTCCAGGCGTCGGGCTACGAGCGCGGCACCATCACGCCCATCGGCGCGACCGGCGACCTGCCCGTCTACGCCGACGACCGCATCGTCGGTCGACGGGTCGCCCTCGGCGCGGGCCGCCACGGCGCGAGTGCCTTCGTCGACGCCGACGACCTCGTCGCCGCGTACGGCGCGACGGTCGCCGACATCACCGACGAGGAACCGCAGCGCGCCTGACCAGTCCTGCGACCGACGGATCGCGCCCCCGCGCAGCCGTCGCGCCCCGCTGAGTCGGGGCGCAACGACCGCACGGGGGCGCGATACCAGCAGCGCGCGGCGCGGGACCAGCAGCGCGCGACGCGCGACCGACGAAACCGTCAGTCCGGCACCTCGGTCCAGTCGCCCTCGGCACCGGCGAACGATCCGGCGTCGATCAGGCACGAATCACCGTCGCAGACCGGCGCACCGCCGGGCGTGACCAGCGTGAGCAGGCCGGGGCGCGCCTCCAGACCGGAGCTCGCATCCGGGACCGACGCGGCGGACGGGAGGCCCGCCCCACCCCCGACGGTGACCGTCGCGCCCGTCATCGGGTCGCCGCCACGTCGGCGCTCGCGTCGTCCGCAGCGCGTTCGGTCGCCGAGGCGACCTCGTCCGGAGTCGTCCCGCGCAGCGCGACGACCTGCGTCAGCACCTGCTCGAACGCTGCCGGGTCCTGCGCGCCCGAGACGCCGTACTTGCCGTCGATGACGAAGAAGGGGACGCCGTTGATGCCGAAGGCCTGCGCCTGGGCCTGGTCGGCGCGGACGGCTGCGAGCTGCGAGTCGTCGCGGAGCGTGGCGAGGACCTCGTCGCGGTCGAGCCCGATCTCGGCGGCCAGGTCGGCCAGCGTCGCGTCGTCGCCGACGTGCTCGCCGCGCTCGAAGTAGGCGGTGAACAGGCGCTCGACCATGTCGAGCTGCTTGCCGTGCTGCTTGGCGAGGTGGATGACCTGGTGCGCCTTCACGGTGTTCGTGTGGTGCATGGCCTCGAAGTCGTAGTCCAGCCCGACCGAGGCCGCGATGCCGGTGACCTGGTCGAGCATCTGCTGCGCCTGCTCGACGGGCATGCCCTTGTTGCTCGACAGGAACTCGGCCTCGGTGCCCTCGAAGTCGACGGGGGTGTCCGGGCTGAGCTCGAAGGAGTGGTACTCGACCTCGACCGGGCGGCCGTCCGCCGAGGCGCCGAACGCGGCGACGCCGGCCTCGAACTTGCGCTTGCCGATGTAGCACCAGGGGCAGGCGATGTCCGACCAGACATCGACCTTCACGGAGTCGTTCATGCTGATCCCAACGCGCGGCGTGCGGGCACATTCCCGCAGAACCTGGTTCCGGACACCGCACCGTGGATCTTCGTGGTGCTGTGTCCGGAACCTGGTTCCGACGCGCCGCGACGCCGCGACGCCCGCGAGACCCCTACGCGCCGAGCAACCGCTGCGCCAGGTAGCCCTGCAGCTGGTCGAGGGCGACCCGCTCCTGCGCCATGGTGTCGCGCTCGCGCACGGTCACGGCCTTGTCCTCGAGCGTGTCGAAGTCCACCGTGATGCAGAACGGCGTGCCGATCTCGTCGTGGCGACGGTAGCGACGGCCGATCGCCCCGGCGTCGTCGAAGTCCACGTTCCAGTTCTTGCGCAGGTCGTCGGCCAGGCCGCGGGCGACCGGCGACAGCTGCTCGTTGCGCGACAGCGGCAGCACCGCGGCCTTGACGGGCGCCAGGCGCGGGTCGAGTCGCAGCACGGTGCGCTTGTCGACGCCGCCCTTCGCGTTCGGTGCTTCGTCCTCGTGGTACGAGTCGAGCAGGAACGCCATGAGCGCACGGGTCAGGCCGAAGGACGGCTCGATGACGTACGGCACGTACTTCTCGTTCGCCGCCTGGTCGAAGAAGCGCAGGTCCTGGCCGGACGACTCGATGTGGTTGTTGAGGTCGAAGTCGGTGCGGTTCGCGACGCCCATGAGCTCGCCCCACTCCGATCCGGTGAACCCGAAGCGGTACTCGATGTCGGCGGTGGCGTCGGAGTAGTGCGCCCGCTCGCCGTCCGGCACGTCGAAGCGGCGGAGGTTCTCCGGGTCGATGCCGAGCTCGGTGTAGAACGCGATCGAGTCGGCGATCCACTGCTCGTAGTGCTCCCCCGCCTCGGCCGGCGGCACGAAGTACTCGATCTCCATCTGCTCGAACTCGCGGGTGCGGAAGATGAAGTTGCCGGGCGTGATCTCGTTGCGGAACGCCTTGCCGACCTGGCCGATGCCGAACGGGGGCTTCATGCGGCTGGTCGTGACGACCTGCGCGAAGTCGACGAAGATGCCCTGCGCGGTCTCGGGGCGCAGGAAGTTCAGGCCCTCTTCCGACTCGACCGGGCCGAGGTAGGTCTTGAGCATCCCGGAGAACTCGCGGGGCTCGGTCCACTCACCGCGGGTGCCGCAGTTCGGGCAGGCGATCTCGGCCATGCGGCCCTCGGGGTCGCGGCCCTTCTTGGCGACGAACGCCTCGATCAGGTGGTCCTCGCGGAACCGGTGGTGGCAGTGCAGGCACTCCACGAGCGGGTCGGTGAAGGTCGCGACGTGGCCGGAGGCCTCCCACACCTTGCGGGGCAGGATGACGGCGGAGTCGAGGCCGACCATGTCGCCACGGCCGCGGACGAACCGCTGCCACCACTGACGCTTGATGTTCTCCTTGAGCTCCACACCGAGGGGCCCGTAGTCCCACGCGGAGCGGGAGCCTCCGTAGATCTCACCCGACTGGAAGACGAAGCCGCGGCGCTTGGCCAGGGCGATGACGCTGTCGAGACGGGTGGGCTGTGCCAAAGAGTGCTCCAGAGGTCGCCGAGCTGGGTGCTCGGTGCGGAAACGGTCCGGGCAAGACTACCGGCGATCGTCGGCCGGGAGGCCCGCCCCGCGTCCGCCCGTCACGCTCATCTCGCCGACGTGGTCGCCCCCACCCCGCGCAGTGCGGCCGCCACGTCGGTCACGTCGGACTCGTCGTTCCACAGGTGGAACGCGATCCGGAGTCGCCCGGCACGCCCCGACGCGGTGAGCCCGGCGGCGGTGAGGGCCCGGAGGGCCGACCCGTCGGCGTCCGCGAACGTCACGATCGCCTGCCCGTCGCCCTGCCGAGGCGACCCGAGGGCGTCGCACAGCCGGTCTGCGAGACCGGTGGCGTGCCTCCAGACCGCCTGCTGGTCGAGCGCGACCGCGTGTTCGAGCGCGGCCACGGCACCGGGCCACGCCTGCCAGGCCGGCGAGACGTCGAAGCGACGGGCGTCGTCGGCCAGGCGCATGTCGGGGCCGTAGCAGGACGACCAGACGTCCGCGCCGGCGTACCAGCCGGCCTGGACCGGGCGGAGCCGACCGAGGGCGGTGTCGGAGAGTGTCATGAAGGCGACGCCGCGCGGCGCGCAGAGCCACTTGTAGGCGTGCGTGAGCGTCACGTCGAACAGTGCCGCGTCGACGGGCAGGACGCCGGCCGCTTGCGTGAGGTCGCAGAGGGTGAGGGCACCGACCCGCCGGGCAGCGGCGACGACCGGGTGGGGATCCGTGACGGCGCCGGTGGCGGACTGCACCGCGGACCACGCGACGAGGGCCGTGTCGGGCCCGACGGACGCGGCGAGCCGGTCGAGCGGGACGTGCCGGACGCGGACGCCACGGTGCGCCCGGGCGAGGAACGGGAAGACGACCGAGCTGAAGTCGCCGTCGGGGACGACCACCTCGGCACCGTCCGGCAACGCATCGGCGACGACCCCAGCCATCACCGAGGTCTGCGAGCCGGTCGCGACGTGAGACACCGGCACCCCGACGAGGGCGGCGAACAGCGCGCGGCCCTCCTCGACCAACGCCCCGTAGTGGGCCGGCGAGGTCTCGGCGCGGGACCACGCGTCGAGGTCGGCCCGCTGGGCGGCGAGCGTGGCCCGGGTCGGCAGACCGGCGGTGCACGCCGCGAGGTAGCCACGGCCGGCGGGGAAGGAGTCCATGCGGACAGCGTCCCGGCTCGTGCCCCATCACACCAGGCCTGTTCTGTTGTGCAGCCGATAACATCGCGTGATGGACGACATCGATCCCCAGCTGCTCCGGATCCTCCGCGCCGTGGCCGACGGTGGGTCGATCACCCGCGCCGCCGCAGCACTCGGGTCGAGCCAACCCGCGGTCAGCCAGTTGCTCGCCCGGGCCGAACGGCGGCTCGGGCACACCCTGGTGCTGCGGTCCGGGCAGGACGGTCGCGGCGGGCGCGGTGCCACCCTGACGGACGCCGGTCGGGTGCTCGCCGACCACGCCCTGCACGTGCAGGCCGCACTCACCGCGGCGCGAGAGGACCTCGACGCCGTCGGGGGGCTGACCCGCGGCCGCGTTCGCCTCGCCGGGTTCCCGAGCGCGTCCTCGGCCCTCGTGCCCGCGGTGCTCGCCCGGCTGGCGTCGACGGCTCCGGGCGTGACGACCTCGTACGTCGAGGTCGAACCGCCCGAGGCGCTCGACCTGCTGCGGAGCGGGGAGGTCGACGTCGCCCTGACCTTCACCTACGTCGGCGACGAGGTCGGGTCCGCCCCGGACCCCGGGCTCGTCACCCGGGCGCTCGGGCGTGATCCACTCGCGCTGGTGACGCCGTCCGGAGGCTCGGGCACCGCGGACGCCGGTGTCGTGGACCTCGCGTCGCACCGCGACGCCCGCTGGATCGGCGGCTGCCCCCGGTGCCGCGGCCACCTGCTCGCCTCGTGTGCGACCGCCGGGTTCACCCCGGACATCGTGCTCGAGACCGACAACGCGGCAGCGGTGGTGGGGCTCGTCGCCGCCGGACTCGGCGTGGCGCTGCTCCCCCGGTTGGCGCTCGCGACGACGGTGATCCCCGCCGACGTCCGGGTCGACCCCGTGGACGACGACCTGGCCCGCCGGGTCGAGGTCGTCATCGCCCGAGGGGCCGAGCGCGTCCCGAGCGTCCGTGCGGCCCTGGACGCGGTGCGGTCGGCGGCGCACCTGCTCGACGGGCCGCTGCCCGGCTGACGGGTGCGTCAGGCGGTCGGGGCGTCGACCGCACCGCCGTAGCGCCGGTCGCGGCGTGCGTACTCCTCGATCGCGCCCCACAGGTCGGTGCGCCGGAAGTCCGGCCACAGGCGGTCCAGGAACACCATCTCGGCGTACGCCGACTGCCACAGCAGGAAGTTGCTCGTGCGCTGCTCCCCCGAACTGCGCAGGAACAGGTCGACGTCGGGCATCTCGGGCACGTAGAGCCGCTTCGCCAGGGCCTTCTCGGTGACCTGGCTCGGCTTGAGGCGTCCGGCGGCGACCTCTTCGGCCATCCCCCGCACGGCGTCGACGATCTCGTTCCGGCCGCCGTAGTTGACGCACATCGTCAGGGTCAGCACGTCGTTGCGCGCGGTCATCTGCTCGGCACGGTCGAGCTCGTCGATGACGCTCCGCCACAGCCGCGGACGGCGTCCGGCCCACCGCACCTTGACGCCCCACTCGTTCAGTTGGTCGCGCCGACGACGGATCACGTCGCGGTTGAAGCCCATCAGGAACCGGACCTCTTCCGGCGAACGCTTCCAGTTCTCGGTGGAGAACGCGTACGCCGAAATGTGCTTGACGCCGATCTGGATCCCGCCGGCGACGACGTCGAGCAGCGAGGCCTCGCCCGCCTTGTGTCCCTCGATCCGGGTGAGCCCGCGGCCGTTGGCCCACCGACCGTTGCCGTCCATCACGATCGCGACGTGGTCCGGCACGAACCGGGCCGGGATCGCCGGAGGCGTCTCACCGGTCCAGTCGATCGGGCGGAACGGCTCGGCGTCGTCGGGGCGGCGGGGGCTCATGCGGTGGGGGTTCCTTCCACGGTGCGGGTTCCTTCCGCGGCGGGATCGGGCTCGGGGACGGCGGGTGCGGGGGTCGAGGCCACCGCGCGTGCTGTCGCCTCGGGTCCGTCGTGGGTCAGCGGCACGGGCAGCGGGTGCTCCGAGCGGTCGACGTGCGGCAGGGACCGGAGCGATCGTTCCAGGTGCCACTGGGCGTACGCCGCGACCACGCCGGAGGCCCGCGACCGCGTCCGTTCGTCGGTGGCGTCGACGCTCGCCCAGTCGCCGGCGAGCAGCGAACCGAGCACACCGAGGGTCGCCGGGTCGAGCCGCGGCGTGCCGGGAGGCGCAGCCCGGTCGGCGACGACCCCGCCGAGCTGCACGACGAACGCGGAGTGCGGCCCGGGCTCCCCCGTCACCGCGCAGTCGCTGAACGAGGGCGCCCACCCCGCGATGCTCATCGCACGGAGCAGGTAGGAGTCGAGCGTCGCGCTGGAGTGGTGCTCACCGCGCGACAGCGACCGCAGCGCGCCGACGAGCAACAGGTACTGCTGCAGCCCGGCGTCGGCCTCGCTCAGGCGGTCGGCGGTCTCGACCATGGCGCTGGCAGCCGTGTACGCGCCGTAGTCGGCGACGATCTGCGCCCCGTAGGCCCCGAGCGACTCGGCCTGCGTGACGATGTCGAGCGACCGGCCCTCGTAGAACTGGGCGTCGACGACCATGAACGGCTCGAGCCGGCTGCCGAACTTCGACGCCGTCCGCCGCACGCCCTTCGCCACCGCCCGGATCTTGCCGTGCTGCCGGCTGAGCATGGTGACGATGCGGTCGGCTTCCCCGAGCTTGTGGGTGCGCAACACGACGCACTCGTCCCGGTACAGCGGCATGCCTCCAGTATCCCCCGCCCCGCCGACACCGCGCAGCGCGCAGCGCGCGCCGCGCGCAGGGGTACCGAGCGGTATCGGGCGTACCTGGTCGAAAGAAACGACCAGGTACGCCCGATTCGACTTGCCATCGCGCGTGACGGGGGAAAGACCGGGCACAGACGGGAGGCTCCCCACCGGGCACGGCCGGTCCGCCGCTGGCGCGTCGGCCCGGAACCGGCCGGCGTGGGCCCAGGTGCAGGACGGACCTGCACCGCGCCTCCCGGTCTGGCCGCGTCTCAGGCGGAGACGAGCTCCGGCGAGTCGGCGCCGGCAGCAGCACCGGCGCGCACCGCGCGGTTCACCGCGGACACGATCGCCTTGAGCGAGGCCGTCGAGATGTCGGCGTCGATGCCGACGCCCCACAGGCGCACGCCGTCGACGTCGAGCTCGACGTACGACGCCGCCTTGGCGTCACCGGAGGCGCTCATCGTGTGCTCCGAGTAGTCGTACAGCGTGACCTGCACGCCCTGCTCGGCGAGGACCTTGAGGAACGCGTCGATCGGACCGGTGCCTACGGCGTCGGCGGTGACGGAGCCCTCGTCGACGCGGAGTGCGACCGACAGCGAGGTCGTGCCGTCGAAGTCGCTCGAGGTCGCCGTCTTGGTGAGCTCGTACCGGCCCCACTTGTCGTCGTCGGTCGAGGCGGGCAGGTACTCGTCCTGGAACACGTCCCAGATGCGCTGCGACGATAACTCGCCGCCCTCGGTGTCGGTGTGCCGCTGCACGACGCCGGAGAACTCGATCTGCAGCTTGCGGGGCAGGTCGAGGGCGTGGTCGGTCTTGAGCAGGTACGCGACGCCGCCCTTGCCGGACTGCGAGTTGACGCGGATGACCGCCTCGTACGACCGGCCGATGTCCTTCGGGTCGACGGGCAGGTACGGCACCGCCCACTCGATCTCGTCGATGTCCTTGCCCGCGGCGGCGGCCTTGGCCTTCATCGCCTCGAAGCCCTTGTTGATGGCGTCCTGGTGCGAGCCGCTGAACGCCGTGTAGACGAGGTCGCCCGCCCACGGCTGACGCTCCGGCACCGGCAGCTGGTTGCAGTACTCGACGGTGCGCTTCACCTGGTCGATGTCCGCGAACGAGATCTCCGGGTCGATGCCCTGCGTGAACAGGTTCATGCCCAGCGCGACGAGGTCGACGTTGCCGGTGCGCTCACCGTTGCCGAACAGGCAGCCTTCGATGCGGTCCGCGCCGGCCATGTAGCCCAGCTCGGCGGCGGCGACGGCGGTGCCGCGGTCGTTGTGCGGGTGCAGCGACAGGATGACGTCCTGGCGGTGCGCGAGGTTGCGCGACATCCACTCGATCGAGTCGGCGTAGACGTTCGGCGTCGCCATCTCGACGGTGGCCGGCAGGTTGATGATGACCTTGCGGTCGGGGGTGGGCTCGAAGACCTCGAGCACGGCGTTGCAGATCTGCAGCGCGACCTCGAGCTCGGTGCCCGTGTAGGACTCCGGCGAGTACTCGTAGTAGACCGTCGTGTCGTGCTGCAGCGTCGCCTCAGCCGCCTTGCAGAGCTTCGCGCCGGCCACCGCGATGTCGACGACACCCTGCACGTCGGTGCGGAAGACGACCTCGCGCTGCACGATCGACGTCGAGTTGTACAGGTGGACGATGGCCTGCTTCGCGCCGTCGATCGCCTCGTACGTGCGCTGGATGAGGTGCTCGCGCGCCTGGGTCAGCACCTGGATGGTGACGTCGTCGGGGATCGCGCCCTCGTCGATCAGGCTGCGGACGAAGTCGAAGTCGGTCTGCGAGGCGCTCGGGAACCCGACCTCGATCTCCTTGTAGCCCATGCCGACGAGCAGGTCGAACATGGCGCGCTTGCGCTCGGCGTCCATCGGGTCGATGAGGGCCTGGTTGCCGTCACGCAAGTCGACCGCACACCAGCGCGGCGCCCGCTCGATGCGCTTCGTCGGCCAGGTGCGGTCGGGCAGTTCGACCGAGATCTGTTCGTGGAAGGGGACGTACTTGTGGATCGGCATCCCGGAGGGCTGCTGCGTGTTCTGCATCGTTCGTCGCTTTCGTCGCGTGTTCGTGTGCTCTGGTGAGTGCGGCCACGACGGACTCCGCGACGAGGTGGGCCGGTGTGTCAGGCCTCGTCGCGGCAGCGAAGGAGGAGGAGTGCCGAGTACATCGAGTCCACGGTAGCACCGGCGGGCTGCTGTGTGACAAGCGCGTGACGCGGGGGCGGCCAGGCACGGTCCGAGCCGGACACCGGACGGGGGCGAGCGGTCACGACATGCCGCGGGTCGGCCGCCGAGCGGTCACGTTCTGTCACCTGAGCCGCGTCCAGGCGACAGTTCGTGACCATTCAACGGACGTGAGCGGCGTGGCACTGCGGTGCGGCACACGTCCACGCGACCACGCGGCGGACGGGAGGCACGGTGCCAGCTGACACCGGGCCTCCCGTCCGCCGCGTGGTGCGACCAGGGCGCCGCGTCAGTCGACCGCGAGCGCCTCGGTCGGGGGCACGCGCATCGCGCGCCGCACCGGCGCGATCGTCGCGACGACCGCGAGCACGAGCGCCCCGACGACGACGATCCCGATGGTGAGCGGCGGCAGCACGGGCGTGACCGGGTGCCCGAGCGACCCGAGCAGCGTCTGCCCGCCGACCCAGCCGTAGAAGGTGCCGAGCACGAGCCCCGAGACGACGGCCGCGACGACCATCTGCACGGCCTCGGTCACGATCATCCGGCGGACCTGCGCCCCGGTGAGACCGAGCACCCGCAGCAGCCCGAGCTCGCGTCGGCGCTGCAGGACCCCGAGTGCCAGCGCGTTGACGACCCCGACGGCGGCGATCACGGCCGAGAACCCGACGATGACGCTGACGACGGCGTTCAGCTGGACGAAGAAGTCGCGCTGCGCCTGCACCATCTCGGTCGTCGTCTGGCCCTGTCCCATCTGCTCGAGCTGGGCCTCGAGCACGTGCTGCATGATCCCCAGTGCGACGGCGAAGGTGACGAGCAGGGTGACGCCGATGACGAGCCCGATCGTCGCCCGCGAGGACCGACCCGGCGCACGCATGGCGTTGCGGCCGGCGAGCAGGACGACGGGGTCGTGCGAGCCGATCCGGCCGATGAGCTGCAGCACCGGCGGCATCACGATGGTCGCTCCGACGGCGACGCCGGCGAACGACACGAACCCGCCGAGGGCAGCCGGCAGCACCGCGATCGGCGAGCTCGCGCTGACCGCGAGCCCGATGAGCATGAGCGCCGCGCCGCCGGCCATGAGCACGATGGCCCAGACCTTGCGGGCGGTGCCCGAGCGGACGTCGTCGTGGCTCGGTTCGACGCTCGAGGACAGCGCTTCGAGCGGGGTGACGGTCAGCACCCGGCGGGAGCCCGCTGCGAACGCTCCCCAGGTCGCCAGGACCACGGCGACGACCGGCAGCACGAGTTCCCACGGCAGGAGCGTGTAGTCGGTGTCGGGCAGGAACCCGTTGCCGCGCAGGACGACCACGAACACCGCGGACAGCCCGGTACCCACGACGGCGCCGATCAGTCCGCCGAGCACCCCGACGACCAGTCCGGTCCGGGTGATCCGGGCCCGGAGCGTCGCGCCGGTGGCACCGACGAGCCGCTGCAACGCGATGATGCGGGTCTGCCCGGCGATGAGGGTCGCGCAGGTGTTGGCGGTGACGATCGCGCCGACGTACAGCGCGATGCCGAGGAACAGCCACCCCACGACGGACAGGATCGCCCTGACCGGGCCGAGGTCGGCGAGCCCGGCGGCGCCGAGCGCCTCGGTCACGATGCCCGGGGCGATGACGAGTGCTGAGCCGAACGTGGTGCCGAGCGCCGCGACCAGCACGGTGGGGGCGAAGGAGCGGACGCTGTTCACGCTGCCGCCTCCATCCCCAGCATCGTGGTGGAGATCGCGCCGGCGTCCATCGCCGGGCGGTCGGCGACGACCCGGCCGTCGGCGAGGAACAGGATCCGGTCGGCGTTGGCGGCGGCGACGGGGTCGTGCGTCACCATGACGACGCTCTGACCCCACTCCTGCACGGCCCCGCGCAGGATCGCGAGCACGTCACGGCCGGTGCGCGAGTCGAGGGCACCGGTCGGCTCGTCGGCGACGACGACTGCCGGACGCGAGGCGAGCGCCCGGGCGATGGCGACGCGCTGCTGCTGCCCACCCGACAGCTGGTGCGGCCGGTGCGACAGCCGGTTGCCGAGTCCGAGCTGGTCGACCAGGCGGTCGATCCACGCGCTCTCGTCCTTCGACGGCTTGTGCCCGCCGAGCAGGAACGGCAACCGGATGTTCTCGCTGACGTCGAGCGTCGGCACCAGGTTGAACGACTGGAACACGAACCCGAGCCGGCGGCGACGGAGCTCGGTCAGGTCCTTGTCGCCGAGCCCTGTGATGTCGACCCCATCGATCTCGATGCGGCCCGCGGACACCGCGTCGAGGCCCGCGGCGACGTGCATGAGCGTCGACTTGCCGGACCCGGACGGCCCCATCACGGCGGTGAACTCCCCCGCGCCGATGTCGACGCTGACGTCGTCGAGCGCCGTCACCCGGCGTGCGGCGTCGCCGTAGTGCTTGGACACGTGGTCGAGTCGGATGATCGGAGCGTGGCTGGTGGTCATGCACCAACGATGACGTCCGGGAGGCCCGCCCCGCGTCCGTCGGGCGGCTCCTGTGGATGAGCCGCTCGGCTCGACTTCCTGTGGACGGGTCATCCGATCGGATGACGTCCGTCAGTCGGCCTTGCTCACCAGCCCGTGCTCGTGCGCGAACACGACGAGGCGCACGCGGTCGCGGAGTCCGAGCTTCGTCAGGACCCGCGAGATGTGGGTCTTCACGGTCGCCTCGCTGACGTACTCGTGCTGCGCGATCTCGCTGTTGCTGAAGCCGCGGGCCGCCAGGTCGAAGATCTCGCGCTCCCGCGGGGTGAGGTCGTCGAACGTCGCCGGCACGGTGGCGGCCTGCTCGACGGAGTCGTCGTAGCGCCGCAGGAGTTCCCGCGTCGCCGAGGCCGCGAAGACCGCGGTGCCGGCGTGCACGGTCCGCACGGCGGCGAGCAGGAACTCGGGGTCGGCGTCCTTCAGCACGAAGCCGCTCGCCCCGGCCCGGATGGCCTTCGCCGCGGCCTCGTCGAAGTCGAACGTGGTCAGGACGAGCACCTTCGCGCCGTCGGTGCCGGCCTGTTCGACGATGTGCGCGGTCGCCGTGATGCCGTCCATCACGGGCATCCGGACGTCCATGAGCACGACGTCCGGCCGGGTGCGCCGGACGAGTTCGACGCCCTCGGCACCGTCGCCCGCCTCGCCCACGAAGTGCAGGTCGGGTTGGGAGCCGATGAGCATCCGGATGCCGGTGCGGAAGAGTGCCTGGTCGTCGACGAGGGCGACGCGGATGCGGCCGTCGGCCGGCGGGGTGGTGGTCATCGGGCGGTGCGCTCCTGCTCGGTCGGACTGATGGTCGGGGCGGGGGCCGACTCGGCGGTCGGGCCCGCAGCCGGGCTCGCGGTCGGGCTCGCGGTCGGGCTCGTGGTCGGGCTGATGCGCCCGCGGGGCATCTGCCCGCTCGCGGGGACGGCGGCCATGCGCACGGCGACCTCGAAGTCAGGGCCGCGGACCCCGGCGGTCATCGTGCCCCCGGTCATGGTGGCACGCTCGCGCATGCCGACCAGGCCGTGCCCGGTGCCAGGACCCCGGGTGCCGTCGTCGGCGCGGCGGTTCACCACCGCGATCTCGACGGTGTCCGGGCGGTAGGTCAGTGATGCGTGCACCGGCGTGCCGGGCTCACCGTGCTTGTAGGCGTTCGTCAGGCTCTCCTGCACGATCCGGTACACCGCGAGCTGCGTCGTGGTGGGGAGGCCGGTCGGATCGCCCTCGCGCTCGACCCGGACGTCGAGGCCGACCTGGCGCATCTCGCCGACGAGCCGGTCGATGTCGTCGATCTCCGGCGTCGGGACGGTCCCCTGCTCGTGTCGGAGCGCACCGAGGAGCTCGCGGACGTCGCCGAGGGCCCGGCGGGCGGTGGTCGAGATGGTGCCGAGGGCCTGATCGGCGACGGCGGGGTCCGCCTTCAGCGCGTAGCGGGCTCCGTCCGCCTGGGCGATGACGACCGCGAGCGAGTGCGCGACGATGTCGTGCATGTCGCGGGCGATGCGCACGCGCTCCTGTTCGACCGCGACCGCTCGGTCGGCACGGGCGGCGTCGCGCTCGGCGAGCAGCTGGGCCTCACGGCTCATGCTCGCCGACCGGCGGGTACGGACCACGAGGCCCGCCAACCACGGCAGGAGCAGCAGGAGCAGGACGACGGCGAAGTACGAGACCGTGACCTGCACCGACTCCTGGAACGGCGTCGACGCGGTCTCGATCGTCAACCGGTTCCGGTAGTCGTCGACGCCGATGTAGAGCGCCGCGGTGACGGACCCGACGATGGCCGAGACGAGTCCTGCCAGCCGCACCCGCCGGCTGCCGTAGGCGCTCGTCGTGTAGAGCACCGCGGCGATGAAGGCGTTCGACAGGTCGGGCATCTGACCCGTGACCATCTCGAAGACCGCGAACACCCACGCGACGGCCAGTGCGAGTCCGGGCGACAGCCGTCGGAGCGCGAGGGCAGCGGTCATGCCGACGACCGTGACGATCGCGAGCGGGGAGTCCATGCCCCGCGCCGAGGTGATCAGCACGAGCGAGCCGAGCACCACGGCGATGACCACGTCGGTGATGACCTGCGCGCGCAGCATGGGACGGAACACGCGTCCACGGTACGGCGCTCGGCTCACGGGCGCGTCCCTCGTGTGGATGACTCCTGGCGCCGGACGCTCAGAAGCCGAGGCGTCCGAGCTGCTTGGGGTCACGCTGCCACTCCTTGGCGACCTTCACACGGATGTTGAGGTACACGTGCCGACCGCCGAGCAACGACTCGATCTCGACGCGGGCGCGGGAGCCGACGTCCTTCAGGCGCTCCCCCTTGTGGCCGATGACGATCGCCTTCTGGCTGTCGCGCTCGACGAACAGGTTCGCGAAGATGCGCAGCGGCCCGTCGGCGTCGTCGTCCTCGTCCGGCTCGACGATGTCCTCGATCACGACGGCGAGCGAGTGCGGCAGTTCGTCGCGGACGCCCTCGAGCGCGGCTTCGCGGATGAGTTCGCTGATGCGCTCCTCGTCGGTCTCCTCGGTCACGGCCGACGAGTCGTACAGCTGGGGCGACTCCGGCAGCAACGAGGTGATCTCGCCGAGGAGGTCCTCGAGCTGCAGGCCCTTCGTGCCCGACGTCGGGATGATCGAATCCCAGTCGCGGAGCCGGGAGACGGCCAGCAGCTGCTCGCCGACCTTGTCCTTCGAGGTGCGGTCGATCTTGGTGACGATCGCGACCTTCTTGGCCCGCGGGTACTGGTCGAGGGTGTCGTTGATGAAGCGGTCGCCCGGGCCGATCGGCTCGTTGGCGGGGACGCAGAACCCGATGACGTCGACGTCACCGAGCGTGGACTGCACCAGGTCGTTGAGCCGCTCGCCGAGCAGGGTGCGGGGACGGTGCACACCCGGGGTGTCGACGATGATGACCTGGCCGTCGGGCCGGTGCACGATGCCGCGGATCGCGCGACGGGTGGTCTGCGGCTTCGACGAGGTGATCGCGACCTTCTGGCCCACCAGCGCGTTCGTCAGCGTGGACTTGCCCACGTTCGGACGCCCGACGAACGAGACGAAGCCCGCGCGGTAGGGCTTGCCCGAGGCGGTGGGGGTGGAGTCGGAGTCGGTCATGCGTGCGTGGTTCCCGTCGTGGTGGTGGCGTCGTCGAAGGCGTCCTCGACACCCGCGAGGGCGTGAGTGCGTTCGGCGAGCACGGTGATGAGGTCGCGGCGCTTGCCCTCGACCCGGTCGGCCGTCAGGACGACGCCGGACACCGTGACCGTGTCGCCGGACACCGCCAGGTGGCCGAGCTCCTTGGTGAGCAGACCGCCGGCGGTGTCGACGTCGTCGTCGTCGAGCTCGATGCCGAACAGGTCGCCGAGCTCGTCGACGGGCAGTCGGGCCGAGATGCGCCAGAGGCCGGGCTCGACCTCGACCTCGACCCGGTCGACCACGGCGCGGTCGTACTCGTCCGAGATGTCCCCGACGAGCTCTTCGATGAGGTCCTCCATCGTGACGAGACCGGCGACGCCGCCGTACTCGTCGACGACCAGGACCAGGTGGTTCTTCGCGACCTGCATGTGCCGCAGGGTGTCGTCCGCGGCCTTCGACTCCGGCACGAACTCGGCCGGACGCAGCAGCCGGGTGACCCGCTCACTGCCGGACCCCGGTCGCTCGTACAGCGCCCGCGACACGTCCCGCAGGTACAGGACGCCGAGGACGTCGTCGCTGTCCTTGCCGGTGACGGGCATGCGGGACACCCCGGCGGCGAGGAACTGCTCCATGCCCGCGGCGAGCGTGTCCGAGCCGTCGACCGTCAGCATGTCGGTGCGCGGCACCATCACCTCGCGCACGAGGGTGTCGCTGAACTCGAAGACCGAGTGGATGAGTTCGCGGTCCTCGTCCTCGAGCACGTTGCTCTCGGTGGCCTCGTCGACGAGGGACAGCAGTTGTTCTTCGCTCGACACCGTCGAGGCGCTGCGGCCGCGGCCCGGGGTCACGCGGTCACCGATCCGGACGAGCAGACCGGCGAGCGGACCGAGCACGATCCGGACGGCGCGGACCAGGCCGCCGGTGGACGCCAGCAGCCGTTCGGCGTGCGCCCGTCCGACGCTGCGCGGACTCGACCCGACGAGCACGAACGACACGGCCGTCATGATCGCGGCGGAGACGATGAGCGCCACCCACCAGCTGTCGAACGCCCGCACCAGGGCGATCGTGACGAGCACGGCTGCGGCGGTCTCGGCGAGCACGCGGAAGAAGTTCAGGGCGTTGACGTGCGCGCCGACGTCGTCCGCGATCGCCTCGAGCGCACGACGACGCTCGTTGCCGCGGGCGATCTCGTCGAGGTCGGCACGGGACACCACGGAGAGCGCGGCGTCGCTCGCGGCGAGGAGCCCGCCGAGCACGACGAGCCCGAGCGCGACCGCGAGCAGACCGACGACGACGAGCATCGGCTACCGACCCCGGCGCTGGGCCGCGAAGGCCGTCAGGATCTCGCCCTGCAGCCCGAACATCTCGGCCTTCTCGTCCGGCTCGGCGTGGTCGAACCCGAGCAGGTGCAGGATGCCGTGGCAGGTGAGCAGCAGCATCTCGTCGGTGCTGGAGTGCCCGGCGGTCTTCGCCTGTTCCTCGGCGACCTGCGGGCAGAGCACGATGTCGCCGAGCAGGCCGGCGGGCGTGGGGTCCTCTTCGGTGCCCGGTCGGAGCTCGTCCATCGGGAAGCTCAGGACGTCGGTGGGGCCGGGCTCGTCCATCCACCGCACGTGCAGCTGCTCCATCGCGCCCTCGTCGACCAGGACGATCGCGAGTTCGGCGTCCGCGTGCACGTGCATCGCGTCGAGGGCGAACGCGGCGAGGCGCTGGATGGCGGCCTCGTCCACCTCGACCCCGGACTCGTTGTTGAGCTCGATGCTCACCGGTTGCCTCCTCGGGCGTCGTTCTGGGGGTACGGGGGTCGCTGGCGGTCCTGCGGCGGCCGACCACGGCGTTCGGCGCGGTTGGCGCCGTCGGGGTTCCCGACCGGCGCGCTGCCACGGCCACCGGGACGGTGACCGGCCTGCTCGGCGAGGCGCTCCTCGTCGTAGACGGTGTAGGCGTCGACGATGCGACCGACGAGCGTGTGCCGCACGACGTCCTCGCTGCCGAGGCGGGCGAAGTGGATGTCCTCGACCGTCTCGAGGATCCGCGTCACGAGTCGGAGTCCGGACACGTTGCCCGGCAGGTCGACCTGGGTGATGTCACCCGTGACGACCATCTTCGAGCCGAACCCGAGACGCGTCAGGAACATCTTCATCTGCTCGGGCGTCGTGTTCTGCGCCTCGTCGAGCACGACGAACGAGTCGTTGAGCGTCCGGCCGCGCATGTACGCGAGCGGCGCGACCTCGACCGTGCCCGCAGCCAGCAGCTTCGGGACCAACTCTGGGTCCATCATCTCGTTCAGGGCGTCGTAGAGCGGCCGCAGGTAGGGGTCGATCTTGTCGGTGAGCGTGCCCGGCAGGAACCCGAGCCGCTCGCCGGCCTCGACCGCGGGACGGGTCAGGATGATCCGGGTGACCTCGCGACGCTGCAGGGCCTGGACGGCCTTCGCCATCGCCAGGTACGTCTTGCCGGTGCCGGCGGGGCCGATGCCGAACGTGATGGTGTGCTCGTCGATGGCGTCGACGTAGGCGCGCTGCCCGTCGGTCTTCGGCCGCACGGACTTGCCGCGGCTCGACACGATCGGCGTGCCGAAGGTGTCGGACGGCTTGCGGTCGTCGTCGAGGATCCGTGCCGACATCGGGATGTCCGACGGGCCGATGTCCTGCCCGCGCTTGACCATGCCGACGAGTTCGTCGACGAGCGCCTTCGCCCGCGCGACCTCGCGCTCGGGCCCGGTGAGCGTGACCTCGTTGCCGCGGACGACGACCTTGACGCCCGGGTACTGCCGTTCGACGGTCTTCAGCAGGCGGTCCTGGGGACCGAGGAGCTGGACCATGGCGATGCCGTCGACCTGGAGGGCGACGGAGACGACCTGGTCGTCGTCGGTGGTGGGCTGTGCTGGTTCGTTAGCCGGCAAGGGTGCCTTCCTGCAGTTCACCTGCGAGTACGTGCGCGTGCACGTGGAACACGGTCTGACCGGCGGCTTCGCCGGTGTTGAAGACGAGACGGAACTGGCCGCCGGCGCGCTCGTCGGCGATGCGCTGCGCGGTGGCGACCAGGTGGGCGAGGAGGTCGGGGTCACCGGCCGCGAGTTCGGCGACGTTCGCGTACTGCTCGGTCTTGGGGATGACCAGCACGTGGACGGGTGCCTTCGGGGCGATGTCCTCGATCGCGATCACGCGGTCGTCCTCGGCGACGACGGTCGCCGGGATCTCGCGCGCGATGATCTTGCTGAAGACGCTGGGCGTGCTGGTGCTCATGACTCCATCGTAGAACGCAGGACCGACCTCGGGCCTTCCCTCACCAGCGCCCGAGTCCGGCCTGCAGGATCGCGAGTGCCGCGGGACCGGCGGTCGACGTCCGCAGCACGCTGTCGCCGAGCCGGACCCTGATCGCTCCCGCGGCTTCGAGCCGCTCGAGCTCGGAGCCGTCGATGCCGCCCTCCGGCCCCACCACGAGGGCGATCTCGTCGAGGTCCGCCGTCGGTGCCCACGTCGCGAGCCGCACGGTCGCGGTGGGGTCGAGCACGAGCACCGCAGCACCGGCACCGAGCGCGGGGACGAGCTGCGCCGTCGTGACGAGCGGCCCGACCTCGGGCACCCGCGACCGGATCGCCTGCTTCGCGGCCTCGTGCGCGATGGCCGTCCAGCGCGATCGGCCCTTCTCGACCTTCGGGCCCTCCCACCGGGAGACGCTGCGCGCGGCGGACCACGGCACGATCCGGTCGACGCCGATCTCCGTCGACGCCTGCACCGCCATCTCGTCGCGGCCGCCCTTGGCGAGGGCCTGCACGAGCGTCAGCGACGGGACCGGCAGCGGGTCGACGGACAGCGATGCCACGGACAGCACCAGCGAGTCGCGGTCGACGGAGTCCACCGCACCGGACACGACGGTCCCCCGTCCGTCCGAGAGCCGCAGCGTCTCACCGACCCGCACGCGCGAGACGGTCACGGCGTGCCGCCCCTCTGCCCCGTCGAGCGTCACGGAGCCACCGACGGCGACCCCGTCGAGCGACTCCACAACGTAGAGCGATGCCATCAGAAGTTGAAGAAGCGGTCGCGGAGCTTGCCGAACATGCCCTGCTGGAACCGGGCGAGCTGCGGCGCCGACGCCTTGTGCGACTTCGCGAGCTGCTCGACGAGCTGGCGTTCCTTGTGCGACAGCTTCGTCGGGGTGACGACCTGCACGCCGACCCGGAGGTCGCCGCGTCCGCTCCCGCGCAGCTTCGTGATGCCGCGGTCCTTGATCACCAGGACGTCGGCGCTCTGCACCCCGGGACGGATCTCGAGCTCGACGGGCCCGTCGAGTCCGTCGATCGTCGTGGTGGTGCCGAGCACGGCGTCGGTCATCGCGACCTCGAGGGTGGCGAGCAGGTCGTCACCGTCGCGGCTGAAGACGTCGTCGTGCCGGACCCGGATCTCCAGGTACAGGTCGCCGGAGGGGCCGCCGGCGGGGCCGACCTCGCCCTGTCCGGGCATCTGCAGGCGCAGGCCCGAGTCGACGCCGGCGGGGACGTCGACCGGCACGGTGCGACGGGCGCGGACGCGGCCCTGACCCTGGCAGGTCGGGCAGGGGCTCGGGATGACGGTGCCGTAGCCGCGGCAGGTGCCGCACGGGGCGCTGGTCACGACGTTGCCCAGCAGCGAGCGGACCTGGCGCTGGATGTTGCCGGACCCGCCGCAGATGTCGCAGGTGCGCGGGCTGGTGCCGGGTGCGCAGCACGACCCGTGACAGGTCTCGCACAGGACGGCGGTGTCGACCTCGACGTCCTTGTGGGTGCCGAAGACGACCTCGTCGAGGTCGACGTCGATGCGGAGCAGGGCGTCCTGTCCGCGCTCGGCACGGCTGCGCGGACCACTGCCCCGGCCGCCACCACCACCGCCGCCGAAGAAGGCGTCGAAGATGTCGCTGAACCCGCCGGCGCCGCCACCGAAGGGGCTGTCGGCCTGGGGCCCGGCGTCGTACCGGCGCCGCTGCTCCGGGTCGCTCAGGACGTCGTACGCGTGCGTGACGTCCTTGAACCGCTCGGCTGCCTCTGGGGCAGGGTTCACGTCCGGGTGGAGCTCACGCGCCAGGCGGCGGTAGGCCTTCTTGATGTCGGCATCGGAGGCGTCTCGCTGGACGCCGAGGACGTCGTAGTGGTCTGCCACGTATCCCTCAGTCGGTTGTGTTCGGTCGGTCGGTCGGTGTTGCAGTCGATCAGTGTTCGCCCAGGAGCTTGGACAGGTACCGTGCGACGGCCCGGACGGCAGCCATGTTCGTGCCGTAGTCCATCCGGGTCGGTCCCAGGACACCCAGGCGTGCCACCTCGCCGCCACCGGCGAGGTACCCGCCGGCGACGATGCTCGTGGCGTCGAGCCCGTACTCGGCGTTCTCGACGCCGATGCTGGCCGCCACCGCGATGTCGTCCACCTGCATCTCCCCGAACAACCGGAGCAGGGTGACTTGTTCCTCGATCGCTTCGAGCACCGGGAAGAGGCCGCCGGAGAAGTCCTGCTCGCTCTTCGCCAGGTTGGCGGCGCCGGCCATCACCAGGCGGTCCTGACGGTTCGCCGCGACCTGCTCGATGAGGGTCGCCACGACGACCCCGCCGAGCGCCTGGGCGTCGGGCCGCAGCTGTTGCGGGACCGCACGGAGCGCGGTGGGCACGTCCTGCAGCAGGAGCCCCACGGCCGCGCCGTTCAGCACGGTGCGGAGTTCGGTCAGCAGCGGCTCGTCGAGCGCGACGTCGGTCTCGACGACGCGTTGTTCGACCCGGGCGGTGTCGGTGATGAGCACGACCATGAGCCGGGCGTCGCCGAGGCGCACCAGCTCGACGTGCTGCACCCGGGCGCGCACCATCGAGGGGTACTGCACCAGGGCGACCTGGTTCGTGAGCTGGCTGAGCAGGCGCACGGTGCGGCCGAGGACCTCGTCGAGGTCGTTCGGTGCCCCGAGGAAGGTCTCGATGGCGTGCCGCTGGGCGCTCGTCAGCGGCCGGGCTGCGGCGAGGTGGTCGACGAACAGCCGGTAGCCCTTGTCGGTCGGCACCCGGCCGGACGAGGTGTGCGGCGCGACGATGAGCTGCTCGTCCTCGAGCAGGGCCATGTCGTTGCGGATCGTGGCGGCACTGACGCCGAAGGCGTGCCGCTCGACGATCGTCTTGGAGCCGACCGGTTCGCGGGACGCCACGTAGTCGCGCACGATGGCCTTCAGGACCTCGAGGCTGCGTTCACTGACCACGAGCGCTCCTTCCTGGTCGACCTGGCACTCGGACGTGTCGACTGCTGATCCTACGCCCGCACGACTGCACCCCCGATACGCTTCCGGCATGACCTACGGACAGCAGCCCGGTGGCCCGCAGAACCCCAACGGGCCCCAGTACCCGGGCGGGTACACCCCGCCGCAGCCGATGAGCCCGGAGGACCAGCGCCTCTGGGCCACGCTGACCCACATCGGCGGGATCTTCTTCAACTTCGTCGCCCCGCTCGTGGCGTACATGGTGCTGCGCGACCGCGGCGGCTTCATCCGCGAGCACACCCGGGTCGCACTGAACTTCCACATCACGATGGGCATCGCCTACGTGGTATCGGGGATCCTCACGCTCGCGCTGATCGGGGCACTGTTGCTCCCGATCATCGCGATCCTGACGATCGTCTTCGGCATCATGGCGGCGGTCGCCGCGAACCAGGGCCAGTTCTACCGCTACCCCCTGTCGATCGAGTTCATCAAGCAGTAGGGACGCCGGTCAGTCCAGCAGCTCCCGCACCACCGCGTCGGCCAGCAGGCGACCCTGCAGGGTCAGGTCGATGCGTCCCCGCACCGCGGCCGACCCGTCCACGAGACCCCGTGCGATGAGTCCCGCGACCCGGCCACGGGCCTCCTGGCGGATCTCGCTCGTCGCGAGCTCCCCGCGGACGCGTGCGGCGAGGAGCAGGCGCTCGACGTAGCGGGTCTCGTCGTCGATGACCTCGCGCCCGGCGGCCGGCGACTCGCCGGACAGCACCCGGTTCGCGTACGCGGCCGGGTGCTTCACGTTCCACCAGCGCGTGCCGGCGACCGCGGAGTGCGCGCCGGGGCCGACACCCCACCAGTCGTGGCCCTTCCAGTAGGACAGGTTGTGGCGACTCGCGTGCGCGTCGCCGCGCGCCCAGTTCGACACCTCGTACCAGGAGTACCCGGCGTCGCCGAGCACCTGGTCGGCGAGCTCGTACATGTCGGCGGCCAGGTCGTCGTCGGGGGCCGGGAGCTCCCCGCGCGCCACCATGCGGCCCATCGCGGTGCCGTCCTCGACGATGAGCGAGTACGCCGACACGTGGTCGGGCTCGCAGGCCAGCGCGGCGTCGAGCGAGGTGCGCCAGTCGTCGAGGGACTCCCCCGGTGTCGAGTAGATGAGGTCGAGGGAGACGTCGAGGCCCTGCTGCTTCGCGAGGTCGACGACGACCGGCACGCGCAACGGGTCGTGGGTGCGGTCGAGGGTCGCGAGGACGTGCGGGACCGCGGACTGCATGCCGTAGCTGATCCGGTTGAACCCACCCTCGCGCAGTGTCTGCAACGAGGACGCGTCGACCGAGTCCGGGTTCGCCTCGGTCGTGACCTCGGCACCGGGCAGGATCCCCCACGTGTCGTCGATGGCCCGCAGGATCATCGCCAGGTCGGACGCCGGCAGCATCGTCGGGGTCCCGCCGCCGAAGAACACGGTCGACACGGGCCGACGCGGGACGCCGGAGCGGTCGAGCACGGTCGCGGCCCACTCGATCTCCCGCACGGCGTGGCCGGCGTAGTCGTCGCGGCGCACGCCGCGGAGCTCGGACGCCGTGTACGTGTTGAAGTCGCAGTAGCCGCAGCGCACCCGGCAGAACGGCACGTGGACGTAGACCCCGAACGGCACGGCCGCCGGGTCGGAACCGCCGGCGGAGCCCGCCGCGGCTCGCGGCACGATCAGTCCGTCAGCGGGTGCCGGATCGGCGATCGGGAGAGCACTCGGCATGGAGTCCATTGTCCGTCATGATGGACGCATGGAGCACCACCCCGTCCCCACCACGGTCCTGTGGGACATCGACGGCACCCTCGTG
The DNA here is from genome assembly GCF_004365375.1 of Curtobacterium sp. PhB25. Taxonomy (NCBI): domain Bacteria; kingdom Bacillati; phylum Actinomycetota; class Actinomycetes; order Micrococcales; family Microbacteriaceae; genus Curtobacterium; species Curtobacterium sp. PhB25. Next base: position 214,073 of record NZ_SODR01000001.1, on the reverse strand, counting down.
ATGAACGCGTCGTCCCCGGGCAACCTCTACCACCTCGCGCTCGAGCGAGCGGTCGGCCGCGACCTCACCCTGCGCGTCGGGCACCAGCACGGTCGGACCGATGCCGGACTCATCGCCGAGCACGTCCGTGCGCACGCGTTCGAGGACACGATCATCCCGACGGTCAGCGGCCACCTGCGCGACCTCACCGCCGAGCGGCACGCCTCGGGCGACCACCGGTCCCCCGTCCCCGGTGCCACCGCGCTGCTCACCCGCTTCGCCGAGCTCGGGTGGCGGAACGGCCTGCTCACCGGCAACTCCGAGTACCGCGCACGCGTCAAGCTGGCCGGTGCCGGGTTCGACGAGAGTCTGTTCGACTGGGACCACTCCTACTTCGGCGACACCGAGGTGGAGCGTGCGGACGTCACCACCCGCGCGGCGGCGGAGCTCGCCGGCACCCGCGCAGTGATCGTCGGCGACACCCCGCGTGACGGCGAGGCCGCGGACGCCGCCGGCATCCCCTTCCTGGCGGTCGCCACCGGGGTGTTCGACGTCGAGGCGCTGCGGGTCACCAACGCGGTCACGGTCGCGCGGGACTGCCGGGTCGACGCCGCGCTGATCGAGGACGCCATCGCGGCGCTGCCGCCACTGCGCTGACCCAGCGCGCAAGCGCCCGCAAGCGCGTGAACGCTCGCACGCGCTCGCCGCTAGTCGCCCCGCAGCGCCGCCAGGTACTGCTCCGCCATCACCTTCTGCTGCCGTCGCAGCAGCGGCGCGACGAACTGCCACTTCCGGCTCGACGGCTGCGAGAACTGCCGGATCTGCAGCCACACGGAGCCGTCCGACGTGCGCTCGACGACGAACGACTCCTCGCCGGAGAGCGGGTGCCCCTCGAGCGTGCCGTACGCGAAGCCCTTGCGGTCGTGCTCGTCGATGATCGACACGACCCGCACGGGCGCCTGCACGGTCCGCCCGAAGGCGTGCATCGTGAGCGTCGCCGACGTGCCGGCGGTCACCAGCGGTGTGCCGTCGGGCGCGAACTTCTCGACCCGGGGCGTGCCGATCGAGGCCGGGGCGATCGGGACGCCGTCGTCGTCGAACGTCACCGGGTTGTACCGGACCTCGTCGTCGTCGGGCTGTTCCTCGACGCGCACGCGGATACCGCTGCGCTCCTGGATCTGCCACGTCAGGGCCTGCGTCACCGCGGTCTCGAACCGCTGGTCGCCGTGCCCGATCCGGGCACGCGACTCGGTGGGCGTGAACCCCTCGGGCGGGTACGTCATGAGGTCCGACGCCTGGGTCGCCCCCACCGCGCCGTAGGTCAGGGCGGTCCGGTAGCTCCCGCGGATGCTCATGCCGCCAGCCTACTTGCGCCTGACCCGTCGGATCGAACCGATCACCGCTCAGGTCGTGTCGACCGGGTCTCGTCGTCCGGTTCGCGTGCACCCCGAACTGGAGGCCCGACTCGCGGCCGCCCCGCCCCTATCGTTGCAGCGTGCCCCGCTCCACCCCCGCGCCCTGGCGGTCCGTCGACCGTCGGACCACGACGCTCGCCGCGCTCACGCTCGTCGCCTTCGGCGCCGCCGCACTCGCGCGTGTCCTGGTCGACGCGACGACGGCGAGCATCGGCTCGTCGACGCGGTACGTCACAGTGCCGGCCGCGCAGTGGGACACCTTCGACACCGCGAACGCGATCGCCGGCGTCGGTGCGTGCTGCGCCGGGGCGGGTGTGCTGCTGTTCGGAGCCACCCTGGTCGTGGCGGTCCGTCGGCACCGCGCGGCGCGACTGCCGCGCCTGCTCGCCGCCGTGACGCTCACGATGGTCGTCGGTGCCGTGCTCGCCGGGATCGCCGCGGGGGCGCAGGACGACTTCGCAGCGGCTGCGGGCTGGACCATCGTGCGGACCGCACTGGCGGGACTGGCCGCCGCGAGCCTCCCGGCCCTCTGCCTGGCCGCCTTGCGGACCCGCGCCGCGCGCCTTCGCTGACGGCGCCCGACCGCGGCTGCCGGCGCCGACCGGCCCGGGCGAACTCTCGCGCCCAGCGACACTTCACGGCCGCCCCGGCGCGTGCGGTGTCGCTCAGCGCGAAACGTCGGAACCCGGCGCGACGCGCGCTACTACTTCTTCTTCTCTTCCACGTCGCCGGAGAGCGCGGCGATGAAGGCTTCCTGCGGGACCTCGACCCGGCCGATGGTCTTCATGCGCTTCTTGCCCTCCTTCTGCTTCTCGAGGAGCTTGCGCTTGCGGGTGATGTCACCGCCGTAGCACTTCGCCAGGACGTCCTTGCGCATCGCGCGGATGCTCTCGCGGGCGATGATCCGCGCGCCGATGGCCGCCTGGATCGGGACCTCGAACTGTTGGCGCGGGATGAGCTTGCGCAGCCGCTCGGTCATCAGCGTGCCGTAGGCGTAGGCCTTGTCGCGGTGCACGATCGCGCTGAACGCGTCGACCTGGTCGCCCTGCAGCAGGATGTCGACCTTGACGAGGTCGGCCGCCTGGTCGCCGATGGGCTCGTAGTCGAGCGACGCGTAGCCCTGCGTCTTGCTCTTCAGCTGGTCGAAGAAGTCGAACACGATCTCGCCGAGGGGCATCTCGTAACGGATCTCGACGCGGTCCTCGCCGAGGTACTCCATGCCGAGCAGCGAGCCGCGGCGCGACTGGCACAGCTCCATGATCGCGCCGACGTAGTCCTTCGGCGCGAGGATCGCCGCGCGGACCATGGGCTCGCGGACCTCGACGATGCGGCCGCCGGGGAACTCGGACGGGTTCGTGACCTCGGTCACGGAGTTGTCCTCGTTCGTGACCTCGTAGATCACGCTGGGCGCGGTCGTGATGAGGTCGAGGCCGAACTCGCGCGAGAGCCGCTCGGTGATGATCTCGAGGTGCAGCAGGCCGAGGAACCCGCAGCGGAAGCCGAAGCCGAGCGCCACGGACGTCTCGGGCTCGTAGACCAGCGCCGCGTCGGAGAGCTTGAGCTTGTCGAGCGCGTCACGGAGGTCCGGGTAGTCCGACCCGTCGATCGGGTACAGGCCCGAGAACACCATCGGCTTCGGGTCCGTGTAGCCGGGCAGGGCCTCGGTCGCGGGCTTCTGCGCACTCGTGACGGTGTCGCCGACCTTGGACTGGCGGACGTCCTTCACGCCGGTGATCAGGTAGCCGACCTCGCCGACGGAGAGCCCCTTCGTCGGGATCGGCTCGGGGCTCGACACCCCGATCTCGAGGATCTCGTGCGTCGACTTGGTCGACATCATCTGGACCTTCTCGCGCGGCTTGATCGAGCCGTCGATCATCCGGATGTACGTGACCACGCCGCGGTAGCTGTCGTAGACCGAGTCGAAGATCATCGCGCGGGGCGCGGCCTCGACGTCGCCGACCGGTGCCGGCACACGCCGGACCACCAGGTCGAGGAGCTCGGGGACACCGACGCCGGTCTTGCCGGAGACGCGCAGGACGTCCTCCGGCTTGCCGCCGATGAGCTGCGCGAGCTCGGCCGCGTACTTCTCGGGTTCGGCCGCCGGCAGGTCGATCTTGTTGAGGACCGGGATGATCTCGAGGTCGTTCTCGAGCGCCAGGTACAGGTTCGCCAGCGTCTGCGCTTCGATGCCCTGGGCGGCGTCGACGAGCAGGATCGCGCCCTCGCACGCTGCCAGGGAACGCGAGACCTCGTACGAGAAGTCGACGTGCCCGGGGGTGTCGATCATGTTGAGCGCGAAGGTCTCACCGTCGAGCTCCCACGGCATGCGGACGGCCTGCGACTTGATCGTGATGCCGCGCTCGCGCTCGATGTCCATGCGGTCGAGGTACTGCGCGCGCATCGCGCGCTCCTCGACGACGCCGGTCATCTGCAGCATGCGGTCGGCCAGCGTGGACTTGCCGTGGTCGATGTGCGCGATGATGCAGAAGTTGCGGATCGCGCCGGCCGGGGTCGCGGCGGGCTCGAGCGGAGCGGATGCTTGTGGGCTCACGGTTCCTCAGGTGGGTCGGACGGTCGGCCCAGTCTCCCATGCTTCACCCGCTCTGGAGGCACGGCGCGGCTGCGCGACGTGCGATGCGGAACGCGGGGCGGGCCTCCCGTGCGTCACCCGCCCCGGTCCGGACGGTCGCCGCCGTCAGACGGAAGCGTGCGCCGGCGCCGGCAACGCGCCCAGGCCGCGCCGCAGGTCGTCAGGGGTGGCGGCCAGGCAGACGCGGATCCAGCCCTCGCCGGTGCGGCCGAACGCGCTGCCGGGCGCGACCGCGACGGCCTCGCGCTGCAGGAGGCCGAGCGCCCACGCCGCGACGTCGCCGTCCGAGGCGTGCGACACGTCGACCCAGAGGTAGAAGGCGCCCCGCGGGTCGAGGTACCGGATCCCGGCGGCGTCGAGGACCTCCTTCGCGACCTCGAGGTTCGCCCGGTAGTGCTCGCGGGCGTCGCGGACCGCGGAGTGGTCCCCCACGATCGCCGCCAGCGCCGCGTACTGGTCGGGCTCGGCGACGCAGCTGATCATCGCCTCCTGCGTGGTGCGCATCGTCGGCCCGAGGCCCTTCGGCGTGACGAGGTACCCGACCCGGACACCCGTCATCGCGTAGGTCTTGCTCAGCGAGAACGCGGAGAACACCCGGTCGTCCTCGTCGAGCGCGGCCAGGCTGACGTGACGGGTGCCGTAGGTGAAGTACTCGTAGACCTCGTCGCTGATCACCCACAGGTCGTGCCGCTTCGCGAAGGAGAGCAGCGCGCGGAGGGTGTCCTCGCTGAACACCGAGCCGAGCGGGTTCGACGGCGAGTTCACCACGAGCACGCGCGTGCGCTCGGTGACGCTCGCCTCGAGTGCCTCGAGGTCGGGTTCGAACCCGTGCTGCGGTTCGAGCCGGTACGGCACCGGCGTGGCCCCGAGGATGTGCGCGTTCATCGTGAAGGTCGTGTAGCCGGGGTCCGGCACCAGGACCTCGTCGCCGGGGCTCAGCGTCAGCGTCATCGCCTGGAACAAGGCCTGCGTCGCACCGATCGTCATCCAGATCTGTTCGAGGTCGGCCTCGATGCGGTTCTCGCGGCGGAGCTTGTCGCGGATCGCCTCGCGCAGGGGTGCGATGCCGCCGTTCGGCGTGTAGTCGGTGCGGTCCTCGGTCCACGCGCGACGGGCCGCGTCGCCGATGTGCGGCGCCACGGCCACGTCCGGTTCACCGATCACGAGCATCGTGACCGCGGTGCCGGCGGACTGCAGCAGCGCTGCCTGCTCGAAGACCCTCCGGATGCCGGAGGCGGGCACGGTGTCGATCCGAGGCGCGAGGGATGGCATGCCCGTCACCGTATCCGGTGCATGTTGCCGCGAGATCACGCCGATCCGGCGGTGTTTCGTGCTTTGGTGGCGGGCCGTTCGCCTGGTAATGTTGGTGGCTGGCTTGCGCGTTCCCCGCCCACGGGTGGAACGCGATGCGACCGAGGGCCCCTCTACCCCGCGGTCGCGCCCACCCGTACGAGACGAAGCAGGAGCTACACATGGCGAACATCAAGTCGCAGATCAAGCGAATCAAGACCAACCTCAAGGCCACCGAGCGCAACAAGGCCTACAAGTCGGAGCTGAAGACGTTCATCCGTCACACCAACGACGCCGTTGCCGCTGGCGACAAGGACAAGGCCGTTGCCGCTCTGGCCACCGCGTCGAAGAAGCTCGACAAGGCCGTGAGCAAGGGTGTCATCCACCGCAACCAGGCCGCGAACCGCAAGTCGGCCATCGCGAAGAAGGTTGCGTCGCTCTGATCTCCTGAGCGCTGCACGAAGGCCCCGCACCGAACGGTGTGGGGCCTTCGTCATGTGCGGGGTGTGTTGGGCGTGGGCGGTGGGCGTCTGGGTGGTGGCGGCGGCGAGCCGCACGCTTCGTGAGCAGAAATGGTCGAGTGCCGGTCGGCACTCGACCATTTCTGCTCACCAAGTGCGCGGGTGTGGGCGCGACGAGCGCGCGACGACCGGGAGGCGCGGGTCGCCTCAGCGCGCCTCGCCGCGTCGGGCGATGGTGCGGACCATGACCTCGAGTGCGTAGTGCGCGTCGCGCGAGCCGCCCTTCACCGCGGTGTCCGCCTCGGCGATGCTCGTGATCGCGTTCGCCAGACCGGTCTCACTCCACGAGGCGACGTCACGCTGCGCGCGCTGCACCTGCCACGGAGCCATGCCGAGCGCCGACGCCGCCTGACCGCTCGGCCCGCGGAACGCGCTGACCTTCGCCATCGTGCGGATCTTGCTCGCGAACGCCGCGACGATCGGCACCGGTGCTTCGCCCGTCGCCAGCGCGTGCCGCAACTCGACGATCGCCGGAGCGGACCGTCCGGCCAGGGCGATGTCGGCCACCTTGAACGCGTTCGTCTCGACGCGGCCGCCGTAGTACTTGTCGACGACCTTGTCGGTGATCTCCTGCGCTTCGTCCGCCAGGAGCTGGCGGCACGCGGCGGCGAGCTCGGCCAGGTCGTCCGCGAAGGCGACCACGAGGGTGCGGACCGCCGACGGCGCGATCTTGCGTCGGGCGGCGCGGAACTCGGCGTTGACGAAGTCGATGCGGTCGGTCTCGCGCTTGAGTTCGTCGCACAGGACCTCGACCCCGCCGCCGACCCCGCTGCGGATCGTGTCGAGCAGCTTCTTGCCACGCACCCCGCCGCCGTGCCGGAGCACCAGGGTGACGTCGTCGGCCGGGGCCTGCAGGTACGAGATGGTCTCGGTGATGAAGGCGTCGGTGCACTTCTCGACGTTGGTGACCCGCACGAGTCGCGGCTCGCCGAACAACGACGGGCTGGCGAGGGTCGCGAGCAGCCCGGGAGCGTACTGGTCGGCCTCGAGGTCATGCACCTCGAGCGCCGGGTCCTCGCCCACGAGCAGGTCTTTGAGCACACTGCTCGCCCGGTCGGCCAGGAACGCCTCGGGCCCGGTGACGAGCACGACCGGGGCCGGGCGGATCCCCGACCAGGGGACCTGGTCGATCTTCGCTGCGGCGCGCGCGGGCTTCTTGGCGGGCATGCGGTCCTTCCGGTGGTGCCGACCCGGACGGTGCCGGTGCGACGAGTGCTCCGACGATCCTACGGGCGGCCACCGACGGCGTGTGCTCCGTCCACACCCGCAGGTCGTCCGCACCCGTCCGACCCACCACGACGGTGCCGAGTTCGTCGGTCCGGTAGGTGGCGGTCCCCGACGATGCGAGCGTCGACAGCGCCGACCGTGTCGGGTGGCCGTAGGTGTTGTCCGCGCCGACGCCGACGAGTCCGACGCGGGCCGCGAGCTGCCGGTACAGCAGCGGGTCCTGGTCGGCCGAACCGTGGTGCGAGACCTTCACGACGTCGACGGCGCCGTCGGGGAGCGCACTGCCGGAGCGGACCCGACGCTGCGCGGTCTCCCCCAGGTCGCCGAGGAACACCCCGGACAGGCACGTGGGGCAGTCGCCGCCCGGCAGCGGTTCGGTCACGAGCACGATGCTCGCGTCGTTGCCGGCGTCCGGGCTGCCCGCCCGCGGCCACACCACGCGCCAACCGAGCGGCCCGAGCACACCGGACACCCGGTCGTCGGCCTGCCGGACGTCGACGCCGCCGCGCTGCAGGTCCTGCACGACGCGGCTGTCCGACGCACGGCCGACGGGTCCGACGAGCGCCGTGTCGACGATGCCCGCGACCTCGTCGACCGCCCCGACGTGGTCGCGGTCGAAGTGCGTGAGGACGAGCAGGTCGATCCGGCGGACCCGCAGCAGGTCGAGGCAGGCCCGGAGGCGGTCCGGGTCGTCCCCGGTGTCGATCAGTGCCGTGCTGTCGCCGCCACGGACCAGCACGGCGTCACCCTGTCCGACGTCGCACGCCGCGACCGCCCAGTCGCGCGGGACGGTACCGCGCACGACCAGCACGGGTACCGCGACGGCGGCGACACCGACCACGACGACGACTCCCGCGACGAGCAGCAGGCGGCTCCGCACCATCGGAGTGCTCAGCACGGCGACCGCGAGGCACGCGCTGACGACCACGGCGCCGACCACCCCGACGGTCCCACCCGGCCACGGCGCCGACGCGTACGGCAGCAGCGCTGCGCCGTGGGCGATGCCGCCGACCGCCGACGCGGGGGCCCAGGCGACGGCTGCCAGCACCGACCCACCCCACGGCCAGACCGGCGCGAGCAGACACACACCGAGGCCGACGACGGTGACGATCGGTGCCAGGGGCTCGGCGAGCAGGTTCGCCGGCACCGCGTAGGTCGGCAGCGCCGCGGACAGCGGGATCGTCACGGGCCAGCAGGCGACCTGCGCCGCTACCGGCACGGCGAGGGCAGCGGCCGCCGGGTTCCACAGCCGTCGGGCGAGGAGCGTGGTGAGCGGTGGTCCGAGCACCACGATGCCGGTCGTGGCGAGCACCGACAGCGCGAACCCGAACGACTGCGCGAACCAGGGGTCGACCACCAGCATGCCGATCGCGGCCAGGGCGATGAGGGGCACGCCACGCACGGGGCGGCCGGACAGGTGCACGACCAGCACGACGACCGCCATCACCGTGGCCCGGACGATCGACGGGTCTGGCCGTACGAGCACCACGAACGCGAGCAGCACGGCGACGGCCGACGCCGCCCGGAGCCCCCGAGGCACCCCGCAGAGTCGCCCGACCACCACGACGAGGCCGACGATCACCGCGCAGTTCGCCCCGGACACCGCGGTCAGGTGGGTCAGCGCCGAGGTCTCCATCGCTGCCTCGGTCGCGGCGTCGAGGCCGGACCGGTCGCCGATCGCCAGGCCTCGCAGGAGCGCGGCCCCGGGCTCGGGCAGGTCCGCCGTCGCACGGACGAAGGCCCGACGCGCGGTGTCGGTGGCTCCGAGCAGTCCCCCGGGTGGCTCAGTGGCGGGCACACCCCGGAGGAACAGCACGAACGCGGTCGCGGAACCGGGGAGGTCGGCCTCGATCGTCCCGGTGCCGGTCACCCGCGTGCCCGCGGCCAGCACGCGGTCGTCATCGTCACCCGGCGGGACGAGCGCACCGTCGCCCGGCGGGACGAGCCGGACCGGTACCCGGAGCGCACGCTCCGTGTCGGCACGCTCGAGCGTCGCGAGCACGGAGCGGTCACCCGGGCCCAGGTCGCGCGACAGGACTGCGTCGAACGAGACGGTGCCCGGTCCGGAGGCGAGTGCCCGGAGCACCTCCGGCGTCCGTCGGGTCTCCCCCACGGTGACCGACACCGCGAGCAACGCGGTCAGCGCCGCCGCGACGAGCACCGGGCCGGCACCGGCGGTCACGGTGCGGCAGCGACGGCCCGAGCGACGACGACCAGCGACGACCGCACGCCCTCCGGCGAGCACGGCCAGTACGGCCAGCACGGCGGCCACGATCCCGACCACCGGCGCTGCCGTCGGTCCCCCGACGAGCACGGTCGTCACGATCCAGGCGATCGCCACCGGCACCGCAACCCGCAGGTCCGTCGCACTGGGTCGCAGCTGCAGGGGCACGGCTCAGACCCGCACGCGGTCACGCAGCTCCGCGAACCGGACGTCGCCGATGCCGCTGACGTCGAGCAGGTCCTCGACCGCGGTGAACCGGCCGTGTTCGTCGCGCCAGGCGAGGATCCGGCCGGCCAAGCCCGGGCCGATGCCGGGCAGGGTCTCGAGCGCAGCCTGGTCGGCGCTGTTCAGGTCGACGACGGAGTCGGCGCCGGTTCCCGAGGCAGCCGCGGCACCCGTACTGCTGCCCCCGCTGCTGCCCGCCGCGGCCGCACCGCCGTCGACCGGATCGAGCGCCGCCGGCACCTCGTCCTCGCCCACGCGCGGCACGTACAGCCGCTCGCCGTCGGTCAGGACCCGTGCCAGGTTCAGTCGGTCGAGGTCCGCGTCCGCCGTCGCGCCGCCGGCCCGCTCGATCGCGTCGGTGACCCGGCTCGACGGCGGCAGGCGCACCACGCCGTCGCGCTCGACCGCCCCGAGCACGTGCACCACCACACGCGCCGCACCAGACCCAGCGGTCGGCACCCCGGCGGTGGGCGCACCAGCGGTCGGCACCCCGGCAGTCGGCGCGCCGGCGGTGGGCGCATTACTGACGACGACCCCGCCCGCGCCGGCACCACCACGCCCCGTCAGCGACCCGACCAGGACCACCACCAGCGCCACAGCCACGACGACCCCGGCCAGCACCACCGCGGCCCGCGGCGACAGCACCAGTCGCGACCAGGGCACGCGTCCCGATGCGGGCGCGCCGTCCACTGACCGAGGGTCCGGTGACGATGGCGACGACATGCCCCGAACGCTACGGAGCCCGGCCGATCGGCCGGGCTCCGGAATGCTGGTCTGTGGACAGGTGCGTCGGACGCCCACCCTGTGGACGGCCAGACGCCCACCCTGTGGACGGCCAGACGCCCACCCTGTGGACGGCCGCGCCGCCCGAGGACTACCCCTTGATGGCGATGTTCACGAGCTTCGGCGCCCGCACGATGACCTTCACGATCTCGCGGTCACCGATGTACCGCTGCACGTTCGCCGAGTTCCGCGCGAGTTCCTCGAGCTCGGACGGCTCGATCGACTTCGACACCTCGAACGAGTCGCGCACCTTGCCGTTGACCTGCACGACGGCGGTGAGGGTCTCCTGCACCAGCAGCGTCGGGTCGGCCTTCCGCCAACCGTGCAGCGCGACGGTGGCCTCGTACCCGAGCTGCTCCCACATCTCCTCGCCGGTGTACGGCGCGAACACGGCGAGGCCGAGCGTGACGGTCTCGACGGCTTCGCGCACGGCGGGGTCGGCGGCACCGGGGCCGCTGTCGATCGCCTTGCGGGTCACGTTGACCAGGTCCATGAGCCGCGCGATCACGACGTTGAACTTGAACGACTCCATCAGGCCCGGCGCATCGGCCAGGAACCGGTGCGTCACCTGGCGCAGGGCGCGGTCGCCCTCGGCCCAGACGACGTCGGGGGTCGACGTGACGTCGGTCGCCAAGCGGTAGGCGCGGGCCAGGAAGCGTGCCGAGGCGGACGGCGAGACGTCCTCCCAGTTGATGTCGTCCTCGGGCGGGCCGGCGAAGCCCATCACCAGGCGGATCGCGTCGACGCCGTTCGCGTCGAGCTCGTCACCGAGCGAGACGCCGCCCTTGGACTTCGACATCTTCGAGCCGCCGGACAGCACCATGCCCTGGTTGAGCAGTGCCGAGAACGGCTCGGTGAAGTCGAGGTAACCGAGGTCGAAGAGCACCTTGGTGACGAAGCGCGCGTACAGCAGGTGCAGGATCGCGTGCTCGATCCCGCCGATGTACTGGTCGACCGGCGCCCACTTGCGGGCGACCGCGGGGTCGAACGCCTGGGTGTCGTCGTTCGCCGCCAGGAAGCGCAGGAAGTACCACGACGAGTCGACGAAGGTGTCCATCGTGTCGGTGTCACGGAGCGCGGGCGTACCGTCGACGGGGTTCGGGACGTTGACCCAGTCGGTCGCTCCGCCGAGCGGCGAGGTGCCCTTGGGCTTGAGGTCGAGCCCCTCGGTGTCGGGCAGCCGCACCGGCAGCTGGTCGAGCGGCACGGGGTGCTCGCTGCCGTCGGCGCCGTGGATGATCGGGATCGGCGTGCCCCAGAAGCGCTGGCGCGAGATGAGCCAGTCGCGCAGGCGGTAGGTCTTGGCGGCGCGACCGGTCCCGCGCTCCTCGAGCAGGGAGATCGCGGCGGTGATCGCGTGCTGCTTCGACATGCCGTCGAGGGGGCCGGAGTTCATCATCCGGCCCTGACCCGTCAGTGCCTCGCCCGTGGTGGCGGGGTTGAGGTCGGGCAGCTCGGTGTCCTCGGTGATCACCGGGATCGCTCCGGTGACCGCGGCGTTGGTGTCGACGACGACCTTCACGGGCAGGTCGAACGCCCGGGCGAAGTCGAGGTCGCGCTGGTCGTGCGCCGGGACGGCCATGACGGCGCCGTGACCGTAGTCGGCCAGCACGTAGTCGGCGGCCCAGATGGGCAGGCGCTCCCCCGTCAGCGGGTGGATCGCGAAACGGCCGAGCGGCACACCGGTCTTCGGGCGGTCCGCGTTCTGCCGGTCGATCTCCGACGTCTTCTGGGTGGCGACGAGGTAGGCATCGAAGTCCGCACGGACGGAGGAGGACGCTGAAGCGACCAGCGACGCCGCCAGGTCCGAGTCCGGTGCGACGACGAGGAACGTCACGCCGTGGATCGTGTCGGGACGCGTCGTGAACACCGTGACGGGCTCGTCACGGCCCTCGATGACGAAGTCGACGTCGGCGCCGACCGACCGGCCGATCCAGTTGCGCTGCTGCGCGATGACCTTGGCGGGCCACCGTCCCTCGAGCTGGTTGAGGTCGTCGAGCAGGCGGTCGGCGTACTCCGTGATCTTGAAGTACCACTGCGTGAGCTTCTTCTTGACGACGACGGCGCCGGAGCGGTCCGAGGTGCCGTCGGGCAGGACCTGCTCGTTCGCGAGCACGGTCTGGTCCACCGGGTCCCAGTTGACCCAGCTGTCCTTGCGGTACGCCAGGCCCTTCTCGTACATCTTCAGGAACAGCCACTGGTTCCACTTGTAGTACTCGGGGTCCGAGGTGTGGATCTCGGTGCTCCAGTCGAACGACGGCGCGTAGCGCTTGAAGGACGCCTTCTGCTGCGCGATGTTCGCGTAGGTCCAGTCCTTCGGGTCCACCCCGCGCTTGATCGCGGCGTTCTCGGCGGGCAGACCGAAGGAGTCCCAGCCGATGGGGTGCAGGACGTTGAAGCCCTGCTGGCGCCAGTAGCGCGCCACGAAGTCGCCGAGGGCCCAGTTCTCGGCGTGCCCCATGTGGAGGTCGCCGGACGGGTACGGGAACATCTCGAGGATGTACTTGCGCGGACGCGTGTCGTCCAGGTCGGTGGTGAAGAGCCCGAGCTCTTCCCAGCGGGGCTGCCACTTCTCCTGGATACGACGGAAGTCGTAGGCGTTCGGGTCCTCGGCGTGCTGCTCGGTGGTCACGGACGTCAACGATACAAGCCGGGAGGCCCGTCCAGCGTCCGCCTGTCGGGTCATCCGACGAGCAGGCGGCCGGCGGCCATCCGCAGGGTGCGGTCGACCAGGTCCGCCCGGACCGGCACGTGCGACACGATCACGACCGTCCGTCCCGCTGCGCGCGCCGTCGTGACGAGGTCGTGCAGGACGGCGTCGCCGAGGTCCGGGTCGATGTCGGCCGTGGGTTCGTCGAGCACGAGCACCGGGAACGCGTGCAGGAGCGCGCGCGCCAGGGCGAGCCGGTGCGCCTGTCCGCCGGAGACGAGGCCACCGCGCTCCCCCACCGACGCATCGAGCCCGCCGCGACGTCCGACCCACTCGCCGAGGCCGACCCGGTCGAGCACGGCGAGCAGCTCGTCGTCGGTCGCGGTCTCGCGGGCGAACAGCAGGTTCTGTCGGACGGACTGGTCGAAGACGAACGGGTCCTGCTCGATGAGCCCGATGCGGGCACGGACGGCGTCGGGGTGCATGTCCTTCGCCGAGACCCCGTCGAGCGTGTACGAGCCCTGGTGGTCGACGAACCGGACGAGCGCGTCGACGAGGGTGGACTTCCCCGCGCCGCTCGGCCCTTCGAGCACGACGACCTCGCCGGGGTGCAGGTCGAGCGAGACCCCGTCGACCGCCGGCGTCGTGGCTCCGGGCCACTGCACGGTCAGGTCGCGCACCGCCACGGTGACCGGACCGGACACCGCCAGTTCGGCCGGGTCGGCGTCCTGCTCGGGTTCGGGCACGATGCCCGCGGGCACCCGTGCCGGGACGACCTGCTCGACCCGCTCGGCGGCGGCGCGCACCCGGCGCAGCGTGAGGACGGCGAGCGGGACCCCGCCGACGACCTCGAACAGGGCGAGCGGCACGAACACGGTCAGTGCCCAGAGCGGTCCGTCGAGCGCCCCGGACACCACGGCGGGTGCACCGACGGCCAGGATCCCGATGACCGCGCCGCCGCCGACCAGCCCGACCAGGGCACCGACGAGCGCCTCGACCGTGCCACGGCGGCGCACCGCACGGGTGACGCCGGCGTCGAGACGGGCGATGTGCGCCAGCCGCTCGTCGAGGGTGCCGTAGGCCGCGAACACGTCGAGCGTCCGCACGGTGTCGAGCACGAGGTCGGCGACCCGACCACGGTCCGCCGCGGTCTCACGGTCGGAGCGCTCGGCGATCGACCCCGTCACGACCGACCCGAGCAGCGCCGCGACCGCCAGGCCGAGCACGAGCACGAGGGCGGCCGGCACCGACACGATCGCCACCGCGACGACGGACAGCAGGGCGACGACCCCGGCGGACACCAGCGGCCCGACGACGCGGATGGGCAGGTCCTGCAGCCGGTCGGTGTCGGTGACCAGGCGGGTCATCAGGTCGCCACGGCCGGTGCTGCCGAGCCCTGCCGGTGCGACCGAGGCGAGCCGCCGGTACATCTCGGTGCGCACCACCGCGAGCTGCCGGAAGGACGCGTCGTGCCCGGCGAGCCGGTCGACGTAGCGCAGCGCCGCACGCCCGAGTGCGAACGCCCGCACGCCGACCATCACGAGGGTCAGGTAGAGGATCGGCGGGTGCTCCGCGGCACGGGTGATGAGGTAGCCGCTCGCGGCGAGGAGCGCCACGGCGCAGACCGCACTGAGCGCGCCGGCGGCGACCGCCTTCGCCCAACCCGACCCGTGGGGCATCGCGAGGCGCAGGACCGACGCGCCACGAGCCTCCCGGCTCATGCGCGCACCCCCGTCCGGACGGTGACCGACCCACCGGTGCCGATGTCGACCCGGACGTCGGCCGCGGCCACGACCGCCGGTCGGTGGCTGGCCACCACGACGACCGCGCCGTCGGCCGCCAGGCCGCGGATCGCGGCGACGACGTGGGCCTCGGCCTCGGCGTCGAGCGCCGACGTCGGTTCGTCGAGCAGGACCAACGGCGTGCCGACGCGGCGGGCGCGGTACAGCGCCCGCGCGACGGCGACGCGCTGCGCCTGGCCGCCGGACAGTCCGCTGCCGCCGGCGCCGATCGGGAGGCCCGGGTCGACCCCCAGCCCCGCGTCGCGCAACGCGGTCTGGACGTCCACGGCGTCGGGGGTCGCGCTGAGCGCGACGTTCTCGGCGACGGTCCCGCGCACGAGGCGGGGTCGCTGATCGGCCCAGGTGGTGCGGCCGGCGGCGGTCGTACCGGCGGCGCCCGGGACGACCACGGTGCCGTCGTGCGGCAGGACGCCGCGGAGTGCGGCGATGACGCTCGACTTGCCCGAGCCGCTCGGACCGGCGAGCACGACGACGGTGCCGGGGTCGGCGTGCAGGTCGAGCGGGCCGATCACCACGTCGGGCCGGCGGACGGTCAGACCGTGCACGGCCAGCGCCGCGGCAGCCGGAGCGGTCGCCGCGGGGTCCGTGTCGTGGTGCGGCGCGGGCTCCGTGTCGTCGTCGAGGACGTCGAGGACCGCTGCCGATGCCTCGACGCCGTCCTGGGCGGCGTGGAAGTCCGCGCCGACCTGGCGGATGGGGGCGAACGCCTCGGGGGCGAGCACCAGGACGAACATCGCGGCGCCGAGCCCGAGCGAGCCGTCGACCAGCCGGATGCCGATCGACACCGCGACGAGGGCGACGGACAGGCTCGCGGCGAGCTCGAGCGCGAACCCGCTGACGAACGACAGCCGGAGCACCCCGAGCGTGCCGCGACGGTACTCGTCCGTGACGGCGCCGATGCGGCCGACCTGGCGCCGGGCGCGACCGAACACCTTGAGGGTGGCCAGGCCCTCGACGGCCTCGAGGAAGGCACCGCCGAGCTTGGCGAGGGCATCGGACTGCTTCCGCTGCAACGACTGGGTCGCGAGTCCGATCAGGATCATGAACACCGGGATGACCGGCAGGGCGAACAGGATGATCAGCCCGCTCGTCAGGTCACCGAGGCCGATCGCGACCAGCAGCAGCGGTGTGGCGATCGCGGTGAGTGCGAGCTGCGGCAGGTAGCGACCGAAGTAGGCGTCGAGCGCGTCGAGGCCCGGCCCGAGGGTGGTGGCGAACCCCGCACTCGACCGGCCCGCCAGCCAGGACGGACCCCGCTCGGCGGCGCGGGCGAGCACCGTGGTGCGCATCTCGCTCTTCACCTTCGCCGCGGCGCGGGCGGCCAGGTCGTCGGTCGCCCAGGCCGCCACGGCACGGAGCACGAACGCGCCGCCCAGCAGCGCGAGCGCCTGCCCGAAGGCGCCCGGGACACTGCCGTCCTGGACCGCGTCGATGCCGAGGGTCACGGCGGCGGCGATCCCCCACGCGATCGCGATGGTCGCGACCGTGCGGAGGACGCCGGTGCCGGCGGCCGCGACGATGAAGCCGCGCGCCGTCCGCGACAGGCGCAGGAGTCGCGGGTCGAGCGGCTTCACCGTCGCCTGCCTAGTGCGCGGCCTGGGTGACCTGGGCCCGCGAGACACGCTTGCGGAACACCCAGTACGTCCAGGCCTGGTACGCGAACACGAGGGGCACGAAGATCAGCGCCACCCAGCTCATCACCGTCAGCGTGTACGAACCGCTCGAGGCGTTGTACACGTTCAGGCTGTTCGCCGGGTCGTTGGTGGCGGGCATGACGTCCGGGAAGATCGCCGTGAACATGGCGAGCACGATCGCGGCGATGGTGACGGCCATGAGCGTGAACGCCCGGCCCTCCTTGCCCCAGGCGTTGCACAGCACGGCCAGGACGAGCGCGAGTGCCGCGACCACCGAGAGCACGAGCGAGGCAGGGGTCGCCCGGACGAACGCCATCCAGACCAGGAACGCGGCACCGACGACGATCGTCAGGATGCCGGCCCGGGTCGCCAGGCGCTTCGCCCGCTCGCGGATCTCGCCCTCGGTCTTCAGCGCCACGAACACGACGCCGTGCGTGAAGAACACCAGCAGCGTCGCCACGCCGGTCAGGAGCGCGAACGGGTTGAGCAGGTCGAAGAGCGTGCCCGTGTAGTTGTGCCCGGAGTCCATCGGGATCCCGCGGACGACGTTGCCGAACGCGACGCCCCAGAGGAACGACGGCAGGGCAGAGCCGACGATGATCATCAGGTCGAAGCGACGCTTCCACTCGAGGTGCTTGTTCTGGTGGCGGTACTCGAACGAGACACCGCGCAGGATCAGCGCCGCGAGGATGAGCAGCAGCGCCAGGTAGAACCCGGAGAACATCGTCGCGTACCACTCGGGGAACGCCGCGAACAGGCAGGCGCCGGCGACGATGACCCACGTCTCGTTGAGGTCCCAGACCGGGCCGATCGTGTTGATGAGCACCCGACGGTCGGTGTCGTCCTTGCCCAGGAAGGGCAGGGACATGCCGACCCCGAAGTCGAAGCCGTCGAGGACGAAGTAGCCGACGAAGAACACGCCGACGATCGCGAACCAGAGGACAGGCAGATCCATCTCAGTACACCGTCACTTCGTGCTTGACCTCGCCGGTCTCCTCGTCGACCTCTGCCGGAGCGGCAGGGCCCTCTTGCGCGACCTTCTTGATGAGCTTGAACTCGACCACCGCCAGCGAGCCGTAGATCACGGTGAACACGACGAGCGAGATGAGGACCTCGAGCCCGGTCACGTTCGGCGAGACGCCGTCGCTGGTCTTGAGCAACCCGAACACGAGCCACGGCTGGCGACCCATCTCGGTGAAGATCCAGCCGACGATCATCGCGGCCATCGGGAGCGGGACGGTCCAGGTGGCGACGCGCCAGATCCAGCGCTTCGTCGGGAACCGGCCCTTGCGGGTCAGCCAGAGGCCGGCGAGCGACACCATGACCGCACCGACGCCGAGCGCGATCATCCAGCGGAACGACCAGTAGGTGACCCAGATGATCGGCTTGTAGTCGCCGGGCCCGTACACCTGGGTGTACTGCGCCTGCAGGTCGTTGATGCCCTCGACCGTGCCGTTGAAGGTGTGCGTGGACAGGAACGACAGCAGGTAGGGCACCCGGATCGAGAACAGTTCGTGCACGCCGTCGGGGGTGCCGAGCGTGAAGATCGAGAACGAGGCGTCCTTGCCGGTCGCCGTGTTGTAGAGCGCTTCGGCCGCGGCCATCTTCATCGGCTGGGTGTCGACCATGGTCAGGCCGAGCTGGTCGCCGGTGAGCACCGTCAGGGCCCCCGCAGCCACCATGGTCCACATGCCGAACTTGAGCGCCGGCATCATCGTCTCGAGGTTCTGGTTCCGCGCCAGGTGGTAGGCGGCGACCGAGATGATCACTGCTGCGGCGACCATGAAGCAGGCGAACAACGTGTGCGGGAAGGCGGCGAGGGCGACCTTGTTGCCGAGGACCGCCCAGATGTCGGTGAGCTCCGCGCGGCCCTTGGCCTCGTTCATCGAGAAGCCGACCGGGTGCTGCATGAACGCGTTCGCGGCGATGATGAAGTACGCCGACATGATCGTGCCGGCGCTGACGCACCAGATGCTCGCCAGGTGCAGTCCCTTCGGCAAGCGGTCCCAGCCGAAGATCCAGACGCCGATGAACGCGGCTTCGAAGAAGAAGGCCAGGATCCCCTCGAGCGCGAGCGGGGCGCCGAAGACGTCACCGACGAAGCGCGAGTAGTTCGACCAGTTCATGCCGAACTGGAACTCCTGCACGATGCCCGTCACGACGCCCATCGCGAAGTTGATCAGGAAGATGCGTCCGAAGAACCGGGTCAGCTGCAGGTAATGCGCGCGACCGGTCCGGTACCAGGCGGTCTGGAACACGGCCACCACGGCGGCCATGCCGATCGTCAGCGGGACGAAGAGGAAGTGGTAGATGGTCGTCAGACCGAACTGCCACCGCGACAGGATGAGCGGGTCGAGGAGGTCGGTCATGCGGCACTTCCCAGTCGGGTCGCCGCGCGCAGTCGGTGCACGTCAGTGTCTTCCTGTGGAACGGATACATCAGATGTCACAGCCGTTGGGACTCTTCAACGGTACCGCGTCACCACCGACTTCGACAACTTGTAGAAATGTTCCCTGCACGAACGTGCAAGGGTGCTGCACGGCACAACCGTGCGGCACGGATGTGCCGATCCCCGCTCCGCCGAACGACGACAGGCGCCGGGCAGTTGCCCGACGCCTGTCGTCTAACGCACGAGGACTGCTGTTACAGCAGGCCCTCGTCGGTCAGGAACTCCTTGGCGATGGTGGACGCCTTCTCCTTGTCCGCCGTGCTCTTGGTGTTGAGCTCGATCAGGGCCTCGGGCGTCAGCTTCTCGTTGACCGAGTCGATCGCGTCCGCGGCCTTGTCGTTCACCTTGTCGGAGACGACGGGGATGACGTTCTGCGGCAGGATCAGGTTCTCCGGGTCCTCGAGCGTGACGAAGTCGTTCGCCTTGATGCTCGGGTCGGCGCTGTAGATGTCGGCGAGCTGGACGGTGCCGTCCTTCAGCGCCTTGACCGTCAGGGCTCCGCCGGAGTCCTCGACCGCCTTGAAGTCGACGTCGACGCCGTAGACCGACTTCAGGCCCTTCGGACCGTACGGACGGGTCTGGAACTCGGAGTTCGCGCCGACGGTGAGCTTCGACGTGACGTCCTTCAGGTCGGCCAGGCTCGTCACGTCGTTGTCCTCGGAGAACTTCTTCGTGACGGTGTAGCTGTCCTGGTCGGTCGCCTCGGCCTCGTCGAGGACCCGGAGGCCCTTCGGCAGCGCCGTCTCGAGGCCGTCGTCGATCTGGTCGGCGGTCTTCGCCGTGGAGTCCTTGTCGAAGTACTGCAGCAGGTTGCCGCTGTACTCGGGCATGACGTCGATCGCGCCCTTCTCGAGCTGCGGGATGTAGACCTCGCGCTGCCCGATGTTGAAGTTGCGCTTGACCTCGAAGCCGTTCTTCTCGAGGACCTGTGCGTACAGCTCGGCGATGATCTCGTTCGAGTAGTACTGCTGCGAGCCGACGACGATCGTCTTGGAGTCGGACGACGCGCTGGAGCCGCTGTCGAGCGGGTCGCTCGACGCGCAGCCGGTCAGGGCGGCGGCGACGCCCAGTGCGAGCGCTGCTGCGACGCCCGCACGGATCTTTGCTGTGATCACGATGGATTTCCTTCCGGGATGGGATTGCGGGCTCGCTCGCGCGATCCCTGGCGCTGCCGGGCCGACGGGTCGGCGGTGCCCTTGGGCACCGACGCCCGCTGCAGCACGGCGAACACGATCTCGAACGCGATCGCGAGTGCGATCACGAGGATGGAGGCGCCGAGCATCTCGGCGTAGTCCTGGGTCTTCAGACCGAGGAAGAAGTAGCCGCCGAGGCCGCCGGCACCGACGTACGCGGCGAGCGTCGCCGTGGCCACGACCTGCAGCACGGCTGCGCGGAAGCCGCCGATCAGCAGGGGCAGGCCGAGCGGGACCTCGACCTTCCACAGGATCTGCCACCCCGTCATGCCCTGGGCCTTGGCGGCGTCGACGGTGACGGGTTCGACCGACTCGATGCCCGAGTACGCACCGGCCAGCACCGAGGGGATGGCGAGCACGACGAGCGCCAGGAGCGGAGCCTGCAGGCCGATGCCGAGCAGGAGCCCGAACAGGGAGAGCACGCCGAGCGTCGGCAGTGCGCGGATCCCGCCGGACACGGCGATCGAGAAGCCCCGTGCGCGGCGCGTGTGGCCGATGGCGTACCCGATCGGCACGGCGATCACCGAGGCGATCACCACGGCGAGCAGCGTGATCCAGATGTGCTCCCAGAGGCGGCCGGGGATCGCGTTGTACCCGGAGTAGTTGGTGGGGTCGAAGACCCAGGCGAAGGCCTGTCCGATGATCACGAGGCGACCTCCGCTGCTTGCAGGACACGGCGGGTCCGGCGACGCGACACCGAGGTCGTCCGGGTCCACGGCATGACGATCCGGCCGAGCAGCACCAGGATCCCGTCGAGCACGAACGCCAGGACGAGGACCATGACGATGCCGGAGATGATCTCCTCGTAGATCCCGCGCCCGAGGCCGTCCGTGAACAGCGACCCGAGGCTCTGGATGCCGAGGACGGCGCCGACGGTGGTCAGCGAGATCGTGGACACCGAGACCACCCGCAGCCCGGCGAGCAGCACCGGCCCGGCCAGCGGCAGTTCGACGCGGAAGAACCGCTGCGCCGACGAGTAGCCCATCGCGGTCGAGGCCGACTTCGTCCCCGAGTCCACCGAGGTGAGCCCGTCGACGGTCGACCGGACCATGAGCGCGAGGCCGTACAGGGTCAACCCGATCACGACGTTGACCGGGCTCTGCAGCCCGGTGCCGATGATGCCCGGCAGCGCCACGAACAACGCCAGGGACGGGATCGCGTAGAGCAGCCCGGCGAACGTCACGATGCCGCTGCCGACACCCGAGGCGAACCGCGATCCACCGGGGCGCTGGAGGCGGACGACGAGCCAGCCGATGGGGATGGACAGCAGGAACGCGATGATGATCGGCGGGATGGCGATGGCCAGGTGCGCGACCGTGGCGTCACGGATCGTGTCCAGGTTTGCGAGGACCCACTTCACCGCGTGCCCTCACCCTGCGCCGGAGCACCCGGGGCGTCGTGCGACGCTCCGGCCTGGTTCGATGCGGGGTCGGCCTGCACCGCTGCGGCGGCGTCGACGACGTTGACCGGTCCGGTGAGGACACCGGCTGCACGCCCGTCGCCGTCCACGACGATGGGGCCCGTGGGGGTGTGCTCGACGCGCAGCGACCGACGCCCGCGGCCGACGCCGATGAAGTTCGCGACGAAGTCGTCCGCCGGCTCGGCCAGGATCTCGGACGGCGTGCCCTGCTGGGCGATCTCGCCGCCCTTCTTCAGGATGACGACCTGGTCGCCGAGCTTGAACGCCTCGTCGATGTCGTGCGTCACGAACACGACCGTCTTGCCGAGTTCACGCTGCAGGCGGATGAGCTCGTCCTGCAGGTCGTTGCGGACCAGCGGGTCGACGGCACCGAAGGGCTCGTCCATGAGCAGGATGTTCGGGTCGACGGCGAGGCCGCGGGCCACACCGACGCGCTGCTGCTGCCCGCCGGACAGCTGGGACGGGTACCGGTCGGCGAACGCCCGGTCGAGTCCCACGGTGTCCATGAGCTCGAGCGCACGCGTGCGGGCGTCGGCCTTCGACACCCCGGTGAGCAGGGGCACGGTCGCGATGTTGTCGACGACCTTGCGGTGCGGCAGCAGACCGGAGTTCTGCATGACGTACCCGATGCTCCGCCGGAGCTTCACGGGGTCGACGCCGGAGACGTCGGATCCGTCGATCTGCACGGAACCCGAGGTGGGGTCGACCATGCGGTTGATCATCCGGAGCAGCGTCGTCTTGCCGCAGCCGCTGGAGCCGACGAAGACGGTGGTGGTCCGGGACGGGATCACGAGGTCGAAGTCGTCGACCGCGGTGGTGCCGTCCGGGTAGGTCTTTCGTACCGAGCGGAACTCGATCATGGGTGCCCTTCTGTTCGGAGGTAGCCCGACTCCGGATGAGAGTACCCGTCGGGTCCGACAGCGGTTCACCCGTTCCGGCACGCGGCGCGTCCCGGACAGGTGCGCACCGCCGTGGACCGGACCGAGCGCACGACGGAACCAGCGCGGACGACGACGCCCGCGCCCCCTGTTCGGAAGCACGGGCATCGTCGGATGGGTGCGGGACCCAGCGGCGGTCAGCCGGCGGCGACCACGGACTCCATGTGGGCACGGCTCATCGTGCGGTACTCGGCGATGAGCGCCGTGTCGGGGTGCTCGCGGTCGCGGTGGGCCCGCGCCAGCACGGCGTGGCCGGACTCGGCCAGCACCACCCAGGCACGTGCGATGCGCTCGTTGTCGGGCAGCCCGAAGCGGTCGCGCATGATCTGCCCGACGGCGGCGCCGAGCGCCCCCATGCGGTCCTCGGCGTCACCGGTGCCGGTGTCCGCGGTGTCGCCGAAGCGGATCGCGCGGAAGCCGGGCTCGGTGCGGTACAGCTCGGCGGTCTCGTCGATCAGCGCGTCGCAGGCCTGCTGCCAGGTCTCCGCGCCGCTCGCGTCGAGCGCCGCGACGAAGCGCGCTGCGAGCCGCTGCGTGCAGCGGATGGCGAGGGCGTCGACCACGGCGATGCGGTCCGGGAAGTAGCGGTAGACGGTGCCGATGGACGCTCCGGCCCG
The DNA here is from genome assembly GCF_004365375.1 of Curtobacterium sp. PhB25. Lineage (NCBI taxonomy): Bacteria > Bacillati > Actinomycetota > Actinomycetes > Micrococcales > Microbacteriaceae > Curtobacterium > Curtobacterium sp. PhB25. The sequence goes on along the minus strand of NZ_SODR01000001.1, from coordinate 191,116 downwards.
CTCGGCGACCATCGCGGTCGTGAGTCGCTCGAACCCGATCTCGTCGATCACCGCGGCAGCAGCGTCGAGCAGACCCGCGAGGCGCGCCGAACTGCGGGCTTGGACCGGCTCGTTCCTGAGCAGTGATGATCCCCCCGGCAGAGCGTTCGTTACCTCGGTGACGAGCACGTGTTCTCCTCTTGCGCTCCAGCGCGGTTCGTTGGTGTGACGAGGACGATTTTCGCAGAGACCGGCTGGAACATGGCTGCGACTCACCACAGGTGCCGCGGGACGTGGACTTCCGGGTCCTGCATGGGATGATGGGGCGATGCCCGACCCGACGCCCCACGAGCCGTCGTTGGCCGAGCCGCTCCTGCACCGCGCGGCCCGCATCGAGGACGCCGTCCAGGAGTTCCGCGAGCACCGCGCCCGAAGCCGTGGCCTGGTCCCGACCGTCGTCCCCTACACCGGCTACGGCGCTCCCGGATGGGTCCGCATCCTCTGCCGCGTGCTGCTGACCCGCCGTGGCCTCGCCTCCGACGTCTCGTACGCCGGTGTCCGCGGGTGGAAGAGCTTCACGAGCGTCGCGGTCGACCACGCCGAGGTCACCGTCACCGCCGGTGGGGTCTCGCACGTCGTCGAGACCGACCGTGGCGGGGTCGTCGACACCATCGTGCCGATCGACCTCGAGCCGGGCTGGCGCACCGTCCGGTTGTCGGCCGGCGGCGGGCGCGACGTCGAGGCGGACGTGTTCGTCGTGCACCCCGACACCCGCTTCGGGCTGCTGTCCGACATCGACGACACCGTCATGGTGACCTCGCTCCCCCGTCCGATGCTGGCGGCGTGGAACTCCTTCGTCCTCACCGAGCACGCCCGCCGCCCCGTGCCGGGCATGTCCGTGCTGTACGAACGCGTGCAGGCGCAGCACCCCGGTTCCCCGACGGTGTACCTGTCCACCGGTGCCTGGAACGTCGCGCCGACCCTGCAGCGCTTCCTGACCCGCAACATGTACCCGTCCGGCACGCTCCTGCTCACCGACTGGGGCCCCACGCACGACCGCTTCTTCCGGAGCGGGCAGCTGCACAAGCAGCAGAACCTGCGGCGCCTGGCGAAGGACTTCCCGGACGTGCAGTGGCTGCTCGTCGGCGACGACGGCCAGCACGACGAGTCGCTGTACGGCGAGTTCGCCCGCGAGCACCCGGAGAACGTCGCGGGCGTCGCCATCCGGCAGCTGTCCACGAGCGAGGCGGTCCTGGCCGGCGGACGCTCCCGGGCGCAGGAACGCTCCCGCGACACCTCGGCGCCGTGGGTCTACGCACCGGACGGTGCCGGGCTCTGGTCCGAACTCGCGCGGGTCGGGCTCGCCGAGGCGGACGCCTCCGACCCGGCCTGAGCGAGGCTTCAGGCACACCGACGGCACACGGCCGCCAGACGGCCGGCGGCCCGTCCGCGCGGCTACGACGCTCGGCCTCCGGGTGTTCGATCGGGGCATGAGCACCGACACGGACCGGACCGCCGACACCGAGCGAGCACCCGCGCCCCCCGCGACTCCCCCGAACCTGATCGAGGACCACGCCGTCATCGGCGACACCTCGACCGCCGCACTCGTCGGCCGCGACGGCACGATCGACTGGGCGTGCCTGCCGCGGTTCGACAGCGCCGCCACGTTCGCCTCGCTGCTCGGCACCGAGGACCACGGGCACTGGACGCTCCGACCGACCGACCCCGCGGCGACGGCGCACCGGAAGTACCACGGCGACACCCTCGTCCTGTCGACGGTGTGGACCACGGCGGACGGTGCCGTCGAGGTGACCGAGTTCATGCCCGTCGGCGCGCACCGCCCGTCCATCGTCCGGCGTGTCCGCGGATTGAGCGGCACGGTCGAGGTGCAGCAGACCCTGCGGATCCGGTTCGACTACGCCCTCGCGCTGCCGTGGGTGCGCCAGATCGGCGGCGACGATGACCCGGCACTGCTCGCCACCGCCGGCCCCGGGTCGGTCATCGTGCGCGGCCCGCGCTTCCGGGCCTCGGACCACCGGCACACGGCCACCGCGACGATCCACGACGGTGACGTGCTCGACACCGTCCTCACCTGGTACCCCTCGCACCGCGAGCCCCCGGAACCCGTCGACGTCGACGCCGAACTCCACCGCACCGTGACGTGGTGGACCGACTGGATGGCGACGGCACGCACCGAGGGACGCTACGCCGACGCCGCCCGCCGCTCGCTCTTGCTGCTCCGCGCGATGACCCACGGCGAGACCGGCGGGGTGGTGGCCGCCGTGACCACGAGCCTGCCGGAGGACCCGGGCGGCGAACGCAACTGGGACTACCGCTACGTCTGGCTCCGCGACGCCTCCCTCGCCCTCGCCTCGCTCATCGCGCACGGCTACCGCGACGAGGCGGCGCACTGGCGCGGCTGGTTGCTCCGCGCCATCGCCGGCGACCCCGCCGACGTGCAGATCATGTACGGCATCGCCGGGGAGCGCGAACTGCCGGAACGGGAGCTCCCGCACCTGCCCGGGTACGCCGGCTCGACGCCCGTCCGGGTCGGCAACGGCGCGTACACGCAGTACCAGGGCGACGTGTTCGGCGAGGTCCTGGCCGCCCTGCACGATGCCCGCGAGCTCGGGGTCGAGGAGAACGCCGACTCGTGGGCCCTGCAGCGCGCCCTGCTCGGCTACGTCGAGGAGCACTGGCAGGAGCCCGACAACGGCATCTGGGAGATGCGCGGCCCGCGACGGCACTTCACGCACTCGCGCGCGATGATCTGGGCCGCGTTCGACCGTGGGGTCGCCGCGGTCGAGGAGTTCGGTCTCGAAGGGCCCGTGGACCGCTGGCGCACCCTGCGCGACCAGGTCCGGGCCGAGATCGAGGAGCACGGCTGGAACGCTGCACGCGGCAGCTACCGGCAGCACTACGACACCGACGAGGTCGACGCGAGCCTGCTCGTCCTGCCGCAGATCGGCTACGTCTCCGCCCGCGACGCGCGCATGACCGGCACCGTCGCCGCCATCGAGCAGGACCTGTCCACCGGCTCCGACGGTCTCGTGCTGCGGTACCGGACGTCGTCGGGGTTCGACGGGCTCGCCGGCGCGGAGCACCCGTTCCTGGCGTGCTCGTTCTGGCTCGTCGAGCAGTACGCGGCATCGGGCCGGATCGACGACGCCGAGCGCCTCATGGACGTGATCGTCGGGTACGCCAACGACGTCGGCATGCTCTCCGAGGAGATCGACGTCGCCACCGGACACCACGTCGGCAACACCCCGCAGGTGCTGTCGCACCTGACGCTCGTGTCCGCGTCGGACGCGATCGCGCGGGCGCGGGGCGCGTCGACCGGGCACCGCACACGGTTGCCCGTGCACGACGGCGGCACCCGCTCGTGGACCGGCGAGGGCGAGCGCGCTGGTACCCCCGCGTGATGCGGTGGTGCTGACCACGAAACGGACGGGAGGCACGGTGCCAGCTGGCACCGTGCCTCCCGTCCGCAGTTCCGCCCGTTCAGGGCGCGACGGTCACGTCCGTCAGGACGACGACTCCCAGTCCGCCGGGCCGCGCGAACCGGCGCGGTACTCCTCGAGCGGGACCTCGTCGGCCTTCCAGGCCTTGACGACCGGCTCGACGATCTCCCAGCAGCGCTCGGCCACGTCGCCGCGGATCGAGAGCAGCGGGTCGTCGTGGAAGATACCGTTCAGGACCTCGCCGTAGGGGGTCAGCTCGCCGTCGCTGAACGACGACGACAGGGTGACCTGGCCCATCTCGAACGGGTTGCCACCGCCGTTGGCCGACACGGTCAGCTCGATCTCGTCCGGGTTCAGGACGATGCGGAGCGTGTCCGCCTTCGGGCGACCGCTCAGGCCGGAGGGCAGGCGCGTGACCGGCTTGAAGGTGATCAGGACCTCTTTCCGGCTGTTGCCGAGTGCCTTGCCGGACCGCAGCGTGAACGGGACGCCCTTCCAGCGGGCCGTGTCGACCTCGACCGAGATCTCGGCGAGCGTCTCGGTGCTCCGCGACTTGTCGACGCCGTCCTCGTCCTGGTACGACGGCAGCTCCTTGCCGTCGATCGTGCCGGCCGTGTAGACGGCACGGCGCGACGCGATCTTCGCGTCGTCACCCTTGAGCCGCGTCGAACGGAGCACCCGGGCCAGGGACGAGCGGAACTCGACCGCGTCGATGTCCGCCGGGGCGTCCATCGTCACGATGCCGAGGATCTGCAGCAGGTGCGACTGGATCATGTCGACCATCGCACCGGCCTCGTCGTAGTACTGGGCGCGGTTCTCGAGACCGAGGGTCTCGTCGTAGAAGACGTCGACCTTCTCGATGTTGTCGGCGTTCCAGATCGGCTCGAACAGGCGGTTCGCGAAGCGCAGACCGATGATGTTCAGGACCGTGGTGCGTCCGAGGAAGTGGTCGGTGCGGTGCACGCGCTCTTCCGGGACCAGCTTCAGCACGGTCTCGTTGAGGGCCTGGGCGCTCGCGACGTCGGTGCCGAACGGCTTCTCGAAGGCGAGGGTGGTGCCGGCGGGGAGCTCGACCTGCTGCAGTGCCTCGCAGATGTCGGAGGCGATCTGCGGGGGCAGGGCGAAGTAGAGGATCGGCTCGGCCTCGGCCGCGTCGAGCAGTGCCGTGAGGTGCTCCGGGTCGGTGGGGTCGCCCTGGATGAACTGGGTCGACGCGAGCGTCGCGTCGACCTCGGGGCCCTTGACGTCCTGCGACGCGAAGGACTTCGTGACGATGTCCTTCCACTGCTCCTCGCTGCGGGCGCTGCGGCCCGTGCCGATGAGCTGGACGGGAACCGCTCGACCGCTCTGCAGGAACGTGCCGAGGCCCGGCAGCAGCAGGCGGGAGGCGAGGTCGCCCGTCGCGCCGAAGATGATGAGGGTGCGCTTGTCGGTCACCTGAGGTGACTCCTTTCGCTGTGGTGGGAGGTCCGCTCCAGTCAAGCCGCGGGCGGGCCCGTTTGTTCCGGATCGGGGACCGGAGATCGTGGGGCGCTGTGGTGTGCAGCGCCGGGTCGTGCGCTGCGTTGGCAGCTCCTGGACGCACTTCGGGCGGCACCGGATGTGGTGCCGCCCGAAGTGTCAGGTGCGTTGCAGCGTCAGGTCAGTGCCCGAAGTTGCCGCGGTAGTATTCGTAGACCCAGCCGACCAGGGTGACCGCCACCAGGGCGAGTCCGATCGGGACGATCCACAGGCCGGCTGCGACACCGAGGAAGCAGACGGCGACCGCTGCTGCCAGCAGAATGGGCCACCACGACCACGGGCTGAAGTGCCCGAGCTCGGCGTCGCCGTCCTCGATGTTGGCGTCGGGGCGGTCCTCGGGCAGCACGCCGCCCTGGGACGCCATGACCTTGCCGAGGTAGAAGGCGATGAACGCGGACATGATGCCGGTCAGGCCGATCGCCACGGTGCCGACCCACTCCGGGTGGCCGTAGTAGAGCAGCGCCCAGATCGTGTACGCGGCGTCCGCGAGGATGAAGAACCCGAAGAGGATCCAGAACAGGTTGGTGTTCGCGCGCATCGGCTTACTTCACCTCGCCCTTCGCGGCGTCGTAGGTCGGGGCATCCGGGGCGTCCTTCGCGGGGCCGACACCGATCGGCACACCTGCCTCGGGGTGGTTCAGGTCGAAGGCCGGGGACTCGGAACGGATCCGCGGGATCGACGTGAAGTTGTGGCGGGGCGGCGGGCAGCTGGTGGCCCACTCGAGCGAGCGGCCGTAGCCCCACGGGTCGTTCACGGCGACCTTCGGTGCGTTCCGGGCCGTCACGTAGACGTTGAAGATGAACGGCAGGAACGAGATCGCGAGGATCATCGAGCCGATCGTCGACAGCTGGTTCATCCAGGTGAAGCCGTCGTTCGGCAGGTAGGTCGCGTAGCGACGCGGCATGCCGATGACGCCCAACCAGTGCTGGATGAGGAACGTGGTGTGGAACCCGATGAACAGGAGCCAGAAGTGGATCTTGCCGAGACGCTCGTTGAGCATCTTGCCCGTCCACTTCGGCCACCAGAAGTAGAAGCCGGAGAACATCGCGAAGACGACGGTGCCGAAGACCACGTAGTGGAAGTGCGCCACGACGAAGTACGAGTCGGACACGTGGAAGTCCAGCGGCGGCGAGGCCAGGATCACACCGGTGAGGCCACCGAACGTGAACGTGATGAGGAAGCCGACGGCCCACAGCAGCGGGGTCTCGAAGGTCACCGAGCCGCGCCACATGGTGCCGACCCAGTTGAAGATCTTCACGCCGGTCGGGACCGCGATGAGCATCGTCATGAGCGAGAACCAGGGCAGCAGGACGCCACCGGTGACGTACATGTGGTGCGCCCAGACCGTGACGGACAGGGCCGCGATGGAGATGGTCGCGTAGACGAGCGTCTTGTACCCGAAGATCGGCTTGCGGCTGAAGACCGGGAAGACCTCGGACACGATGCCGAAGAACGGCAGCGCGATGATGTACACCTCGGGGTGCCCGAAGAACCAGAACAGGTGCTGCCAGAGCAGCGCTCCGCCGTTGGCCGGGTTGAAGATCTGCGCGTCGAACACGCGGTCGAGGCCGAGACCGAACAGCGCGGTGGCGAGCACCGGGAAGGCCATCAGCACGAGCAGTGCCGTCACGAGGGTGTTCCACGTGAAGATCGACATGCGGAACATGGTCAGACCCGGGGCACGCATCGTGATGATGGTGGTGATGAAGTTCACCGCGCCGAGGATCGTCGAGAAGCCGGTCATGCCGAGTCCGAAGACCCAGAGTGTGCCGCCGAGCCCTGGTGTGAACGTCGTGTCACTCAGTGGCGCGTAGGCGAACCACCCGAACGAGGCCGCACCCTGCGGGGTGAGGAAGCCGCCGACCGCGATGAGCGAGCCGAACAGGTAGAGCCAGAACGCGAAGCCGTTGAGTCGCGGGAAGGCGACGTCGGGAGCACCGATCTGGAGCGGCATGATCGCGTTCGCGAAGCCCGAGAAGAGCGGCGTCGCGAACATCAGCAGCATGATCGTGCCGTGCATCGTGAAGAGCTGGTTGTACTGCTCCTTCGTCGCGACCACGTGCAGGCCGGGCTCGAACAGCTGGGCACGGATGACCAGGGCCATCACACCCGCGAGCAGGAAGAAGACGAAGGACGCGATCAGGTACATGTACCCGATGGTCTTGTGGTCGGTGGAGGTGATCCACCGGACGATGATGTTGCCCTTCCGGCCCACCTTCGACGCCTGGAAGTCCGGCGAAGCAGTCTGGGTCGGTTGGCCGACGAAAGACGTTGTCATCTGACGAGCCCCTACTTGTTCTCGCTGGACGCCTCGACCGGCGCCTTGTTGTTCGGTTCGTTCGTGTTGGTGTTGTACTCGTCACCGAGGAGCCCGACCTTGCCCTGGTCCTTCAGGGTGTCGAGGTAGTCCTGGTACTGCGCCGGCGTGACGACCTTCACCTGGAAGAGCATCAGCGAGTGGTACTCACCGCAGAGCTCCGCGCACTTGCCCTGGTACGTCCCGAGCTTCTCCGGGATGAAGTACTCCCAGTTCGTCTTGCCGGGGAGCATGTCCTTCTTGTACAGGAAGTCGATGATCCAGAAGGAGTGGTCGACGTCGCGCGAGGAGAGCTCGATCGCGACCTTCTTGCCCTGCGGCAGGTAGAGGGTCGGCAGCTGCGACTCGTCGATGGCGCCCTTGGCGTTCTCTTCTTCCTGGGCCTGGATGCCCTGGTAGTAGACGCTGTCCTCGGGGTTGTCCTTGTTGATGTAGTTGAAGTCCCACGCCCAGCGCTTGCCGTACACGTGCACGGTGGCGTCGGGGTCGTCGAACGGCTTCTCGATCGCGGCCTGGTCCTTCGCGGTGAAGGCGAAGAAGCCCAGCACGAGGATGAGCGGCACGATCGTGTAGAAGATCTCGAGCGGCATGTTGTAGCGCATCTGCACGGGCAGGCCGGTCTGGCCCTTCCGGCGGCGGTACACGATCGCGGCCCAGATGATCAGGCCCCAGACGATGAGACCGACGGCGAGGAGCACCACCCAGCTGGTGGTCCACAGGCCGACGATGCGGCTCGTGTGGTTGGTGACGTCCTTCGTCTCCTCCGTGCCGGGGAGCCATCCGTTCATCTGCTGCTGCGTGCAGCCAGCCAGTGCGATGACCAGACCGACGGCCACCGGGACGGCCGCCCAACGTATACGGCGATTCGAACGCACTGTTACCTCTCGCAAAAGACGTGAGCCCGGAGCCGAACCCGCCGAGTCGCACGAAGGCGACACTTGGCTGGCTCCCAGCTTGATTGGAACACTCCTAGCTTACTCGCAGCTCGGTACCGCTCGCGCACACCCGACACGCTCATCGCCGCGATCCGCACTCCTGACCGGCCGTTTTCCCCGGTCACACTGCGACCGCATCCCCCGACGAACGCGAGCGGGGAGCGACCGTGTCGGTCGCTCCCCGCTCGCGTGTCGGATCGGCTGGTGATCAGTGGAAGCTGTCACCGCACGCGCAGCTGCCCTGCGCGTTCGGGTTGTCGATCGTGAAGCCCTGCTTCTGGATGGTGTCCTCGAAGTCGATCGTCGCACCGTCGAGGTACGGGACGCTCATCTTGTCGACGACGACCTCGACCCCGTCGAACTCGGCGGTGACGTCACCGTCGAGCAGGCGCTCGTCGAAGTACAGCTGGTAGATCAGACCCGAGCATCCCCCGGGCTGGACGGCGAGGCGCAGGCGCAGGTCGTCGCGGCCCTCTTGCTCGAGGAGACTCGCCACCTTGCCGGCCGCGGCGTCGCTCAGGAGGACGCCGTGCGAGGCCGCCTCGGTCACCGGTGCGTCGGTGGTGATGGTGTCGCTCATCGCGCGTCTCCCTCCGGGCGGTGCGGTTCACCGCGCCTGGCGTCGATTGTAAGCACCGTCAGCTGCGCGTCGCGAGCCTGGCGAGCAGGATCGCCTCGGACGCGATGGCCCGGTGCAGGACGCCGAGGTGCTGCGACTCGTTCGGGCTGTGGGCACGGGTGTCCGGGTCCTCCACCCCGGTGACCAGGATCTGGGCCTCCGGGAACTCCGCGGCGAGGTCCGAGACGAACGGGATCGAGCCGCCGATGCCCTGCTCGACCGCCTCGGCACCCCAGCCCTCGCGCATGGCCGTGCGGGCCTCCTGGACGGCCCAGCCGGCCGTGTCGACGAGGAAGCCGTCGCCGCTGTCCGGCTCGGAGATCTCCATCCGGGCACCGAAGGGCACGTGTGCCCGCAGGTGCCGCTCGACGGCCGCGTACGCCTCCGTGGCGGGCTGGCCGGGTGCGACCCGGACCGAGACGCGGGCGGAGACGGTCGGCAGCAGCGTGTTGGACGCGTTCGCGACGCTCGGCACGTCCATGCCGGTCACGGTGATCGACGGCTGGAACCACATGCGGGACAGGACCTCGCCGGTGCCGATCGGTCGGACGCCCGCCACCAGGGCCGCGTCGACGGCGAGCTCGTCGTCGGTGCGGGCCGGGACGTCGGCCTCGTACGAGGTGAGCCCCTCGACCGCGACGGAGCCGGCGTCGTCGTGCAGCGACGCGAGCAGCTTCACCATCGGGATCATCGCGTCCGGCGCCGCTCCCCCGAACATCCCGCTGTGACTGGCGTGCTCGAGGGTCGTCAGGGTGAGCTTGAAGGTGACGTTGCCGCGGAGCGACACGGTGATCGACGGCACGTCCACCGACCAGTTGTCACTGTCGGCCACCACGATGACGTCGGCGGCCAGGTGCTCCTTCTGCTCACGCAGGAAGGTGCGGAAGGAACGGGAGCCGAACTCCTCCTCGCCCTCGACGAACAGGACGACACCGAGGTCGAGGTCGTCGCCGAACTGCGCGTGGATCGCCCGGAGCGACGCGATGTGGGTCATCACGCCGGCCTTGTCGTCCGAGGCGCCGCGACCGTACAGCCGGTCACCGCGGAGGGTCGGCTCGAACGGCGGCGTCTCCCAGAGGGCGTCGTCACCCTGCGGCTGCACGTCGTGGTGGGCGTAGAGCATCACGGTCGGCTTGCCGTTCCGGGCCGGGCGGACGGCGAGCACCGCGGGCTGGCCGAGCTCGAGCGGCTCGTCGTCGCTGATCGCCGACCGGATGATCTCGACCTGGTCCTCGGCGAAGACCCCGGTGCTCAGCGCCAGGTCCGCCACGGCACGCGCGCTCGCGAGCACGTGCGACTCGTCGAACGCCGACCACGACACCGACGGGATCCGCACCAGCGCGGACAGATCGGCGATCGTCGTGGGCAGTGCACCCTGCACCTGTTCGCGCAGGGCGTCGAGGAGAGCGGGGTCGGTCGCGGAGCTGGGCTGTGCGGTGTCGGTCATGCCCGGTAATCTAGAGGACGATCCCGCACGCACAACGCCGTTAGGAACGCACCGTGGCGAAGGCAGCCCCCAAGACCAACACGACCGTGAACCCCACCGAGGAAGAACTCCTCGAGCAGGGCAAGGGCCGCCCGACGCCGTCCCGCCGTGAGCGCGAGGCAGCGAACCGCCGCCCCCTCGTCGGCAACACGCCGGTCGACAAGAAGGCCGCCCGCGCGCGTCTCAACTCGGACCGCGAGCGTGCCCGCGTCGGCATGGCCAACGGCGAGGAGCGCTACCTGCCGGCGAAGGACCGCGGTGAGCAGCGTCGCTTCGTCCGCAACTGGATCGACGCGCGCTGGAACGTCGGCGAGATCATGATGCCGGTGCTCGTGCTGTTCCTGATCGTCGGGTTCGCCGCCTCGCAGACCGCGATCGCCTCGTACTCGCTCCTGCTCGTGTGGGCGTTCGTGGCCCTGTTCGTGATCGACTGCGTGGTCCTCTGGCTGTCGATGCGTCGCAAGCTCACCACCAAGTTCGGCGAGATGCAGCGCGGCACGTTCCTCTACATCCTGACGCGGGCGTGGCAGCTGCGGTTCCTGCGTCTGCCGAAGCCCCAGGTCAAGCGCGGGCAGTACCCCGCCCTCTGACCCCAGCGTCGCTGTCCGAAGCGCCGTCCGGCCTCGCCGGGCGGCGCTTCGTCGTCTGGGCGTGCGCACGCTGCGCGGCGACGTTCCACGACTCGCCGCGTGCGCGTCGCGGAGGTTCCACAGACGGCCCGCACGCGCGCCGAGGCTCCGAGATCTCGGACACTCAGCGGCCGCGTCCGGGCGTGGCCACGCATCGGCGGACGGGAGGCCCGCGGCGGGACCGCACCGGGCCTCCCGTCCCAGGGGTGGTCGGCGAGGTTCCACGACTCGCCGCGTGCGCGTCGCCGAGGTTCCAGAGACGGCCGCCGATGGCCGCGAGATGCCGAGATTTCGGAACCTGGAGGGCGCCGGGCGGAACGCCCGCGCCCGCGCTCAGCGCGCGGCGCGGCGCAGCCGCTTGCGACGCAAGCGGTTGATGCGCGTGGCCCAGGTCGGCCCCTCGTAGAGGAACGCCGTGTAGCCCTGCACGAGGGTGGCCCCGGCGTCGATGCGGTCCTGCACGTCCTGCTCGGTCGTCACCCCGCCGACGGCGATGACGCAGAACTCGGCGGGCACCGCGGCACGGACCCGACGCAGCACCTCGAGCGAGCGCGCGGCCACGGGAGCACCGGAGAGTCCCCCGGCGCCCATGGCTTCGACGTCGGCCGGGTCCGCGGTGAGCCCCTCACGGGAGATCGTCGTGTTGTTGGCGATGATGCCCGACAGCCCGAGCGACACCGCGAGGCGGGCGATGGCGTCGACCTGCTCGTCGGTCAGGTCCGGCGCGATCTTCACCAGCACGGGCGTGTCACCGGCGGCGTCGCGGACGGCGGACAGCAGCGGTCGGAGCTGGTCGAGTTCCTGCAGGCCGCGCAGTCCGGGCGTGTTCGGGGAGCTGACGTTGACCGCCAGGTAGTCGGCGAACGGCGCGAGGCGTCGTGTCGACTCCAGGTAGTCGTCGATGGCGTCCTCGACGGCGACGACCCGGCTCTTGCCGATGTTCACCCCGATGACCGGGCGACCCGGGTTGCGTCGGGCGCGCTCGAGCCGTCGGGCAGCGGCACCGGCGCCGTGGTTGTTGAAGCCCATCCGGTTGATGAGGGCGCGGTCCTCGATGAGACGGAACAGGCGCGGACGCTCGTTGCCGGGCTGGGGCTTCGCCGTGATCGTGCCGACCTCGACGTGGCCGAAGCCGAGCAGGCCGAGGCCACCGATGCCGCGGGCGTCCTTGTCGAACCCGGCGGCGAGGCCGAAGCGCGACGGGAAGTGGATGCCCATCGTCGTGATGCCGTCAGCAGCTGCCGGGCGGGAGTACCGCTCGACCAGACCGCCGACGAACGGCACGTGGGGCAGCGCCTTGATGACGGCGAACGCCAGGTGGTGGGCCCGCTCGGGGTCCATCTTGGCGAAGACCGACCGGAAGACGACGGCGTACCCGAAGCGGACCAGGCCTTCCGCGACGCCGCTCACGCGCCGGCACCGGCCGACGAACCGGCGGCACCCGCCGGCGAGCCGGCGGCACCCGACGGCGCGCCCGCAGCGTGGTGGTCACGGCGGAGCTGGCTGATGGCGTCCTCGAAGTCCTCGAGCGAGTCGAAGGCCTGGTAGACGCTGGCGAACCGCAGGTACGCGACCTCGTCCAGCTCACGGAGCGGCGCGAGGATCGCGAGGCCGATGTCGTTCGCGTCGATCTGGCTCGAACCGGACGACCGCACGGTCTCCTCGACGCGCTGCGCGAGCACGGCCAGGTCGCCGTCGGTGACCGGGCGCCCCTGGCAGGCCTTGCGCACGCCGGAGACGATCTTGTCGCGGCTGAACGGTTCGGTGACGCCGTTGCGCTTGACGACGTTGAGCGACGCGGTCTCGGTGGTCGAGAAGCGTCGTCCGCAGTTCGGGCACTGTCGACGGCGGCGGATGGAGGTTCCGTCGTCGCTCGTCCGTGAGTCGACGACGCGGGAGTCCGGGTGGCGGCAGAAAGGGCAGAACATGTCGTCGCCCAGGCTATCGGTTCGTGCGCTCCGTCACGGCGGCGCCGTGCGCGGGGAGCTGCTCCTCGGTCGACAGCGCTACGATGTGGGCGGCGACCTCGTCGAGCGCCGACGCCGAGTACCGGATGACCTGCTGCGGCCGCAGGAACGTCGACGCGGACAGCCCGGAACCGAAGCGCGCCTGGCCGCCGGTGGGCAGCACGTGGTTCGACCCGGCCAGGTAGTCCCCCAGGCTGACGGGCGTGCTCGGCCCGACGAACACCGCTCCGGCGGCGTCGATGTCGGCGAGCACCGCGTCGTCGTCGGCCGTCTGGATCTCGAGGTGCTCCGGCCCGTACGCGTTGCTCACGATCGCGGCGTCGGCGAGCGAGTCCACCAGCACGATCGCGGACTGCGGTCCGTCCAGGGCGGTCTGGAGGCGCGCAGCCGTCCCGAGCACCGCCGTGCGTTCCGGGATGGCGGCTTCGACCGTGTCGGCGAACGTCGCCGACGTCGTCACCAGCACACTGCCGGCCTGCTCGTCGTGCTCGGCCTGGCTGATGAGGTCGGCGGCGACGAACCCGGGGTCGGCGGTCTCGTCGGCGATCACGAGGATCTCGGTCGCACCGGCCTCGGCGTCGATGCCGACGACACCGCGCACCAGGCGTTTCGCGGCGGCCACGTAGTTGTTGCCAGGACCGGTGACCAGGTCGACGGGCTCGAGGTCGATCGCGGGGACGCCGTACGCCAGCGCGCCGATCGCGCCGGCGCCGCCCATCGCGTAGACCTCGTCGATGCCGAGCAGTCCGGCCGCGGCCAGGATCGTCGGGTGGACCGCACCGCCGTGGTCGCGCTGCGGCGGGGACACGAGTGCGATCGACCGGACCCCGGCGACCTGTGCGGGCACGACGTTCATGACGACACTCGACGGGTAGACGGCCTTGCCGCCGGGCACGTAGAGGCCGACGCGGCGCATCGGCTGCCAGCGTTGGTGCACCTCGGCGCCGTCGGCGAGCGTGGTGACGGAGCCGGCCGGCACCTGTGCGGCGCTGGCGGCTCGGACGCGGCGGATGGCTTCGTCGAGCGCTTCCCGCAGTTCGGGGGTCAGCCCGGCGACGGCTGCCGCGATCTCGGCGACGGGCACCCGGGCGTTCGCCGGGGCGCCGCCGTCGAAGCGTTCGGCCTGGTCGTGCAGTGCGTCCGCTCCGCGGTGTCGGACGTCCTCGACCAGCTCGCGGGCGGCGTCGACCGCGTGCGAGACGTCACCCACGGCGCGCGGCATGAGTCGGAGGAGTTCGGCACGGGCGGGCAGGCCGCCACGGAGGTCGATTCGCTGCATCATCAGGGGACAAGCCTACCGAGGTGCTCCCCCACGCCCAGTAACGTGAGGGTCGATGAACTTCGAGAAGGCACGGCGCCTCGTCAGCGACCTCGTCCGGGTGAACGAGCGGTACGCGCGGGACGGCCACTACCGCAACGACGTCCGCGAACGACTCGGGCGCACGGTGTCCCGCGTGGACGTCGGCGTGGCCCGGCGCGAGCGCGACCGCGCACCACTGGCTGCCCGACCGTTCGAGGGGCTGGTCGAGACGAGCCTCGCCTTGGCGGGCATCCGGACGGTCGACCGGGAGCCCGAGGTGGTGCTCGTCGTCGACGAGCTCCGCGAGGGCGCGGCGTTCGCCGGGGTGCAGACGGCGCTGGCCGTCGCGATCGCGCTCGGTGCACGCCTGGGCCGGTCGGTCCGGGTCGTCATGGTCCGCTGGACCACGCCTGGCAACAGTGCGGCCGCGGCCGAGGCGCTCGTGGCGGACCGGTTCCCGGAGTCGCGGGTCGACGGCCGCCCGGGGGTCCGCGTGGTCCGACGCGAGGACGTCCTGGACACCGAGTTCGGCCGCGACGACGTCTGGATCGCCACGCACTGGAAGACCGCGCACCCGATCGACGTCGCCGTGACCGCCGGGGTCGTCCCGCGCGACCGGGTGGTGTACCTGGTGCAGGACTACGAACCCGGCTTCAGCCCGTGGTCGACCGAGTACGCCGTCGCCGCCTCGACCTACCGCGCCGGCTTCCGGGTGCTCGTCAACTCGGAGCCCCTGCGGAAGTACCTGGCCGACGTCGAGGACCTGGACGTGCCGGCGGAGCGGACCTTCGCACCGCACCTCGACGTGGAGCTGCTCGAACGCGTCGCCACGGCCCGACGGCACGAGGACGTCGTCCGGGTGCTGTTCTACGGCCGCCCGAGCAAGCACCGCAACCTGTTCCGGCTCGGTGTCGCCGCCCTGCGCGTCGCGGTGCAGGAGCTCGCGGCCGACGGGATCCGGGTGGAGTTCCACTCGGCCGGCGAGCAGCACGGCGACGTCGAGCTCGACGGCGGCACGGGCGACGTCAAGCTCGTGAGCCACGGCACGATGCCCTGGGACGACTACTTCCGCTTCATCGCCTCGACCAACGTCGTGCTCTCGCTCCAGCACAGTCCGCACCCGAGCCACCCGCCGTTCGACGGTGCGATCTCCGGCGCCCGCGTGGTCACGAACGAGTTCCGCGGCACCCGTGCGCACCTGCACCCCAACCTGACGGCCGTGCCCGCCGACGCCCGGTCGCTCGGCCTGGCCGTCGCCGACGCCGTCCGTCGCGCCGCGGCCGAGGGCCCCACCGGCTTCGCCCCGCTCGCGGAGCACGCGCTCGGCGGTCCGCTCGACGCGGCCGTCGACGCACTCGCGAAAGCGCTCGAGCACGACAGTCGCGACAGTCGCGACAGCCACGACGACCAGCACGAGCAGCACGACCACGAGGAGTCCACCCGATGACCCGCACCACCCTCGTCGTCGTCCCCGTCTACGGAGACCTCGAGTCCCTGCTGCGCTGCGTGGACGGGCTCGTCGAGCACCTCGACACGTCCGTGCACCGGGTGCTGCTCGTCAACGACTGCGGTCCCGACGCCGACGCGATCGAACGCGCCCTGCTCGAGCGGATCGACGGTCGGCCGGGATTCCGGTACGAGCGCAACGACCGCAACCTCGGGTTCGTCGGCACGTGCAACCGTGCCGTCCTCGAGCTCGACCGCGGCACCGGCGACACCGGCACCGGCACCGGCACCACAGGAGAGGCCGTCCTGCTGCTCAACAGCGACGCCGTGCCCACCGCGGGGTTCCTGGACGCCATGCTCGACGTGCTCGACGAGGACCGCACCGGCGTCGTCACGGCGCGGAGCGACAACGCCACGATCGCGAGCATCCCGTACCGACTGACCAACCGGGGTGCCGCACGCACCGAGGAGCGCACGCGGGCCGTCTGGGGCGCGGTCGCCCCGCTGCTGCCGGTCTCGCAGGTCTTGCCCGTCGCGATGGGCTTCTGCTTCCTCACCCGCCGCGAGCTGATCACCGAGCACGGGTTGTTCGACGACGCGTTCGCCCCCGGGTACGGCGAGGAGAACGACTACTGCCTGCGCCTCGCCGAGCACGGCTGGACGTCGCGGATCGCCAACCGCGCGCTGGTCCTGCACGCCGGTGGCAAGAGCTTCTCCGGCAACCGCAACGCCCTCCGCGCTGCGCACCAGCGCGAGCTCGAGCGCCGGTACCCGTTCCTGCCGGACGCCGTCGCCGCCTACCAGCGGCACGGCTCGACGGCGACGGAGCGCTTCGCCGACGCCCTGGTCCCCGCGGGTCCCCCGCCCCGCCTCGCCGTCGACCTGCGGCACGTCGAGGACGCCGGTGGCCTGGTCCGCGAGATCGACGCGGCCTTCGTGGACGGCTTCGACCTGGAGGCCCGGCTCACCCCCGGCACGTCGGCCCCCGGTCGGTGGACGGTCACCTCCGACGCCCCGAACCCGGACGACCTCGTCACCGTCACGGTCCTCGTGGACCCCACACCCGCCGAGGTCGTCGCCGCCAACCGACGGTCGCTGGAGCTCGTGGTCGTGCGGTCCGCGCCGACCGCCCTGCCGTGGTCGTCCCCGGCGCACCGAGCCGGAGCCGACCAGGTCGCCGTGCTGCTGGACCCGCACGTCGTCGCCACGACCCGCGGCGGACTCGTCGAGGCGCGCGAGCAGCTCGACCGTCGCCTGACCGCGCCGCTCGCGTCGCGCTCCGAGGCCCTCGAGGGCCGATGGGCAGCGCTCCTCCCCCTCGACCTCACCGCCGCCGAGGTCGCGGCGGGGAACGCCTCCGACGAGGTCACCCGGCTCCGCCGCGAGCTCGACGACCTGCGCGCGAGCCGCTCGTTCCGCACCGGCCAGGCGATCGCCAAGGTCGCCGCACGGCTGCCGGGTCGCCGCTGATGGCCGAGGCGAAGGGCCTCGGCCGCGTCGCGCGACGCCTGGCGCGCCCGTTCCGCGGCCCCGAGAAGCCGTTGACGGTCACGGACCGGCTCGACCGCTGGGCCCGGCGGATCGCCGAGTTCGGTGTGCTCGACCGCGCGTACTTCGAGGCCCAGACCGGACGGACGTTCGACAGCGACGCCGACGCCATCGCGTTCTACGTGCACAACGACGGGCAGCGAGGACTCTCGCTGCACCCGCTCATCGAGCACGAGTGGATGCGCGAACACCAGCCCGTCCCGGCGATGTCCTGGTACGACGCCCTGCACCAGGAGGGCCCGGAGCTCTTCCAGACCGGACCCCTCTTCGACGCCGGCGTGTACGCCGCCTCGGTGCCGGAAGCCGACCGCCCGGCGTCCACGCTCGATGCGCTCCGCGACTTCCTGCGGAACGCGACCGACGCGACCGACGCGACCACGCTCCCCGTGCCTCCCGGCCGCCGTGGCCACGCACCGACCTGGGGCGCCGCACGCGACGCAGCCGTCTCCGCTGCCCGCACCTTCGCCGACGCGCAGCACCGGACCCGGCGCCGCTACCGGGCCACGTGGGACGGGCCCGACGTCGCCGAGGCGCTCGGCCGGTACCCGCGCGGTGTCGCGCGACGCGACGCGGAGCAACCGCTCGTGTCGATCGTGATGCCGGTGTACCGGCGCGCCGACGTCGTCGGTGCGGCGATCGCCTCGGTGCGCGCGCAGCAGCACGCGAACTGGGAGCTCCTCGTCGTCGACGACGGATCCGGTGACGAGACCGCCGAGGTCGTGCGCCGGATCGCCGCCGACGAACCGCGCGTCCGCCTGGTCGAGCGGGAGAACGGCGGGGCGGGAGCCGCGCGCAACACCGGACTCGCGGCGGTGCGCGGCGACTTCGTCGCGTTCCTCGACGCCGACAACACCTGGCGACCCGAGCACCTGTCCGCCGCACTCGCCGGGCTGCTCGAGACGGACGGCCCCGGCGTGCACACCGGCGTCCGGATGATCGGCGCGAACAACGCCGACGACTGCACCGCCCCCGCCGAGACGTACCGCGGCGAGGACGGCACGCTCGACGACCTGCTCGCCGGCAACTTCATCGACCTGAACGCGCTCGTCGTCCGTCGTGACGTCGCCGCTGCCGTCGGGCCGTTCGACGAGACCCTGCGCCGCTGGATCGACTGGGAGTGGCTGCTGCGCATCGGGAAGCGCTCCGGCGTGCCCGCGTACGTGCCCGTGATCGGCGTCGACTACGACAACGTCCGCGACCCGCGGCGGGTCTCCTCCGCACAGCCCGCTTCGTGGCAGGAGGTCGCGCTCGCCCGCCACCGCATCGACTGGGACGCCCTTGCCGAGTCAGCACCGGCGCGCGACGCGGGACTCGTCTCCGTCGTCGTGCCGGTGTTCCGCGACTGGACGATGACCCGGCGCGCCGTGGACGCCGTGCTGCACGCCGCCGACCACGAGGGCGACCGGGTCGAGGTGGTCCTGGTCGACAACGGGTCACCGCGCTCGGTCTCGGCCGTGCTCGGCACCTGGTTCGGCGACGAGCCGCGGGTCCTGCTGCAGCGCGAGGACCGCAACCGGAACTTCGGGCTCGGGAGCGACCTCGGCCTGGCCCGGTCCACCGGCGGCACCGTCGTCATGCTCAACAACGACACCGAGGTCACGACCGGGTGGCTGCAGCCGCTGGTCTCCTCGCTGGACGACCCGTCCGTGCTCGGCGCGCAACCGCTGCTCGTGTACCCGGACGGGGTCGTGCAGGCAGCGGGCACGGTGTTCGGCGGGGACAAGGTGCTGCCCTGGCACTTCCTGGGCGACCACCCGCGGCACGATGCTTCGCGGGCGTTGGCGGGTGCCGGGACCGCACGGCTGGGTGCTGCCAGTGGTCGCCGCTTCTCGGCGATCACTGCTGCTGCCGCTGCGTTCCGGGCCGTCGACCTGATCCGCTGGCACGGGTTCGACCCGGTGTTCGCGAACGGGCTCGAGGACGTCGACCTGTGCCTGCGGGCCCTCGAGGCGTCGCCGGACGGCTCGGCGTTCGCCGTCGTGCCGTCGTCGGTCGTCGTGCACCACGAGAGCCGCACCCCCGGTCGCGACGACGCCCGGGTCGACAACCGGCGGGTGTTCGACGAGCGCTGGCGTGGGCGGTACCCGGCGGCGGACGCCGGAGCACACTACGAGGCGGCCGGCCTGCGGTGGCTCGGTGTCGAGCCGGGGCTGCCGAAGGGGCACGCCGTGATGGTGCGGTCGTCGCGGCCGATCGTCGTCCGCGACCTCGCAGGCGGTTCCGGCGGTTCCGCCGCTGCCGGTCTTCGGGTCGCGGTGAAGCACGACGGGACTCGGGCGGCGAACGTCACCGCGCTGGTGACCTCGCTCGAGGCTGCCGGTCACTCCGTGCAGATCGACCTGCCGACGTCCTGGTACCGGGGGTCGAGCGGACTCGACGACGTCACGGTGCTGGTCAGCGGCGGCACGGGATCGGACGTCTCGTCGTTCGTGCCGCAGCCGGGCGCGCGGAACGTCGTGTGGCTCGCGGCGGGGCAGGTCGTGACGGACGGGGACTTCGCCGCAGTGGTGCCCGCCGGTGCCGGTGCCGATCAGGTCATCCGGACGCTCTGACCCGAGGCTTCGTCGCGTCCCAGGCGGATTCTTCGGGGTCGTTCACCGGCTTCCGAGGCGATCGCTCCCCGTTGTTCACCTTCGGCGCGCAGCATGGTCGCATGTCGCTCATCTCAGACGTCGTGCGGTCGACCTTCACGACCAAGTGCTCGGTGTGCGGTGCAGTCATCCTGAAGCGCGATGCGCTCGACCACGAGGGCCAGGCGTTCTGCTCGGTCCTGCACGAGGCCGAGTACATCGTCGCCACGCTCGACTGACGCCACCCCGCTCTCCGGCCGAGTCCCCGTAGGATCGGTCGGTGCCCGATCGCCTCCTCGCGGTGTTCCCTGCCTACCGCGACAACCCGTACCTCAACCTCATGCTGCTGGCCCCGCGGGCACGCGGCTGGAACGTCCTCGAGAGCCTGCGTCTGGAGCAGCTCGAGCAGCACCTCGGCCGGCTCGGTACCGGCGACGTCTTCCACATGCACTGGACGTCCCCGATCGTGCAGCGACACGACGACGACCTCGACGAAGCGCAGGCGCGGCTCGATCGCTTCCGCGCCGCCGTCGACGCGGCACGCACACGCGGAGCACGTCTCGTCTGGACAATCCACAACGTCCTCCCCCACGATGCACGGCACCTCGAGCTCGAACTCGACCTGAACCGCTACCTGGCCGGCGCCGCAGACGTCGTCCACGTGATGAACAGGGACACGCCCGCGGCCGTGTCCTCGTACTATGGGCTCGACCCGGCAACAGTCGTGCACCTCCCGCACCCGAGCTACCAGGGCGTGTACCCGGACTCGGTGTCGCGCGAGGAAGCGCGTGCGTCGCTCGGACTCACGGACCTCGACCACGCCGTCCTCGCCTTCGGCCAGATGCGCCCGTACAAGGGCATCGACGTCCTGGTCGAAGCCGTGCGTCGGACGAAGCCGTCCGAGCGGCCAGTGCTCCTGCTGGCCGGCCGGACCACGTCCGACGACCGTGACGACATCGACCGGCTGCTCGGCGACGACATGCGTGCAGTGCGCGAGCACGATCAGGTCGAAGACATCGACGTCCAGCGGTGGCTCCGAGCGGCAGACACTGCGGTGTTCCCCTACCGGCGGGTGCTCAACTCCGGGGTCCTGCACCTCGCCGCGTCGTTCGGCGTGCCGTCGGTCCTGCCGGACGAGCCGCACCTGCGTGCCGAGTTCGGCGACGAGGCGTGGGTCAGGTGGTTCGACGCCGGCGATGCCGTGGAGTCCTTGCGTGTGGTGTTGGCGGCGCCTGCCGCGGGTGCTGCCGATGCCGCGGAGTTCAGCCGGCGGCTGGCGCCGTTCGCATTATCGCGGCGGTACGCGGAGTTGCTCGACGCCGTTCGGGGGTAGCGGCGCGGCTCTTCGTCGGGGCCCAGGTGTCGACTGCCCCGGGGCCGTCGGCTCAGAACAGGAAGCGCTTCGCCGGGGTAGCCCGCAGGACGAGCGCGACGAGGAGCGGCACGAAGTACGCGATGAGGAACGTCCACTTCGACGACGGCATGCCGAGACGCTCCGTGATCGCCAGCGACAGCGTGTGCGTCAGGATCATCGGGATCGCGCAGGCGGCGACGGCGAAGACCACGGTCCGGCCCCAGCGCGGGATCCAGCGTTCCGTCCCCTCAGCGACCAGGAGCATGCCACACGAGATCGCCGCCGCCATCAGCACGCTGAGCACCGGCGTCCCGAGGTTGCCGGCCTTCATGTTGAGCGTGTCGAGGGCTCCCGACCAACCGAGCCACCACGACGGGACGAGCAGGACCAGCCCCGTGACGATCGGGCGGTCGATCGTGGTACGGAAACGACGGAGGAGCATCCCGACGAGCATGAACGCGAGCGCGGGCATCGCCATGCCCGCCGACTCCGGGATGTGCGCGATGGCGAAGCGGTCACCGATGCACCAGGCGATCCCGACGCCTGCAACGAACCAGGGCAGGACCGGGTGGATGTGTTCGAGCCACCGCATCAGCACTGCAGCGACGAAGAGGCAGGTGACGAACCAGAACGCCGAGTACGGCCGCGAGATCCAGTCGCCACCGAGGGGCAGCAGCGTGAGTGTCCTGGTGTCCAACGGATCGCCCAGCGCAGCACGGAACCCGAACCAGACCAGGGTCACGAGGACGAGCCAGCTGAGGTACGGGACCAAGAGGGTGCGCGCACGCCGCCCGAGTTCGTCGGAGGCTGAACGACCGGACTTCCAGAGGTACCCGGTCAGGACGAAGAAGACCGGGACGTGCCACGTGTAGAGACCCGCCTGGGCGAAGTGCCGCTGGTCCCAGGTGTGCCCGGCGACGATCGCGACGACGCCCACCACCCGGACGAGGTCGACCGCGACCGAACGGTCCGATCGGCTCCGGCGCGTCGCGAGGTGTTCCGGGACGGCCGGCGTCGAGAGCATGCTTCATCGTACCGATCGACAGAGGACGGGCCGGCCGCAGCGTCAGCGGCGGCCGTCCTGTGCGGCGGACGTCCCCACGGCCAGGATGATGCTCCGGAACGCCTCGCCGAGCTGCCGGTACTCGGCGGCGCCCGCCGGGTGTGTGCCGTCGGTGCTCACTCCGGCCGCCCACGAGGACCCGGACCGGGCGAACGTCCACGGATCCGCCCACGTCCACCCTTCGTCGGCGACGAACTGCTGCAGCGCCGTCCGGTAGGTGGCCGCGGCTCCCGGCCGCCACCGGTACGGCGGCAGGTCCGCCACGATGACCTTGCGGGCGCCGACCGTCTCGACGATCCGCTCGTACGCCGAGCGCTCCTCGTCGAGCGACTTCCCGAGGCGGACGGCGTTCGTGCCCGCCAGGATCACCAGCACGTCGGCGTCGCCGACCGGTCTGACGGCTGCTGCCATGGCGTCCGGGGTCGCGCCGGCCCGTGCCCATCCACCGGCGTACTCGATGCCGTCGCCCTGTGCGTACGTCATCCAGCTCTCGTCGTCCAGGCCGTTCCCGAGGAAACCCGATCGTCCCGCGCTCAAGGAGTCCCCGACCACGGCGACACGCAGGTCGTGCTCGGGCGCGACCTCGGCTGCTCGGAGGGGGTTCGGTTCGACGGTCACCACGGGGACCGCGACGGCGACTGCCAGCGCAACGGCAGCCATCAGGTATCGAGAGCGACGCACGAACGACATTCTCTCGCACCAGGGGTCCCCGACGGCACGTGCGGGTACCCCCAGATCAGCCGACGACGCTGAGCGGCTGGGTGCGGTCCAGAGCGGTCGCGAGCCACGGACCGAGCGAAGCGCTGTAGGTGTTGGACAGGTGGGACCCGTCGAAGTAGACGGAGACGCCGCCGATCGCCGAGTAGCAGCGACCGTCGTGACAGAACTGCGACTCGACCGGGACCCAGCGCACGACGTCCCCGTAGCCTTCGTCCACGAGCAGACGCTGTGGCAGCGAGGTCGACGGCGGCAGAGCGTGCGCGACGTCGTTCGTGCACGACCCACCCGATGCAAGGCACGACGGGCCGATCACCTTGTCCTCGAGGGTCTGTCCGGTGAGCGGCACGTGCTGCAGCATCGTCACCGGCAGCCCAGCATCCCGAACGCCGTCGATGAGCTCGGAGTAGCCGTCCGCTTGGGCCGAGTCCGTCCCCGCGAAACGGTAGTTCGCCCAGAGGTCAGCGAGCACGACGCGATCGGCACGTGGGACCAGGGTCTTCATCACCCAGTCGTTCCGCGCCGCGCACCACCCGCGTTGATCGGCCGGGATCACGTCCCCGTAAGTCGTGCCGGTCGGGGCTTCCATGCTCGACGGGCACCGGTTCCGCGCCGCGACGATCACCTTCACGTGGTCGAGTTTCCCCGCGATGTCGAAGGCACTCGACCAGGCGCCAGCGTGCGAGTCTCCCCAGAGCAAGAGGGTCTCGGATGCGTCGGGGTCACCGTAGGTGCAGTACTTCTCGGTGTTCTCCGTGACGTCGTCGATGCAGTCGTCCTTCCAGACGAGCGGCTTGTCCGACAGTGGCGCTGGAACGTCGGCCACGTCGATGTCGCCCCACGGGTCAGCGCACGACCGGTCGCCGATCGCACCTGCGCCGAGGCACGTCTGCCCTCCGGTGACCTGCGCGAGGAGTCGGTCGTCCGCAGCGTCCATCTGGGCGTTCGCCACCCCCACCGTGCCGAAGCACCCGGCGACCAACACGAGGAGGGTCGCACCGCCGGCGACGAAGCTGCGTCGACGTCGCTTCGTGAGGACCGCACTCCGACGGACCGGGTTCTCGACGTACCGGTGGGAAGCCCACGCCAGGACGACCGTGGCGCACAGGATGGCGAGCTTCAACCGCAGGCCGAGGTCCACGCCGAGCCACTGCGGAACGAGGATGATGAGGGGCCAGTGCCAGAGGTACGCGGAGTACGAGACGTCGCCGAGCCAGCGCACCGGTCCGAACGAAGCGAGGAACCCGAACGACCACGGTTCCGCTGCGGGTGCGCGTCCGGCGATCACGACCGCAGCGCCGACCGTCGGCAGCACCGCAGCGATGCCGGGGAACGGCGTGGCCTCGGAGTAGAGCAGTGCGGCGGCCGCGATGGCGGCCAGCCCCACCCACGGCGCCCAGAGCCGTGTGCGCGGACCGGGCAGGGGCACGAACGCGACGAGCGCCCCGACCGCGAACTGCCAGGCCCGAGCGGTGGTGTCGAAGAACGCCGCATCCGGGTTGGTCGCGGTGTGCAGGAGCCCCCAGCAGAAGCTCACGATGCCGACCGCGCCGATCACGACGACGATCCAGGTTGCACGACGACGTGCGAGGAGGGCGATCGCGGCCAGCAGGACGAGCGGCCAGACGATGTAGAACTGCTCCTCGACCGAGAGCGACCAGAAGTGCTGCACCGCGGAGGGGACGGCATCGGCGTCGAGGTAGCTGACCGACTGGGCGGCGAGGAACCAGTTCTCGGAGAACAACGACGCGGCGAGCACGTTCGAGCCCGTCGCCGACCAGGTCGATGCCGGCAGCAGGAGCACCGTGAACACCAGGACCGCGACCAGCACGACGACTGCGGCGGGCGCCAGCCGTCGGATCCGGCGTGCGTAGAACCCGATGAGCATCGGGACCGGCCGTTCGCGCTCGGCAGCCTTCAGGATGTGACCGGTGATCAGGAAGCCGGAGATGACGAAGAAGACGTCCACGCCCACGTACCCGCCGGTGATCCGGTTCGGCCAGAGGTGGTACAGGATCACCAGGGCGATGGCGACCGCTCGGATCCCCTGGATGTCGGCTCGGAATCCTCGCTGGGGCCCATCGGACCCGTCCTTCGCACGACGCACCCGGCGATGCTACCGGAGCCGCGCTCAGGTCCGTGAACGGCGCAGTCGCTCCGCGGCCGACCGGACCCGGCTGAGCACCGATCGGGGCGCCCGGTGATCGACCAGGAAACGCCAGCCGTCGCGCCGATCGCTCAGTGGTTGCAGCACGTGGCGCGCGTCGAGCGGAGGCAACGACATCCGCGCGGTCACGACCGGGACTTCGACGTCGATGGTGGACAGTCGGAACCCGGCGGTGACCGTCCAACGCCCCGCTGCGTCGGAACCCCCGTCGGCGGGGATCCGCCCCAGCCATCGGGGACCTGCCCCATCGAGGTCGACCGTGCGGACCTGATCGCCCGAACGCAGCACCAGCCGCATGGACGATGACAAGGACGGTGACGGCGCCGGCCCCTCGACACGGAGCGCGTCGACGCTGGGCGTGACCTGATCGACGACCACCGGAGCGTGGTGCCGCAACAGCGAGATGAGGCGGACAGCCTCGGGATCAGCAGACAGCACAGCTCGACGGGTCGCCCCGAGGAGTTCGGATCCGCCGGGGCCCGTCGGAGCGCGCCGGACGACACGCTCAGCAGCGGCGACGAGCGGTGCGAGGCCCGGGGCATCGATCCGGTCCGCCGCGTGCAGCAGGGCGGTCAGGAGACCGTCATCGACCAGCACCGGCCGGTCGAGGCCAGCGGGTGCCACGGAGTCGAGCAGGACCGCGGTGGCCGACACCCATTCCCGGAGGAACCGTTCGGGCTCTGACTCCCGAGCACGCATCGCAGCGGCGAAGGCGGACGCGGCATCAGGCTGCCCGGCCCAGAGCAGGGCGAAGAAGCACCGGCGCTCGGCGGCGACGTCGTCGAGGACCGCTGCGTCCAACTCGTCGAGCAGGCGGTCGAGGGACTGCTCGACACCGCCCGGCATCGGCGAGCCGGACGGGACCGATGCGAAGTACCGGTCGAGGTGCACCCAGCCGTCCGCGTCGAGGACCAGCAGTGACTGCTGGCGGACGACCGCCGGGGATGCCGCACGCACGAGTGTCGCGCACGCCGTCTCCTCACGCAGGTAGTCCAGCAGGGCGGCCTCGTCCACCTGGTTCGACATCGATCCGCCAGCTCCCCCGGCACGCTCGCGGTAGAGGTACACGCACGTCGTGATGACGTCGATCGCACGCGCCTCCACGACCGACCGTGTCATCGGCTCGATGTCATCGGCGTGGCCGACGTTCGGGAACCCCAGCGCAGCCCGCTCCCAGAACGACCGTCGGAAGAGCCGGTTCCAGCACGCTCTGCCGGTCAGGAGCGCTGGGGTCTCGGCGAGGGTCGTCCCCTGCACCGCGTGGTCGAACGCGTGCCAGCGGGCGGTGGGACTCCAGGTGCGTGTCGGCGAGAACTTGAGGTGGTCGCCGATCACCAGATCTGACCCGGACGCCTCGAGCGACCCGACCATCGCTCGGTACGCGCCCGGCGGGACGAGGTCGTCCGCATCGGCGAACACGAGGTACTCCCCCCGGGCTGCTGCCGCTCCGGTGTTCCGCGCGGCCGCGCCGCCGGGGGCGTCCGATCGGAGGCGCTGGACGCGCGCGTCACGAGCACGGAAGGTGTCGATGATCGCGGCCGACCCGTCGGACGAACGATCGTCCACGACCAGCACCTCCATCGCCTCGACGTCCTGGTCGAGCACGCTGTCGAGGAGTTCGCCGATCCACGGCGCCGCGTCGTGCACCGGGATGACGACCGAGAGGAGCGGACCTGGCACGTTCTCGACACTCCTCGTCTGCGGTCCCCCGTTCGGTGGATACCGCCCGGAGCCGAGACAGTCTACCGTCGAGCGGAGATCAGGTCAGGGGGTCGGGATGTCTTCTCGTTGGATCACTCGTTTCGTCGTCGTCGGCGCGATCGCGGTGTCGTCGGTGCTCGTGGTGGCACCGGCTCAGGCCGCGGCGAAGCCCGCGCAGGTCACCGGAGTGGCCAAGGCCACACAGGACTGGGCCGGCAAGAGCGTCAAGATGACCTGGAAAGCGGTCCCGAAGGCGACCGCCTACGTCCTCAAGTGGTCGACGCGGTCGGATCTCGGCAGCCCGGTCTACAAGGACTCGACCGCCGTCGGAGCGTGGATGACGAGGCTCCAGCCCGACAAGACGTACTACGTGACGGTCGCGGCGAAGACCGGCACGACGGCTGGCGCCTGGGCGAAGACGGTCACGACGAAGCTCCAACCGAACGCCGTGGCGAACTTCGGCACGATCACGGCGAAGCCCGCGACGAACGGCGTCACGGTGTCGATCCCCGAGGTCGCCAACGCGAGCGACTACCAAGTGCGATGGTCAGCGGGACCCAACGAGAACCGGACCCCTGACCGGTGGACGCCGCACTTCACGCCGTGGTCGTCGGCGTTCGACCCTGCCACCCGCACGTGGACCCTGCCGGGATCCGACAGCGACCTGACCTCGGTCGCGTACGGGAACCCGATCTACGTCCGCGCGATGGCGCGCAACACCTACTTCAACTCGACCTTCGTCCGGAAGTCTGCGCAGGTGAGCGCCTGGCCCACGCCCACGAAGCCGAACGCTTCCGGCACGCCCGTGCACCTCGCCAGCTACAACGTCCTGTGCTCCGGCTGCGAGACGAGCGGCACTCCCGGTTGGGCCGAGCGTGCGCCAGCGATCGCCAAGGTGATCAACGACAAAGCCCCCGACGTGCTCACCGTCCTCGAGGCCAGTGGTCTCTCGAACGGTTCCGGATCCGAGCAGGCCTACCTGGATCTCGATCGACGCCTCCCGAACCTGCAGCTGGTCGACACCGCCCCGATGACCGTCAGCAAGTCCCACCAGGGCAACCGGATCTACTACGACCCGGCGAAGTACACGGTCCTCGACCACGGTGTCCTCGCCGGCATCAAGGACTACGAGGTCTCCCCTGCCTCGGCGGCGCCGGACACGAACACCCCGTGGGCGGAGTTGCAGGCCAAGGACGGCAGCGGGACCACCTTCTACGTCGTCGCCGCGCACTACGGCATCCCGTCGAGCGCGTACAGCACACCGCGGAAGACGCTCCTCGGTCAAAACTCCACGCAACTCCTGACGGCGCTCAACCGGGTCAACACCCCGAACGCCGCGGGCAAGCGGCTTCCCGTCCTGCTGGGCGGCGACCTCAACGACAGCCGGTACCCGGAGGACGCGATCGACGGCGCGCAGCCCACGTTGATCCGAGGGGGCTTCTACGACGCCTCGGCATCACAGCACCGCTACGGAACTGCCAAGACGACGTACAACAACTACCAGGCGCCGTCGAAGCAAGCCGATGACCCGAACAAGGACGGTCAGCGGATCGACTACATCCTGACCCAGGGGCTGCAGGGCAGTGACGAGTTCGTCAACAACTGGAACCCCGGCACGTCGGTGATCCCCTCCGACCACAACATGATCGAGACGAAGGTCCGCGTCCCCGCGCTGGGCTGACGGGGCTCAGCTGCTGGTCACGCGTTCCACGGCCTGCTGGGGCTCCGTGATGCGTGGAGCACCGTCGAGCGCGAGCATCGCGTCGATCACCCGCTCGGCGTTGTGCTCGTCGCGGGTCACGAAGGCCGCCGCAGTGCGCGCGAGGTACTCCGGGGCGGACACCCACGCGTCGTCGCCGATGCGTTCGATCGCGGCCTCGACACCGGCGACGGTGTCGGCGACCGGGCCGAACCCGTCGCGTTCGTAGTCGAAGTAACCGCGGCGACCGACGTGCGATCCGTCGAAGAACGATGCCGCGTCGAACTGGAAGTAGACCAGCGGAACGTCGATGAACGCCGCCTCGAACCCCAGCGAGGAGTAGTCGGTCACCATCGACGCGGCGCGGGCGAGGACGTCCTGCACGTTCACTGCCGCGAAGTCCCACACCTCGACCCAGTCGGGCACCGTGAAGTCGGTCAGGTAGGGACGCATGTTCGGGTGCGGCATGAAGACGATGCGCTTACCGGTACGAGCGGCGACGTCCCGGAGCCGTTCGGAACCGATGAGCGCGTCGAACTCCAAGGCGTACTGGCTGGATGCGAACAGCGGGTTCTTCGCCCGCTCGTTGCTGCCCGGCACTTGCTGACCGGCGAGCTTCTTCCGCCAGGTCGGCATGATGAGGATCAGGTCACGGTCCGCCAGCGGCGTCGCACGCCGCTTCCGCAGCAACTCGTCGTGACGCGGGAACCCGGTCAGGACGACTTCACGCTCGGTGAAGGTGTACGGCCCGTCACCCGCGATGGACGCCTTCTCCTGCGGGGTGACGGTCACGAACAGCTCGGCGGGCTTGGAGTTCACCCACCGGGAGATGTCGTAGTTGGTCACACCGTGCTGCAACCAGGTGAAGGTGAACCGCGGCTGTCCGTAGCGCCAGCGTGGGAGCGGGCTCACCACGTAGACGTCGATGTGCGACGAGGCGAGGTGCGCCGCGTGCATGATGAGCTTCCGCCACTCTGACGACTTGTACGCGACCAGTCGGAAGCCCTCCGCCCGCAACCGGTCCCAGTCCTTCGAGCCCCGCGCCAGGACGAACCACGAGTTGATCTCTGGGTGGTTCGCTCGCACCCACCGGTACAGGTGCTCAGCGTTGTCGTTCGCATCGGTGTCACGGTCCATGAACACCCAGGCGTCTTCGTACCGCTCGCGTGTCCGGCGCGTCCGCACCGAGACACCGAGGATCGCGTCCTCGGTCCGGCGGCGGTACCGCCCGGATCGGACGTTCTCGTACACCTCACGCGCCTGGCGCTTGAGGTGCTGCAGTGCAGGGGTCGACACGTCCGACCACCGACCCTCGAGTCGTTTGCGCTGTCCGAGGATCTGGGGCCGGAGCTGGCGGAGCGTCAGGGCCTCGTCCGGCTCGTACCGCTCGCCTCGGCTGAACGGCACCACCGCACCGTCGATCCAGAGGCGCGTCAGCCGACCACGGTCGACCCACACGTGGCGTTGGCGGAGCACCGCGGCGCCGTAGAAGACGAGGTCTTGGGTCTTCGCGTACACCGGGGCGACGTCACGCCCGTCGGTGACGATCCGCTCATCCGGCAGCTCGCCGGTGAACCAGTACGTGAACTTGACGTGCTGACGGGTCTCATCGACCCGTTCCACCTTCGCGTACTGCGGTCGGACCGGAGCACCGGTGTACCCGTCGAGGAGTGCTTTGCGCACGGCGAACTCGACGCCCATCGCGTCGAAGGAGCGGATGGCGTCGTCCGAGATCCCGGCCCGGATCGACGCGATCAACGTGTGGAACTCGTCGAAGGTGTGGCTCGGGGCCAGTGCCGAAGCCGAGTTCAGGGCACGTTCGTTCTTGAAGTACCAGAACAGGTCGTAGAGCAGCGTGTTCTCGAGCCACCTGGGGACGCCGCCAAGACGTTCGGCCGAGCGGATGAGGTCGAGGTGGCCGTACCGGAGCACGTCGGTGTACTTGCCCGGGTGGTCGAAGTGACTCTCCATCAGCGACGTACCGTCGCCTCGCACGCGGTAGTGGTACTTCGCCGAGGCGAGGATCCCGACGTCGCTCAGTCCGGACGCCAGCAGGTAGGAGCCGATGAAGTGGGCATCCTCGAACACCGGGCGGATGCGCCCGTCGAAGCGGATCTGGTGTTCCTGGATCGCTGCGGTCCGGAAGAAGGCCGAGTTGACGGCCATCTGGATGACGGGCTCCTGCGTCAGGTCGACGATCCGCGACCCCTTCGCGAACTTGACCCGGAGCGGATGCGAGTCGACGAGCTCGAGCTGCTCGTTGAGCCGCAGCTGGTGCGTGACCAGCATGCCGACGCGCGGAGCACCGTGGAGGCCGATGAACTTGACGACCTCTTCGAAGTAGCGCTCGTCGAACACGTCGTCCGGGTCCGCGAAGGTCACCCACTCCGCATCCAGGTGTTCGATCCCTGAGTTGCGGGCAGCGGCGACCCACGCGTTCGTCTGCCCCACGACCGTGACGTGGTCACGGCGGGACTCGGCCCATTCCTGCAGGAGTTCCAGGCTGCCGTCGGTGGAGCCGTCGTCGACGAAGACGAGCTGCACGTCGGTCAGCGGGTGGGTCTGCCGCTCGAGCGATCCCAGCAGGTCGGGCAGGTAGCGCGCGACGTTGTACACGGCCAGGACCACGCCGACCGTGAACCGGCGTTCGGACCGCATCGTCGCGGGGGTCTCTTCGGACACGTCTGTTCCCTCTCGCAGTCGAGCTCGCGCTCAGACGGTCTCGTTGTACGCCTTGACGACGTCGTTCGTCTTGCCGATCATCTTCAGCTCGCCCTCATTGAGCCAAGCCACCTCGTCGCACATGTCCTTGACCGTGCTCATCGAGTGGGAGACGAGGATGACGGTGCGGCCCTCGTCCTTCATCTCCTTGAACTTCGTCCGGCAGCGCTTCTGGAAGGTCGCGTCACCGACGGCGAGCACCTCGTCCACAACGAGCACGTCCGGGGTGACCGCGACCGCGACGGAGAACCCGAGTCGGACGTACATGCCCGACGAGTAGTTCTTCACCGGCTGGTCGATGAAGTGGCCGACGCCGGAGAACGACACGATGTCGTCGAACTTCCGCGTGACCTCCTTGCGGCTCATCCCGAGGATCGAGCCGTTCAGGAACACGTTCTCGCGACCGGAGAGCTCGGGGTGGAAGCCGGAACCGACCTCGAGCAGCGACGCCTGCTTGCCGCGGGCAGTGATCGAGCCCTCTTCCGGCCAGAGGATCTTCGCCAGGCACTTCAGCAGCGTGGACTTGCCGGACCCGTTCTTGCCGATCAGGCCGAAGGTCTTGCCCTGCGGGACCTCGAACGACACGTCCTTCAGTGCCCAGAAGTCCTCGTGCACGGACTTCTTGCCGCGCATGACCATGCTCTTCAGCGAGTCGTTTCGCTCGCTGTACATGCGGAATCGTTTCGACACGTGGTCGACGGTGACGGCAGCATCGCTCACAGCAGTTCAGCCAGCTTCTTCTCGTTGCGGGAGAACACGAAGTAGCCGAGTGCGAGCGAGGCGCATCCAGCGATGGCGCACGCGACCAGATCGGTCCAGTTCGGGAGACGGTTGTCGTACATGAGGTTCCGGAAGACCTCGGAGAACCGCTCGATCGGGTTGAGCTTGTAGACGTGGATGATCCACGGGTGTCCGGCCTTGTTCGCGGCGTCCTCGACGAGCGACAGCGGGTAGATGATCGGCGACAGGTACATCCACATCTGCAGGCCGATGCCGACGAGGTGCTGCATGTCGCGGAAGTGCACGTTGATGATCGACAGGATCAGCCCGAGGCCGGCGGCGAACATGGCGAGGAACACCATCGTCAGCGCGATCAGCGGCAGGTAGATCCAGAAGTTCGAACCCGCGATGGCGAGGGCGATCAACAGCACACCCATCTCGACGAGCCACGTGAAGCCGAACGACCCGACGGCCGCCAGCGGCAGCGTCATCCGCGGGAAGTAGACCTTCTTGATCAGCGAGCCGTTGGCCACGATCGAGGTCATCCCCGAGTTGATGACGTTGCGCGCGAAGATCCACGGCAGCAGGCCGCACATGAGCCACAGCGGGTAGATGTTCAGTCCGCTGGGGTCACCGACCTCGAGACGCGCCCGGAAGATGAACGAGTACACGATCGTGTAGATCAGCATCGTCGCGAGTGGGTTGATCAGGGACCACAGCTGCCCGAAGACCGTGCGGCGGTACTTGCCCTTGACCTCGCGCGCAGTGAGGTTCATCAGCAACTCGCGCGACGACATGAGCTCGTTCAGGTACGTCATGCTTCGGGTGCAGGCTCCTCCGGGGCGCAACGGAGCGCTCCTCACAGGGATTCAGGGACGAGGCATTCTCGCACACTGGTTGCACAACGCACGTTCGACGCGGTGACTGGGGCGCGCGGCGAGTGGCCAGAGAGCAAACGCTTGGAAAATCATCAGTAGAGTTGGTGGGTGATCGTCAGCTTCGCCAACCACTCGACGGCGCCCGTCAACCTCGGCGGCGCGGAGCGGTCCCTCCTCCGGTTCGTCGAGGACTGGCTGGCGATCGACCCGACGATGACCCCGACCTTCGTCACGAAGGCCCCGAAGGGCAAGTTCATCGAGGCGCTCGACGACCGCGGCTGGTCCTACGACGCCCTGCGGTTCCGCGGGTGGGCACTGCCGAGCCCGCAGCCGGCTCCGGCCGCGGAACGTGCCGCGTTCGCCACCGTCGACTACGCCGCGGTGAACGCGATCATCCGTCTGTACGAGCGGCAGCGCCCGGACTTGGTGGTCACGAACACCCTCGTCGCACCGTGGGCGTCGTTCGCCGCCGCGGTCCTCGGGATCCCGCAGGCGTGGTTCGTCCGTGAGTACGGCGACCTCGACCACGGGCTGCAGTTCCAGACCGGGCGCGCGGGCGTCCTCGGCGACATCGGCCTGCTGTCCGGCGCCGTCGTCACCAACTCCGAGGCGATGCGCGAGCACCTGGCGCAGTACATCTCCGCCGACAAGCTGTCCGTCGCGTACCCAACGGTCGACACCGAGCGACTCCTGGCCACGAAGGACGAGAAGCCGGCGGTCGCACCGTTCCCGCAGGCCGAGCCCGGACTCCGGATCACGGTCCTCGGGCGTGTCGAGGAGTCGAAGGGGCAGCACCGGGTCGTGGACGCCCTCGGCGCGCTGCACGAGCGTGGCGTCGCCGCGAGCGTGTGCTTCGTCGGCAGCTGGAAGCACCCCGGCGAGGACCAGCGTCTGACCGAGCGCGCCCGCGCGCTCGGCGTCGCCGACCGTGTCGTGTTCGCGGGCGAGCAGCACACGCCCGCTCCGTTCATCCATGCGGCGGACGTCTGCATCACGCCGTCGACGATCGAGGCCTTCGGCCGCACGACGGCCGAGTACATGACCCTGGGCAAGGCGGTCGTCGCGACCCGCCAGGGCGGGAGCGCGGAGCTGGTCGACGACGGTGTCACCGGCGTGCTCGTGGACGCCGACGACGTCTCGGCCCTCGCGAACGCGCTCGCGTCGTACGCGACCGACCCGGACACGGCCAGGAGGCACGGTGCGGCTGCTCCGGACCGGCTCGCCTCGGTCACGGGCGCAGGCCACGACAACGCGGCGGCGATCGCACGCCTCGTCGCGCTGGTCGGCACCGAGGGTTACCGACTCCCCCAGGCCGCGCGGTACTGGTTCGAACTCCCGGGCGCGTACGCGTCGCTCGGTGCCACGAGTGCGCGCGCCGCGCTCGGCCTGCTCGCGAACCGGGTGCGCGCCCGCTCCGGAACGATCGGCCGACTGCTCGCCCGACCGGGTGTGGTCGCACGGAAGCTGGTGCGACGATGAGCCGCGACCGACGTCCGGTGACGATCGTCGTCCCGATCTACGACGACCTCCCCGGCCTCGAGCGCTGCATCCAGGCCCTCCTGGAGACCGTCGACTTCTCGGTCGACCGGGTCCTGCTGGCCAACGACGTCGGACCCCACGTCGACACGATCGAAGCCCGCGTCCTCGAACTCGTCGGCGAGCACCCCGGTTTCGAGTACACCCGCAACCCGCGCAACCTCGGGTTCGTCGGCAACTGCAACCGCGCCGTCCTCGAGCTCGACCGGACCGGCAACGACGTCCTGCTGCTCAACAGCGACACGGTGCCGATGCCCGGGTTCCTCGACGAGATGACCGCCGTGCTGGCGTCCGACGACGCGATCGGCGTCGTGTGTGCGCGGAGCGACAACGCGACCATCGCGTCGTTCCCGTACGCCCGGCGCAACCCGCGTGCGACGCTACCGCCGCGCCGGACGCGCGAGCTGCACGGCCGCACGAAGTACCTGCTCCCCCGCTCGACCGTGTCGCCGGTGGCGATGGGGTTCTGCTTCCTGATCCGGCGCGAGATGGTCGACCGCTTCGGCCTGTTCGACGAGGTCTTCTCCCCCGGCTACGGCGAGGAGAACGACTTCTGCCTGCGCATCAACGAGCACGGCTACACGTCGGTCCTGGCGAACCGCGCGCTCGTCCTGCACACGGGTTCGACGAGCTTCAGCGGTGACCGCGGCCCGTCGCTCCGGCTGGAGCACGAGCGCATCCTGCTCGAGCGGTACCCGTTCTACGCCGGTGCCGTCGCCCTGTTCCTCGCCCGCTACCGCGACGCCGTCGACGTGTTCGCCGACGCGTTCCTGCCCGACGACGACGTGGTCCGCGTCGCACTGCACGTGCCGGCGGACCTGACGAACGAAGTCGTCGCTCGAGTCCTCAACACCCTCGAAGCCGCTCCGGACGACGTGGTCGTGACGGTCATCGTCGCGAAGTCGCAGATCCGGACCGCGCGGCAGGCGTTCCCCGGGGCAGCCATCGCCGTGGGCGGTCGCCCGCGGCAGATCTTCGACGTCGCGATCGCCCTCGGCACCCTGACGACGTTCGCGCAGCTCTCGGCGCTCAACGCGAACGCCCCCCGCTGGATCCTCGTCGACCCGGTGTCGCAGGACGTGCGCTGGTCGCACGCCGTCGCGAACCACCGTGCCTCGGCGATCGACCGCATCCTGCGCCGCTTCGAGAACCAGAGCACCTCCTGGCGTGGCGGCGAGGGGCTCGTCGAGCTGATCCGGATGGCGGCCGCCACCGAGATCGACCCGGCATCGCTCCGTGCCCGGTGGCACGCCGTCTCCGACATCGCCGAGGCGACGGGCCTGCTCGTCCACCGGGCGACCGTGTCGCTCCGCCGGCTCACCGCGCTGAGCTTCGGGGCGCGCAACCCCCGCGTCGTCGCGCGGATCCGCGCGATCACCGGGCGAGGCGCCTGACACGACGCACCTGCTGACGGGAGGCCCGTGGCAGCCCCGCCACGGGCCTCCCGTCAGACGGCGACCACATCGACCACCGGACGGTGGCGTGCGACGCACGTCGCGTCCCACGCGCCCAGCTGGTGGAGCGTCGCGATGCGGAACACGAGCGCCCGGACCAGCAGCTGACGCCACTTCGGCTCGTCGGCGCCGAGCGCGTCGAGCCGACCGACCGGGACCCCGTGCCAGCACACCGCGTCGACGGCCGCGATCGCGGTGCCGAACCCCGCCGGGCGCCAGTACGGCGGCCAGTCGATGATCGTCGGTGGCTGCCCGTCGGCGAACAGCACGTTGCCGAGCAGGTCCCCGTGGACCAGCTGCGACGGTGCTCGGACCGGCCGGAACGCCGCGGCGAGCCGGGCGAGGGTCGGGTCCGCCGGCAGCGGCTCCTCGCCCCACGCCATCCGGTCGGCACGGGCCCACGGGTCGGTGCCGGCGCTGGCTGCGCTGACGGCGCCGGGATCCGTGCCGAGGAACGCGGGCCGCTCGACGTCTGCGATCGCGCGGTGGAAGGCACGACCCGCCCGGATCACGTCCTCGACGCGGGACTCGTCGGCCGCGCCGGGCACGAACTCCCACGCCTCCCAGTCCCCCGACCGCCAGCTGCCGTCGCGGGTGGGCACGGGGCGGGGTGTGCGGAACTCGGCCGGGTGCTCGGACTCCGCTGCGCGCTCGAGTTCCGACAGGACGCCGGCACGCCAGTCGGTCACCGCAGCGCCGTCGTGGGGCCGGAGGACGATGCCCCCGGCACGCCAGGTCAGCCCGCGCCCACCCGCGAGCGGCACGGGCGTGGACCCGGCGACCCCGAAGGCACGCAGCGCCTCGGCGCCGGGAACGCTCCCGCCGGCTCCGGTCACGCGGTCCGCAACACCTTCGCCATCGGACGGCCCTTCGCGACCTCGTCGACGAGCTTGTCGAGGTACCGGATCTGACGCATGAGCGGGTCGTCGATCTCCTCGATCCGGACGCCGCAGATCACGCCAGTGATGAGCGGCGCGTTCGGGTGCAGCTGCGCGGCGGCGAAGAAGTCCTCGAACGTGGTCTCGTCCGCCAGGTGCCGTGCGAGCGCTGCGTCGTCGAACCCGGTCAGCCACGTGATGACGGCGTCGAGCTCGCCCTTCGTGTGGCCCTTCCGCTCCACCTTCGCCAGGTAGTGCGGGTAGACCCCCGCGAAGGGCGTCCCGAAGATCCGGTGTCCGGCCACGGTCACGCCCCCGCTACACCAGGCAGCGCGGCCCGAGCAGGCTCTTCAGCTCGCCGAACAGGTCGGGTGTCAGGTTCACCGGGAACGGCAGCTCGAACGTGCGCGCGACGTCGTCCTTCAGCAGCTTCAGCCGGACCTCGGTCTCACCCTGGTGCCGTCCGAGCACGGCCGCGAGCTCCGTCACCGTGGACGTGGTGGCCTGCCGCTCCGGCAGCGACAACGTGAGCGGGCCGGAGCCCATCGCGTCGCCGATCGCCGGCTGGAACATGCTCACTGCGTGCAGGGCCTTGCCGTCGTCGCGGACGTTCACACGACCGCGCAGGACCACGATCGAGTCGGCCACGAGCGACGGACCGAACTCCTGGTAGGTCTTGCCGAGGAACATCACGCCGATCTGGCCACCGAAGTCCTCGATGTCGACGATGCCGTACGGGTTGCCGCTCGTCTTCGCCACCCGGTGTTGCACGCTCGTCAGCAGACCCGCGACCGTGACGGTCTCGCCCTCGACCGAGTCGTCGGCCGCGATGAGGTCGGCGATGGTGATCGACTGGTGCTTCGCGAGCTCGATCTCGAGCCCCGCGAGCGGGTGGTCCGAGACGTAGAGGCCGAGCATGTCGCGCTCGAACGCGAGCTTGTCGCGCTTGGACCACTCCGGACGGTCGGGCACCTGTGACACCGGACCGGTGGCCGGTGATTCCTCGGCGACCTCGGCGAACAGCGAGTCGAAGTCGAAGCCGACGTTGCCGTGGGCCTCGTCACGCTTGACCTTGACGGCGCCTTCGACCGCGCCCTCGTGGATCTCGACCAGGGCGCGGCGGGAGTCGCCGAACTCGTCGAAGGCACCCGCCTTGATGAGCGACTCGACGGTCCGCTTGTTCGCGGACGAGATCGGGATCTTGCGCAGGAAGTCGTGGAACGACTCGAACGGGCCCTTGTCGGTGCGGGCCTTCACGATGTCGTCGACGACGTTGAACCCGACGTTGCGGATCGCGCCCATGCCGAACCGGATGTCCTCACCGACAGCGGCGAAGAAGCCGATCGACTCGTTGACGTCCGGCGGCATGACCTTGATGCCCATACGGCGGCACTCGTTCAGGTACAGCGCGAGCTTGTCGCGGGCGTCGCCCACCGAGGTGAGCAGCGCCGCCATGTACTCGGCCGGGTAGTGCGCCTTCAGGTACGCGGTCCAGAACGAGACGACGCCGTACGCGGCGGAGTGCGCCTTGTTGAACGCGTAGTCGGAGAACGGCAGCAGGATGTCCCACAGCATCTTGATCGCCGCAGCCGAGTAGCCGTTGTCCAGCATGCCCTTCTCGAAGCCCGCGTACTGCTTGTCGAGCTCGGACTTCTTCTTCTTGCCCATCGCGCGGCGGAGGATGTCCGCCTGGCCGAGGGAGAACCCCGCGACCTTCTGCGCGATGGCCATGACCTGCTCCTGGTAGATGATCAGGCCGTAGGTCCCGCCGAGGATCTCCGCCAGGGGCTCTTCGAGCTCCGGGTGGATCGGCGTGATCGCCTGCTCGCCGTTCTTGCGGAGCGCGTAGTTCGTGTGCGAGTTCGCACCCATGGGGCCCGGACGGTACAGGGCGATGAGCGCGGAGATGTCCTCGAAGTTGTCGGGCTTCATCAGGCGCAGCAGCCCACGCATCGGCCCGCCGTCGAGCTGGAAGACGCCGAGTGTGTCACCGCGCTGCAGGAGCGCGTACGCCTCGGGGTCCTCGAGCCCCATGGTCTCGAGGTCGAGCTCGATGCCACGGTTGTTCTTGATGTTGTCGAGGGCGTCACTGATGATCGTGAGGTTGCGGAGCCCCAGGAAGTCCATCTTGATCAGGCCGAGCGACTCCGCTGCCGGGTAGTCGAACTGCGTGACGACCTGGCCGTCCTGCTCCCGCTTCATGATCGGGATGATGTCGATGAGCGGGTCGCTCGACATGATGACGCCGGCCGCGTGCACGCCCCACTGGCGCTTCAGCCCCTCGAGCCCGAGCGCGGTGTCGAAGACGGTCTTCGCCTCGGGGTCGTTCTCGACCACGGTGCGGACGTCGACGGCTTCCTTGTAGCGCGGGTGGTCCTTGTCGAAGATCCCGGTGAGCGGGATGTCCTTGCCCATCACGGGCGGCGGCATCGCCTTGGTGAGCTTCTCGCCCATGCCGAACGGGAACCCGAGGACGCGCGAGGAGTCCTTCAGCGCCTGCTTCGCCTTGATCGTGCCGTACGTGACGATCTGCGCGACGCGCTCCGACCCGTACTTCTCGGTGACGTACTTGATCGCCTCACCGCGGCGCCGGTCGTCGAAGTCGACGTCGAAGTCGGGCATCGAGACGCGGTCCGGGTTCAGGAACCGCTCGAAGATCAGGCCGTGCCGGATCGGGTCGAGGTCGGTGATGCGCATCGCGTACGCGACCATCGAGCCGGCACCGGAACCACGGCCGGGGCCGACGCGGATGCCGTTGTTCTTCGACCACAGGATGAAGTCGGAGACCACGAGGAAGTACCCCGGGAACCCCATCTGGTTGATGATGCCGACCTCGTAGTCGGCACGCTCCTGCACCTCGGCCGGGATGCCGTCGGGGTACCGGTAGTCCAGCCCCTTCGCGACCTCTTTCTCGAACCAGGAGTGCTCGGTCTCGCCCGCCGGCACCGGGAACTTCGGCATGTAGTTCGCCGAGGTGTCGAACTCGACGTTGCACCGCTCGGCGATGAGCAGCGTGTTGTCGCAGGCCTCGGGGTTGTCGCGGAAGACGTGCCGCATCTGCTGCGGGGACTTCAGGTAGAACTCGTCGGCGTCGAACTTGAACCGGTTCGGGTCGTTCAGCGTCGAACCCGACTGCACGCACAGCAGGGCCGCGTGCGACTTGGCGTCGTGCGCGTGCGTGTAGTGCAAGTCGTTCGTGCCGACCAGCGGGATGTCGAGGTCCTTCGCCAGCCGGATCAGGTCGCTCATGATCCGACGCTCGATCTCGAGTCCGTGGTCCATGACCTCGGCGAAGTAGTTCTCCTTGCCGAAGATGTCGCGGTAGTCGGCGGCGGCCTTGACGGCTTCGTCGTACTGGCCGAGGCGCAGGCGCGTCTGGACCTCGCCCGACGGGCACCCCGTCGTGGCGATGATGCCCTCGTGGTACTCCTCGAGCAGCTCGATGTCCATGCGCGGCTTG
The DNA here is from genome assembly GCF_004365375.1 of Curtobacterium sp. PhB25. Taxonomy (NCBI): domain Bacteria; kingdom Bacillati; phylum Actinomycetota; class Actinomycetes; order Micrococcales; family Microbacteriaceae; genus Curtobacterium; species Curtobacterium sp. PhB25. The sequence goes on along the minus strand of NZ_SODR01000001.1, from coordinate 150,989 downwards.
AAGTAGTAGCCCTCGAGCGACGCCTTCGACGACAGCCGGAACAGGTTGTGCATGCCCGTCGTGTTCTCGGCGAACATCGTCATGTGCGTGTACGAACCGGCACCGGAGACGTCGTCCCCACCGCCGTCGCCCCACCGCACACGGGTCTTGTCCGTGCGGTGCGTCCGGGGCGTGATGTACGCCTCGGTCCCGATGATCGGCTTGACGCCGCCGGCCTTGGCGGCCTTCCAGAACTCGAAGGCGCCGAACATGTTGCCGTGGTCGGTCACCGCCACGGCCGGCATGCCCTGCGCAGCGGTCTCCTGCACGAGGTCGCCGAGCCTGGCCGCGCCGTCGAGCATCGAGTACTCGCTGTGCACGTGCAGGTGGACGAAGGAGTCGGAATCCGCCACGGAACCTCCGGTCGAACGAGCTGCTTGCGGGACGCGAACAGCCTAACCGCGACCGCGGACAAACCCGCGCGTGTCCGAGCGGTCCGACACCGAGGTCGCACGACACGCCGCGCGCAGCCCGGCGAGGGTGCAGGAACCGTCGCTCGGCGGGCCCGAAGCCAGCAGATCGTGTCCCCACGGCGGTGGAGCCCGCGCGTGGCGGACGGGAGGCACGGGGCGGCGTCGCCACGGGCCTCCCGGCCGGGGGTGGGCGTCACGCGCTCGTTACGCGCGCGACACGCCCGTCGCTCCCCCGTCGAGGTTCCACAACACGCCGTGTGCGCTCCGCCGAGGTTCCACAGACCGACGCACAGTGCGCCGAGATGCCGAGATTTCGGAACCTCGGCGGGACGACGCGACGACGCGACGGCGCGACCGACGCGACGGCGCGACCGGCGCGCCCGACGCGACGCGCGCGCCCGTCAGGACGAAGCGGCTCGGATGCGGTCGAGCGCGAGGCGCAGGTCGTCGGGGTACTCCGCCTGGAACGACACCCACTCGCCGGTGCGCGGGTGGTCGAAACCGAGTCGCACGGCGTCGAGCCACTGGCGGGTCAGCCCGAGCTCCTGCGCCAGGACCGGGTCGGCGCCGTACATCGTGTCGCCGACCAGCGGGTGGCGGGTCGCGGCCATGTGCACGCGGATCTGGTGGGTGCGCCCGGTCTCGAGGTGCACCTCGAGCAGGGTCGCCGACCGGAACGCCTCGAGGGTCTCGTAGTGGGTGACGCTCGGCTTGCCGTCGGCGGTGACCGCGAACTTCCAGTCGCTCGACGGGTGCCGGCCGATCGGGGCGTCGACGGTGCCAGAGGTCGGGTCGGGGTGCCCCTGCGCGAGTGCGTGGTAGACCTTCTCGACCGTGCGCTCCTTGAACGCCCGCTTGAGGTGGGTGTACGCGAGCTCGGTCTTCGCGACGACCATGAGTCCCGACGTGCCGACGTCGAGGCGGTGCACGATGCCCGCACGCTCGGCGGCGCCCGAGGTCGCGATGGTGAACCCAGCTGCGGCGAGGCCCCCGGGCACGGTCGGGCCGTCCCAGCCGGGCGAGGGGTGCGCGGCGACGCCGATGGGCTTGTCGACGACGACGATGTCCTCGTCGTCGTGCACGATCGTCATCCCGGGCACGGCCGCCGGCACGATGCGCGGCGGCTCCCTCGGGGACCACTCGACCTCGAGCCACGAGTCGGCGTGCAGGCGGTCGGACTTGTCGACGGGGACGCCGTCGACCCGGACCCCACCGGCGGCGACCACGTCGGCCGCGAACGACCGGCTGAACCCGAGGAGCTTCGCGATGGCGGCGTCGACACGCTCACCGGCGAGCCCGTCGGGTACGGGAAGAGAACGCGACTCGCTCACGTGGCGTCGTGCCCCAGCGCGTCGCGCCGGTCGTGCTGCTCCGGACGGGAGGCCCGCTTCGGCTCCGCCACGTCGGCTGCGGCCGATGCCGCGTCGGTTGCGGGCACCGAGAACGCGGCCCCGCCGTCGAGCGGCTCCGTCGTGTCCGCCTGCGCAGCGCCGCGCTTGGCGGACACCGTGCGGGACCCGTCGAGGTTCACCCCGAGGATCACCAGCAGCACGAAGACCACCATGCTGATGCAGATGAACGAGTCGGCGACGTTGTAGATCGCCGGCATCATCCACGGCGTCGAGATGAAGTCGACCACGTGGCCGCGGCCGAAGCCGGGCTCACGGAAGAGTCGGTCGATCAGGTTGCCGAGCGCGCCGCCGAGCAGCATGCCGAGCACGACCGCCCACCACATCGACCGGATCCGACGCGAGTAGATGATGATCGCGACGACGACCGCCGCCGAGATGATCGAGAACACCCACGTCATGTTCACCGCGAAGGAGAACGCCGCCCCGGGGTTCCGGACGTACAGGAACTGGAGCGCCCCGCCCAGGATCGGGACGGGGGTGCCGTACGGCAGGTTCGCGACGACCAGTGCCTTCGCGACCTGGTCGAACGCCACCACCACGACAGCGGCGAAGGCCAGTGCCGCGATTGCGCGGACACTGACCTTCGCTCGTGATGCTGGTCGTGACAACGTCAGTTGCCGAAGCCCTGCGCCGATGCCGGCGCGGGGGTGAGACCGGACTGCTCGTTCGAGGAGTCGAGCTCGGAGAGCTGCCCCTGGATGTAGCTCTTGAGCTGGGCGCGGTAGTCGCGCTCGAACGTCCGGAGCTCGTCGATCTTGCCCTCGAGCTGGCGCTGCTCCTGCTCGAGCACCTGGACACGCTGACGGTTCGTGTTCTCGGTGTCGGCGATGATCTGGCGCTGCTTGGCCTCGGCCTCGGACACGAGACGCGCTGCCTGGGCGGTGCCCTCGGCGATGAGCGCGTCGCGCTTCTCGACGCCTTCGCGGACGTGCTCCTCGTGGAGACGACGCGCGAGCGTCAGGAGGTTCGTGGTGCCCTCGGTGTCCTCGTCCGCCGGGACCGTGGTCGCCGGGGCAGCCGCTGCGACCGGAGCGGGCTCGGGAGCCGCCTCGACCGGGGCCGGCACGGGCTCCGGCTCGGGTTCTGCCGCGGGAGCGGGCTGCTCGGTCTGCGCCGACTGCGGGGCCGACTCGACCGCCTGCAGGCGCTGGCGGAGCTCGTCGTTCTCCGCGGTCAGGCGACGCAGCTCGACCACGACCTCGTCGAGGAAGTCGTCGACCTCGTCCTGGTCGTAGCCCTCGCGGAACTTCGTCGGCTGGAACCGCTTGTTGACTACGTCTTCCGGCGTCAAAGCCATTGCCGTCACCTCAATAGAACTGCTGAACGTGTGGAACCACTTGCGTCGTGACCGAACTTACCAGTCACCACGTGTGGTGCGGATGCCGCGCCGGAGGCGAGCATCGATCCCGACCACCGTACACCGACGACGGGGAGGAACGACGACCGCTGCATCGGCGCGGCGCGTGTCGCGGACCTGGATCGACCCACGAGCGGGCCGGGATCGAGCCAGGAACGGACCTGGATCGGGTCAGACCGCGACGGCGATGCCGTTGACGACGACCCGGGCGATGATCACGACGAGCATGACGATCGTCCAGCCGAAGTCGAGTGCCACCGGCCCCATGCGGAGCGGCGGCAGGACCCGCTGGACCGCGCGGATCGGCGGATCGGTGATCGTGTAGACGAACTCGGAGACCACGAGCAGCCCCCCGCGCGGCCGCCAGGACCGGTTGAAGTTCTGCACGAGGTCGAGCGCGAACCGCCCCCACATGACGAAGAAGTACAGCAGGAGGGCGAGGGAGATGATCCCTAGGATCACGGACACGATGGGGCTCGCTCGTCTCGGGCGAGTGCCGTCATGCTACGACGCTCACGGGCGGGTGGCCGGGGGACGGCTCAGGACTGGGCGAAGAAGTTCGCCTCGATGTCGGACTCTACCTCAGCCGGCTCACCGCTCACTGCGACGTGTGCGGGCGACAGCAGGAAGACCTTGTTCGTGACGCGCTCGATCTTGCCGTACAGGCCGAGCGACAGGCCGGAGGCGAAGTCGATCATGCGTCGGGCGTCGTTCTCGGTCATCTGCGAGAGGTTGATGATGACGGGGATCCCGTCGCGGAAGCTCTCGGCGATGGACTGGGCGTCCTTGTACTCGCGCGGGTGGACGGTGAGGATCTCGTTCATTTCCTGGACCGGGGTCGCCTTCTGTGCGGTCGTGTGCGAGCGGCGGAGCGGAGTGACCTGGGCGCCGCGCTGGTGGGTGTGCGTCTTCGCGGGAGCGGCGGCCGGGGCCGCTGCCGGAGCTGCGGCGGCCGCGGGAGCGTCCGCCGGGGCGGGGGCATCCTGCGGGGCTGCGGCCGGAGTGGCGGGAGCCTGCTGGCGCGTGGGCGCGGCCTGCTGCGGCTGCTCGTCCTCGTAGTCGAGTTCCTCGTCGGCGAGGCCGAGGTAGACCATCGTCTTCTTCAGCGGGTTGGCCATGGTTCCTCCGGAGGTTGGTGCACGTGGATGCCCTGCAACGAGGCTAGGGTGCCGCCGGCCGATTTCCCGTGATTGCGGTACCGATCCGCAGGTGTGTCGCGCCCTCGAGCACGGCGTCGGCGTAGTCGCCGCTCATGCCGGCCGAGATGTCGGTGGCGCCGGGCTCGAGCGCCACCACCTGGTCCGAGATCGCCCGCAGCCGAGCGAACGCCGCACGGGGCTCCTCGTCCAGCGGCGCGACGGCCATGACCCCGCGCAACCGGATGGTGCCGGTCTCGAGCACGCGTGCGGCCATCGCCTCGACGTCTTCCGGTTGCACGCCGCCGCGGCCGGGGTCGTCGGTCAGGTTGACCTGCACGAACCCGTCGATGACCGGTGGATCCGGCTCGGCCTCGGTCGGTGCGAAGGCATCCACGACCGACGTGCGGTCGAGGGACTGCACGACGTGCGCGTAGCGACGGACCTGCCGGGCCTTCTTCGACTGCAGCTGCCCGATGAAGTGCCAGGTCAGGTCGAGGTCGGCGAGCTCCGCGGCCTTGGCCTGTGCCTCTTGGTGGCGGTTCTCCCCCACGTCGGTGACGCCGAGTGACGCCAGCGCACGGACGAGTGACGCCGGGTGGTACTTCGTGACGACGATCAGCGTGAGGTCGTCGGCCGAGCGCCCTGCGGCGCGCGCCGCGTCGGCGATGCCACCTCTGACGGACGCGAGACGCGCCTCCAGTCCGTCGTCTGATGACGAGGCGGACGGGAGGCGCGTGTCTGCTACCAAGGAGGGGTTACTTCAGGAAGTCGGGGACGTCGAGCTCGTCGTCGTCGTCGAACGCCGGGTCGGCGGCGCGCTGCACCGGCGGCTGGTGTTCCTGCGAGGCCCAGGAGGGGCTCGACGTGCTGGAGTCCTCGATCGCACCGGTCGAGGCGGCGACGGGGGCCGTCGCGCTCGACTCGGGGTCGACGTAGCTCGAGCGACGCTCCTTCTGCTGCTGCGCCGGCTCGCCGCCGTCGAAGCCCGCGGCGATGACGGTCACGCGGACCTCGTCGCCGAGGGTGTCGTCGATGACCGCACCGAAGATGATGTTCGCCTCGGGGTGCACGGCTTCCTGCACCAGACGCGCGGCGTCGTTGATCTCGAAGATGCCGAGGTTCGAGCCACCCTGGATCGAGAGCAGCACACCGTGCGCTCCGTCGATCGAGGCCTCGAGCAGCGGGGACGCGACGGCGAGCTCGGCGGCCTTGATGGCACGGTCGGCGCCGCGCGACGAGCCGATGCCCATGAGCGCGGAACCCGCACCCTGCATGACGGACTTGACGTCGGCGAAGTCGAGGTTGATGAGACCCGGGGTGGTGATGAGGTCGGTGATGCCCTGCACGCCGGCGAGGAGCACCTGGTCGGCCGTGGCGAACGCCTCGACCATCGAGATGCCGCGGTCGCTGATCTCGAGCAGGCGGTCGTTCGGCACGACGATGAGCGTGTCGACCTCGTCCTTGAGCCCGGCGACACCGTTCTCGGCCTGGGACTGGCGACGCTTGCCCTCGAAGCTGAACGGCTTCGTGACGACACCGATGGTGAGGGCGCCGATCGACTTGGCGATGCGGGCGACGACGGGCGCACCACCCGTGCCGGTCCCACCGCCTTCACCGGCGGTGACGAAGACCATGTCGGCACCGGCGAGGGCCTCTTCGATCTCCTCGGCGTGGTCCTCGGCGGCACGACGGCCGACCTCGGGGTCCGCGCCGGCGCCGAGGCCGCGGGTGATCTCGCGGCCGACGTCGAGCTTGACGTCGGCGTCGCTGAGCAGCAGCGCCTGCGCGTCGGTGTTGATCGCGATGAACTCGACGCCACGGAGGCCGAGTTCGATCATCCGGTTGACGGCGTTGACGCCGCCGCCGCCGACACCGACGACCTTGATGACGGCGAGGTAGTTGTGGTTCGTGGTCACGTCAGTCAGGCCTCCGGTTGAACCCTCAACCTCTACTTGAAGTTCAGGGGCAATGCTGGTAGATGTGGTGCTGGCTTCGACGCTACGGGTGGGTTCCGCGCACTGTCGCCCCGCCACGCCGCGTGTCGCCGATCAGGTCGGCAATTCAGTCCTTCGCGCGGATCACGCCGTTGTCCGGTGCGGACACGTCGTACTCGACCACGACACCCGGGTTCCGCGCCGCGTGGTCCTTCACCAGGGCGGCGAGCAGCGCGGCCTTCGCCTCGGAGTCGTCGGGGCTCCCCCACACGACGGTCGAGCCGTCCTTGAGCGTCAGGGTCACGTCGTCGGCGGTGGATCCGGCGACCCGCGTGACCTGCGACCGGACGGTCGACGGCAGCGCCAGCACGACCTCGGTCATCGTGCGGAAGCTCGAGGACCCGAGGCGCGCACGGGCGATGTCGGCGAGCGGCATGGTGGCCGGACGCTGCGGCGACGACTGCACGACGATGCCGGCCGGGTCGACGAGGTCGAACGAGCTGCCGGACTTCACGGCCACGACGGGCGTGCGCTCGGTCACCGTCACGACGAGGGTGTGCGGCGGGGCCTCTTCGGTCACGTAGCTCTCGATGAGCGGGAAGCCGGCGATGTCCTGCTTGATCTCGTCGAAGTCGAGCCGCGCGAGCGGGGTGCCGATCTGGTCGGACAGGGCCTGCCGCAGCGCGGTCTCGTCGACGCGGTTGGTGCCCTTGACCTCGATCGTCTGCAGGGCCATCAGCGGCGAGAACACCGCCACCAGGATCGAGACGCCGAGCACGAGCACGATGCCGGCCGCGGTGATCCACGCGGCGCGACGGTGGCGACTGCGCCGGGTGAACCGCCGCACCTCGGCCCGCTCGAGCAGGCGACGGCGACGCTTCGCGATGCGCGCCTCACGCGCGGTCTCGGCAGCGCGGACGCCGGCACCGATGGGTGCGTCGTCGTGCTGGACCGGCCGGGAGGCACTCCCAGCGTCGAGCACGTCGGTCACGGTCGCGTCGTGCTCGCGTGCACTGCCCGCCGCGCCCCCGGACGGTCGTCGCGCCCCGTCTCCTCGGGGCGCGTTGCCCGCGTCGGGGCGCGGGTCGCGGTGCTCCTCGTCCGGTGTGTACTCGCGCAGGCGGTCGGCGACGGCGCCGAAGCCGGCGCCGACGCGGCGGCCGGCCGCGCCCGCGAGGGCGCCGACGCGGTCGCGCGTCGAGTCTGCGGCATCGGTGGTCGGTTCCGCGCCCGCGTACGGCCGTCGCGCCCCGGTGCTCGGGGGCGCACCGACCGCTGGGGGGCGCGATCCGGAGGAACCGGGTGCGGGAGTGACGGCCGGGGCCTCGTCGACCGCAGCCGACGCGTCGGACGCGGGACGGGCCTCCCGGTCGTCGGGTGTGCGCCCGCGGAACGGGAGCCGCGGCATCGAGGGGCCACGACGCTGCCGGGGCGCGTCGGCGCCCTCGACCGGGGCGTCCCTGCGGGCGTCCCCCTCGTCGAACCCCTCGGGTCGCCTCACCGGCCCAACGCTCCCAGCACCTGCGGGATGATCCGGTACACGTCACCGCAGCTGAGCGTCATGATGATGTCGCCGTCGCGGGCGACCGCGGCGGCACGGGCGGCGGCCTCGTCCCAGTCCGGCAGGAACTCCACGCGGGACTGGTCGGCGAAGCGTTCCTGCACCAGGGCACCGGTGACCCCGGGCTCCGGGTCCTCGCGCGCGCCGTAGACGTCGAGGACGACCGTGTGGTCGGCGAGCTCCTCGTAGACCCGCGCGAAGTCACCGGCCATGAGACGGGTGCGCGAGTACAGGTGGGGCTGGTGGATGGCGATGATGCGGCCGTCGCCGACGACGTTGCGGGCGGCCTTGAGCGCCGCGGCGACCTCGGTCGGGTGGTGCGCGTAGTCGTCGTAGACCGACACCCCGCGCTCGACACCGTGCAGTTCGAAGCGGCGCTGGGTGCCGCCGAAGGCCTCGAGCCCGCGGATCGCGTCGGCGGCGCTCACGCCCAGACCGGTCAGGACCGCGAAGGCGCCGACGGCGTTGATCGCGTTGTGCCGGCCCGGCACGCGCAGGGTCAGGTGGTGTGCCTCGCCACCGGCGCGGAACGCGACCTCGACGCCCGCGGACTCGATGATCCGCTCGATGCGCACGTCGGCGTCGACGGCCTCGCCGAAGGTGACGACCTCGGGGGCGTCGGCACGCGCGCGGATGCCCGCTGTGACGGTCTTCGCGCCGGCATCGTCGCTCGAGATGACGACGCGCTCGCTCGCCTTCGCAGCGAACTCGACGAACGCCTCGGTGAAGGCCTCCTCGCTGCCGTAGTGGTCGAGGTGGTCGGCGTCGACGTTCGTGATCAGGGCCACGGCGACGTCGTAGAGCAGGAACGAACCGTCGGACTCGTCGGCCTCGACCACGAACAGGTCGCTCGAGCCCGGTGCCGAGCTCGTGCCGAGCGACTGGATGACGCCGCCGTTGACGAAGCTCGGGTCGAGGCCGAGCTCGACCATCGCGGTGACGATCATGCCGGTCGAGGTGGTCTTGCCGTGCGCGCCGGCGACCGCGACGAGGCGGTGCTCGGCGATGAGGGCGGCGAGGGCCTGGGACCGGTGCAGCACCGGCAGGCCGCGGCGCTGCGCCTCGAGCAGTTCGGGGTTGTCCGGCCACAGCGCGCTCGTGACGACGATCGTGTCCGCGTCACCGACGTTCGCGGCGTCGTGGCCGATGTGCACCGCGGCGCCGAGGTCGCGCATGATGCCCGTCGTCTCGGTCTCGCGGGAGTCGCTGCCCGTCACGCGGTGACCGGCAGCGAGGAACATCCGGGCGATGCCGCTCATGCCGGCGCCGCCGATGCCGACGAAGTGCACGGTGCCGAGGTCCTCCGGGATCGGCTGCGTCAGGTCCGGCTTGATGGTCATGGTTCCTCCGTGGTGCTGGCGGCGCCGTTGCCTCGTGCGGTGCCTCGTGCTGCGTCCAGGACGAGGTCGGTCATCCGGTCCGCGCCGTCGCGGTGTCCGACGCTGCCCGCCCGGACCGTCATGTCCGCGATGCGGGCCCGGTCCTGCAGGATCGTCAGGAGCTGGAACGTCACCCAGTCGGGGTCGAATTCCCCGTCCGCCACGAGCACGGCTCCCCCGGCGTCGACGACGTCCTTCGCGTTGTGCCGCTGCTCGCCGTTGCCGACAGGGTACGGCACGAGCACGCTCGGCAGCCCGACCGCGGTGAGTTCGCAGACCATGCCGGCGCCGGAGCGGGACACGACGAAGTCGCTCGCCGCGTACGCCAGGTCCATCCGGTCGCAGTAGGCGAGCACGTGGTAGCCGTCGAGGTCGCTCGGACCGATGTCCGACGCGGCGCCGACGACGTGCAGGACCTGCCAGCCGGCACCCAAGATGGTCGCCGCGGACTTGTTGATCGTGCGGTTGATGCTTCGGGCGCCCGAGGAACCACCCGTGACGAGGAGCACCGGGCGAGCCGGGTCGAGCCCGAACTCGGCGAGGGCCTCGGCACGACTGGCACGGCGGTCGAGCGACTCGATCTCGCGCCGGAGCGGCATGCCGACGACCCGGCCGTGCCGCAGTCGGGTGTTCGAGAAGGTCAGGCCGACGTGCTCGGTGAGGAACGCGGCGAGGCGGTTCGCCAACCCCGGCTTCGCGTTCTGCTCGTGCACGACGATCGGGGTGCCGGTGCGCCGGGCCGCGATGTACGCCGGTGCCGCCGCGTAGCCGCCGACGCCGAGGACGACCTCGACCTCGCGCTCGCGGATGATCTGCTCGGTGCGCTTGACGGCCGCGGCGAAGCGCTGGGGGAAGTGCAGGGCCGCGCCGTTCAGCTTCCGGGGGAACGGCAGGCGCGGGATCGTCAGGAGCTCGTAGCCGCGCATCGGCACCAGGCGGGACTCGAGGCCCTCGGCGGTGCCCAGGACGAGGACCTCGGCATCCGGCTCGCGCTCGGTCAGCCGGTCAGCGACCGCGAGCAGGGGGTTGACGTGTCCGGCGGTGCCCCCGCCGGCGAAGAGGTACTTGCTCACCGGAGTCGTCCGTTCGTGGTGGTGCTGTCGAGGGGCGGGTTCGTGGTGCGCGGGTCGTTCTTCCCGGGCAGGTCTCGGGCGAACGACAGCACGACGCCGATCGCCACCAGGGTCATGATGAGCGCGGACCCGCCGGCCGAGATCAGCGGCAGTGGGACGCCGAGGACCGGCAGCAGGCCGAGCACCACGGCGATGTTCACGAGCGCCTGGCCGATGATCCACGCCAGGATGCCGCCCGTGACGGTCTTCACGAACGGGTCGCGGGACTGCCGGATGATCTTGATCATGCCGACGGCGAGCACGACGAACAGTGCGAGCACGACGACGGCGCCGATCAGGCCGAGTTCCTCGCCGATGATCGCGAAGATGTAGTCGTTGTCCGCCTCGGGCAGCCACGACCACTTCGCCTTGGAGTTGCCGAGTCCGACGCCGAACACGCCACCGGACGCCAGCGCCCACATGCCGTGCACGGGCTGCCAGCACAGGTCGGCGTACTGGTTGGAGTCGGTGCAGCCGGACAGCCAGGCGCTGATGCGCACCTGACGGGACGACGACGCCATCGTGACGAACGGCAGCATGACCGCCATCGCCGCCAGGCCGACGAGCAGGTGGCGGGCGCGGGCCCCGCCGACGTAGAGCGCGCCGAGGACCAGGATGAGCATGATCATCGCGGTGCCCTGGTCGCCACCGAGGATCACGAGGCCGAGCGACAGGAGCGAGGCGATCCCGATCGGGATGAACACCTCTTTCCAGTCGTCGAGCTTGTCGCGCTTGACGTACATGATCGCGCCGATGCCGAGCACCAGGCCGAGCTTGACGACCTCGGACGGCTGCGCGGTGAACGAGCCGATGCCGATCCAGTTCCGGTTGCCCTGGACGTCGATGCCGAGCGGTGTGTACACGAGCAGCTGCAGGACGAGGGCGGCACCGAGCAACCGCATCGCCCACTTCCGCCACAGCCGTGTCGGGATTCGGCTCGCGACGAGCATGAGCGGGATGCCGAGGACCGCGTACAGACCCTGGCGGGACGCTGCGCCGAAGAAGTCGTGCGTCGCGGCGTACTGCTCGACGCTCGACGACGACAGGACCATTACGACGCCGAAGACGACCAGGAAGAGCGTGACGCCGAGGATCGTGTAGAAGGTGCTGGACTCGGCGACGAAGACGTTCTTGACGGCGACGAGTGCGCCGTTCGTGCGACGCGGGTTGCCCGTCGCCGGCGTGCTACGACTGTTCGGAAGATCCGTCGTCGCCATCGGCGTTGCCTCCCAGGTGCTCGTGGACCGCCGCCGCGAAACGACGCCCCCGGTCGGCGTAGGAGCCGAACTGGTCGAACGACGCAGCCGCCGGGGCGAGGAGGACCGTGTCGCCCGGCCTCGCGACCGATGCGGCATGCCGGACCGCCTCGGGCATGACCTGATCAGTGTCCGTCGTCTCCACCTGGAGCACCGGCACCCCGGACGCGTGTCGCGCGAATGCCTCCAGGACGGGGGTCCGGTCGGTGCCGATCACGACGACGGCACGGACCTCGGGGCCGAAGCGTGCGACGAGCCCGTCGACGTCGACGCCCTTGAACAGGCCGCCGACGATCCACACCACGGTGTCGAACGAGGCGAGCGAGGCGGTGGCGGCGTGCGGGTTCGTGGCCTTCGAGTCGTCCACCCACGCGACGCCGGCCGACTCGGCCACGAGCTCCGTGCGGTGGTGGTCGGCGCGGAAGGCCCGGACGGCGGACTGGATCGCACTCGGCTGGACGGTGCCGGCACGGGCGAGGGCCGCGGCGGCCAGGACGTTCATCGTCATGTGCGGGCTGGCGAGCCCGGCGACCTCGAGGTCGGCGAGAGTCGACAGCTCGAGCGCGCTGTTCCGACGGTCGTCGTTGAAGGCGCGGTCGCACAGGACGTCCTCGACGATGCCGACGTCCCCCGGCGCGGGCACCCCCGGCGTGAAGCCGACGGCACGGCAGCCCTCGACGACGTCGGCGTCCTGCACCATGTCGCGCGTGACGTCGTCGGCGGTGTTGTAGACGCACGCCATCACGGTGCGCTCGTAGACCTTGGCCTTCGCGGCGCGGTACGCCGCGGCGGAGCCGTGCCACTCGAGGTGGTCGTCGGCGATGTTCAGGCAGGCGCTCGCGAGCGGCACGACCGCGCCGTCGCCTGAGGTCGCCATGTAGTGCAGCTGGTGGCTGGAGAGCTCGACGACGAGCACGTCGTAGCCGTCCGGGTCGCGGACGACGTCGAGCACCGGCACGCCGATGTTGCCGCAGGCCACGGCACGCAGGCCGCCGGCCTCGTACATCGCGGTCGTGAGCTGCGTCGTGGTGGTCTTGCCGTTCGTGCCCGTGATCGTGATCCACGGTGCCGCGACCGGACCGCGCACGACCTTGTCGCGCACGCGCCAGGCGAGCTCGATGTCGCCCCAGACCGTGCTGTTCTGGACGGACCACTGAACGGTCGCGTTGTGCGGCGGCAGGCCGGGCGACACGATGACGACGTCCGGTGCCTGCTCCTGCAGCGCGGCCGGCACGGTGTCGAGCGGCGTCTGCACGAAGCGCGCACCGATGACGTCGAGCAGGTCGACGCTGTCCGACGGCGCGTCGGACGAGTACACCGTGACCGCACCGCCGAGCTCGACCAGGGTGTCGGCGACCGAGAACCCGGTCGCGCCGAGCCCGAGCACGGCGACGTTCAGGCCCTTCCACCCTTCGGAGTACCAGCTGTCGAGGGACTGGAGGCGGGAGGACGAGGACACCGGGTCAACCAACGCGTGCGATCCATTCGAGGTAGAAGAGGCCGACCCCCGCGGCGACGAAGAGCCCCGCGATGATCCAGAACCGGACGACGACCGTCACCTCGGCCCACCCCTTCAGCTCGAAGTGGTGGTGCAGCGGACTCATCCGGAAGATCCGCTTGCCGTGGGTGATCTTGAAGTACGCCCGCTGCAGGATGACCGAGCCGGTGACGATGAAGAACAGGCCACCGATCAGGATGAGCAGGAGCTCGGTGCGGCTGAGGATCGCGAGACCCGCCAGCGCGCCGCCGAGGCCGAGCGAACCGGTGTCGCCGAGGAAGATCTGCGCCGGCGAGGTGTTGTACCAGAGGAACCCGATGAGCCCACCGCAGACCGCGGCCGCGACCACGGCGAGGTCGAGCGGGTTCGACACCGTGTAGCAGGCGTGTGCGGTGTTCGAGTCGAGACGGGCGCCGCCGCAGATCTGGTTGGACTGCCAGAAGCCGATGATGACGTACGAGCCGATCGCCAGGATGCTCGAGCCGGTCGCGAGACCGTCGAGCCCGTCCGCGACGTTGACGCCGTTCGACGTCGACACCGTGAGCAGCACGATCCAGGCCAGGAACAGCACGGTGCCGATGACCGTGCCGAGCGCCATGAAGTCGAGCCACGGGATGTCACGGATCGCCGAGATCATGGTCGACGCCGGGGGCTTGCCGTTCGACGTCGGCACGACCAGGGCGACCGTGGCGAAGATGACGCCGACGATGACCTGGCCGAGGACCTTGGCCCACCCGCCGAGCCCGAGGCTCCGCTGGCGCCGGACCTTGAGGAAGTCGTCGATGAACCCGACGAAGCCCAGCCCCACCATGAGGAACAGCACGAGCAGGCCGGACAGGGTGATCGAGTCACGTCCGACCAGGTGGCCGACGAAGTACCCGATCACGGCGCCGATGATGAGGACGATGCCGCCCATCGTCGCGGTGCCGCGCTTGGTGTGGTGCGACTGCGGACCGTCGTCACGGATGAACTGCCCCCACCCGAGACGGTGGAACAGCTTGATGAAGAACGGGGTGAGCAGCAACGTGAACACCAGCGACGTAGCGCCGGCGATGAGGAGCGCGATCATTCGGTGACACCTCCGAGGCGGTCGCCGAGGAATCGCAGTTCGGCCGACTTCGAGGACTTGACCAGGACCACGTCGCCGGGGCGGAGCATGTCCTGGAGTGACCGGACGGCGTCGTCGACGTCCTCGATGAACACCGATTCGCCGTCCCACGATCCCTCGAGGGTGGCTGCCTGGTGGATGGGCATCGCGCCGCGGCCGACGACCACGAGCTGACCGATGCCGAGACGGACGACGAGCCGACCGATGCGGTCGTGCTCCTCGGTCGAGAACTCGCCGAGCTCGGCCATCTCGCCGAGCACGGCGACGGTCCGCTCCCCCGGGCGCACGATCTGCGCCAGGGTCCGCAGCGCCGCTGCGGTCGAGTCCGGCGACGCGTTGTAGGCGTCGTTGATCACGGTGACACCCTCGGGGCCGCCCTGCAGCAGCTCCATGCGCCAGCGCTCGGCGCGCGTCATCGACGCGAGCGCCGCGGCGCCGTCGGCGAGCGGGACGCCCCAGCGGTGGGCGACCGTCAGGGCGGCGGCCGCGTTCATCGCGTGGTGCTCACCCAGGATCGCGAGGCGCACGTCCACGTGATCCGGGCCTCCAGGCTGGGTCCCGTCCGCCGAACGGTCACCTTCCTGGCGGACGGGAGGCGCGGTGAGGGTGAAGCGGGTGCCGCTGCGGTCCGTCTCGATGCCGGTGATGCGGTAGTCGGCACCCGCCGACGTGCCGAAGCCGACCACCTGGGCGGCCGTCAGGTCGCGCATCGACGCGACCCGGTCGTCGTCGACGTTGAGCAGTGCGGTCGCGGAGGCAGGCAGGTCGGTGACCATCTCGGACTTCGCGCGCTGCGTCGCCTCGATGCCGCCGAACTCGCCAGCGTGCGCGAGACCCACCTTGAGCACGACACCGACGTCCGGCTCGGCGATGCGGACGAGCGCCGCGATGTGGCCGACGCCGCTGGCCCCCATCTCGACGACCAGGAACCGGGTTTCGTACTTGACCCGGAGCATCGAGATCGGTGCCCCGACGTGGTTGTTGAAGGACCCCTGGGGCGCGACGGTCTCGCCGTGCTGCTCGAGGATCGTCCGGAGCATGTTCTTCGTGCTCGTCTTGCCGTTCGAGCCGGTGATGCCGACGACCTTGAGCGGTGCCGGACGCCCCTCGGCGTCGACGCGGTCGGCGGATGCCATCCGGACCCGGGTGACGACCTCGTGCGCGAGCGCGGCGAGGGCTGCGTAGCCGTCCGCGACGACGATCTGCGGCGCGGTGGTCTCGACGCGCTCGGGAGTGATGACCAGCGCGGCACCGGCCTCGGTCGCGGCGGGCACGAAGCGGCGCCCGTCCGTGACCTCGCCGGGCAGGGCGAAGAAGACACTGCCGGGGCGGACCAGGCGCGAGTCGGTCTCGACCGAGCCCTCCACCACCAGGTCGCCGGGCTCGGCGACGTCGGTCGCCTGGGCACCACCGATCAGCTCGCCGCCGACCGCGGTGGCGATCTCGGCGAGGGTGAGCGCGATCATCGGAGGTCCTCGGCCGGACCGGAGTTCGGCTCCCAACCGGCTTCGCGCAGGGCCTGACGGGCCTCGTCGCGTGCCGAGTAGGGGGTGCGGACACCGGCGATGTCGCGGTAGTCCTGGTGGCCCGGGCCGGCCCAGAGGATCGAGTCGCCCTCACCGAGCAGACCGACGGCCAAGCGGATGGCGGCCTCGGGCGGGCTCACCTCGTGCAGCTCGTGGTCCGGGAACGCCTCGCGCGCGGCGTCGACCAGGGTCTTCCGGATCGACGCGGCGTCCTCGAAGCGGGGGTGGTGGTCGGTGACGACGAGGATGTCGCTGCCGGCCGCCGCGACGCGGGCCATGTCGCCGCGCTTCGTGGTGTCGCGGTCGCCGTCGGCGCCGAACAGCATGAGGACTTTGCCGGACGTGAACTGCCGGACGGCCGCGAGGGTGTTCTCGAACGCGTCGGCGCTGTGGCCGAAGTCGACGTAGACGCTCGGGCCGTGCTCGCCCGAGACACGCTCGGTCCGGCCGGGCAGGTAGCACTCGATGGCGGACACGCGGCGCACGGCGCCGTCGCGGTCGCTTCGGGCCTCGTGCTCGTCGCGGTCGTCTTCGTCCGGGTAGCGGCGGTGGTTGCTGTCGAGCGCGTGCGCGATGGCACCGAGCTCGAAACCGCCCTCGACCAGCATCACGATCGCCAGTGCGGCGTTCGCGGCCATGTGCCAGCCGATCAAGGGCACACGGGTGGTGAGCTCGCGGCCCTCGGGACCGGTCAGGCGGAACTCGGTGTACGCGGCGTGCGCCTCGACGATGTCGACGTGCCACTCGGCCTCGACGTCCGGGTGCACCGTGATCGTCGTGACCGGGATGCGGGAGTCCTGCACCACGCGGTGGCCCCAGTCGGTGTCCAGCGAGACGACGCCGCGACGGGCGTGCTCGGGCTGGAACAGCGGGAGCTTCGCCTGGTAGTACTCCTCCATGTCGGCGTAGTCGTCGAGGTGGTCGTGCGACAGGTTCGTGAAGGCCGCGACGTCGAAGACGATGCCGTCGACCCGGTGACGGCTGAGGGCCTGCGCGCTCACCTCGACGGCGACCGCGCGCACCTCGCTCTCGCGCATCCGGGCGAGGAGCGCGTGCATCTCGCTGGCCTCGGGCGTGGTGAGACGGCTCGTCACGCTGAGCGTGCCGATGTGGCGCTCGGCGGTCGAGCTCAGGCCGGTGACCAGGCCGAGCTGCTTGAGGATCCCCTCGAGGATGTACGACGTGCTCGTCTTGCCGTTCGTGCCGGTGACGGCGAACAGCTGCGGCAGGTCGGTGGCCTCGTCCGGGTGGGTGCGGTAGACCCAGGCGGACACGTCGCCCAGGGCTGCACGGGGGTCGTCGACGACGAGGACCGGCAGACCGGCCGCTCGTGCGCTCTCCACGCCCGCGTCGTCGGTCAGGACGGCGACGGCACCGCGCTCGGCGGCCTCGGTGGAGAACTCCGCGCCGTGCCGGTTCGCACCGTGCACGCCGACGAAGACGTCACCCGGCTGCACCTCGGCGGCGCTCAGCGTGACACCGGTCGTCTCGACGGTGTCGAGGGAACCGACGACGCGGAGGCCGAACGCGTTCGCGAGCTCGGCGACCGCCCTCGGGGTCGGGTGTTCGGGCCGGAGGACCGGGGGGATCCGTGCGGACAAGTGTTCCTTCTTCCTCACCACGTGGACGGGTAGAGCTTCGCCTCGGACGCGGAGGGGGCTACTCGGTACTTCTCGAGCACCTGGGACATGAGTGTGCGGAACGCCGGAGCCGCTCCGCTCGACCACTTGTTGGTCTGCGGCTTCGTGAACGTCACCGTGACAACATACTGGGGGTCTTCGGCGGGTGCCATTCCGGCCACCGAGGTGATGCGCTGACCGCCGTAGCCCTTCGAGCCCTCGGCCACCTCGGCGGTACCGGTCTTCGCGGCGATGTTGTAGCCCGAGATCGGCTTCATGCCCACGAGCGTGCCGCCCGTGACCACGCTCTGGAGCATGTCGGTGACCTGGGTCGCAGCGTCGGCGGACACGACGCGCTGCTTCTGCACGTCGGGCGCGTCGATCGTCTTGCCGTCCGAGGTGGTGCAGCCCTTGACGAAGTGCAGCGGGATCCGGACACCGTCGTTCGCGATGGTCTGGAACACGCTGGCGACCTGGACCGCGGTCGTCGAGATGCCCTGGCCGAACATCGAGTTGATGTTCGTCTGCTGGTCCCAGTTCGGGCTCGAGCCGTAGTCCATCGACGGCTGGCCCGGGTAGTCGATCGCCGACTCCGGCTCGAACAGTCCGAACTTCTGCATGTAGTCGTACCGCTGCTGCGCGGTGAGGCGCGACCCGAGCTCGGTGATGCCGACGTTCGACGAGTTCTGCAGGATGCCGGTCAGCGTCAGGTTCTCGGTCTCGTGGAACTCGGAGTCGTGGATCGTGCCACCCCAGGGGAAGGTGCGCGAGTAGGGCACGACCGCCTGGTCGGTGGGACTCGACTTGCCCTGGTCGATCAGGGCCGCGGCGATGGCGGCCTTGATCGTCGATCCGGGCTCGTAGCTCGCTGTGAGCGCCCGGGAACCGTATGCCCCCTTGTCGGTGGTGGCGTCCACGTCGTTCGGGTCGACGGTGGGGTAGTCGGCGACCGCGAGCAGCTCACCCGTCTTGACGTTCGTGACCGTGGCCGTCGCGGACTCGGCCTGCAGGGTCTTCGAGGCAGAGGCGATGGTCTGCAACGCCATGTACTGCAGGTCGCTGTCGATCGTCGTGACGAGCGTGCCGCCGTCCTTGGCCTGCTTCTTCGTCACGGTGCTGCCCGGCAGCTGGACGCCGTCCTCACCGCGCTCGTACGTCTCCGAGCCGTTCGTGCCCGCGAGGCACTTGTTGTAGGCGTACTCCAGGCCGGCCTGTGCGCCGTCGGTGCCCATGAAGCCGGTGACGTTGCCCGTGGTCGCACCCGTCGGGTAGACCCGCGACGCCTGCTGCTCCTTGTAGATCCAGGGGATGCCGAGGTCGGTGACCGCCTCGTAGTGCTTCACGTCGAGGCCCTTGACCAGGTAGGCGAAGTCCGACTTCGGGTTCGCGGCGATGTTCTTCCGCATGGTCGCGACGTCGCCACCCGAGGCCTTCGCCAGGGCGGTGAGCGCCGTCGACACGCTGATGTCCTTGACCCGGGTCCCGCCGAGCTTGCCCTTGAACTTCTTGACCAGGCGCGGGGCGGTGGTGATGTTGTACCGGGTGACGCTGTCGGCGAGTTCCGTGCCGTTGCGGTCGACGATCGACCCGCGGGTGCCGTAGATCGTCACCGGGATGCTGCGCTTCTGGGTCGACTGCTCGTTGAGGGCCGAGGCCTGCACGACCTGGATGTCGACGAGGCGGACCACGAAGACACCCACCAGGGCGATCACGGCGATCATCACGATGCTGTAGCGCAGTCGGCGGTTGCGGATCGTCTTCGTCACGCGGTGCGGTCCTTCCCGGATGGTGCTGAGGGTGGTTCAGACCCGCAGGTCACCGGGTGGAGGGCGCCTGGAGCTGGTTCGCGTCGGACTCTACGGAGGACTTCGAGGAACCCCCGTCCGACGCGCTGGCGCCGCTCGTCTTCTCAGACGCGGCGCTGCCGGCCGTGCTGCTCGTCGCGCTGTCGGCGGCGTCATCGGCCTTCGCGTCGGCGCTGCCGGCGGTGCTGGCGCTGCCGGTGGTCGAGCCCGTCTCCTTGCTCGTCGATGTGTCGCCCTGCTTCGCGGCGAGGGGGACGTCGTTCAGCAGGGAGTTCGGCACCTGGTTCTCCGTGCTCGCCGTGGCCGGGTCGGCGACCGCGGGCGTCGGCGTGCCGTACACCCGGCCCGTCTTGGGGTCGAGGTACACCGGCGTGGAGTTGGCGATCATCCCGAGCGACTGCGCGTTGCGGGCCAGGTTCTGCGGCGAGTCGAGCACCCGGAGTTCCTCGGAGAGCGACTGCTGCGTGCGGGAGAGGTTCGTCTGCTCCGTGCCGAGGGCGCTCAGCGTGTAGGCCCCCTGGCTGAGCACCATGCTGATGCCGAGCTGGGCGAGCAGCAGGATGCCGAGCGCGACGACCGCGGTGACGGCGTAGCCGATGCGGGGCCGCGCACGGCGCTGGGCCGCGGTCGGTGTGACCTCGACGAGCTCCGGTCGGCTCTGGCGGTCCGGGCGCGGGGCGCGGGACGGGACGACGGCGGGGTCGACGAGTGCGAGGTTCGTGCTCATGTCACTTCCGGATCCGCTCGGCCGCGCGCAGGCGCACGGGTGTTGCTCGGGGGTTGGCGGCGCGCTCGGCCTCGTCGGCCAGCTCGGCGCCCTTGACGATCAGGGAGAAGGTGGGGGCGTGCTCGGGGAGCTCGACCGGCAGCCCAGCAGGGGCGCTCGACTTCGTGCGCGCCACCAGTGCCCGCTTGACGATGCGGTCCTCGAGCGACTGGTACGACTCCACGACGATGCGACCGCCGACCGCGATGGCGTCGAGCGCCGCCGGGATCGCGCGTTCGAGGACGCTGAGTTCGGCGTTCACCTCGATGCGGAGCGCCTGGAACACGCGTTTCGCGGGGTGGCCCTGGCGCTGGATCGCGACCGGGGTCGCGTCGTGGAGCACCTGCACCAGGTCGCCCGACATCTCGAACGGCACGCTCGCGCGGCGGTCGACGATGGCCCGGGCGTAGCGGCCGGCGAGCTTCTCCTCGCCGTAGCGCTGGAAGATGCGGCGCAGTTCGCCCTCGTCGTAGGTGGCCAGGACGTCGGCGGCGGTTTGCCCCTCGGTCCGGTCCATGCGCATGTCGAGCGGGGCGTCCTGGCTGTACGCGAAGCCGCGCTCGGCCCGGTCGAGCTGCAGCGAGCTGACCCCGAGGTCGAACAGCACGCCGTCGACCTGACGGAAGCCCTCGCCCTCGATCGCGTCGACGATGCCGTCGTACACGGTGTGCACCAGGCGGACGCGGTCGCCGAAGCGGGCCAGGCGCTCCCCCGCGATGCCGAGGGCGTCGGTGTCACGGTCGAGACCGATCAGCGTCAGGTCCGGGAACCGCTCGAGCAGCCCCTCGGAGTGTCCGCCCATGCCGAGCGTGGCGTCGACGACGACCTTGCCCGGTCCCTCGAGCGTCGGCGTGAACAGGTCGACGATGCGCTCGAGCATCACCGGCGTGTGCGGGAAGTGTGGTGTCCCGTTGTCGTTGTCGGCCATGTGCAGCCCCTCGTCTTCCGGGCCGCGGGTCCGGATCCCCATCCATGCGACCTGACATCGGGGAAGTGATGTCAGGGCTTCACGGCTGGGAGTCCCGATCCACGGATCAGAAGATCCCCGGGATCACCTCCTCGTCATTGTCGGCGAACGCCTCTTCGGCTTCGGCGTAGTAGGCCTCCCACGCGGTGGTCGACCAGATCTCGGCACGGTCACCGCTGCCGATGACCGTCAGGTCCCGTTCGAGCCCCGCGTACTCACGGAGGTTCTGCGGGATCGTCACGCGGTTCTGCTTGTCGGGCTGTTCAGCGCTGGCCCCCGAGAGGAACAGGCGCATGTAGTCCCTGGTGCGCTTCGACGTCATCGGTGCGGTCCGGATGCGTTCGTGGAGTTCCTCGAACGTCCGGGCGCTGAAGACCACGACGCAGCGTTCCTGGCCGCGGGTCATCACGAGTCCCCCGGACAGTTCGTCCCGGAACTTGGCGGGGAGGATCACGCGACCCTTCTCGTCGAGCTTCGGGGCATGAGTACCGAGCAGCACGTCGGGCCTCCCCTCCGCTCCACCGGACCGTTGCAAGCCCCACTTTACTCCACTGCCCTCCCCTCGGCCAGGATTCCGCTCCCTTTTCGCCCCGTGGCACCCCTTTTGGGGCCGTTTCGGCAGCACCGAAGCCCGGACAGCGGTGGCGGATGCCCGTCGTGCCGGGGATCTGGGCGGGTGTGGCGGCCGTGGAGGAAAGTGGAGGACTTTCGCAGCCAGTGGAGCGTCCCGTGGCGCGGCGAGGCTCACGGTCGGCTCCACCACGGCCGGCCGCCGGTCAGCGCACGGTCACGACGCGCTGCCGCCGCGACGCCGAGTGGTCACGAAGCGTCGCTCGCGCGGACCACATCCGACAGTTCGTGGCCCCCGGGCAACCACCGCGCGGCATGTCGTGACCACTCGCGCGCACACGAACCTGCCCCGCCCGATCCTGCCCGCCCCGGGAACGCGAAACGGGGCCGACCCGAAGGCCGGCCCCGTCACGAGGGAGGAGTCTGGAGGGCTGCTACTGCCCCTGGTCGTTCCGCTTGTCCCAGCGGTCGTTCATTCGGTCCATGAAGGACCCGCCGCCACCGCCGCCGCCGTTGGCCGGACGAGCCGAACCACCGGACGCCGGAGCACCCGGCCGAGCGGGCTTCGCCTTCGGGGCACGCATGCCCGGGCGCAACGCGAAGAGCACACCGGCGAGCATCACGACGAAGCCGAGGATGCCCAGCAGCGGGGCCTTGATCACGAGACCGACGATCACGATCGCGACGCCGGCGAGTGCACCGAGCACTCCGAGCGTGATGGCTGTGTACGTCGGACGACCCTGTCGACGTGTGACACGCGCCACGAAATCGGAATCGTTCTGGTAGAGGCTGCGCTCCATCTCTTCGAGAAGGCGCTGCTCCTGTTCCGAGAGCGGCATCTTGGTTCCCTCTGTTCCTGGGATCGACGCGGGGTTGAACAACCGGGCTGGAAAACACTCGGTTGAGTGGACCGATTCTATGTCCCAACCGCTCCACTAGGGTAGGGACTGTGGCTGAGAGTACGCGATTAGTGGACCTCGTATCGGCGCGTATCGACCGGGCACTCGACGAGCAGCGTGAACGGCTCCTCGCGATCAGCCCCGATCTCGCCCCGTTCGACCTGTACGCCCGAGATCTGCTGTCCGGCGGCAAGCGCTTCCGGGCGCTGTTCTGCTACTGGGGATGGCAGTCGGTGGCGGGCCGTTCGGGCTCGTTCGACCCGCTGGCGGAGGGCTCCCGTCAGACCACGGCCGAGGCGATCGTCACGGTCGCCGCAGCGCTCGAGGTCTTCCACGCAGCGGCCCTGGTGCACGACGACATCATGGACCGCTCGGACACCCGCCGTGGGCGTCCCGCAGCACACCGCCGGTTCGAGTCCCTCCACCAGGAGTCCGGCTTCGTCGGCGACCGCGGGCAGTACGGCACGAACTCGGCGCTGCTGCTCGGCGACCTGCTGCTGTCCCTCAGCGACTCGGTGTTCGACGAGGGCCTCGCGCTCCTCGACCCGGTGCGCGCCCGCATCGTGCGCCAGGAGTTCCACGCGATGCGCCTCGACGTCACCGCGGGCCAGTACCTCGACGTGCACGAAGAGACCGCCTGGCCCGTCATCGACGAGTCCGAGCACCTGCTCCGCGCCCAGCGCGTCATCGTCTTCAAGTCCGCGAAGTACTCGATCGAGGCACCGCTCGTCATCGGCGCGCTGGTGGCCGGCGCGAGCGACTCGCAGCTCGAGGGCCTCCGCGCCTTCGGGCTCCCCCTCGGCGTCGCCTACCAGCTGCGCGACGACATGCTCGGCGTGTTCGGCGACCCCGAGGTCACCGGCAAGCCCGCCGGCGACGACCTGCGCGAGGGCAAGCGGACCGTGCTCATCGCCTCGGCCCGCAAGGCGCTGGCCAGTGGCCCGCGGCAGCTGCTCGACGAGCTCCTCGGCGACCCCGACCTCGACGAGGAGCAGGTGCAGATGCTCCGGGCCACCCTCACCGAGTCCGGTGCGGTCGCCGCGGTCGAGCGTTCCATCGACCGGCACGTGCAGCGTGCGAAGGCGGCGCTCGACGCGTCGCCGCTGACGCCGTCGGCACGGGAGCAGCTCGCGTCGCTGGCCGACACGGTCAGCCGCCGGTCGTCGTAGACGCACCCCCAGGACAGACGGGAGGCCCGGTGCCAGCTGGCACCGGGCCTCCCGTCCGTCCGGAACGCGTCTAGAGCAGCGACTGGGCCACGCGACGCACCTCGGCCTTGCGACCGGCGCGCAGCGCCGCGATGGGCGAGACGCCCATCGAGTCGTCGACCGTGAGCATCCAGCGGACGGCTTCGTCGTCGGTGAAGCCGTTGTCGCTGAGCACGGTCAGGGTGCCGCGCAGCTCGGGCATGGGCTCGCGGTCCTCGAGGAACTCGCTCGGCACACGCAGGACACCACCGACGCGGGCCGCCAGCAGGGTCTTCTCCTCGAACAGGCGGTGGATCCGGCCGGGGCTGGTGCTGAACAGGTCCACCAGTTCGGGGACGGTCAGCCAGCGCTCGGAGAGGGAGAGGTCGTCGACGGGTGCAGCACTCACACGCCCATGGTGCCAGAGCGGGGCCCCGAGTGAGTACGCAACGTTCGTCACATTCGTCACACGCACCACATCCGGCTCTCTGGTTGACTTGGGAATCACACCATGCCAGCGTTGTGCCACCTGTGAGTGCGCGCATGCACGCGCACGGGACAGTCGAGATCAGGAGAAACCGTGGACAACGCTGCAGACGAAGCCGCCCGGCGCGCACGATCCGCCCGGTTCGCGACCATGCCCATCGTCCTCGCGGGCACGATCGCGGTGACCGCCGGCTTGACCGGCCCGGTCGCCCACGCCGAACCGCGACACGACGACGCGGACTCGAACCACAAGCGTCACGTCGACCAGGACCGCAACGTCGGCAACCGTCCGGTCTTCGGCACCGCGGTCGCACGTCCGTCGCAGACCGTCGTCACGACGGTCGCCGCGACGACGAAGGCAGCCGCCCCCACGACCTACACCGTCCGTCAGGGCGACACGGTCTCGGGCATCGCCGCCCGGTTCGGCCTGTCGGCGCAGGAGGTCCTGGTGCGGAACGGCCTCGGCTGGAACACGATCATCCACCCCGGGCAGACGCTGCACCTGGCGTCGACGCCCGCGGTGACCACGGCGCGCACGACCACGAGCGCCGGATCGACGTCCGGGTCCGGGTCGGGGTCGAGCACCTCGAGCTACCACGTGAAGTCGGGCGACACCGTGTCCGGCATCGCGTCGCGGGTCGGCGTGTCGACCACGGCGCTCCTCAGCGCCAACAAGCTCTCGCAGCGCAGCGTGATCTACCCCGGTCAGACGCTCCGGGTGCCGCACGGCTCGTCCGGAGGCGGCTCGGTGTCCACGGCCGCAGCGTCGTCGGGGTCGTCGGGCTCGTCGGGTTCGTCGAAGTCGAGTGTGAAGATCTCCTCGGGCGACACGATCGGCTCGATCGCTGCGTCCCACCACGTCTCCGTCGCCTCGCTGCTGTCGGCGAACGGCCTGACCTACACGAGCACGATCTACGCGGGCAAGACCCTCGTCATCCCGTCGTCGAGCACTGCTGCGACGACCGCCGCGGCGCCGTCGCGTGCCGCGGTGAGCGCCGCCGTCGGACTGAGTGCCGAGCAGCGCCAGAACGCGGCCACCATCGTCGCCGTCGGCCGCTCCCTCGGGGTGTCCGACCGCGGCATCGTGGTGGCGCTGGCCGCCGCGATGCAGGAGTCGAGCCTGCGCAACCTGCCCCACGGCGACCGCGACTCGGTCGGCCTGTTCCAGCAGCGGCCGAGCCAGGGCTGGGGCAGCGCGGCGAAGCTGCAGGACCCCGCGTACGCGACGAAGCTGTTCTTCGGCGGTCGCAGCAACCCGAACGTCGGCAAGACCCGCGGGCTGCTCGACGTGCCCGGGTGGTCGTCGATGAGCATCACCGACGCCGCCCAGGCCGTGCAGCTCTCCGCCTACCCCAAGGCCTACGCCAACTGGGCGAGCGCGGCCCAGGGCTGGCTGGCGACCCTCTGAGTCTCATCCGGAAGATCGAGATTGGGTCACGACCGGTGCGCCGGTGCGGTGTCGTGCAGTCTCGATTCGTAGAATGCCGCCGATGACCACCAACGCCGCCACGGATCCGATGATCGGTCGCATGATCGATCAGCGGTACCGCGTCCGCTCCCGCATCGCGCGCGGGGGCATGGCGACCGTGTACCTCGCGACCGACGTCCGCCTCGAGCGACGCGTCGCGATCAAGATCATGCACGGGCACCTGGCCGACGACCAGGCCTTCCGTGAGCGCTTCATCCAAGAGGCGCGGTCCGCCGCGCGGCTGTCCCACCCGAACCTGGTCGGCGTCTACGACCAGGGCGCCGAGGACGACACCGCGTACATCGTCATGGAGTACATCCCGGGCATCACGCTGCGGGACCTGCTGCAGGAGCACCACGCCCTGACGCCCGAGCAGGCGACCGACATCCTGCGGGCCGTGCTGGCTGGTCTCGCCTCGGCCCACCGCGCCGGCATCGTGCACCGCGACCTGAAGCCCGAGAACGTCCTGCTCGCCGACGACGGCCGCATCAAGCTCGGCGACTTCGGCCTGGCCCGGGCGACGACGGCGAACACCGCGACCGGGGCCGCCCTGCTCGGCACGATCGCGTACCTCTCCCCCGAGCTCGTCACCCGTGGCGCCGCCGACTCGCGCAGCGACATCTACGCGCTCGGCATCATGCTCTACGAGATGCTCACCGGCGAGCAGCCCTACAAGGGCGAGCAGCCGATGCAGATCGCCTACCAGCACGCGAACGACACGGTGCCCGTCCCGAGTGCCGCGGTGTCCGGCGTCCCGCCCGAGCTCGACGAACTCGTCGCCTGGTCGACCGCCCGCGACCCCGAGGACCGCCCGCGCGATGCCCGCGAGATGCTCGACCACATGGCGGGCAACCAGCAGCGTGCCACGGGCCAGTACCGGACCGCCGTGCTGCGGCCCGAGAACGCGACCGCCATCCTGCCGTCCGGCCGCGGGACCGCTGCCGGTGTCGGTGCTGCTGCCGCTGGTGCCCGTGCTGCTGCCGCCGACGCACCGGCGGCCACCGATGCCACGGCGATCATCGACAGCCCCGACCGCGGGCGTCCCACGACCCGGAACCGCAACACCGGTCCGGGCCCGCGCCGCACGGGCGCGCAGCCCGGGGTGCTCTCGCCCGCGGGACAGCGCCTGGCCGACCTCTCCGCGAAGCGTCGCAAGCGCGGCTGGATCGCGCTGTCGGTCTTCGTCGTGCTCCTGCTCATCGGCGCGGGCTTCGGCTGGTACTTCGGGCCGGGGCCGGGCGGCAACGTGCGCATCCCCGAAGTGACGGGCAAGTCGGTCTCGCAGGCCCGGCAGCTGCTCGAAGCCCAGGGCCTGCACGCGGCGTCGAAGACCGGAACCCGGTTCGACGCCGTCGTCGCGAAGGGACAGGTGTCCATCACCAAGCCGGCCGCGAAGCGCGAGGTGCAGAAGGGCACCTCGGTGCAGCTCGTCGTGTCGAACGGGCCGAAGATGATCGCGCTGCCGACGATCGTCGGGCAGCCGATCTCCACCGTCACCGCCGCGCTCGACGACGACTTCGAGCTGCAGGACAACCGGTACGAGTTCTCGGCCGACGCCGCGAAGGACACCGTCATCGCGGCGACCGGCCGCGCGTCCGGCGGCAAAGCGCTCGACCTGACGTCGGTCAAGGCCTACGGCGAGACCGGCCCGGTCACGCTCACGGTGTCCCTCGGCGCCGTGCCGGACGTCGTGGGCAAGACCGTCGACCAGGCCTCCGCGGAGCTCGACGCGGTCGGCCTCATCCTCGGAGCCCGCACCGAGGAGTTCAGCGAGGACGTCCCCTCCGGGCAGATCGTCTCCGCCGAGGTGCAGGACTCCCCCGCCGTGCGCGGCACCGCGATCGACGTCGTCGTGTCGAAGGGCCCGACGCCGATCACCCTGCCCGAGGACGGCGTCGTCGGCTCGACCATCAACGAGGCCACCGCGACCCTCGAGGGCCTCGGGCTCAAGGTCTCCGTGCCCGACTGCACGAACATCCTGTGCGGGTTCTACGACTGGAAGTCGTCGCTGCCGGTGACCGGCACCGACCCGGGTGCCGGAGCCACGGTGTACCGCGGCGACACGGTCACGCTCTCCTACGACCAGTAGGCGGTCGGGCAGCCCGGCCGGTCCGGTCCGGTCCGCCGAAGCGACACCTGTCCGCACGGTCCCGCCGAAGGTCCCGCGAAAGCGACAGTGTGCCGCCGAACATCGGCGGCACACTGTCGCTTTGGCGGACCGGCGCGGGAAACGCGTCGCGGGGCGCGGGGTGGACGCAACCGGCACGGCGGACGGGAGGCGCGGGGCAGGGCCGCCACGGGCCTCCCGTCCGGCACGCGGAAGCGACAGAACCCCGCGAACGGTTCGCGGGGTTCTGTCGCTCTGGCGGGACTGACCCGACCGCTGCGCGCTACGCGCGCACGTGCGGGTGCGCGCCGAGCTCCTCGGCCACGAGGAACGCGAGCTCGAGCGACTGCATGTGGTTCAGCCGCGGGTCGCACAGCGACTCGTAGCGGGTGGCGAGGGTGGCCTCGTCGATGTGCTCCGACCCGCCGAGGCACTCCGTGACGTCGTCACCGGTGAGCTCGACGTGCATGCCACCCGGGTACGTACCGACCTGGCGGTGCGCCTCGAAGAAGCCGAGGACCTCGTCCACGACGTCGTCGAACCGACGGGTCTTGTAGCCCGTGGGCGTGGTCAGGCCGTTGCCGTGCATCGGGTCGGTGACCCACAGCGGGTTGGCGTCCATGCCCTTGATCGCCTCGAGCAGCTTGGGCAGCTCGTCGCGGATCTTGCCGGCACCCATGCGCGTGATGAACGTCAGGCGGCCGGGCTCGCGGTTCGGGTCGAGCTTGTCGACCAGGGCCTTCATGTCGTCGACGCTCGTGGTCGGGCCGAGCTTCACGCCGATCGGGTTCCGCACCCGCGACAGGAAGTCCACATGGGCACCGTCGAGGTCACGCGTGCGCTCCCCGATCCAGATGAAGTGGCCGGAGGTGTCGTAGGCCAGACCGGACCGCGAGTCGATGCGGGTCATCGGGCGTTCGTAGTCCATGAGCAGACCCTCGTGCGACGCGTAGAACTCGACGTGCTTCAGTGCCTCGAAGTCGGCACCGCAGGCGTCCATGAAGCGGATCGCGCGGTCGATCTCCTTGGCGAGGTGCTCGTAGCGGGCGTTCGCCGGGTTCGACGCGAAGCCCTTGTTCCACGAGTGCACCTGGCGCAGGTCGGCGAAGCCACCCTGCGTGAAGGCGCGGACGAGGTTCAGCGTCGACGCGGCCGTGTGGTACCCCTGCACCAGGCGGCGCGGGTCGGCCGTCCGGCTCTCCGGCGTGAAGTCGTAGCCGTTCACGATGTCGCCGCGGTAGGCGGGCAGCGTGACGTCGCCGCGGGTCTCGAAGTCGCTCGAGCGCGGCTTGGCGAACTGCCCGGCCATGCGGCCCATCTTGATGACGGGCATCGACGCACCGTAGGTCAGGACGACGGCCATCTGCAGGATCGTCTTGACGCGGTCGCGGATGGAGTCGGCGGTCGCGCCGGCGAAGGTCTCGGCGCAGTCACCGCCCTGCAGCAGGAACGCCTTGCCCTGTGCGGCGGCGGCGAGCCGCTCGCGGAGCTTGTCGACCTCGCCCGCGAAGACGAGGGGCGGCAGCGTGGCGATCTCGGCCGAGGCGGCCTCGGCCGCCGCGGCGTCGGGCCACGTGGGCTGCTGCTTGATGGGGAGGGTGCGCCAATAGTCGAGGCCCTCGATGACGTCCGGATCCTGCAGGGCGACGAAGTCGGTCGACTCGAACAAGGGCGTTACCTCGGTGTTCTGTGCGGGCGGCCCGCCTGGCCCGCCGGAAGGCGGCAGAACGGGCGTCCTGGCGGAGTGCCGGGACCATCAGAGCCTAACGTGCGGGCGACGACTTCCGTTCCCGCATGACTGCCTCGCGTGCGGAGCTCGCGCGTTCCTTGACGCTCGTCGCGTAGACGTCGACGTACTCCTGACGGCTCAGCCCCGCGAGCTCGTGCATGACCTCGTCGGTGACGCTGCGCAGGATGAACCGGTCGGTCTCGAATCCCTGGAAGCGCGAGAAGTCGAGCGGCTTGCCGAACACCACGCCGACGCGCTTGATCTTCGGGAAGCGCTGCCCGATCTGCTGCACCTCACGCGTGCCGACCATGGCGACGGGGACGACGAGCACCCGGCCCTCGAGGATCATCCGCGCGATGCCGGTGCGACCGCGGTAGAGCTTGCCGTCGGGGCTGCGGGTTCCCTCCGGGTAGATGCCGAGCTGCTCGCCGCGCGCCAGGACCTGCAGGCCGGTGCGGAGCGAGGCCTCGGACGCCTTGCCGCCGGAGCGGTCGATCGGCAGCTGGCCGATGGCGTTGAAGAACGTCTTCGTCGCCCAGCCCTTGAGCCCCCGCCCGGTGAAGTAGTCGCTCTTCGCCAGGAAGGACAGCCGCCGATCGAGCACGGCCGGCAGGATCACCGAGTCGATGAACGAAATGTGGTTGGACGCGAAGATGACCGGGCCCTTGGCGGGGACGTTCTCACGGCCGACCACCCACGGGCGGAACAGGGTGAGGATGAGCGGGCCGAGCAGGAAGTTCTTCAGCAGCCAGTAGGTCATCGACGACTCCAGGTGGTGGGGTGGGCCTGAGCGACCCTACGCCGTGCGGGCCGGTACGCGGTTACGCCGTGCGGGCGTGGATGCGGGCCAGGTCGGCGGCGCCGACGACTCCGGCGTCGTTCACCAGCTCGGCGATCACGAAGTCCGGCTCGGGGTGGTAGCCACGCGCCGGCAGGTTGTTGAGGTACGCCTGCTTGATCGGGTCGAGCAGCCGGTCCCCCGCGCTGGCGACCCCGCCGCCGAACACGAACAGCTGTGGGTCGAGCACCGCGGACAGCGAGGCGCAGGCCTCACCGAGGTGACGGCCGAGGCGACGGAGCGCCGCGAGGGCACCCGGGTCGTCGGCCAGGATCAGGTCGCCCACGATGTGTCCGTCGAGCTCGCCGCCGTTGGCTTCGCGCGCGTCGGCCAGCGCGGAGCCGATGCCGCCGGCGTCGGCGACGTCGTTCGCCATCCGCTGCAGGGCACGGCCGGAACCGTACTGCTCGATGCAGCCACGCGCGCCGCAGCCGCACGGCAGGCCGTTCGGCACGATGCGCAGGTGGCCGATCTCGCCGCCGGTTCCGAACCCACCGCGGAACAGGCGATCCTCGGTCACGATGGCGCCGCCCACACCGGTGCCGATGGTGAGCATCGTCATGTCGGAGACGAGCCGGCCGGCGCCGAAGCGGAACTCGGCCCACCCGGCGGCGTTGGCGTCGTTGTCGACCGTGATGTGCAGGTCGCCGAGGCGCTGCTGCAGCTTCTGGCGCAGGGGCTCGTTCCGCCACCGGATGTTCGGCGTGTAGTAGACGATCGACTGCGAGGCGTCGATGAAGCCCGGGGCCGCGACGCCGACCGCGCCGACCTCGTGTCCTGAGCTGAGTCGCTCGACCATCGAGACGACGTCGTCGAGCATGGCGTTCGGGTCCGCAGCGTTGGTGGCCACGCGGTCCTCGGCGATGATCTCGCCGAGTTCCGTCACGACCGCTCCCGCGATCTTGGTGCCCCCGATGTCGATTCCGATGGCGTGCACGGTCCAAGAGCCTACCGGTTCACCGCGAACACACGGAACGCCCGGTGACGCGTCCTATGCTGGCTGCGTCGCCTCGCAGGATGAGGCGCCCTCGAATCGAACCGGCAGACAAGGGAGTCACCGTGAACGATCAGCGACCCGAACGCGCCAGTCAGGTCCCGACCGGGAGGCACGCCTCGCGTCGGACGAGCGGCCCCGTCGCTCCTGACCACGGCTCCGCAGCGCGGCTGCTCGGCGACCGCGCCCGGCTGACGCCGTCGCGTCCGATCCTGGCCCAGCGCCACGGCGACACGTGGACGACGATCACCGCCGGCGAGGTGCTCGCACGGGTCCGCGGCATCGCGAAGGGCTTCGTCGCCGCCGGCCTCGAGCCCGGCGCCCACGTCGCGATCCTGTCCCGCACCCGCCTGGAGTGGACCCTCGTCGACTTCGCGGTGTGGACGGCAGGACTGGTCTCCGTCCCCGTCTACGAGACGAGTTCTCCCGACCAGGTCCGGTGGATCCTCTCCGACTCCGAGGCCGTCGCGATCGTCGTCGAGCAGGAGGAGCACGCGCGTCGGGTCGCCTCGATCGCCCCGGACCTGCCGCACCTCGGGCAGCACTGGACGATCGACGGCGGCGGGCTCGACGACCTGACCCGGCTCGGCGAGGACGTCACGGACGACGAACTCGACGCGCGGACGGCGTCGGTGCACGGCCACGACGACGCGACGATCATCTACACCTCCGGTTCGACCGGACGCCCGAAGGGGTGCGTCCTGCGGCACGACAACTTCACCGCGACGGTCGAGAACGCCAGTGTCGCGATGCCCGAGGTCGTCGCGGACGGCGCCTCGACCCTGCTCTTCATCCCGATGGCCCACGTGTTCGCCCGCTTCATCGCGGCGATGTCCGTGTCCGCCGGGGTACTGGTCGGCCACGAGCCGGACACGAAGGACCTCATGCAGGCCGTGTCGTCGTTCAAGCCGTCCTTCCTGCTGGCGGTCCCCCGGGTGTTCGAGAAGATCTACAACGCCTCCGAGCAGAAGGCCGACCTCGGCGGCAAGGGGAAGATCTTCCGGGCCGCTGCGGACACCGCGGTCGCCCACTCCGAGGCCTTGGCCGCCGGTCGGGTCCCGCTCCTGCTCGGCCTGAAGTTCAAGCTGTTCGACAAGCTCGTCTACGCGAAGCTCCGGAACGCCCTCGGTGGCCGCACCGAGTACGCGGTCAGTGGTTCGGCGCCGCTCTCGCCGCGGCTGTCGCACTTCTTCCGGTCGATCGGAGTGCTCATCCTCGAGGGCTACGGGCTCACCGAGACGACTGCGCCCGCCACCGTGAACCGTGCGGCGGACCTGCGCATCGGGACGGTCGGCCCGGCACTCCCCGGGGTCGAGATCCGGATCGCCGACGACCAGGAGATCCTGATCCGCGGCGTCGACGTGTTCGACCGCTACTGGCGGAACGACGAGGCCACCGAGCGGGCGTTCACCGACGACGGCTGGTTCCGGACGGGCGACCTCGGGCGGCTCGACGACGACGGCATCCTGACGGTGACCGGACGCGCCAAGGAACTCATCGTCACCGCGAGCGGCAAGAACGTCGCACCGGCACCGCTCGAGGACGGCGTCCGCGAACACCCGCTCATCGGGCAGGTCGTGGTCGTCGGCGAGGGCAAACCCTTCATCGCCGCCCTCGTCACGCTCGACCGCGAGATGCTCCCGGGGTGGTGCGAGAGCCGCGGGATCACCCCGGCGCTCTCCGCGCACGAGGCCGCGTACGACGAACGCGTGCTCACCGCCGTGCAAGAGGCGATCGACACCGCGAACGGCCGGGTCTCACGAGCCGAGTCGGTCCGGTCGTTCACGATCCTGGACACCGAGCTGACGGAGGGCTCCGGACACCTGACGCCGAAGCTGACGATCAAGCGGTCGGTCATCCTGCACGACTTCGCGGCCGACATCGACCACATCTACTCGGGGTCGAAGGTGCAGACGACCGCGACGCCCGTCATCGAGGAGCGTCGCGCGCGCCGCGGGTAGCGCTCCGCCGTCTCGGCGTACCGGGGCGTTTCGGGCGTACCGGGTCGTTTCTTCCGACCAGGTACGCCCGATTCCGCCAGGTGCGCGCGGGGTGCGTGCGCGCGGCGTGCAGGTGCGCGCGGGGCTCAGGCCTCCGGCGACTGCTCCGTCGCGGGGGCGTCGAGGACGGCGGTCGAACCGGTGGCGACCGTGGTGTCGGCCGGACGACGGTTGGTGCGGGTGCGGTGCGAGCTGAGCTCGTCAGTCTGACTGGTCATGCGGGAGTCCTGGGGGGATGGGATGGTCGTCGGTGGGAGGCCGACGCGGATACGGTACCTCTTCGTCAGGACAAAGCGACAATCCCCCGTGGGGGTGTCATGAGCAGGTGCTCATGACCTGCGGATCAGTGGAACCACTCCTGCGCCCGGATGTCCCGCAGCGCCTGCCGTCGGACCTCTGGTTCGAGCGTCATCACGTAGACGGTGCCGTCCAGGTGGTCGACCTCGTGCTGCAGCGCCTCGGCCATCAGCCCGGTGCCCTCGAGCACCACCTCGGCGCCGTCGACGTCGACGCCACGGACCTTGGCGTACGGGTGCCGTCGGGTCGGGTAGCCGAGCCCCGGGACGGACAGGCACCCTTCCTCCATGAGCTCGGGCTCCCCCGAGACCTCGACGACCTCGGGGTTCAGGACGTAGCCGACCTCGCCGTCGACGTTGTACGAGAACGCGCGGAGTCCGACACCGATCTGCGGCGCGGCCACACCGGCGCGGCCGGGCTCCTTGACGGTGTCGATCAGGTCCTGCACGAGGTCGCGGACCCCGCTCGACCCGAGTGCCGCCGGAGCGATCGGGTCCGCAGGCGAACGGAGGACGGGGTCGCCGAACAGGCGGATGGGACGGACGGTCAATTTACTGCAGCACCACCAGGAGGTCGCCGGCGTCCACCTGCTGGGTCGCCGGGATCGCGAGACGGCCGACGGTGCCCGCCACGGGCGCCGTGATGGCCGCTTCCATCTTCATCGCCTCGATGCTCGCCACGGCCGCTCCGGCCTCGACGACGTCACCGACGGCGACCTTGAGCGTCACCACACCGGAGAACGGCGCAGCGACGTGCTTCGGGTCGGACTTGTCGGCCTGCTCGGCGACCTTCGTCTCGACCTCGATCGACCGGTCGCGAACCGAGACCGGGCGGAGCTGCCCGTTCATCGTGGCCATGACCGTGCGGATGCCCTTGTCGTCGACCTCGCCGATCGCCTCGAGCCCGACGAACAGGTTGACGCCCTTGCCGAGCGGCACGACGTGCTCCTGCCCGGGGCGCAGCCCGTACAGGTAGTCGACGGTCGGTACCACGGACAGGTCGCCGTACTGCTCGCGCACCCGCTCGAACTGGGCCGTGGGCTGCGGGAACAGCAACCGGTTCAACGCCTGCTGGCGCTCGGGCCCCGCGGCGTCGAGGTGCGCGCGCTCGGCGTCCGGCACCGGGGTGATCTCGAGGCGGACGTCGCGCCCCGCCAGGACCTTCGTCCGGAACGGCTCCGGCCAGCCACCCGGCAGGTCACCGAGCTCGCCGGCCATGAACCCGACGACGGAGTCCGGGATGTCGTACTTGTCCGGGTTCTGCTCGAAGTCGGCCGGGTCGGCGTTCACCGCGGCGAGCTGCAGCGCGAGGTCACCGACCACCTTCGACGACGGCGTGACCTTCGTCGGGCGTCCGAGGATCCGGTTCGCCTCGGCGTACCAGTCCTCGACCTGCTCGAACCGGTCGCCCAGGCCGAGCGCGATCGCCTGCTGGCGGAGGTTCGACAGCTGACCACCGGGGATCTCGTGCTTGTAGACCCGACCCGTCGGACCGGGCAGCCCGGACTCGAACGGGGCGTAGGCCCGACGGACCGCCTCCCAGTAGGGCTCGAGGTCGCCGACCGCGTCGAGGGACAGTCCGGTGTCGCGCTCCGTGTGGGCCAGGGCGGCGACCAGCGCGGACATGCTCGGCTGGCTCGTCGTGCCGGCCATCGGCGCCGAGGCGACGTCCACCGCGTCCGCACCGGCACGCGCGGCGGCGAGGAGCGTCGCGAGCTGCCCACCGGCGGTGTCGTGCGTGTGCACGTGCACGGGCTGGTCGAAGCGCTCGCGCAGCGCGCCGACGAGCTTCTCGGCGGCGCCGGCGCGGAGCAGGCCGGCCATGTCCTTGATGCCGATGACGTGCGCGCCGGCCTCGACCATCTGCTCCGCAAGGCGGAGGTAGTAGTCCAACGTGTACAGGTCCTCGGCAGGATCGAGGAGGTCGGCGGTGTAGCAGAGCGCCGCTTCGGCGACGGCCGTGCCGGTCGCGAGCACTGCCTCCAGGGCCGGTCGCAACTGGCTGACGTCGTTGAGCGCGTCAAACACGCGGAAGACGTCGACGCCCGTGGCGGCGGCCTCGGCGACGAACGCGTCCGTCACCTCGGTCGGGTACGGGGTGTACCCGACCGTGTTGCGGCCGCGTAACAGCATCTGGATCGGGATGTTCGGCATCGCCTCGCGCAGCGAGGCCAGGCGCTCCCACGGGTCCTCGCCGAGGAACCGGAGGGCGACGTCGTACGTCGCTCCGCCCCAGGCCTCGACGCTCAGCAGCTGCGGCGTGAGCCGCGCGACGTACGGTGCGACGGCGACGAGGTCCTTCGTGCGGACACGGGTGGCGAGCAGCGACTGGTGCGCGTCGCGCATCGTCGTCTCCGTCACGGCGAGCCGGGTCTGGGCGCGGAGTGCCTTCGCCCACTCGGCCGGACCCTGCGCCAGCAGCACGTCGCGCTGACCCTCGGGCACCGGGGCGCTGAGGTCGAGGGCGGGGAGCTTGGCGCTCGGGTCGGTGACCAGCGGCGACCGGTCACCGTTCGGCTTGTTCACCGTGACGTCGGCCAGCCAGTTCAGGACCTTGGTGCCGCGGTCCTTCGACACGTGGCCGCTGAACAGCTGCGGACGCTCCTCGATGAACTTCGTCGAGACGTCGCCGCGGGCGAAGTCCGGGTCCTCGAGCACGGCCTGCAGGAACGGGATGTTCGTGCTGACGCCGCGGATGCGGAACTCGGCGAGGGCCCGCTTCGCACGGGCGACGGCCGTCGGGAAGTCGCGTCCGCGGCACGTCATCTTGGCGAGCATCGAGTCGAAGTGCGGGCTGATCTGCGCACCGGTGGCGACCGTACCGCCGTCCAGGCGCACGCCAGCGCCACCGGGGCTGCGGTACGTGGTGATGCGGCCGGTGTCCGGCCGGAAGCCCTGCGTGGGGTCCTCGGTCGTGATGCGGGTCTGCAGCGCGGCCCCGTGCACGGAGACGGTGTCCTGCGACAGGCCGAGGTCGGCGAGCGACTCGCCCGAGGCGATCCGCATCTGCGACTGCACCAGGTCGACGTCGGTGACCTCTTCGGTGACGGTGTGCTCGACCTGGATGCGCGGGTTCATCTCGATGAAGACGTGCTGACCCT
The DNA here is from genome assembly GCF_004365375.1 of Curtobacterium sp. PhB25. Taxonomy (NCBI): domain Bacteria; kingdom Bacillati; phylum Actinomycetota; class Actinomycetes; order Micrococcales; family Microbacteriaceae; genus Curtobacterium; species Curtobacterium sp. PhB25. The sequence goes on along the minus strand of NZ_SODR01000001.1, from coordinate 114,423 downwards.
CGCGCTCGCCCTCGGTGTCGAGCAGGAACTCGACGGTGCCGGCGTTCACGTAGCCGATCGAGCGGGCGAAGGCGACCGCGTCGCGGTGCAGCGCCCGGGCGATGGCGGGGTCGAGGTTCGGCGCCGGGGCGATCTCGACGACCTTCTGGTTGCGGCGCTGCACGGAGCAGTCCCGCTCGAACAGGTGGATCGTCCCCGCTTCGGTACCCGTCGCGTCGGCGAGGATCTGCACCTCGATGTGCCGCGGCCGGATCACCGCCTGCTCGAGGAACATGGTCGGGTCGCCGAACGCACTGTCGGCCTCGCGCATCGCTGCTTCGAGCGCTGCACGGAGTTCGGGCTTGGTCTCGACCCGGCGCATGCCACGGCCGCCACCGCCGGCGACGGCCTTGGCGAACACCGGGAACCCGATGGCGTCGGAGCCGGCGATGAGCTCCTCGATGTCGCGACTCGCCGGCGTGCTCGCGAGGACCGGGACGCCGGCCGCGATCGCGTGCTCCTTCGCGGTCACCTTGTTGCCGGCCATCTCGAGCACGTGTTCGCCCGGACCGATGAAGGTGATCCCGGCTGCGGCGGCCGCGGCGGCGAGCTCCGGGTTCTCGGACAGGAAGCCGTACCCCGGGTAGATCGCGTCGGCGCCCGACTCGCGCGCCACGCGGATGATCTCGGAGACGTCCAGGTACGCCCGGACCGGGTGGCCACGCTCACCGATCAGGTAGGCCTCGTCGGCCTTCAGGCGGTGCAGGGAGTTCCGGTCTTCGTAGGGGTAGACGGCGACGGTGCGCGCCCCCAGTTCGTACGCGGCACGGAATGCGCGGATGGCGATCTCACCACGGTTCGCCACGAGGATCTTGCTGAACACGACGTCCCTTTCAGCCCGGGTTGAGGTGAGACAACCCTAGTGGCGGTAACGTTGCTGATCGTGCATGTACTCAGCGTGAGCTCCCTCAAGGGCGGTGTCGGCAAGACGACGGTGACGCTCGGCCTGACTTCGGCCGCCTTCGCCAAGGGACTGCGCACGCTGGTGGTGGATCTCGACCCGCAGTCCGACGTCTCCACCGGCCTCGACATCAACATCGCCGGACACCTCAACGTGGCCGACGTCCTCGAGAACCCGAAGGAGAAGATCGTCCGTCAAGCGATCGCCCCCTCCGGGTGGACGAAGGGCTCGCAGGGCAAGATCGACGTCATGGTCGGGTCGCCCTCGGCGATCAACTTCGACGGGCCGCACCCCTCCATCCGCGACATCTGGAAGCTCGAAGAGGCCCTGGCCAACGTCGAGCAGGACTACGAGCTCGTGCTCATCGACTGCGCGCCGTCGCTGAACGCCCTCACGCGTACCGCGTGGGCAGCGTCCGACCGCGTCACGGTCGTCACCGAGCCCGGCCTGTTCTCCGTCGCCGCCGCCGACCGCGCGCTCCGTGCCATCGAGGAGATCCGCCGCGGTCTCTCCCCCCGCCTGCAGCCGCTCGGCATCATCGTGAACCGTGCCCGTGTCCAGTCGCTCGAGCACCAGTTCCGCATCAAGGAACTCCGCGACATGTTCGGGCCGCTCGTCCTGTCGCCGCAGCTGCCCGAGCGCACCTCGCTGCAGCAGGCGCAGGGTGCCGCGAAGCCGCTGCACGTGTGGCCCGGAGAGTCTGCGCAGGAGATGGCGAAGAACTTCGACCAGCTGCTCGAGCGCATCATGCGGACCGGCAAGATCGGGCCCTACGCCGACGGTTCGGGTGCAGTAGGCGCGTAGTCGCTGCCGCGCGGGCGCGACGCGCTGCTCACGTCCGCCGAGCGGTCACCAACTGTCGGCCTACCGCCGCGCGGACGACGGTTCGTGACCACTCGACGACGCGCACACGACGGTTCGTGACCACGCGCCGACTGCCAGGAGGCCCGTCTCTGCCCCGGCAGACACGCCCGGCCCCGGCTCGCCCAGCGGTCACAACATCCCGCTCACGTCCGCCGAGCGGTCACCAATTGTCGGCCGACGGCCGCGCGGACGACGGTTCGTGACCACTCGGCGACGCGCACACGACGGCGCGTGACCACTCGGGACGATCCGCGGGACGAGAACCGCGAGAACCTGGTCAGGAAGCGCGGGAAGCGCGGCGCGCGGCGAGCTCGTCGGACGGGTCGGCCGCCGCAGAGGCGTCGAGCTCGACCAGGGAGGTCTCGACCTCGCGCAGGACCTTGCCGACCGCGATGCCGAAGACACCCTGACCGCGGGACACCAGGTCGATGACCTCGTCGTCCGAGGTGCACAGGTAGACCGAGGCTCCGTCGGACATCAGCGTGGTCTGGGCGAGGTCGGACACGCCCGACTCGCGGAGCTGGTTCACGGCGGTGCGGATCTGCTGCAGCGAGATGCCGGTGTCGAGCAGGCGCTTCACGAGCTTGAGCACGAGGATGTCGCGGAACCCGTACAGGCGCTGCGACCCGGAGCCGGCAGCGCCGCGGATGGTGGGCTGCACGAGTTCGGTGCGTGCCCAGTAGTCGAGCTGTCGGTACGAGATGCCGGCTGCACGTGCGGCGACGGTGCCGCGGTAGCCGTTCTGCTCGTCGTGCTCGGGGAGGCCGTCGGTGAAGAGCAGCCCGAGGTCGTACCGCGTCGTGTCCGACTCGGTGCCTGGGGTGTCGTTCCCACTCATGCGCTTGCCTTCCACGACGATCGAGCTCCCACCCGAAGGTTCAACGACGGGTTGAGAGTTGTTCCGAGGTCAACGGTAGCGACTCCGACCGCTCCCGCGCGGGAAATCCGACTCGGCGCGTCCGGCGTGTCGAGGATACGCCCCACCCACTGACGCACAAGCCCCCGCGGAGCACCGGAACGGATCATGCGTCGAGACGACCGATCGCCGCGCGGATGAGGCTCGAGCGGATGACCTCGAGCTGGACGGCGATCTCGCGTGCGAGTTCCGTGGCCTTCGCCCGTGACGTCGCATCGCCCCGGCGGGACACGGGCATGAGCGCGGATTCGATGAGTCCGACCTCGCGCTCGGCGGTGCTGCGGAGCGTGCGCAGGTGCCGCGGCTCGATGCCGGTCCGCTGCAGCTCGACGAGTGCCTTGAGGACGGACACGCTGTCCTCGCCGTAGGTCTCGGTGGCGGGCAGCAGTGATGCGGAGACCGCGTCGGCCAGGAGCATCGGGGACGCGCCGGCCGCTCGGGCCGTTTCGTCACGGGTGTACCGACGCTCGCGCCCGAGGATCGAGGGACGTGGGGCGTCCCCACCGCCCGGCAGCACGGGCTCGCGCCCGGCGTCGAGGTCGGCGAGGTAGTCCTTGATGACCTTGAGCGGCAGGTAGTGGTCGCGCTGCAGACCGAGGATCACCCGGAGGCGGTCGACGTCGGCCGCCGAGAACTTGCGGTACCCGCTGGCCGTGCGGATCGGCGTGACGAGCTCGCGCTCTTCGAGGAAGCGCAGCTTGGAACTCGACAGGTCCGCGAACTCGGGCTTGAGGCGAGCGAGGACCTGCCCGATCGTGAGCAGGTCCGGTGCCGCTGACCCCGCCCGGGCCGCAGCGGACCGTGCGGCCACTACGCGTTCGCCAGGCGCGCCAGGTCGACCCGGGACGCGTAGAACGTCAGACGGAACTTGCCGACCTGGACCTCTGCCCCGTCGGTGAGCGGTGCTTCGTCGATGCGGTCACCGTCGAAGTACGTGCCGTTGAGCGAACCGTTGTCCTTGACGGTGAACGCCGTGCCGTGTCGCAGGAACTGCGCGTGCTTGCGCGACACCGTGACGTCGTCGAGGAAGATGTCGGCGTCGGGGTGTCGACCGGCCGTCGTGACGTCGGAGTCGAGGAGGAACCGCGCACCCACGTTCGGACCGCGGCGCACGACGAGCAGCGCCGATCCGGACGGCAGGGCGTTGACCGCCTCGCGCTCTTCCGCTGAGACACCGGACTCGGCGGTGAGCGCCGCGCCCATGTCCATGCTGAAGGTCAACGTGGTGTCGACCAGCCGCTGCTCCGGGGTCTTCTGACCGTCCGGCTGCGGGACCACTGGATCTGGCATCGGTGGACCTCCTCCTCTTGGCCCACCAGCGTATCGGAAAGGAGGGCTCCAGCGGCAGCCCCGAACTGGGCCTGTGGAGGATCGTCCGCGGTGCGCGAACGCGCGGTCCGGGTTCAGCGACCGCGCGCGAGCAACCAGAGCAGGTACGGGGCGCCGACGACACCCGTCACGACGCCGACGGGCAGGGCGTTGCCGGGGATCGCGAACTGGGCGATGAGGTCGCTGCCGAGGGTGATCGCCGCTCCCACCGCGGCGGCCGGCCCGAGGGCGACGCGGCCGCCGCCGACGAGCCGACGGGCGATCGGCGCCGCCATCAGTGCGACGAACGACACCGGCCCCGCCGTGGCGACCGCAGCGGCGGTCAGGCACACGGCGGTGAGGAGCAGCAGCACCTTCGCGCGGTCCGGCCGGAGTCCGAGGGCCGCCGAGACCTCGTCGCCGAGCGTCAGGACGGTCAGGCGCGACGACTGCAGCAGGGCCAGCAGGAACAGCACGACGAACGCGACACCGAGCACGCCGACCAGGTTCCGGTCCACGGCGTTCAGACTGCCGGACAACCACAGCAGCGCGGTGCCGGCCTGGGTGACGGTGCCGCTGGTGAGCATCCACCCCGTGATGCTCAGGCAGATCGCCGAGACGCCGATCCCGACGAGCACGACCCGGTTGCCGGTGATCCCTCGCCGCCAGGCCAGTCCGGCGATCACGATCGACACCACGACCGCGCCGACGAGCACGACCGAGAACAGGGTGCCGCCGGACGCCCCGAACAGCACGATCGCGGTGAGACCCGCAGCACTGGCACCCGAGGTGATGCCGATGACGTCCGGGCTCGCGATCGGGTTGCGGACGACGCTCTGCACGATGGCGCCCGCGACCCCCAGGCTGGCGCCGACCAGGATCGCACCGAGCACCCGGGGGCCGCGCAGCTGTCCGATGACGAAGTCCGAGATGCGGTCGCCCTGACCGAACAGCGCGCCGACCACCTGCGCCGGGGTGAGCGGGATCGAGCCGACCCCGAGTCCGATGAGCACCAGCGCGACGAGCACGACGACGACGACCGCCAGGACCACGAGCTCATGCCGGACACCGACCGACCGGCGCACACCACTCACAGGCCCCGCACCGCCCTCGACCGCACGAGCGCGATGAACACCGGCGCACCGATGAGGGCCGTGACGATGCCGACCTGCAGCTCCCCCGGGTACGCCACGACGCGACCGATGACGTCGGCCACCAGCAGCAGCGCCGGCGCGACGATCGCGGACAGCAGGATGGTCCACCGGTGGTCGGGGCCGCTCAGCCGACGGACGGCGTGCGGGACGGCGAGCCCGACGAAGGCGATCGGCCCCGCTGCGGCCACGGCCGAGCCGGCGAGCAGCACGGTCACGAGTCCGCCGACGGCCCGGACGAGCACGACGCGTTGCCCGAGCGACGCCGCGAGCTCGTCGCCGAGGGCGAGCGTGTTGAGCGAGCGGCCCAGGCCGAACGCGATCGCGAGACCGATCAGCACCGGCGCCGTGATGATGCCGGCGGTGCCGAGGTCCTTGCCGGCGAGGGCACCCACCTGCCAGAACCGCAGCTGGTCGAGCAGGCTCGCGTTCGTGACGAGCACCGCCGTCGTGATCGACGACAGCGCGGCGGCGACCACGGCACCGGACAGCGCGAGGCCGACCGGCGACAGTCCGCGCCGGGCGACGGCGGCGATCCCGTAGACGAGCAGTGCGGCCAGGGCAGCACCGAGGAAGGCGAACGGCAGGTAGGCGGCCGTGCCGCTCACCCCGAAGAGCGCGATGCCGGCGACCACGGCGAGGGCCGCCCCGGAGTTGATGCCGAGGACGCTCGGGTCGGCGAGCGGGTTGCGGGTCACGCCCTGCATCACCGCGCCGGCGACACCGAGGGCGGCACCCGCGAGGAGCCCGACGACGGTGCGCGGGACACGGTTGCCGAGCACGATCAGCCCGATCTCGTCGTTCCGCCCCGGGTGCAGGACGGTGTCGAGCACGGTGTGGAGCGGGATCGGCCGGGATCCGTAGGCGATCGACAGCGCGCACGCCACGGCGAGGACGACGACGGCCAGCACGGTCGCCCCGACCAGACGGGAGACGGAGGCGGGCGCCGGTGGCGCGGACGTGGAGGAGCGCATGGGAAGTAAGGCAACCCTAATGGACACCCGGGCGACCGAACCGGCAGGCCACTCGGCGTCCCCCGAGCAAGCCCGGAGCAGTCGCTGGGTCCGTTCATAGGCTCGTCATTGGATCGCCGCCTGTACTGGTCTCCATCGACACCCGCCCGGGTCGTCGAGGGACGACCGGAGAGCACCGATGAACGAGACCCCGAACCCCGCCGCCGACGCCGACCGCGAGCACGACGAGCAGGGCACCGCCCGGACCGACGGCACGCAGCAGCAGCGGCAGCAGCAGGCGTACGGGATGAGCTGGGAGGCACCCCACGCCGACCCCGCCACCCTCCGTCCGGCCTACGCCTTCGACGGCTCCGGGCCGTACCTGTACGGCCCGGACGGCTCCGGCCCCTACGCCTACTCCCCCGACGGCCGCGGCCCGTACCTGATCGGCAGCCCGGCGCTCACCGGCACCCACCACGCCTGGGCGCACACCGCGGCGACGGCGAACCACCCGGGAGCGAGCACGAAGCGCCCGCGTCGCCTCGGGCTGATGATCGGCTCCGGCATCGCGGCCCTCGCGATCGTCGGCGCCGCCGGCGGCACGGCCCTCGGCCTGTCCTCGCAGAGCACGACCACGACGTCGAGCCAGTCGCAGGGCACCACGACGCTGCCCGACACCGGCAGCGGCACGGGCAGCAGCGACGGCACGAACGGCTTCACCGTCCCCGGAGACGGCAGCGGAACCGGCAGCGGCACCGACGGCAGCGGCACCACGGGCAACGGCACCGACGGCAGCACCGGCACGAGCACCGAGTCCGCCGCCACCGCAGCGACCGCCGCCCAGAAGAAGGGCGTCGTGACGATCAACACCGTCCTGAACTACGACGAGTCCTCGCAGGCGGCCGGCACCGGCATGATCCTCAGCTCGAACGGCACGGTCCTGACGAACAACCACGTCATCCAGGGCGCCACGAGCATCACCGTCACCGACGAGACCACCGGCAAGGAGTACAAGGCGGACGTGGTCGGTACCGACGCCACGAACGACGTCGCCGTCCTGAAGCTCGAGGACGCCTCCGGCCTGTCCACCGTCACGCTCGACGACGACGGCGAGCCGAGCACCGGTGACACCGTCACCGACGTCGGCAACGCCGAGGGCACGGGCAACCTCGTCGCCGCCGAGGGCACCGTCACGGCCACCGACCAGGACATCCAGGTGCAGAGCGAGTCCGGCACCGGGACCGAGTCGCTGTCCGGTCTGATCGAGATCGCGGCGAACATCGTCTCCGGCGACTCCGGCGGCCCCGTCGTCGACAGCGAGGGCGAGGTCGTCGGCATGGCGACCGCAGCGTCCTCGGGCACCGCGGACGTCACCGGCTACGCCATCCCGATCACCACCGCGAAGGCGATCGCCGAGAAGATCCTGGCCGGCGAGTCCTCGAGCACGATCACCATCGGCCTGCCCGCGTTCCTCGGGGTCCAGGTCAGCAGCACCGCGAGCGCCACGGGCGGCGTCGCCGTCGCCGGCACGGTCGAGGGTTCCGGTGCCGCGAGCGCCGGCCTGGCCGAGGGCGACACGATCACGAGCCTCGGCGGCAAGACGGTCACGACCTCGGACGAGCTCACCGCGGCCGTGCAGTCGCACTCCGTCGGCGACAAGGTCGTGGTCGGCTACACCGACAGCACCGGCGCCGCCAAGACCGTCACCGTCACCCTGACCGCCGGCCCGGCCGCCTAAGCGGAAGGCAGCAGCGCCCGCACCACCGACCGGTACACGTTCGCCGGGGAGTCCGTCTGGAAGACGGTCTCCCCGGCTTCCGTCTTGCCCACACGGGCGAAGCCGATCCCCTCGGCACGCACGATCGTCACGGGCTTCGGCTTGCCCGGTCGACGCAGGTACGACACCGTCCACGGCGCCGCCCAGAAGCGTGCGAGCCGCGGGTCCGCCTCGACGAGGGCCTCCGGCAGGTCCGGTGCGTCGGAGCCGCCGGCCAGCCGGCGGCCGAGCAGATGCCCTGGGAGCGACCCCGTGCGGAACGGGAAGGTCCACGTCGGGCCGATGCCGAGCCTCCCGGCCGTCAGCGCGACCGCGCGGTCCGGCGTGACGGACGCGACCACCGCGCCCGCCTCGGCGGTCCCGTCCACGACGGTCTGCGACCAGGCCTGGAGGCGCGACTCGCCACCATCTGGCAGGTGCTGTTCCAGCGTGACCGGCTGGGCATCGCCCTGCCACGGCTCGAGCAGGGTCTGGGTCGACTCCGGCAGCGTGCCGAGTCGGCCGACGAGGCCCGCTTCGATGAGTTCGCGGCCCGCCGCGGTGCGGAGGAGCGTCGGGTTCCACCGGCGTCCGGCGAGGCTCTTGAGCGTGCCGACCGCGTCGGCGCTCAGGCGGGGGCCGTCGAGCTCTGGGCCGGGCGCCGGGGTGGGCAGCGGCTCGAGGTCGCGCTCGGGGCGGACCGGGGACGGCTCGGTGGCGCGGACGCTCTCGAGGACCGCGAACACGAGCTCGTCGGTCTCGAGCAGTCGTGCCAGGGGGCGTTCGATCGTCAGGTCGACGCGGTGCCGCCCGGTGACGAACAGCAGGTGCGCACCCGCGACGTCGCCGTGTTCGTCGGGACGGACGTACTCGACCAGGCGCGCGGGAGCCCCGGCGGCGGTCCAGGTGTCGCACCCGACGAGCAGCAGCCCTTCGACGGAACCGGGCAGTCTCGCGAGGAGCCCCGTGTTCTCGTCGCCGATCGCGCGGTCGCTGGGTCGGGATCGGACGGTGAGGACGATGTCGTCGCCGGTGACGCGCAGGTCCGCCTGGGCAGAGTCCTCGCGGCGCCACTGGTCGGGGCGGCGGAGGGTGAGGCGGGCGGTGCGGTCCTCGGTGCCGAGCGGGACGGGGACTGCCATGGCACGAGGCTACGTCGGGTGCGGGCTGCGGAGGGGTGCGGCTCGCCGTGCGCGCGCGTCAGCGGCGGGGGCGCTGCGCGTGGCGTGCGCTGCGCGTGGTGCGAAGTTGACCACTCCGTGCCGCGCAACAACCTCGCACCGGGCGGACAACCTCGCACCGAGCCGCCACTCGCGCGCGTCAGCGGCGGGGCGCGCGCGGGGGTGGGGGCGGTGGGACGGGCTTCGCGGCGACGACGTCGTCGAGCCGGACGTCGACCGGGCCGCGGCGGGTGGCGATCGTCACGGTGTCGGGGGTGCGGGCGACGAGGTCCCCGAGGGCGTCCTGTGCGCCGTCGCCGTGGTGCGCCCGGACCACGAGCCGGTCCCCGATCACGGCATCGTGCAGCACGCCGAGCGCACGGGCCCGCGCGATCGCTGCCTGTTCCCCGGTGCTCACCCGCCCAGCGTAGGGGCCGCCTAGAGTGAGGGGATGGCCAAGGCTCGCGTGGACAGCTGGATCTGGGCGGTGCGGATCACCAAGACCCGCTCCGCTGCGACCGCCGCGTGCAAGGCCGGGCACGTCCGGGTGAACGGGGAGCGCGCGAAGCCCGCGCAGCCGATCGGCCCCGGCGACGAGGTCCGGGTGCGGCAGAACGGCTTCGACCGGATCGTCGTCGTCACGGGCATCATCCTGAAGCGGACGAGCGCCCCCGAGGCCGCGAAGCACTTCGAGGACAAGACCCCGCCGCGGCTGTCCAAGGAAGAGGCGGGGTTCGTGCCGATGCGCGACCGCGGTGCCGGGCGTCCGAGCAAGCGGGAGCGCCGCGACCTCGAGAAGCTCCGCGGCTACTGACGCCCGTCACTAGACGAAGCGGACGGTCTGCTGCAGTCGGTCGCGGATCTCGAACACGTCGACCGATCCGGGCGGGGACCACACGCCGTTCAGCACCTGCCCGAGCGCACTGCGGCGGACGACCAGGGCAGTCGGCTTCTTCGGGGAGCCGACGAGCTGCACGTCGACCTCGACCGCGGAGTCCGGCACGACGAGCAGCCGGCCGGTGAACCGCACCCGGGTCTGCTTCTGCACGGCACGGGCGGCGCGGACGAGTTCCTTCACCGGACGCTCGCCGGGCGCCAGGGTCTCCCCGACGATGTCGCCGTGCTCGACCCGGACGGGGGCTCCCCAGTCGATCGACTCGACGGCCCAGAGCCCGCTCGGGGTCAGGACGGCGTGGTCGAGCTTGCCCTCGGCCCCGGCGTCGAGGTCGTGCCAGACGGTGACGCCGATGCCCATGTCCGAGACGATCGAGGCGGTGGCCTCTTCGGCGAGCGCTTCGCCGAGGAGCCGTCGGATGTGCCGGGGCGCGGAACGGATGAGGGTGGGGTCGTAGGGGTCCTCGATGGGGTCGCCGAGTCCGACCCATTCGCGTTCTGCCTGCAGGAAGACCTCGCGGGAGCGTCCGCCGGGGTGTCCGTGGGACCGGGCGCGGGGGCGGGTGTCGCGACGGGCTGAAGGGGGTGCGTAGGCGTCGCGACCGGTGTCGGGCCTCCCGGTCGACGAACCGGACGCACCGGACGTGCTGAACGGGCCGGCGCCGCTGCTGCTGAACGAGCCGCGAGAGCCGGCGTCGTAGGCGCGGCGTGCTGCGGGCGTGCCGATGCGTTCCCAGGCGAGCTGGACGCGGCGGAAGTGCTGGGCGTCGCCGCCGAGGTCGGGGTGGGATTCGCGGGCGGCGCGCCGGTAGGCGCGGCGGAGCGCGTCGTCGTCGGCGGTCGCGGGGACGCCGAGGACTTCGTACGGGGTGGCGTCGGCCGGGCTGTCGGTCATGGCCCTGCGACATTACCCGAGGCAGGGTACGAGTCCGCCGCGTGGTTGCTGGGGACGGCCTGGAGGAACGGATGGACTCGACCCCACCGGCTGCGGTCAGCGGCTGGTCGCCTCCACCACCCCGAACGCGACTGGCGCGTCGAGGAACCGCGCGTACCGGGCGGCGGCCGCCTCGAGCGCGCGCACCGAGGCGACGTCGAGTGCCGCGAAGGGTGTGACGGTGACGGCCACCCCGCTGGCGCGCTCGGTCCGCTTCCAGGTGCCGACGACCCGCCCGCGGACGACGGCCATCGGCAGGAACATCCCGTTGGCCCCCGGGACGACCCGGTCGGCGTGTGCGGGGTCGAGCTGGGCGGAGCGGTCGGCGTACCCGAGCAGGTACTCGTCGAACCCGGGCAGCAGGTGGCCGGTGGGTGTGCCGCCGGTGGTGGGTCGGTCGGCGAGCGCGAGGAGTCCGTCGCCGAGGTCCTCGACGGCGGCGCCGGCGGCGGCTCGGGCACGGCGGAGGTCGCCGAGCGGGAGCTTCGTCCAGCTGGCGGCGTCGGCCTCGGTGGCGGGGCCCCGGCCGCGCAGGTACCCGAGCAGGACCCGGCGGAGTGCTTCGTCGCGGTCGGGGACCTCGGCGAGCGCCGGTGCCCACTCGTCGAGGAGCACGAGTCCCTGGCCGACGCGGGCGGTGGGCCCCCAGGCGACGAGTCCTTCTTGCGAGAGCTGCAGCAGCAGGTGGTAGCCGCGGCCGGCGGTGGGGTCGATGCCGGCGGCGCGGTACTCGTCGAAGAGTTCGTCGCGGACGAGGGCGCGGCCGCCGGACAGTGCGGCGACGGTGGTGTCCCGTGCTCGGTCGAGCAGGGGCTGGTCGATGCCGAGTTCGGTGGCGCGTCGGGCGATGCTGCGCAGGGTCCGTTCGGCGGTCAGGGAGAGCAGGAGCCGGAGGTCGTCGGGTCGCATGGCGTGCAGGGTGCCCCGCATCGGCCAGGAGCGGACGAGCTCGCCGCGGTCGAAGGCGGCGCGGACGTCGTCACGGGTGGCTCCGGGTGTGCGGACCCCGATGGCCCAGAGGACCTGGCCGAGGTCCTGCCCCTGCACGGCGACCATGCGTTCGACCGCACCGGTGGGGCTGAGGCCGGGGAGGGCGATCCCCTGCGCGGCGAGCCGCAGCGTGCGGAGCTGCGCAGGGGTCGGGGTCACGCGACGGCGGCGGCGATGGCGTCGGCGTGCTGTTCGATGTAGGCGACGTCGGCCCGGTACAGGTCGGCGTGCCCGTGCGCCAGGTCGCTGACGAACTTCGGGTTGCCGGCGGCGGCCTCGGTCTCCATGGTGGTGACCATCGCGACGAGGGACGCGGCCATCGTCTCGGCGAGGACGCTGCGGGAGCGGTCGTCGAGGTCGTAGGCGCGGCAGAACTCGGCTGCGCGGGCGAGCCGGTCGTCGAGGTCCGGGGCGGTCATGCCCTCGACGGCGCCGGTGGTGAACGGGGCGAACCGGTACACGGCACTCGCGACGTCCCAGACCCGGGGGCCGGGGTGTGCGGTGTCGAAGTCGATGAGCCCCACGGCCTGGATGCCGTCGTAGACGCAGTTGTACGGGGCGAAGTCGCCGTGCACGATCGTCTCGACGGGGGTGCGTTCGGCCTGTGACCAGCAGTCGCGTGCCCCGTCACGCGGGAACGTGGTCGCGGCGTCGTGGAAGTGCCGGAGCAGTCGTGCGCTCGTGACGAGGGCGGCTTCGCTCGCGACGTCCTCGGTCCACGGGTACTCCCCGGCGACCCCGGGGACGAACGACACCGTCTCGAGGGTGTCGCCGTGCTCGATCGGTTCCGGTGCCGCGACGAACCCCTGTTCGTGCAGGTGTGCGAGCAGCCGGTGGACGGTCGGTGTCCACGGTCCGGCCGGGCGGTGGACTCGGTCGTCGGCCCTGGTGATCCGCTCCATGGGGAACCTCCTGTGTGTGCGTCTCCGTTGACGTCCGGCCAGCGTATCGACGTGCGCCGCCGCGTGTGACCCGGTGGTGTGAACAACACGTCACGTGACGGCATGCAGCGTTGCATGCAAGGGCGTACGATCGTTCACCGTGGAGCAGCACACGACGACCCAGGGCGCATCCGACCGCGCGTACGACCACGTCAAGCGGGCGATCATCCGCGGCGACCTCCCCGGTGGGACCGCGATCAGCGAGAACGCCCTGTGCCAGGAGATCGGGGTGTCCCGCACCCCCGTGCACGAGGCCTTCCTGCGCCTGGCCGCCGAGGACCTGCTCACCCTGGAGTCCCGCAAGGGTGCGGTGGTGCGCCCGATGTCCCCGAACGAGGCGGCGGACGTACTGGAGATGCGCGAGGCGATCGAGGCCACGGCGGCGACCCGCGTCGTGACCGACGGCCGCGTGGCGGACGTCACCCCGGGCCTCCAGGCCATGCTGGCGGAGCAGGAGCAGGCGGTCGCGACGGGCGACGTCGACCGGTTCATCGAGGTCGACGCGGCGTTCCACGGTGCGGTGATCGGCGCGTCGCGGAACGCGATCGCGGTGCGCTTCGCACAGACGCTCCGTGACCGGCAGAACCGGCTCCGACACCAGCTGATGCGGGTGCAGCCGTCGCAGCTGCAGGCCTCGCTCGACGACCACCGAGCCCTCGCGGCAGCCCTGGCAGCAGGCGACGCGGCCCGCTACGCCGAGGTCCTGCACGACCACGTCGCCTCGCACCGGGGTGCCCTGTGAGCGCGACGGGGAGCATCCCCACCACCGGCTCGCTGTCCGTCCCCTCGGCGCGCGTGATGCCCTGGGTCGCGGTGTGGGGCGCGGTGTTCGTCTGCTCGTGGGGCGGCAACCAGTTCTCGCCCCTGCTGCTCATGTACGAGGGCCGCGAGCACTACTCGTCGGTCGTCGTCAACGTCTTCCTGGGCGTCTACGTGCTCGGGCTCGCGCCGGCGCTGCTCGTCGCCGGGTCGCTGTCCGACCGGCACGGCCGCAAGCCCCTCATGCTCGCCGCCATCGTGTCCGCCGTCGTCGGCAGCGGACTGCTCGCACTCGGACCGCTCGGCCCCGGGTTCCTGGCAGCCGGACGACTGTTCTCCGGCATCACCGTCGGCATCGCGATGGCCGTCGGCAACAGCTGGGTGAAGGAGCTGTCGCAGGGACGCTTCGACCCCGCCGCCGACGCCGGGTCCGGTGCCCGCCGGGCCTCGCTGGCGTTCACGCTCGGTTCGGCCTCCGGCGCGCTGGTGGCCGGGCTCATCGCACAGTGGGGCCCGATCCCCGAGGTGCTGCCCTTCCTGGTCCACATCGTCGTCGCGCTGCCCTTCGCCGTCGTCGTCTGGCGCACCCCCGAGACCAACCGCTCCGGCGGGGTCCCCGGTCCGTGGTGGCGCCAGCTGCGGGTGCCGAGCGCCGGGCACCGACGGTTCACCCGGGTGGTGCTCGTCACCGCCCCGTGGATCTTCGGCTCGGCGGCGATCGGGTACGGCTACCTGCCGACCCGGCTCACCGGAGCCACCGGCGCGTGGGGCCTGCTGTTCGCCACCGCCGCGACCGTCGTCGCCCTCGGGGTGTCCAGTGCGGTCCAACCCCTCGCGCGGCGCGTGCACTCGCTGACCTCGGCCCGCGGGCTCACGACGGCCCTCGCGTGCATGACGGCCGGCATCGCCGTGGTCGTCGTCGCGATCGAGCTGCAGTCCGTCGTGGTCGGACTCGTCGCGAACGTCGTCATCGGCGTCGGGATCGGGCTCGCCCTGGTGTCGTCGCTGCTCGAGGTGCAGCGGATCGCCGGGTCCCGCGACCTGGCCGGACTCACCGGGGTGTTCTACGCGGCGGCGTACGCGGGGTTCCTGGCGCCGGCCGTGATCGCGGCGATCGCGAACGTGGTGGCGCTGCCGGTCGTCCTCTGGGTGATCGTCGGACTCGGCGTTGTGTCGTGGGGCGCGGTGCTCGTGTCGTCGCGGCGGTACCTGCCGACGGCGTAGGGGCGCGGGGGCGCGGGGGCACGTGGGCGGGCGTGCGGGGGCACGGGGGCGCGCCGCACCGTGCGCGGTGCGTCAGTCCGTGCGACACCGGCCGCTCGGTGCGAGGTTGATGCGGCGCACGGAGCGATCAAGCCAGCACCGAACGAACGACCTCGCACCGTGCGCCGGACGCCGGACGCCGGACGCCATGCACCGTGCGCCGAACGACCTCGCACCGTGCGCCGACGGCGTACCGCCGCTAGAACTGGTCGCGCAGCCAGGACGGCCCGTGCACCACGGCACCGAGCGCCTCGACGCGGGCACGGAGCTCGCGATCAGCCGTGACGACCACGACGGGACCGTCGCCGGCCTCGACCGCGGCACGAGCGGCGTCCACGATGGCGTCGTCCCCCGAACCCGGCGCTGCGACGACGTCGAGTGCACGGGGCAGTGCGCCGTCCGACGACCCGGAAGCACCCCGGGCCTCGCCCTCGAGCACCACGGTCCACCGCGGCCACCAGCGGGCGAACGGCAGCGCCAGCACGTCGGCGGTCACCCCGGACTCGGCGAGCGCCGTCACCGACGACAGCAGGCGTGCAGCGGCTCCCGCCCGGTCCTTCCACCAGCCGTCGGGCACGCTGCCGACGACGTTCGCCGCGTCGACGACGACGTGCGGGGTGGTGGTGAGGGACGCGCGGAGCGCCGGCCACGACCTCCCGAACCCGGGGTGGAGCGGCAGGTCGTCGACCTCGTCGACGGGGATCCAGGACAGGGCGAGGCTCTCGCGGTCCGCGATCACCGGTTCGAACGGCCGAGCGGCACGCCCCACCACGGTCGTGTAGGTCCAGAACCCGAGGTCGAGGAGTGCCGTGTGGCGCAGGTCGACGCCGTCGTGGGGCACACCGGCTTCCTCGGCGGACTCGCGGAGCGCACCGGTGACGGCCTCCTCGCCCTGGTGGCGTGCGCCCCCGGGGATGCCCCACGTGCCGCCGTGGTGGCTCCACTCGACGCGGTGCTGCAGGAGCACGCGTCCGGCGCCGTCGTCGACGAGCAGGCCTGCGGCGCCGAAGAGTCCCCAGGCCTTGGTGCCGTCGGGACCGACCGCCCAGGCGTCGCCGGGGTCGCGGGGGCCCGGTGGCGGTCCGGGAGGCGTGGAGTCTGGCACACACCAACCCTGTCACACGGTGCAGGGCATGTGACCGGAGACGACGGGGCCGGAGACGACGACGCCGGAGACGACGGGCCGTGGCAGGGCACGGCTGCTCGTGTACGGTGTCGATCGAGACACGGGGTGCCGCAACCAGCGGCTGAGATCACACCCGTCGAACCTGCTCGAGCTCGTACTCGCGAAGGGATCGTCCATGGAAACCGCTGCGCCCTCCCCTGCCTGGGCCCACCGAACCGCCGAACTGCTCGAGGCCGTCCGGGCCCGGAGCCCGTTGGTGCAGTGCATCACGAACACCGTGGTGCAGAACGTCACCGCGAACGTGCTGCTCGCCCTCGGGGCCTCGCCCGCGATGGTCGACGTGGCGACCGAGGCGGGACCGTTCGCCCGGGTCGCCGACGCTCTGCTGGTGAACACCGGCACCCCGCACGCCGAACCCCGGGTCGCGGCGCTCGAGGCCGCGCACGCCGCCCGCGACACCGGTACCCCCTGGGTGCTCGACCCCGTCGCGGTCGGCTCGTTGCCGGTGCGCACCGCCCTGGCCCGCGACCTGCTCGCGCTGCACCCGACGGTGCTGCGCGGCAACGCCTCCGAGGTCCTCGCCCTGCTCGGCACGTCGGCCGGTGGCCGCGGTGTCGACAGCACGGTGGGCACCGAGGACGCCCGTGCGGCTGCGGTCGACGCCGTGTCCGGTCAGGCGGCCGGGAGGCTCGTGGCCGCGGTGGCCGTGTCGGGTCCCGTCGACCTGCTGGTCGCGCCGGGCACCGGTGTGGTCCGGGTCGCGAACGGCACCGAGCTGTTGACGCGGATCACCGGGGGCGGGTGCGCCCTCGGTGCAGTCGTCGCCGCGTTCACGTCGGTCGCGCCCGACGACGCCGGTGTGGCCGCCGTCGCGGCGACCGCGGTGCACACGATCGCCGCGGAGCTCGCCGCCCGCGAGGCCGGCGGCCCCGGCACCTTCCAGCCGCTGTTCCTGGACCGGTTGGCGTCGCTCACCCCGGAGGACGTCGTCCGCGAGGCCCGGATCACGGTCGAGGCCGAGCCTGCGTCCCTGGTGGTGCCGGCATGAGCGGGCTGCCGGAGGACTTCGGCGTGTACCTGGTCACCGACGGCGCCCTGGCCGACCGGCACGGTGTCGGTGTGCTCGGGGTGGTGCGCGCCGCGGTGCACGCCGGGGTCCGGATCGTGCAGGTGCGGGACAAGGACGCCTCGGCGCGCGACCTGCTGGCCTTGAGCGCTGCCGTGGCCGATGCCGTGGGCGACCGCGCCGCCGTGGTGGTCGACGACCGGCTCGACGTCGCCCTCGCCGCTCGGCACGCGGGACACCGGGTCGCCGGGGTGCACCTCGGCCAGTCGGACGTGCCGGTGACCGCTGCTCGTGCCCTGCTCGGGCCGGACGCGCACGTCGGGTTGACCGCGAACACCCCGGAGCACCTGGCGGTCGTCGCCCGCCTGCCCCGCGGCACCGTGGACCTGCTCGGCGTCGGGGTCGTGCACCCCACCGCGACGAAGGCCGACCACCCGCCGGCGCTCGGGCACGACGGCTTCGCCCGGCTCGCGGCGGCGACGGACGTGCCGTGCGTGGCGATCGGCGGGGTGACCCTCGACGACGTCGCGCCGCTCCGGGCAGCGGGCGCAGCCGGGGTCGCGATCGTGTCGGGCATCTGCGCCGCGGCCGATCCCGGGTCCGCAGCGGCCGCGTACGTGGCCGCGTGGAGCTCTGGACCCGGCCACGGGGCGGAGGCGAGGGGACCCGGTCAGGGTGATCCGGGCCTCCCGGCCGGGGCCTGGTCGTGAGCGTCCCGCGCGTCCTGGCCATCGCCGGGACCGATCCGACGGGCGGTGCTGGGTTGCAGGCCGACCTCAAGGCGATCGCGGCGCACGACGGGTACGGCATGGGCGTGGTCACCGCCCTCGTCGCGCAGAACACGCACGGGGTGCGGTCGGTGCACGTGCCGGACATCGCGTTCCTGCGGGAACAGCTCGACGCGGTGTCGGACGACGTCACGATCGATGCCGTGAAGATCGGGATGCTCGGCACAGCACCGGTCGTCCGCGTCGTGACGGACTGGTTGCGGGAGCACCGGCCGCCCGTGGTCGTCGTGGACCCGGTGATGGTGGCGACGAGTGGTGACCGGTTGCTCGACGAGGACGCCGCCGCGGCGATGGGGGCGCTGTTCGGGCTGGCTGACCTGGTGACGCCGAACCGGGCCGAGTTGCAGGTGTTGGCGGAGCTGGCCGGGGCTGGGGCTGGTGGTGCTCGTGCTGGTGCCGCTGGTTCTGCGGCTGGTGCGGCGCCTGCGTCGTTGTCGACGCTCGACGCTGCGCGGCTCGTGGCGTCGACGTGGGACGTGCTCGTGCTGGCGAAGGGCGGGCACGACGAGGGGCCGACCTCCGACGACGTGCTCGTGTCGCCGTCGGGGTCTACTCGGCGGTTCACCGGTCCCCGCGTCGCGACGGCCAACACGCACGGCACCGGGTGCTCCCTGTCGAGTGCGATCGCGACGCTCGCTGCGCGGCACGGGGACTGGGAACTCGCGGTCGGGGTGGCGAAGCCCTGGCTGACGGCAGCGCTGCGGGGAGCCGATGCCCTGGAGGTCGGGTCCGGCAACGGGCCCATCGACCACGGCGCCGTGGTGCGCGCGTTGCTGCCCGTGGTCCCCTTCACCGACGTGTGGTGGTCCGACGTCGACTCCGTGCTGCAGGCCACGATCGAGTGCGGGTTCCTGGTCGGGCTGCGCGACGGGACGCTCGACGCGGACGTGTTCGCCGGGTACCTCGCGCAGGACGTGCACTACCTGCGGGCCTACGAGCAGCACCTGGCGGCGTTGGCGGCGAGCGCTGGCGGCGCTGCGGGCGCTGGTGCCGGCGCTGCGGCTGCCGGCGCTGCGGCTCCCGGCGCTGCGGCCGCTGGCGCTGGTCGTGGTCCTGCGGCTGCCGCCTTCTGGACGGCGGCGTCCGAGGGGTGCGCCGCCGAGGCCCGCGACCTGCACCACCGACGCCTCGCCGGCACCCACGCCGACGACCCCGTCCACCCGACGTGCGCCGGGTACCTCGCACACCTGCAACAGGCAGCGGACTCCGGGTCGGCGGCCGTGCTCACCGCGGCGGTGCTCCCCTGCTTCCGGGTCTACGCGTGGGTGGGGGCGCAGCTCGGCGCGGCGCCGGACGGCCATCCGTTCGCCGACTGGATCACGGCCTACGGCGACCCGGGCTTCGCAGCGTCGAGTGCCGAGGCGACCCGTCTGGTCGAGGAGATGGCGGCGGCCGCGACCCCGTCGGAGCGGGGGCGGATGGCGCGCGCGTTCCGCCGCTCGACCGAGTGGGAGCTGGCGTTCTTCGCGATGCCGCTGGTGGTTCCGGGGGCGGGGGCTGCTGGCGCCGCTCCCGCGATCCCCGCGGATGCCGGCGCCGCGGTCAGTGCCGCGGAAGCGACACTTCCGCGCTGACGGGCGCCGACCCTCCCGCGAAAGCGACAGATGTCCGCCGATGTTCCGCGGGGATCTGTCGCTTTCGCGAACGGGCCAGGTCGCGTGGCCTCAGCGGGCCGGCGGCGGCAGGCGCACCAGCTCGACGGCCAGGTCGGCGCCGGTCACCGTCCCGCGCATCCACGTGAAGTCCGGCTGCCGACGGCGATCGGTCGGCGATCCGGGGTTGAGCAGCCGCAGCCCGGACGGTGCGACGGTGTCCCACGGGATGTGCGAGTGCCCGAAGACGAGCACGTCGGCGTCCGGGTACTCGGCGGCCGCCCGGCGCTCCCGGCCCGTCGCGGCACCGGTCTCGTGCACGAGCGCGAACCGCAGGTCCTCGACCGCGAAGTGCGCGATGAGCGGCAGCCGGTCGTCGAACTCGGGGCCGTCGTTGTTGCCGCGCACGCCCTCGAACCGGCGGGATCGGGCCTGCACGGCGTCGAGGGTGGCGAGGTCGACCCAGTCCCCCGCGTGCACCACCAGGTCGGCGGCGTCGACATCGGACCAGAGCGCCGCGGGCAGGTCCTTCGCCCGCTTCGGCAGGTGCGTGTCGGAGAGCAGGACGAACGACGTGGTCACGTCGAGGATCGTCCGGGCATCGGCAGTCCGGCCTCGTCCGAGGCGCCGAGCCGTTCGAGCAGTCCGGCGAGCAGGGCGATGTCGTCGTCGGACCAGCCGGCGAGCCGTTCCTCCAGCGCATCCCGGTGCAGCTGCACGGAGCGTTCGAGCGCGGTGCGACCGGCGTCCGTCGCCACGAGGGGCTTCGCGTTGCCGGTGCCGCCGTCGGTCGTCTCGATCAGCTTCGTGGCGAGGAGCCCGGACAGCTGCCGCGAGATCGTCGAGCGGTTCAGGCGCAGGTACCGGGCGATGTCGATGGCCATGCAGCCGGGGTGCTGCACCACGAAGTCGACGAGGGACTGGTCGACCACGCTCAGTGCCTGGTCGGACCCGCGGGCACGGATGCTCGCACGTCGGGTGATCCGGGCGAGCTCGGTGTACGCCCGGCCGATCTCGCTGTTCCGGATCCCGGAGCTCGGGTGGTCCATCGTGGCTCCAGCCTTTCGGTGCCGGCGCCGGCCGGCGGTCTTCTGTGCCGACACCATACCGGTCGGTACGCGAGATTCGGGCTCAGTGACCTGCAGCTGCGGCACGGAGCGCGGGGATGTCGAGCTTCTGCATCGTCATCATCGCCTGGAAGACACGGGCGTTCGCCTCGGGGTCGCCCGACCCGGTCATGAGCTCACCCATCATCGACGGGGTCACCTGCCACGCGACACCCCAGCGGTCGAACAACCAGCCGCACATGCTCGGCTTCCCGCCGTCGGCGAGCAGGGCGTCCCAGATGCGGTCGAGTTCGTCCTGCGTGTCGACGTCGACCTGGAACGAGACGGCATCGGTGTGCGGGTGTCCGGGGCCGCCGTTCATCGCCCGGTACGGCTGCCCGAGCAACGTGAACTCGACGACCAGGGTCGCGCCGTCCGGGGTCTTCGCCACGCTGTCGACCGAACTACCGGGGAACAGGTCGACGTAGTACCGGGCGGCCTGCTCGGCTTGGTCGTCGTACCAGAGGAAGGGGGTGATGGTGGGCATGGGGCGCTCTTCTCGCGTCGGCTCAGTCCGCGGCACTGCGGATGAGCAGGTCTGACTTCTCGGGGTGCTCGTCGAACCACTTGCCGACGAACCAGCACATCGGCACGACCCGCTTCGTCGAGTTCGTCTCGACGTCGGCGACCGCGTACTCGACGAGCTCGGCCGCGTAGCCGTGCCCGCGGTGCTTCGGCACCGTGTACGTGTGCGGGAACGCGATCGCGTCGCCGTTCTCGCGGTAGTCGAGCACGCTCACGAGCTCGCCGCCGACGTACATCGCGTAGCGGTCCTGGTCGATCTCGTCGCGGAACTCGTGGTCCATGCCGCCATCATGCTCCGCCCGGGGCGCACGTGCCCCACCGGGAATGCTCGTGGCCGCCGAGCGTTGGATGGACACCATGACAACGATCGGCATCATCGGCGCAGGCAACATCGGATCCCAACTGGCACGGCTCGCGGTACAGCACGGCCACCAGGTCGTGATCGCGAACTCCCGCGGCCCCGAGACCCTGGCCGACCTCGTGGCCGAACTCGGCGACCAGGCCCGCGCGGCCACCCGTGACGAGGCCGCCGTCGCGGGCGAGGTCGTCGTCGTGACGGTGCCGCTCGCCGCAATCGAGACGATCCCGGCGGAGCCGCTCGTCGGCAAGGTCGTCATCGACACGAACAACTACTACTGGGAGCGCGACGGGCACATCGCCGCGCTCGACGACGAGTCGACGACGACGGCCGTGCTGCTGCAGGACCACCTGCCCGGGGCCCGGGTCGTCAAGGCGTTCAACCACATCGGTGCCGCGGACCTGACCGGCCACGCCACCCCGACCGGCACGCCCGAACGCCGTGCCCTCGTGGTCGCGGGCGACGATGCCGAGGCGAAGCAGGTGACCGCGGACCTCATCGACGAGTTCGGCTTCGACGTCGTCGACGCCGGACCCCTCGCCGAGGGCTGGCGCATCCAGCGGGACACCCCCGGCTACGGCCCGCGTCTGACCGCCGACCAGCTGCGCGAAGCACTCTCCGCCGCCACCCGCTGACGCCCCGAGTCTCGGCCCCGCCGCCGCGAGACTCGCGCTGGGCGACAGTCCTCGGGCCGACAGCCGCGAGAACTGTCGCTCACGCCGAGACTCGGCCCCCGCGGGCGGCGGGCCGCGGCCGCCCGCCTACGCCCGGTCGAAGATCACCGTCATGTCGGCGATGTCGTCCTCGCTCGGCTCCCACGTGGTGCCGGCCTCGACGTTCTGCGTGATCTGCTCCGGCTTCGTCGCCCCTGCGATGACGCTGGACAGCCCCGGCTGCGCGAGCAACCACGCGAACGTCGCCTGCAGCATCGTGACACCGCGGTGGTCGCAGAAGCGCTGGTAGTCGTCGAGGACGCCCCACGGGGCGTCCTCGAGCAACTGCGGCTTCGACGTCGACAGGCGCCCGTCGGCCGGACCCCCGGCCTTCGTGTACTTGCCGGTCAGCAGCCCGTTGTACAGCGGGAAGAACGGCAGGAACCCGAGGGCGTAGGCGCGGACGGCCGGCAGCACCTCGGCCTCGGCGGCACGGGCGAGCGGGCTGTACTCGTTCTGCGCGGACACGAACGCCGTGGTGCCGGCGATCGACGCGGTCAGCTCGGCCTCGGCGATCTGCCACCCCGCGAAGTTCGAGTGCCCGATGTAGCGGATCTTGCCCTCGCGCACCAGGTCGTCGAGGACCGACAGCGTCTCCTCGATCGGGGTCACGTCGTCGGGACGGTGCATCTGGTACAGGTCGATCCAGTCCGTGCCGAGGCGACGGAGCGACGACTCGACGGCCAACCGGACGTACCGCCGCGACCCGCGCACACCCCAGTCCGGGCCGTTCGCGCCCTGCATGTCCATGCCGAACTTCGTCGCGAGCACGATCTCGTCACGCCGCCCAGCGATCGACCGGCCGAGCATCTCCTCGGACATGCCGGGCCGGCCGCCGTAGATGTCCGCCGTGTCGAAGAGCGTGACCCCGGCGTCGAGTGCCGCCCGCACGACGGCGTCGGTGCCCTCCTGCGACTCGGAGGCGGTCCCCGGCCGCCCGAAGTTGTTGCAGCCGAGGCCGACGGTGGAGACGACGAGCCCCGAAGGACCCAGTGGACGGTGTTCGATTCCGGTCATGCCCCGAACGTACCGGCGACCCCGGAACTGGGGCTGCGACATCCGCGACCGTTGCCGCTAGAACTGACGATGGATCAGTCGACGAAGGGAGCACCGCAGTGGCGTCGCATCGCATGCAGGATTCGGAACGGCCGCGCCGTCCCGTCCCGTCCTGGGTGACCGCACCGGTCGTCGAACCGGCCGCGTCCGCCGGGCGGGTCGCGTCCGACTCCGCAGCGAGCTCCGGCCAGGAGGCCCGTCCCACCGCCGCCACGTCGCGCGCCGCCCACGGTGCGCCGGCTCCCACCACCGTGGTCGGCTCCGCCCCGCAGCCGACGGCCACGCTCGACCCGACGGCAGTGCCGACGCCGGAGCCCGCGTCCATCGCGACCCTGGTCGAGGACGACGTCACGGTCCCCGACTACCCGCCGCAGCAGGACCTCCTGCCACTCGCCCCGACCTCACCGACCGTGCACACCGTGCCGTTCGACACCGCCGCCGTGGCCTCCGCACCCGCCCCGGTCTCACCGATCGACGCCGCTCCCCGCACCGCACCGGCCCCCGCACCGTCGCCCGTGCCCTCCGCCGGACAGCCCCGGTTCTCCGTGCCCGGCCTGGAGCACGTCGTCGTCGAGGGCACCGAGCCCGAACCCGTCGGTCCGATCGGCTTCCGCACGCCCCGCCGCTTCGCCCACCAGCAGGCCGCCGCCACCGCCGTGACCCCGGCACCGACCCCGGCGTCCGCCCACGTGCGCTCCTTCGACGCGGTCCTGCAGGCGCCGGTGTCCGCGGCTGCACCCGCGGCCACGAACGCCACCGTGCCCACGAACGCCACCGTGCCCACGAACGCCACCGTGCCCACGACCGCACCCGTGGCGGAGGCGAGCGCGTCCGTCGGGGCCGAGCCGGGCCTCCCGACCGAACTGCTCGACCAGCCCGTGGCCGCAGCCGCCCAGCCGGAGCCGCGCCGTGCACTCGGTGCGACGCCCGGGGCGGTCCTGGGCGCCGTGGCGGGCATCGCGACACTCGGACTCGCGGCGTGGTGGTTCACCGCGCCGGCGACCGTGCACGGTGTCGGCGTCGTGCTCGGACTCCTCGCGCTGGTGGTGTCGCTCGTGACGCTCCGCGACCGTGCGGCGACCTGGCAGCGGCCGGTCGCGCTGCTCGGCGCCGTGCTCGGCGGCGTCGGCACGCTCGTGCTGCTGTGGGCCGTCGCGTCGGCGCTGCTGCCGCTCGCCGGGGTGACGCTGCCCGACCTGACCGGGACCGGGACGACCCCGACCCTCGCGCCGTAGCAGGCTCGGTCTCCGGTTCGGCCCCCTCGGCTGGCGCGGTCAGACCGCGCGGACGACCCCGCGCGACAGGATCGCGTTCGTCAGGGCGTCGATCGGCTCGCGCTGCACCGTCGGGTTGGCGATGAGGACGTAGTCGACCGCCGGCAGGTCCGGCAGCCCGAGCCGCTGCGACACCTTCACCAGGTCCGCCGGGATGAGCGAGTGCGGGAACACCGCCACGCCGATCCCCGCTCGCACCGCCGCCAGCACGCCGTTGACGTCGCGGGTGTTGCAGGTGATCCGCCAGGTGCGGCCCGCGGCCTCGAGGGCGTCGATCGCCATCTGCCGGCTGATGCTCGGCGCCTGGTACGCGATGAGCGGCACGGGCTCGTCGCGTTCGACCGCGATGCCGTCCTGCGCCATCCACACCATCTGGTCGGTCGCGACCCGGGTCCCCTCGGCGGACTCCCCCGCGGTCTGCTTGATGAACACCAGGTCGAGCTGCCCGGCGTGCACCCGGCGCAGGAGCGGTGACGACTGGTTCACCGTCAGCTCGAGGTTCACCTGCGGGTGCAGCCGCCGGAAGTCCCGGAGGATGCGCGGCAACTGCGTGATCGCGAGGTCGTCGGCCGCACCGAACCGGAGGCGCCCACGGGTCGCCGACCCCGAGAAGTACGCGTCCGCGGTGGCGTGCGCCGCGAGGATCGTCCGGGCGAAGCCGGCCATCGCGTCGCCGTTGTCGGTGAGGGTGACGCCACGGGTGTCGCGGGCGACGAGGGTGCGGGACACCGCGGTCTCGAGCCGCCGGACGTGCTGGGAGACGGTGGGCTGGCTGATGCCGAGGCGGGCTCCGGCCTGCGTGAAGCTCTGCGTCTCGGCGACGGCCAGGAAGGTCTGCAGCAGGACCGGATCGAGCACGGGCACCTCGTTCGTTCGTGCGAGTGTCGCGCGGTCGTTCGCGCGGTCGTTCGCTCGGTCATTCGACATCGCAATGGATTGATAGCCACCATAGGGGTGTCGAATGGCCCGCGGCCACGTAGTTTCGTTGGGGTACCAGATCCGCAACGACGTCCGGAGAACCCCTCACCGTGAGTGCGTCATCGACGACCCTCCCCCCGCCCACCGAACCACTCCCGATCCAGGCCACCCGCCCGCCCTGGCGGCACACCCTCATCGCCCTGTCCGTGCCGAACTTCCGGCTGTTCACGGCCACCAACCTCGTCGCGATGACCGCCGGGTGGATGCAGCGCATCGCCCAGGACTGGCTCGTCCTGCAGCTGACCGGCTCGGTCGCGCAGGTCGGCATCACCGTCGCCTGCCAGTTCGCGCCGATGCTGCTGTTCGGGCTGCTCGGCGGCGTGCTCGTCGACCGGTTCTCGAAGCGCGCGCTGATGATGATCACGCAGGGTGCCTTCGCGGTGCTGTCCGCGCTGCTCGCCGTGCTGACGCTCGCCGGTGTGGTGGAGGCCTGGCACATCTGGGTGATCGCGTTCCTGGTCGGCATGGTCACCGTGATCGACAACCCGGCCCGCCAGGTGTTCGTCACCGAGATCGTCGGACACCAGCACCTCCGCAACGCGATCAGCGTGAACTCGTCGGTGTTCCAGCTCGGCGGCATGATCGGCCCGGCGCTGTCCGGCGCGCTGCTCGTCGCCGTCGGGGCCGGGTGGTCGTTCGGCGTGAACGCGATCGCCTGCGTCGCCGTCGTCGTGACGCTCGGGTTCCTGAAGGTCTCGGAGCTGCACCGCACGCCCCCGGCGCCCCGCGGCAAGGGGCAGCTGATCGAGGGGCTCCGCTACGCCGTGAACAAGCCGACGATCATCGTGCCGGTGATCCTCGTGGCGTTCTTCTCGGTGTTCGCGCTGACGATGCCCGTGCTGCTGTCGGCCTTCGCGTCACAGGTGTACGACGTCGGCGCCGCCGGGTACGGCGTGTTCAACTCGGCCGTGGCGATCGGTGCGCTCGTCGGCGCCCTGCTCTCCACACGTCGGGCGGTCGTGCGGCTCCGGACCATCGTCGGCGGGGTGTTCTGGACCGGGGTGCTGCTCGTCGTCTCGGGGTCGATCCCCGTGATCGCGCCGTTCACCGTGGCGCTCGTCGCCGTCGGGATGTCGCAGCTGCTGTTCCAGACCGCGTCGAACTCGCTCGTGCAGCTGTCGTCGAACGTGGCGATCCGCGGCCGGGTGATGTCGCTCTACGTGCTCGTGCTGCTCGGGGGTCAGGCGATCGGTGGGCCGCTCATGGGCCAGGTCGTCGACCACTTCGGGGCGCACGTCGGGATGATGGTCGCCGGTGGGGTGCCCGCCGCGGCCGCCGCCGTGATCGCGCTCGTGCTCGCCCGCCGCGGAGGCCTTCACCTCGCGGTGCGCATGCGCCACCACGTGCCGCTGCCGGCCATCGTCGCCCACTGAGCGGGGCGGAAGGGTTCGGCGGACGGGAGGCCCGTGGCGGTATCGCCACGAGCCTCCCGTCCGGCGCGCGCCAACGCGTTGCGCCCCGTTGCGGGCGTCGCGCCCCGACACACAGGGGCGCAATGCCTGCAACAGGGCACGGACGCGGTCCGGGACGGACGGGAGGCACAGGGCGGCCCCGCCACGCGCCTCCCGTCCGGTGAGCGGTTGCCTCAGTAAGCCACGCCGAAACGGGCCTGGTGGTGCGCCGGGTTCGCGATCTCGTCGACGAAGGCCAGGCCGAAGTCGTCGCCGGAGATGTCCGAGTTGCCCTCGGCGTCGGTCAGCAGGACCTCGTCGGTCGTGCGGTAGGTGCCACGACGCTCGCCCGGGTTGTAGCTGCCGTAACCGGCGGCCGGGCTGACGTAGAACCAGTCGACGTCGGTGTCCGAGGCACGGAGCGCGTCGAGGATCTGCGCGTGGCTCTTCGCCTCGCCCTTGAACGCGTCCGGGAACTCGGCCGAGTCGAACAGGCGCGGTCCACCGTCGGCGACGAGCAGCGAACCGGCGCCGCCGACGATGCCGAGACGCGCACCGGCGTTGGCCGCAGCGTCGACGAAGTGCTGGAACTTATCCTTGAGCTCACTGCCGTCCGACTGGACCGCGTGCAGGGCGACGACGATGACGTCGGCGTCCTTCGCGACCTCGGCCACGAAGTCGGCGTCGAAGGCATCGCCCTGCGCCAGGGTCAGGCCCTCGGCGGCGTCGAGCTTGCTCGTGTCGCGCGCGACGGCGGTGACGGCGATGCCACGGGAGAGGGCTTCGCGGGTGATGGCGGAGCCGGCGTAGCCGGTGCCTCCGAAGACGACGATGCTGGTCATGCTGTTCCTTTCGTGGGGCTGGTGCTGCTCACCGTACAAGAGTTACTCTCTTTGAGTAAGTAGGCACCTCACGGTGCGTAGCGGAGCTCGTTCGTCACGGAGGCCAGGCCAGATGTCAGCACTCGAGTACAACCCCTACGCGGCGGACTGCCCCAGCCGGCAGCTGCTCGACCGCATCGGCGACCGGTGGAGTGTCCTGACGATCGGCACCCTCGCCGACGGGCCGCAACGGTACTCGGCGATCGCGAACCGGGTGCAGGGCGTGTCGCAGAAGATGCTCACGCAGACCCTCCGGGCACTCGAGCGGGACGGACTCGTCACCCGCACGGTGTTCCCCGAGATCCCGCCGCACGTGGAGTACGAACTCACCGATCGCGGGCGGTCGCTCCGCCGGGTGCTCGAGCCGCTCGAGGCGTGGGCGACGTCGCACATGGACGACGTCGCGGTGTCGCGCGTGGAGTACGACGCGCGCTGACGTGGCGCGGGCGGGCGGGCGGGGGCGCTTCGTGAGCAGAAATGGTCGGGTCCGCCGAACGCACCCGACCATTTGTGCTCACGAAGTGCCGCCATGCCCACACTCGGAATCCCCGACGGCGGCGAGTGGTTGCCTGGGGACATGCGATCGATCGTCTACACGAAGCCCGGTGACAGCAGCGTCCTCGAACTCGTCGAGCGGGACGTCCCCGAACCCGGCGCCGGCGAGGTCCGCGTCCGCGTCGTCGTCTCCGGCGTGAACCCGACGGACTGGAAGGCCCGGGCCGGCGGTACCTACGGCGACGGCCTGCCCTTCCCCGAGGTCACCCCGAACCAGGACGGCGCCGGTGTCGTCGACGCGGTCGGCCCGGGTGTCGAGGACCTCGCCGTCGGTGACCGCGTGTGGCTCTTCATGGCCGCCGCCTCGCGCCCGACCGGCACCGCACAGGAGTACACCGTCGTGCCGGAGAGCCGAGCGGTCCGCCTGCCCGACGAGACGAGCTTCGACGTCGGTGCTTCGCTCGGTGTCCCGGCGATGACCGCGCACCGCGCCCTCACGACGCACGAGGACGGCCCCGCACGACTGGGGCCCGGTGCGCTCGACGGCGTCACGGTGCTCGTCGCCGGTGGTGCCGGAGCGGTGGGGCACGCGGCCATCCAGCTCGCCCGTTGGGCCGGCGCGACGGTGATCACGACGATCAGCTCGGACGACAAGGCCGCTCTCGCCACCGCGGCGGGTGCCCACCACGTCGTGAACTACCGGCAGGACGACGCCGCGGCCCGCATCCGCGAGATCGCGCCCGACGGTGTCGACATCGTCGTCGAGGTGTCGATCCCCCAGAACGCCGAACTGGTCGCCGACGTCCTCGCGAACCACGGCGTCGTGTCGATCTACGCGAACAACGGCGGCGACGAGGCCACGCTGCCGATCCGCCCGAACATGAGCGTGAACGCGCGCTACCAGTTCCTGCTGCTCTACACGATCGGCGACGAGGCCCTGGCCGCAGCAGCCGAGGACGTCACCGAGGCGCTGCACGACGGCGTGCTGCCGGTCGGCGCGGACGCGGGACTGCCGCTCACCCGCTTCGACCTCGCCCGCACCGCGGACGCGCACGACGCCGTCGAGCAGGACACCGTCGGCAAGGTGCTGATCGACGTGCCCCAGGCGCAGTAGCCCCGATGCCCAGACGACGAACGGCTCCCACACCCGTGGGAGCCGTTCGTGGTGGACGATGCGGGAAGGGTCAGCGACCCAGGCGCGCGGCGATGGCTGCGGCGACCCGGATCCGGGCTGCTTCGCGCTCGCGCTCGATGTTGGCGGCGATGACGTCGAGGTCTTCGTAGTCGGCGTCGGTGGTGGTGTCGTTCCAGTTCGGCGATGAGATCCGGGCACGCCCGAACGACGGCGGAGCAGGGTTCACGGTCGTCATGAGGGCATCGTACGTCGAGCGTCCGACAGAGCGTGTGAGCATCACGGGCCTTTCCTTGGATTGCGGTCGCGCTCGGGGAACGAGTAGGTCAACGAGAACGCCACGGCCATGAACGACGCCATCATCGCGATGTTCTTGGCGTCGAGTTCGGTGAAGGCGTCGGGGACCGGGGAGTCGACGGTGAGCATGCCGAACGAGTACTGGTCGGACCGGATCACCACCGAGACGTACGACGAGTAGCGCGGTTCGAAGCCCGGCACGTCCTGGTCCACGTCGACGTCGGCCGAGCGGTCGCCGACGATCCGGGGTGATCCCCCGACCAGCACCCACTCGAGGTTGCGGTCGCCGTAGGGCGTGCCCGCGCGGAAGACCCCGGCGGTGTCGCCGGCACCCCCGTGACCGATCGGCTCGAGCGCACGCAGATCGGTGGACAGCTGGTACACGTTTGCCCGGACGTCGGGCACCTTCGGCAGCAGGTAGAACGCCAGGGCCACGGCGACCCGGTCGGCGACGACGGAGAGTTCGCCGTGGCGCTCGGAACGGGGCAGTTCGGTGAACCGGACGAGCCGGGTGGCGATCTGGCCGAACGCGTACCGGACCGCCGTCGACTGTTCGAGTTCGGCCCCGGTCGCGTTCTCCTCGGCCACCGCCCGCGCAGCGTCGCTGCGTCGGGTCCGGACCACCTGCACCACCACGGCACCGGCCAGCACGACGAGCCCGAACACGACGAGCGACAGTCGCAAAGCCGGTGTGACGAACAGGTTCGGCAGCTGGAACGCCGCAGTGGGCGCGGCCGCCACCACGATCGGCCACCCGACCGTGCCGACCCGTCCTGAACGCTGTTGCCCCATGACCACGACGCTAGGTCACGCCACCGACGCAGACGGAGTTGTCCACAGGTCGGTTCTCCACAGGATCTGTCGGCCTCCACCGGCCCGTCGCACGCACCTGGTAAGCAAGACCCATGACCGATGCCAGCACGCCAGTTCCCGGATCCAGAGCCCTCGTCCTGGGTGGCGGAGGTGTCGCCGGCATCGCCTGGGAGGTCGGCGTCCTCACCGCCCTGCAGGACGCCGGCGTCGACCTCGACGCCGCAGACCTGGTCGTCGGCACGAGCGCCGGCAGCGTCGTCGGCGCCTTCGTCCGGAACGGCGCGGTGCAGCAGGCGTACGACCAGCAGCACACCCCCGCACCGACGACCTACGTCGAGCCGCCGGCCATCGACACCGACGCCGTCCAGCAGCGGATCGGTGCCGCACTCGAGGGCGCGACCGGTGAGCAGGACGCCCGCGCCCGCCTCGGCCTCGCCGCCCAGGAGGTCACCGACGGACAGCCCGACGACGAACGCGTGGCGACCTTCACCGAGACCCTGCCGTCCACCGACTGGCCGGCGAAGCCGCTCGCGATCACCGCGGTCGACGCCACCGACGGCACGTTCCGACTGCTGACCGCGGCCGACGGCGTCTCGCTCCCCCGTGCGGTCGCCGCGAGCTGCTCCGTACCCTTCGTGTGGTCGCCCGTCGGCATCGAGGGCCGACCGTACGTCGACGGCGGGGTCCGCTCCGGCACGAACGCCGACGCCGCCGCCGGACACGAGCGTGTCCTCGTCATCGCCTGCGGTCCCGAGGGTCCGTCGCCGGTCGGCCCGTGGCTCGACGTCGCGGTCGAGTCGCTCCGCGCCGGCGGCAGCTCGGTCGAGGTCGTCGTGGCGGACAGCACCGCGCAGGAAGCCTTCGGCACGAACTCGCTCTCGCTGGCCACCCAGGCACCCTCGGCCGAAGCCGGCCGCGCCCAGGGCACGGCGGTCGCCGAGCAGATCGCCGCCTTCTGGGCCGATGACCTGGTGAGCGTGGTCGCATGACGACGCCGTTCTCCGACCTCGACCAGTACATCGCGCTCCCCCGGGTCGACGGGATCGCTATCAGCCCGGACGGTGAGCGCGTCGCCCTGACGGTCAGTGCGCTCGACCCGGACCGCACCGGGTACCGGCGCTCGATCTGGCAGGTGCCCGCCGGCAACGACACCGAAACGAACGCCGATGCCGACGCAGCGGGCAGCGCCGCAGCCGGTACCGCGGTCCGCCTCACCCGTTCTGCCAAGGGCGAGGGCGGCATCGCCTTCACCCGCACCGGCGACCTGCTCTTCGTCTCCGCCCGCCCCGACGCCGATGCCACCGACGTCGACGCCGCCCAGCTCTGGGTCCTCCCGGCGGCCGGCGGTGAAGCCCACCCCCTCACACGGCTCACCGGCGGGGTCGGCGGCGTCCTGGCGACCGCTGCGGCCGCCGACACCGTCGCGCTCACCGCCGACCTGCTGCCCGGCGCCGGTACCGACCCGGCCACCGTGGTCGACGCCGACGCCCAGCTCCGGAAGGCCCGCACGGACAAGAAGGTCCGCGCGATCCTGCACGAGACGTACCCGGTCCGGTACTGGGACCACGACCTCGGCCCGGACCAGACCCACGTCCTCACGCTCGACCTGGCCGAAGGCCTCACCGAAGACCACGCCGAGGACGCCGCCGCGCTCCCCCGCCTCACCGACCGCACGCCGGCTCCCGGCCGGTCGCTGGACCACGTCGCCGGGGCATTCACGCCCGACGGTTCCGTCCTGTTGGCAGCCGTGGGTGTCCGGGAGGCCCGTGGGGACCGGTCGACGCTCGTCACGATCGACTGCACCAGCGGCCACCGCACGGTGCTGTTCGACGACGCCGACGTCGACCACGAGATGCCCGCGCTGAGCCACGACGGTCGCACGATCGCCTGGGTCCGGACGGTGCACTCCACCCCCGCCGGTGCGAACCAGCAAGAGGTCTGGACCGCCGGCATCGACGGGTCGGACCCGCGCCGCATCGCCAACGACTGGGACCGCTGGCCGAGCGAGCTCGTGTTCGAGCACGGCGACCGGGCGCTGCTCGCCGTGGCCGACCAGGACGGCCGGGCACCCGTGTTCCGCATCCCGCTCGACGGCGCGGCCGTCGAACAGCTGACCCACGACGACTGGGCGTACTCGAGCCTGCGCGTGGCGGAGGCGACGGGCGCGGTCGTGGTACTCCGGGCCTCCTGGGCGGCACCACTGCACCCCGTGCGGATCGCGACGGACGGCGAGGTGACCCCGCTCGCGACGCCCGCGCCACTGCCCGAGGTCCCCGCGCACCTGGAAGAGGTCGAGACGACCGCGGCCGACGGCGCGCGCGTGCGCGGCTGGCTGGTCGTGCCGGACGGTGACGGGCCGCACCCGCTGCTGCTCTGGATCCACGGCGGACCGCTCAACTCGTGGAACCAGTGGTCGTGGCGGTGGAACCCGATGCTCCTGGCGGCGCGCGGGTACGCCGTGCTGCTGCCGGACCCGGCACTGTCGACCGGCTACGGACTCGACTTCGTCAACCGCGGGTGGAACGCGTGGGGGCAGGCGCCGTACACCGACCTGCTGGCGATCACGGACGCGGTCGAGGCCCGAGCGGACGTCGACGAGACCCGTACGGGGGCGATGGGCGGCTCGTTCGGCGGCTACATGGCGAACTGGGTCGCCGGGCACACCGACCGCTTCCGCGCGATCGTCACGCACGCGAGCCTGTGGGCGCTCGACCAGTTCAACGGCACCACGGACTCGTCGCAGTACTGGTCGTCGATCTTCGACGCCGCCGGCATCGAGGCCAACGACCCGCACCGGTTCGTGGCGGACATCACGTCACCGATGCTCGTGGTCCACGGCGACAAGGACTACCGGGTGCCGATCGGCGAGGGGCTGC
The DNA here is from genome assembly GCF_004365375.1 of Curtobacterium sp. PhB25. NCBI lineage: Bacteria > Bacillati > Actinomycetota > Actinomycetes > Micrococcales > Microbacteriaceae > Curtobacterium > Curtobacterium sp. PhB25. Next base: position 81,127 of record NZ_SODR01000001.1, on the reverse strand, counting down.
GACTGTGGTCCGAGCTCGCCGAGCACCACGCGGCCGACGACGGCACGATGCCGCACCGGTTCCTGTACTTCCCGGACGAGAACCACTGGGTGCTCTCGCCACAGCACGCCGGGGTCTGGTACGAGACGGTGATCGCGTTCCTCGGGCAGCACGTGCTCGGCGAGGAGTGGGAGCGGCCGGAGCTGCTCGGGTAGCGCGGGCGTGATGGTCGACCCGGAACGTCACGATCGACGTCGCACGACATCGAGAACGTCGTTCGGGGTCGAATCCACCCGATCGACCCGACCGACCCGATCCGGGCGGGCTGCTAGACGAACGCGGCCTGCCCGGTGATCGCCCGACCGACGATGAGCGTGTTCACCTCGCGCGTGCCCTCGTACGAGTAGATCGCCTCGGCGTCCGCGAAGAACCGGGCGACACCCTTGTCGAGCACGATGCCGTTGCCGCCCTGCACCTCGCGGCACCAGCCGACGGTCTCGCGCATCTTCGCGGTCGCGAACGCCTTCGCCAGGGCGGAGTGCTCGTCGCCCCCGATGCCGGCGTCCTGCATGGCCGAGGCCTGCGTGCAGAGCGCGATCGAGGCCGTGATGTTCGACAGCGACTTCACGAGCAGGTCCTGCACGAGCTGGTGCGCGGCGATGGGCTTACCGAACTGGATCCGCTCGCGGGCGTACGCGAGCGCTGCGTCGTAGGCGCCGACCGCGATGCCGACCGCCTGCCAGGCCACCTCGGTGCGGGTCAGGCGGAGCACCTCGGCCGTCGACCGGAACGAGTCGGCGCGCTGGAGCCGACGCGATTCCGGCACCCGCACCCCCTGCATGACGATGTCGGCGTTCTGCACCCCCCGCAGCGCGATCTTGTCCTCGATCTTCGTGGCGGTGAAGCCGGGGGTGTCCGTGGTGACCAGGAAGCCCTTCACCTGTTCGTCCGCGACGTCCTTCGCCCAGATGACGACGACGTCGGCGAAGGTGGCGTTGCCGATCCAGCGCTTCTCACCGTCGAGCACCCACGTGTCGCCGTCGCGGCGGGCGGTGGTGCGCAGGCCACGGGCGGAGTCGCTGCCGGACAGCGGTTCGGTCAGGCCGAACGCACCGATGAGCTCGCCTGCCGCCATGCGCGGCAGCCACTCGCGCTGCTGTTCTTCGCTGCCGGCGACGGCGATCGAGTTCATCGCCAGACCCGACTGCACGCCGATGAACGTCGCGACGCTGGCGTCGACGCGTCCGAGTTCGAGCGCAGCCCACCCGCGGTACACGGCCGAGTTCTCGAACTGGCGCACGAGCGGGATCCCCGGCCCGTACATCCCGAGCTCGGCGAGCGGGGCGATCACCTGCATCGGGAACTCGGCACGTGCCCAGTACCCGTCGGCGATGGGCGCGACATCGCGCTCGAGGTACTCGCGGAGTCGCCCGATCGACGCGCGCTCCGGCTCGGTCAGCTGCTGTTGGAAGCCGTAGAAGTCCGATTCGAGGAGGCCCGTCGTGGGCGTCAGCGTTGACATGGAACCAACGATGCATCAATCTCGAAAACGTTGCAAGGGAGGACCGCGTGTACACATCGGATTCTGCGCTGCGCGCCTTCCGGGAGGCCCGCCACACGTTCATCGACGGCTCGCGGATCGACATGGGCGCGTTGGCTGCCGCACTCGGCGTGGACCGCACGTCGCTGTTCCGGTGGGTGGGCAACCGTGACCGGTTGCTGTCCGAGATCCTGTGGTCCCTCGCAGTCCCCACGCTCGATCGGGCGTCCCGCGCTGCCGACACGATCGGGTCCTCCGGAGCGGCGCGCATCGTCGACGTGCTCGACCGGTTCACCGCCGACCTCATCGAGGCCACCTACTTCCGCGCCTTCCTGACCCGCGAGCCCGCGCGGGCGATGCGCCTGCTGACCACCTCGGAGAGCGACGTCCAGAGCCGGTTCGTCGAGCGGGTCACCGCGCTCGTGGTCGAGGAGCAGTCGTCCGGCGAGTTCGATCCGGCCCCGCTGTCCGCCGAAGAGCTCGCCCGGCTGCTCGTCCGGATCTCAGAGTCGTTCACCTACGCTGAGTTCATCTCCGGTGAGGCCCCCGACCCCGTCCGGGCACGCGCCGCGTTCGAGTACGTGCTGCGCCCCGCCGCCGATCACGCCACACCCGCACCTCCGATCGGAGACCGATGACCATCGACGAGTACCCGTTCCGCCGCCTCTACCCCACGCGCTGGAACGACAACGACATGTTCGGGCACGTCAACAACACGATCTACTACTCGGCGATGGACAACGCGTCGACGTACTGGTTCCGCGAGGAAGCGGGCCTCGACCCCTTCGCGTCGGAGTGGATCGCGGTGCTGGTGTCGTCGAGCTGCCGTTTCGTCGAGTCCGCCGTGTGGCCGGACGTCATCGAGGTCGGGATGCGGTCCAAGCACCTCGGCAACACGAGCCTGTCGTGGGAGTTCGGCCTGTTCCGGCAGTCCGACGGCGCACTGCTCGCCACCGGTGAGTTCGTGCACGTCATCATCGACCGCGAGGGTGCCCGCCGACCGATCCCCCTGCCGGAGTCGCTGCGCGCGCTCGTGACCGGCACGATGGTCGCCCAGGAGCCCGCAGTCGCCGATTGAGCGCGCGCACGACGCCCGGTCAGGGGCGGTAGTCGTCGCGAAGGGGCTGGTTCAGCCGCACAGCGAGGTTGTCACCCGCGGGCTTTGCGCCGTTCAGAGTCCCGAGCACCTTCGCCGCCGTCGACAACACGAAGCCGATCCCCCGGCCGATGGCTTGAATGAAACGCATGACGTCCCCTTTCGTCACCCCATGCTAGCCCGCGGCCCGAGGACTGCTCAGGACTGCTCAGGACTGCTCAGGACTTGAGGGCAGCGAGCTCGAGGTTGATGTCGTCGGGGTCCTGCACGGACAGGATCACCATGCCGGCGTCGCCGAGGTCGGTCACCTCGCCGTGCTCGACCCCCGCGGCGTCGAGACGTGCAGCCGCCTGGTGCAGCTCGTCGACCGACCCCACGACGAAGCTCACGTGGTCGAGCCCGACGGTGTCCGGGTCGAACGTCTGCCCCGCCGGAGCGACCGGGCGGAGACCGAAGACCTGGTCGCCGAGTCGGAACACGGAGCCGCCGTAGAAGCGCTCACGGTCCTCGCGCACGCCGGGCTCGTCGACCTGGTCGCTGAAGTCGATCGCCGGGTCGGTGCCGAGCAGCTGCTGGTAGAACGCCTTGCTGCGGTGGATGTCGGTCACGGTGACGCGGACGTGGGCGAGGGCTGTCGGGCGTGCGAACGGTTCGGTCATGGTGGAGCTCCTCCGGGTTCGACCCGACGCAGGGCCGTCGGGTGCGCGCCGTGGTTGCGACGCGCACCCGAGGCAACCCCTGCCGCCTCGGTGCAGCCCGACAGCGTGCGGCGACCGGACAGCCCGGTGCACGGCGTTCCGCACGTCGCACAACCAAAGTGCCTCCGAACCACGGTTCTCCGCAGTTCGGGGGTACTTTGGTTGTGCAAGCGACGGTGGACCCGAACGCCAGCGCCGCGATCCGGTCCGATGAGCTCGCCGGTCAGGTGGTTGGGCGTCCGGGGCGTTCACCGTGCGCTTTGCAGGGCCGGCGACGCGCGCCGATCGCGACGAGCTTGCTAGTATCCGATAACTGCTCACAGCTCCGCCTCCGAAAGGCTCATCGTGTCAAAGACCTGCTTCGTCATATCTCCAATCGGCGAACCCGGTTCGGACGCAAGACGTCAGGCTGATCAAGCGCTAAAGCATCTCATCAAGAAGGCGCTGGACTCGGACTTTGAGGTCTCGCGTGGCGACGCGGATGAAAACCCCGGTGCGATCACGCCGCGCATCATCTCATCGATTCAAGGTGCGGACTTGATAGTTGCTGACATGTCTGGGTTGAACGCAAATGTATTTTACGAGCTGGCCATTGCGCATGGTTTCAACGTCCCAACCGTGCATCTTCAGCGCTCTACGGACAAGGTTCCATTCGACGTCAAAGATATGCGAGTCGTGAGATATGACCTCAACGACCCCGATGAGCTCGAGTCGGCTCAAGAGCTACTGAAGAAGTACGCGGCGTACGCCATGACCAATCCGGCCAAGCTTGAGACGCCTCTCACATCAGCAGGGCGCTTCCATGCCGTAGAAGCGAGCACCGATCCGGTGACCGAAAGCAATAAGCAAGTTCTCGAAGCGATTGAAGAACTTGCGGGCAGTGTGCGACGCGCTCTCCGCACGGGCCAACAGAGTCGCCGGTTCACGTCCCTTGAGCAGGCATCAGAAGATAACGAATCCTTGCGGCGCTCTCTCACCGCAGTGAAGGACCGCGGAGCCCTGGAAACGGGCGATTTGCGAGACTCCATCACGGCCGCGACGAGCACTCCCCACGACGACCTCATGCGAGAGCTACTTGGCAGCATTGTTGGTCCGAGAACTAAGCGACAATTGAATCGCCACCTTTTCACGGCCGAGCTTTGGGCGGACTCCTCTGGCGCGTCAGACGATGACGAACTGGACCCCGTGAGCTAATTCAGCAAAATGATAGGCCAGACTTCGCTGCTATCTGAACCTCACTGCAGGTAATCCACTTCAGAAAAAGTCCGGTGAATCCAAAATCCTGGCTAGACGGCAGTAAAGTAGTCCGACCTTGGACGGCGGTAGAGGCACATCGACGCGTCTAGTTTGTCTGATCAAGAGCGCATTGGTGTCGATTTAGCCCGAGCCGGCAGGATTGCGGCTAGCGCGCTGCACGGCGTTGGGAAGACGTCAACTTGTGCCGCTGCTCCGCGGGTCCATCGTCTGCGCGAACCAAAAGCCCATGTCGAGCGCTATCTGCGCCAAGTCAAGAGCTTTTCGTACGCCTAACCCTTCATTCTGACCATGCGAGATGCTGTTCCTCCTGTCCACGAGTAAACCCAGCTCTCGCCTCCTCCGGTTATCCTCCTCGTTCAAGTATTCAGCGAAGCTCGTACCCCAAGTTGGGTGGATTTTACGAAGCCGTTCGACCAAGTCCTCGGGGCGCGGGTTGCGACCTCGGAACAACCCAGCGCGGACATACGACGCGACGAAGGGATGAGCCTTCTCGTACGCATACTGCGAGAGACACTCGTCGAAACAGAATTCCACGTGACCACACGCTCGTACGGTGAGAAAGCGTGCCAGCGCGGCGCTCACGTCATCCCCGGAGTCGTCCCGATAGTCGCTAACCGTTTTCATCAGGCCAGCGAGCCTGCTTTCACTGAGCTGGACCTCATGCGGAGGCCAGGCACCGTGCCAGGCCATCAGACCTCGGAAAAGGCGCTGGCCGAACCTCGCAGGCGAGCAGCGACCGCTTCCTCGCGCGAGGTACCACTAGTCATGACACCATCAAGGTCCGCATTGTTGCGTAGCTTATCCACCGCCATTGTTACCTGCCGCTTCATGAGGGGACGCTTGCGCAACTCTCGCATCATCCCGACGAACACTGCCTCAGTTTGAGCGACGTTGATTTGTCGGGACTTGCGGCGCGTCACCTCTGAGCCCGGCCCTTTCGCGATGAGATCGGACGCGCGCTTGAAAAGTTCCGCTGCTTCGAGTACTTTTTCGGACGTCGCGTCTCGATTCTCGGCAGCGAACTGATTGAGGAAGCGCTTCAAAGGACGCATGTAGCGCAGTTCATCGCAGTAGAGCGCAATAATCCTCAGCACTAGTTCCTGATCACGGAGCCTGGGGGAAGGGTCACCGTAAATTGCACGCCAATTCTTGTCTTGATTCAGTCCGTGCATCAAGTCGATCAGCGGGCCCGCATAAAGCGCCACGCGAATCTCGTGCGACGTCAACTGCGTACCCCCCGAGTTCAGTCGCTCGAAGATTTGATAAACAGCTTCTTGCGACTCGAGCGAGCCGTCCGTGCCGACAATAGTTGCCTGGATATAGGTATTGTCGATTGCGCGTCGCTGACTCTCACTCAAGGTCGCGTAGGATAATCCACGAAACTCGTCGGCAACATTCGTGAGGACAAATGGCCTGTCGCGATGCTGCCCCTCGTAGAATCGCTGCAATGTCCGGAGTCGCTGTTGGCCGTCAAGGATGAGATAGCGGTTGTCGGGCTGCTTGATGAGCAGAATACTCGGGATCGGATATCCAAGGAGCAGGGATTCAACAAACCTATCCATTTGAGGCTTTGACCAAACAAAATTTCGTTGAAAGCCCGCCGACTCTATACGGTCGTCCGCGTGACCAAACTGAGGAACAAGCATGTCGCCTCGGTTTAGACGCCGTACGAGCCCCTCGACATCAAAGTCCTGCCCTGAATATGCAACCTTGAAGGCGTCCCGACTTGCTTCTTCGAGTTCTGCGAGGTCGAGGTCGTCGAGAAGCTCGGAATCCTCCGCCTCTCCAGGCAACTCGACCGATTCCGATCCGATGGCTGTCATGTTCGGATCCTACCTAGATGAGCGAGTCGGTCAGGTGGTTCGGCGTGCCGAAGCGGTGCGCCGTGATCGAGACCGCCTGCTCGCGGACGAACGGCAGGATCTCGAGCCGACCGGCCTCGGTCACCGGGCCGCCGTACACCGCGACGTCGGGACGCCCGCCGATCGCCGAGTACAGCGCCGAGGTGTCGCCGCCGATGAGCCGGACACGGGTCGATGGCCCCGCCGCGATCGAGGACGCGAAGGACTCGTCGGAGACCGACTGCGAGACGGACCGGACGATGGGCAGCGAGCGGAGCGCCGATGCGACGGGTGTCGGCAGCGCGGCGGCCGTCGAGACGTCGACCGCCGTGCCGGCGCGGAGCGCAGCCGCGACGACGCGGACGAGGTCAGGAACAGCTTCCTCGTCACCAGAAGCCAGGCGCACCTGCACCGACGGGAACGGCAGGTACCGCGCGATGTTCCGCTCGGCGCTCAGGGCCGAGACGTCGGTCGCGGTGCCGAACAGCGTCGACCAGGCCTGCTCGTCCGACGCCAGCGACCGGTCGAGCACCGGCGAGGTGACCCCGGTCGCACGAACGAAGGCGCTGACCGGAGCAGAAGGAACGGACGCAGCAGTCGACAGAGCAGGCGCCCACGACCCGAGCCCGAGCAGGTAGTTCAGCCCACCGGCCTTCGTGCCCGCACCGACAGCCGACTTCTTCCAGCCACCGAACGGCTGTCGGCGGACGATGGCGCCCGTGATGCCGCGGTTGACGTAGAGGTTGCCCGCCTGGATCCGCCCGAGCCAGGTGCCGATCTCGGCCGGGTCGAGCGAGTGCAGGCCCGAGGTCAGGCCGTAGTCGACCTCGTTGACGATGTCGATCGCTTCGTCGAGGGTGTCGGCGGTCATCATGCCGAGGATCGGACCGAAGTACTCGGTGCGGTGGAACTCCGAGCCGCGGCGGACGCCCTGGCGGACACCCGGGCTCCAGAGCTTGCCGGTCTCGTCGAGCTGCTTCGGCTCGACGGCCCAGGTCTCCCCCGCACCGAGCGTCGTCAGGCCGGCGAGCAGCTTGCCCGAGGCCGGCTCGATGATCGGACCCATCTGGGTGGTGGGGTCGGTCGGCGAGCCGACGGTGAGTGAGGACACAGCGTCGAGGAGCTGGTTGCGGAAGCGCTTCGACTTCGCGACCGAACCGACCATCACCACGAGCGACGCGGCCGAGCACTTCTGGCCGGCGTGCCCGAAGGCCGAGGCGACGACGTCCTTCACCGCGAGGTCGAGGTCCGACGACGGGGTGACGATCACGGCGTTCTTGCCCGAGGTCTCGGCGAGCAGCGGCAGGTCCGGGCGGAACGAGCGGAACAGCTCGGCGGTCTCGTAGGCACCGGTGAGGATCACCTGGTCGACCATCGGCGAGGCGATGAGCTGCTGGCCGAGCTCGTTCTCGGACACCTGCAGGAACGCGAGCACGTCGGCCGGGGCCCCGTGGGCGTCGAGCGCGGTCTCGATGATCGAGGCGAGGACGGCTCCGGAGCGCTCGGCGGGCGGCGCCGGCTTGAGGACGACGGCGGACCCGGCAGCGAGTGCGGCCAGGGTCGAGCCGGCGGGGATCGCGACCGGGAAGTTCCACGGCGGCGCGACGAGGGTCAGCGTGGCCGGGGTGAAGGTCGCACCGTCGAGGTCGTCGAGCTGCGACGCGAGCGAACCGTAGAAGTGTGCGAAGTCGATCGCCTCGGACACCTCGGGGTCGGCCTGGTCGATGGTCTTGCCGGTCTCGGCGGCCATGACCTCGATGAGTGCTGCGCGGTTCGCCTCGAGTGCGTCGCCGACGGCGTGCAGCACCGCGCCACGAGCGGCACCGGACCAGGTCCCCCAGACCGCACCGGCGGCCTGGACGCGAGCGAGCGCCGAGTCGAGCGACGCGGCGGAGTCGACCCGGGCCTCCTGGACGGCGCGGACGCCGAGCGTCGACGACGCGATCCGGTCCGTGATGGCCGAACCCCACTGGCGCACCGACGCGACCGACGGGTCGCTGTCCGGCGTGTTCTCGAACCGGCCGGGTCCGGGGCGCCCAACGGCCGCGTAGCGGTCGGCGACGCGGTGGGACGCGGGAGCGGCGAGGCCCTCGGGTGTGGCGAGCGGCACGAGCGAGGCGCGGAAGCGTTCTTCTTCGCGGGCGAACAGCGGCGGCGACGACACCAGCGAGAAGACCGCGGACATGAAGTTGTCCTGCGAGGCGCCTTCTTCGAGGCGGCGGATCAGGTACGCGATCGCGACGTCGAACTCTCCGGGGTGGACGACCGGCGTGTAGAGCAGGAGGGAACCGACCGTGTTCTTCACTGCCGACGCCTGGCCCTGCGCCATGCCGAGCAGCATCTCGAACTCGATGCCGTCCCGAACGCCCCGTTCGCCGGCGAGCAGCCAGGCGTGCGCGACGTCGAACAGGTTGTGCCCGGCGACACCGACGCGGACGTTCTCGATGCGCGACGGGGTGAGCGCCCAGTCGAGCACGCGCTTGTAGTTGGTGTCGGAGTCCTGCTTGGTGTGCCAGGTGGCGAGCGGCCAGCCGTGCACCGATGCCTCGACCTGCTCCATCGGCAGGTTCGCGCCCTTGACCAGGCGGACCTTGATGCCGGCACCACCTCGGGCGCGGCGGGCGGCGGACCACTCCTGCAGCTGCTCCATCGCGGCGAGCGCGTCGGGCAGGTACGCCTGCAGCACGATCCCGGCTTCGAGCCCGAGGAACGCCGGCTCGTCGAGGAGCTTGGTGAAGACCGCGATCGTCAGGTCGAGGTCCTTGTACTCCTCCATGTCGAGGTTGATGAACTTCGCCGGGGTCGAGGCCGCGGCGCGCTCGAACAGCGGGCGGAGCTGCTCGACGATGTCGTCGACGGCGTGGTCGAACGCCCACGGCGAGTGCGGGTGCACGGTCGACGAGACCTTGATCGACACGTAGTCGACGTCGTCGCGTGCCAGGAGCTTGTGCGTGCCCTCGAGCCGGCGCGCGGCCTCGCGCTCGCCCAGCACGGCCTCGCCGAGCAGGTTCACGTTGAGCCGGACGCCGTCCCGCTTGATCTTGGCGATGGCGGGCCCGAGCTTCGAGTCGGTCGCGTCGACGATGAGGTGGCCGACCATGCCCCGCAGCACCCGGCGAGCGATGGGCACGACGACGCCCGGAAGCACCGGTGCCATGCCGCCACCGAGGCGCACGAGTCCGCGCATCGCTGCGGGCAGGAACCCGGGGGCACCGGGCGCGATCTGCCGGAGCTTGCGCGCGGCGACGGCGAGGTCTTCCGGGCGGACGACGCCGTCCACGAAGCCGACGGCGAAGTCCAGACCTGCGGGGTCGGCGAGCACCCCGGCGAGCTGCTTGGCGGAGCCGTCGACCGGGAACGACTCGGCCTCGGCCAGCCACTGTCGGACGAGTGCGACGGACTGGTCCGCCAGCGCGTCGTGGTCGGTGGCGGGGTGCTCCTGCAGGGTCGTCATGGGATCAGTGTGGAGGCCCGGGATACGGTAGCGGAAGCGACCGTTCCTGATGGGTACCGTTCAGTTGCACTACCGAATCTACAGCAACCCCGGTACCGTCAGACCATGCTCGACGTCCGCCGCCTGGTCCTGCTCCGCGAGCTGTCGATCCGCGGCACCATCGCGGCCGTCGCCGAGGCCATGAACTTCACGCCGTCGGCGGTCTCGCAGCAGCTCAGCGCCCTGGAACGCGAGGCAGGGGTGCAGCTCCTCCGCAAGGCGGGTCGACGGTTGCAGCTCACCCCGCAGGCCGAGGTGCTCGTCGCCGCCGCCGGCCACGTGCAGGACGTGCTCGAGCAGGCCCAGGCGCAGGTCGAGGACACCCTGCCGTCGGTCCAGGGGCGGGTGCGCGTCGCCGTGTTCCAGTCCGCCGCCCTCGCGCTGATGCCCAACGCCCTGCACGAGATGGCCACCGAGCACCCCGACGTCCGGGTCGAGATGGTGCAGCGCGAGCCGGAGACCGCCCTGAACGAGACGTGGGCGCGGGACTTCGACATGGTCATCGCCGAGCAGTACCCGGCGCACGCCGCCCCGCACCTGTCCGGGCTCGACCGCTCGGACCTGACCACCGATGCGGTCCGCCTGGCGCTGCCGCCGCTCGACACGGCGCTGTTACCGGTCTCGAGCCTCGAGGACGCCGAGGCCCTGCCGTGGGTGATGGAACCCCGCGGGACGGCGTCGCGACACTTCGCGGAGCAGGTGTGCCGACGCTGGGGCTTCGAGCCGGACGTCCGCTACGAGACCGCCGACCTGCAGACCCAGATCCGACTGGTCGAGTCCGGCAACGCGGTCAGCCTGATGCCGGACCTGATGTGGACCGGACGCACGACGACTTGCCGGTTGCTCGAACTGCCCGAGCAGCCCCGCCGGACGATCTTCACCGTCGTGCGCGCCGCCGGGGCGTCCTCGCCCGCGGTCCGTGCGCTGCGCGCCGCCCTCGAACGTGCCGCGGCGGCCGTCGGCGACTGATCTGCCTGACGCGCCTGACGCGGTGGACCGCACCGGATGACGGACGGGAGGCCCGTGGCGGATCCGCCACGGGCCTCCCGTCCGACGCGGGTTTCCGCACGGACCCCCAACCATGGTCACATTCCGGTCACCGACGCCTGAACGGCCACGCAGCCGCACTACGATCCGAGCAGGCCGAAACTCTCGGCAGATTCTTACGATCCGGCCACCCAGCCGGACCTGAACATGGGGGGAACCCGTGCATCGCAGCACCTCCGCCGTTCGTCGCGCTTGCGCCGTCGGCACCACCGTCGCACTCGTCGGTCTGACCACCGGTCTCGGCATCATGTCGGCGACCGCCGCCAGCGCCGTCGAGCCGACCGACTCGACGCAGCCCGTCTCCTCGAACGAGACCACGGCCCCCGTCGCGACGGAGACGCCCGCACCGACCGACGAGCCGTCGGTCCCCGCGGACGAGACCACGGAGACCCCGGCCCCGGCACCCGCCGAGGAGGCCCCGGCCCCCACCCCGGGCGACGACGCGACCACCCCGGCCGACGAGCCGACGGCTCCCGCGACGACGGCTCCGGCCGCCGAGGCCCCGGCTCCGACCGCGACGCCGACCCCGGACGTCACCACGAAGGCCGCCGACGCGACCGTCACCATCGACGGTGCGGCCAAGGTCGGCACCCTCCTGAGCGCCGTCGTCACCGGCTTCGACGAGGACTCCTCGTACAAGTACGTGTGGGCTGACCAGGACCGCAACGTCCTGTCGAAGACCGCGACCTACCGCATCGACCCCACCGACGTGCGCAAGACGATCACCGTCACGGTGACCGGCACGCTGCCCGGCGCGACCGAGACGACCTCGGTGACGTCCGACGCGACCGCGCCCGTCAGCCAGACCCCCGCCTTCCTCGGCGAGGACGGCAAGCCGACGAAGGCCGGCGCCGACGCTGACCACCCGCTCGAGCTGAGCACCACGGCCGGTGACGCGTTCTCGCACACCTTCCGCGCGCAGGGCTTCCCGGAGCCGACGTACGCGCTCGCGTGGTTCGACGAGGACGAGCTCGAGGACACCACGTACTACGACGAGAACGGTGACGAGTACGTCCCGGAGCCCGACGAGCAGCTCCCGGACGGCATCACGTTCGACGCCTCCACCGGTGAGCTCAGCGGCGTCTCGACCGACGCCTGGGACTGGACCTTCGCGGTCACCGCGACGAGCGGCACCGAGACCGTCACGCAGTACGTCGACCTGACCGTCGAGGCCGCAGCGCCGCTCGGCATCGAGGTCTACACGACCGACCGCACGAACCTGCTCGACGACGACGGAGAGCAGACGACCTGGATCATCGCGCCGGACGGCAGCATCACCACGCTGGCGTTCGAGTCCGACGACGAGGGGTTCACCGGCTCGATCACCGACGGCGGCCGGCCGACCATCAAGCAGGGTGGCACGCTCGTCATCGAGGGTGGTCTCGTCGACCGCTACGGCAATTCGATCGTTGATGACGAGGACGGGCCCGTCGTGGTCCCGACCGTCACCTCGGACGTGGCCAGCGACGTCATCGCGCCGGACCCCGACTTCGGTGAGTTCGGCATCGTCAGCGTGACGTTCCCGCACGCATCGACGCACAACCTGACGGTCTCCGCTGATGCGTTCACCACCTCGTTCGCGGTGGACGTCCAGCCGACCGCCGTCCCGACCGTCCCCGGTGTGTCGACTCCGACCACCCCGGTCCCCGCGGCCGCACCGGTCACCCCGACGAACCGTGGCGGCCAGCTCGCCTACACGGGTTCGGACGCCACCGGCGCCCTGCCCTGGGCCCTCGGCCTGCTCGTCGCCGGTGCCGGCCTGATCGGTGCCCGCACCCTGCGCCGTCGCCGCGCACAGCGCTGACGGACGACCAGCGCTGACGGACGACCAGCGCTGATGTACGACCAGCGCTGACGGTCCCCCGTCGTCTCCCGTCCGTCGCGTGCCCGCGTGACGGACGGGAGGCCCGGCTCGGCCCCGCCTGTCCCCTCCCCGGGGCGGCGGGGCCGTTTCCGTCCCACCGTCGGTAGCGTGGGCACCATGCCCACGCTGCTGCACATCGACTCCTCGGCCGACCTCTCCCACTCCCGTTCGCGCGCGCTGACCGCCGCGTTCGCCGATGCCTGGCGCGCACGCGGACCGGAGTACACGGTGGTCCGCCGCGACCTGCACGTCGACCAGCTCCCGCACCTCGAGACCTCGGCGCTGCACTGGGCGGCAGCGGACCGCACCGCGAACGAGTCCGTCGCTCCCGAGGCCGAGGCCCTGCGCCAGGAGGTCATCGACGAACTCCTCGCCGCCGACGTCGTGGTCGTCGGGTCCCCGCTGTACAACTACACGGTGCCGTCGACGCTCAAGGCCTGGATCGACCGCATCCACATCCCCGGGGTCCTGGCGGGCGACGTGCAGCCCCTGGCCGGCCGTCCGGTCGTGACCGTGGTCAGCCGCGGTGCGACCTACGACGCCGGCACCCCGACCGAGGACTGGGACCACGGCTCGCCGGTCCTGCACCTCATCCTCGGCACAGCGCTCGGCATGAAGCTCTACCCGATCACGGTCAGTGCGACCCTGGCCGACCGGCTGCCCGACCTCGCCCCGCTCGCCGAGCACGCGTCCGCCGAGCTCGCCGACGCGAAGACGACGATCGAGCGCCTGGCCACCACGCTCGGCTGAGGTCAGGACGCGAGCGGTCAGGCGGGACGGATCTCGCCGGACCGGCCGAGCAGCTCGGCGTGGAACGCCGTCTGCGTCAGCGCGCTCGCGAGCAGGAACCCGGTCATCGACTCGATCCCGCCGCTGAACGGCACGCGTGCGGCGACCTCGAACAGCGTGGGCCGGTCGAGCAGGTCGAGTGCTTCGGCGACGTGCCGCGACCGCTCCTCGCGGTGTCGAGCCAACGTCTGCGCGCGGGCGACGACGTCGGCGAACCGGTACTCGTGGCCCGGGCAGACCTCGAGCCCGGCGTACACGTCGAGTCGGCTGAGCGACGCCAGGTAGTCGCCGAGCGGGTTCGTGGCGGTCCGACCACCGAGGCCGATCCCGGAGTTGATCCGCGGCAGCACGTGGTCCCCGGTGAACAGCAGCCCGTCTGCCTCGTCGACGAAGCACACGTGCCCGGCGGTGTGCCCGGGCGTCCAGAGCGTCCGGATGGTGCGCCCCGGGATCGGCAGCACGTCGCCGTCGGCCAGCAGCAGGTCGGCGTAGGGCGCCTCGCTCCGACCGAGTCCGATCCGTCGCCCGCTTCCCCAGGCCGCGACGACGCCGTCGTGCAGCTCGGGCGGCAGGCCCCACGTGGCGATGTCGGCGTCGTTCCGCACCGCGTCGGTGCGCTCCCGCTCCAGCGCGTCGACCTCGAGCCCGTGCATCGCGACCCGCGCACCGGTCGCTCGGCGGACCGCGGCGGCAGCACCGAGGTGGTCGGCGTGCAGGTGCGTCACGGCGACGAGGGACACGTCGTCGAGCGACCGGCCGATCGCCGACAGTGCGGCGCGGACCTCGTCGAGCCCGCCGTCGGACGACCACCCGGGGTCGATCAGCGCGAGGGACCCGTCCGACCCCTCCACCACGTAGACCAGGGTCGCGTCGGGCACCCCGAACCGGAACGGCACCGCGAAGGTCCAGACCCCCGGCCGGACCTGCTCGACGGGCGGCAGGACGCCGTCGCGGAGCGCGGCGGCCTGCACGGGGCTGATCGGTTCCGGAGCCGGCGCTGCCGACGGGGGCACGGTCGTCACCCGCACCACACTACTGACGCGAGCCGACCTGCCCAGCGCTCTCCGGGCCTCCCGGCCGCACTTCGTGAGCAGAAATGGTCGAGTCGTCGCGCCGGACCCGACCATTCCTGCTCACCAAGCGCAAACCCCGCCCACGCAAGCCCCACCCGCGCCCGAGTAGACACGACGCATGGAGATCGCACCGATGCTGGCCAAGGCCGTCGCCGACGTCCCGGAACCCGACAGCGTGACCGGTGGCCTGCGGTACGAACCGAAGTGGGACGGCTTCCGCGGCATCGTGACGATCGACGGCGACGACGTCGAGATCGGCAGCCGCGGGGCGAAGCCGCTCACGCGCTACTTCCCCGAACTCGTCGAGGCCTTCCGCGCGCAGTTCGGCGGCCGTGACCACCCGGTGGTGCTCGACGGCGAGGTGATCCTGCGCTCGGGCGAGCCCGGAGCCGAGCGCCTCGACTGGGAGGCGCTGTCCCAGCGCATCCACCCGGCGGCCTCGCGGATCGCGAAGCTCAGCGCCGAGACGCCCGCGCAGTTCGTCGCGTTCGACCTGCTCGCAGCGGACGGTGACGAGCTGGTCGACCTGCCGTTCGACGAACGACGCGAGCGGCTGGAACAGCTCGCGAGCGGCATGTCCGACCCGCTGTTCGTCACGCGCACCACACTCGACGTCGACCAGGCACGCGAGTGGCTCACCACCTTCGAGGGCGCCGGACTCGACGGTGTGGTCGCCAAGCGCCGGGCCAAGCCGTACGAACCGGGCAAGCGGACCATGCTCAAGATCAAGCACCACCGGACGGCCGACGTCGTCGCGATCGGGTACCGCGTGCACAAGAGCGGCTCGGGCGTCGGGTCGCTGCTCGTCGGGCTGTACGGCGACGACGGGGAGCTCCGCCAGGTCGGCGGCGTCTCCGCCTTCTCCGACAAGCGCCGGCTCGCCCTGGTCGACGAGCTCGAGCCGGTCGTGCTCCGCGATGCGGACGGGAGGCCCGTCACCGGTGACGGGGAACGGTCGCGTTTCTCGTCGGGTCGCGACACGTCGTTCGTCCGGCTGGCGCCGGAGGTCGTGCTCGAGGTCCGCTACGACCAGATGGAGGGCGACCGGTTCCGGCACACGGTGCAGTTCGAACGGTGGCGTCCGGACCGCGACGCGGAGTCGTGCGGGTTCGACCAGCTCGAGGTGCCGTCGGCGTACGACCTGCGGGATGTCCTGTCCTGACGCGTGGTTGTCCGTTTTTCGTCGTCTTGCCGGTGATCGCAGGAAAGTAGTTAGCCGAACTAGCGAAACGCTGCCACGATGGAGACCAGCAGCACGAGGCACCCATCCCGGGAGCCCCAGGACCGAAAGCGGATCGACATGAGCACCAGCACGCTTGTCCGCCACTCGCAGCGGAACCCCTTCACCGAGGTGCGCGAGGCACGCCGCCAGCGCACCCTGCAGCTCAGTGCGGTCATCAGCGCCATCGCCGGCGTGACCGCCACCGCGCTCGCACTCGTCACGATCGGCCTGGGCTCGTGATCGTCGACGGCATCAGTGACGCCCACCGAGGCACCTGGTCGCGACTGACCCGCCTGCACACGGCGAGCGTCGGACTGCCGATGCAGACGTCCCGCGTCGACGACCCCGACCGCTCGACGGACACGCTGCCCGCCGTCTGACGGTCCGCGCTGGTTCGGGTCAGGACTTCTTCGCTCGGGACGGTTGCACGCGCGGCGGTTCGCCGGGCATCTTCGGGAAGTCCGGCGGGAAGGGCAGTTCACCCTCGCCGTTCTCCAGGTCGCGCTCCCACCACGCCAGCAGCGGCGCGATGCTCGCCGGCTCGTCGTGCATCGCCTGCCACGGGTCGCCGATCGTCGCCAGGCGCTCGGGGAGGGTCCGGATCGTGAACGCCGTCGGGTCCGCCGTCGGCAGCTCGTCCCACGTGATCGGCGTCGACACCGAGGCGTGCGCCAGTGCCCGCGGGCTGTAGGCACCGGCCATCGTGCGGTCACGGTTCGCCTGGTTGAAGTCGACGAAGACCCGCTGGCCGCGCTCCTCCTTCCACCACGCCGTCGTGACCCGGTCGGGCATCCGCCGTTCGAGTTCCCGGGCGGCGGCGATCACGGCGTGCCGGACATCGAGGAACTCGTACTCGGGGGCGATCGGCGCGAAGACGTGCAGACCGCGGTTGCCGCTCGTCTTGATCCACGCCGTCAGACCCGCTTCGTCCAGGACCTTCCGGAGTTCCTGCGCCACGGGCACCGTGTCCGAGAAGTCCGTGCCGGGCTGCGGGTCGAGGTCGATGCGGAGCTGGTCCGGGTGGTCGCTGTCCTCGGCGCGCGAGGCCCACGGGTGGAAGACCACGGTGTTCATCTGCGCGGCCCACACCGCGACGGCCGGCTCGTCGATGACGAGCTGCGGGTGCTTCCGGCCGCTCGGGTACGTCACCGTGACCGATCGCACGTAGTCGGGGGCACCCTTGGGCGGGTTCTTCGAGAAGAACTGCTCGCCGTCGACGCCGCCGGGGAACCGCTGCAGCGAGATCGGTCGGTCGCCGTTCGCGCGGACGAAGGCGTCGCCCACCGTCACCAGGTACTCGGCGAGGTCGAGCTTCGTGATCCCGGCGTCCGGCCAGAGCACGCGGGAGGGGCTGCTGATCCGGACCTCGCGGTCCCCGTCCGGACCGGGCACCCGCACCGTCGTCGCTTCGCTCGCCATGCAGCGGAAGGTACTCGGTGCACGATGGACGGGTGAGTGCGTACCTCGGAGTGGACCTGGCGTGGGGACTCGGCACCGCGAGCCGCGCCCCCAACGAGACCGGGCTGGTCGCGATGGAGGCCGACGGCACGATCACCGACGCCGGATGGGCCCGCGGGGTCGACGACGTCACGACCTGGATCGCGGAACACCTCGGGCCGCGGTCGCTCATCGCCGTCGACGCCTCGCTCGTCGTGACGAACCCGACCGGCATCCGCGAATCCGAACGGCAGGTCGGGCAGCGCTACGGCCGGTGGAAGGTGGCGGCGAACCCGACGAACCAGGCCTCCGCGGCGAGCGCCGGCTCCCGCCTGCTCGACCGGCTCACCGCACTCGGCGTCCGGTACGTGTCCGATACGGCGTCGATGCACGCCAGGACCGGGCCGGCGATGTTCGAGTGCTACCCGTACACGACCCTGGTCGGCGTGGAGGAGCTCGGGTACGACGTCGAGCGGCCCCGGTACAAGCGCCTGGACCTCAGGGTGCCGGCAGCCGAGGCCCGGGCACGCCGCGCCGAGGCCTTCGACGAGCTCGTCCGGCGCCTGCGTGAGACCCCGCTCGACCCGCCGTTGCAGCTCGACTCGCATCCGCTGACGGCGAGCCTCGCCGACCCGTCAGTGCTCCACGGCCCGACGCACAAACACCGCGAGGATCTGCTCGACGGCGCCCTGTGCGCCTGGACGGCGGCGTTCTGGGAGCGTCACGGCGACCAGCGCGTGCAGATCCTGGGAGGCGATGTGGGTCTCCCGTCCGACCCGGTCGACGAGGCGGGCCGCCGGCCCGTCGTCGTGGCGCCCGCGCGCCCGTCGCAGCGCGGCACGCGCGGCTAGGGTTGACCGGTGAGCACGACGAGCGAACCCCTGCACATCGGGCTGGTGTCGCTGCACACCTCCCCCGGAGACGAACCCGGCTCGGGCGAGGTCGGCGGCATGAACGTCGTCGTCCGGCACCAGGCCGAGGCGCTGGCCGATCGTGGCCACCACGTCGACATCATCACGCGGCGTTCGGCGCCGACGCAGCCGGACTCGGTGTCGCTCGTGCCGGGTGTGTGCCTGCGGTTCCTGTCGGCGGGTCCGGCGGAGCCGGTGCCGAAGGGCGAGCACGACGCGTTCATCGAGCCGTTCCGCCACGAGCTCGAGCAGCTCGGGCCGTTCGACGTCCTGCACTCGCACCACTGGTTCTCCGGTGCCGCTGCCCTGCCGGTCGCCCGTCAGCGTGGCATCCCCCACGTGCAGTCGTTCCACTCGATCGCCGCCGACCCCGAGACGCCGCTGTCCGAGGGTGAGCGGCCCGAGTCCGCCGGGCGCATCACGGGCGAGCAACAGCTGGCGCGTGAGTCCGATGCGGTCGTCGTGGTGTCCGAAGCCGAGGCGTCGACGGTCCGGACGCGGCTCGGCGGTGCCGACTCACGCATCTGGATCGTGCCGCCCGGGGTCGACGGGTCGGTCTTCCGTCCGGCGGCCGCCGGTGCGCGCCGGGCTGCCACGCCCTACGTCGTCGCGGCGGCTCGCGTGCAGCCGTTGAAGGGGCTCGACCTGGCCATCGAGGCGATCGCGGGCATCAGCCAGGAGGCCCGTCCCACCCTGGTCATCGCCGGGGATGCTTCGAGCGAGGCGGGTGACTACGTGGACGAACTGCGTCGGCTCGCCGCCGCGCGTGGCATCGCCGACCGCGTCACCTTCATCGGGCCGCAGTCGCGTGCCGACCTGGCGTTCCTGTTCCGTGGCGCGGCAGCCGTGCTGGTGCCGTCGCACTCCGAGACGTACGGCCTCGTGGCGCTGGAGGGCTCGGCGTCCGGGGTGCCGGTCGTGGCCGCGGCTGCCGGTGGGCTGCGTGAGGCCGTGGTCGACGGTGAGACGGGTGTCGTGCTCGAGTCCCGTGAGCCGTCGGTGTGGGCTGCCGAGATCGAGCGGATCCTGACCGACTCCGGGTACGCGGCCGCGCTGTCCTCGGCCGGGCGCGAGCACGCGGAGCGTCTGAGCTGGGAACGATCGGCTTCGGGGCTCGAGGACGTGTACCGCCGGGTGCTCGGCCGCTCGTGAGCCGTTTCGACGCCTCGGGGTTCTGGGCGGCGCTCGACGCCGTGCCCGTGGAGGCGGACGCCGAGGCGCTCTACGACCTCGGTTCGGCCGAGGGGCGGTTGCGGCGGTCGAACCTGCAGCGGTACCTGGAGCAGTTCGGGCCAGCGGCGGACACCCTGCTCGTGGCCGAGGCGCCCGGGTGGCGGGGCATGACGAACACGGGCATCCCGTTCACGAGCGTGCGCGAGCTCGAGACGGACCGGTTCGGCGCCGACTACCTGGTGCCGCCGGAGCCGACCGCTCCGTGGGAGGCATCATCGCGCGTGGTGCAGGCGGCACTGTCCGACTGGGCCGGGCCGCTCCCCGTGGCGTGGGCGATCTTCCCGCACCACCCGTTCGTCGCGCCGGACCGGCTGACGAACCGCACGCCCCGTCCGGCCGAGGTGCGGTCGGGAGCGCCCGTCGCCCTCGCGCTGCTCGAGGCACTCGGTGGCGTCGACCGGGTCCGGGTGGTCGCGGTGGGGCGGAAGGCCCAGGGTGCGCTCGCACTGGCCGGCATCGAGGCGATCGCCGTCCGGCATCCCGCGCAGGGCGGCGCGAAGCAGTTCACCGAGCAGCTGCGAGCGTTGGACCGCTCGCTGTAGTTCCCCGTGCCGGTCCCTCCGGTCAGGCTGAGCGGACCTCGACGCCCTTCGCGGCCAGGGCCTCGGCGACGTGGGCGGGCAGCGGTGCAGCTGCGTACACGGTGCGGAGGGCCGGCAGGTCGAGGACGTCGTCCCAGTTCTGCGGGTCGAAGCGGTCGTCGGAGCCCTCCCACCCGGGGTGCACGTCCTGGAGTACCTCGAGCTCGGTGTCGACGGTGAGCTCCGTGACGAGCGACAGGTGCGACGGCAGGAGTTCCAGGTCGTCGTAGTACTCACGGGCCCGGTCGTCCTGGCCGTCGACGTCGAGGTCCTCGTCCGTCTCGTCGGCGGCCTCCGGGTCGTAGGGGTCGAGGACGTCGAGGTCGTAGCAGAGGACGTCGAGCACCAGCAGCTTCGCGTTGAAGTCGGCGAACTCGACGGGCTCTTCGGTGGTGTTCGACTCGTGGTCCATGGCCCGGAGAGTATCCGTCGCCGAGCGACCGTGTTGCGATCGCGAGAAACCTTCCTGTGGGACTAGACAGCAAGGCGTCTCGCGCGCAAGGGTGACGCATGGCCACCACCAAGACGGACCGACCACAGCAGGAGCAGCCCGAGCTCCGCAGGGTCATCGGTCCCAAGCTCCTGCTGCTGTTCATCGTCGGCGACATCCTGGGAACGGGTGTCTACGCGCTCACCGGTCAGGTCGCGGCAGAGGTCGGAGGAGCAGCGTGGCTCCCCTTCCTCATCGCCTTCGCGGTCGCCCTGCTGACAGCGTTCTCGTACCTCGAACTCGTGACGAAGTACCCGCAGACCGCGGGCGCTGCGCTCTACGTGCACAAGGCCTTCGGCGTCCACTTCATCACCTTCATCGTGACCTTCATCGTGATGTGTTCCGGCATCACCTCGGCGTCGACGGCGTCGCGGGCGTTCGCCGCCAACCTCGGTGTCGGGTTCGGCCTCGAGTTGCCGAACGCCGTCGTGATGCTCATCGCCATGGGCTTCATGCTCGCGGTGATGGCGATCAACTTCCGCGGTGTCAGTGAGAGCGTGAAGACGAACGTGGTCCTCACCCTGGTCGAGCTGTCCGGTCTCGTCATGGTGATCCTGATCGGCTTCTGGGCGATCGCGGGTGGCAACGCGGACTTCTCACGGGTGGTGATGTTCGAGACCCCGGAGGACAAGACCCTGCTCATGTCGATCTCCACGGCGACGTCGCTGGCGTTCTTCGCCATGGTCGGCTTCGAGGACTCGGTGAACATGGCCGAGGAGACCAAGGACCCCTCGCGCATCTTCCCGAAGGTGATGCTCACCGGCCTCGGCATCACGGCCGTGATCTACACGCTCGTGTCGATCTGCGCCGTGGCCGTCGTGCCGATCGGTGAGCTCGCCGGCAACGAGACCCCGCTCGTGACCGTCGTGCAGACCGCCGCACCGGACTTCCCGATCGCCGACCTGCTGCCGTTCATCTCGATGTTCGCCGTGGCCAACACCGCCCTGATCAACATGATGATGGCGTCGCGACTGCTCTACGGCATGAGCAAGCAGGGCGTGCTGCCGGGCTTCCTGGCCCGCATCTCCCCCGCTCGTCGCACCCCGTCGAACGCGATCGTCTTCACCACCGCGATCTCCCTGCTGCTCATCGGCTGGGTCTCGCTCGACCCGGACTCCCCGATCGTGGTGGTCCTCGGTGGCACGACCTCGCTCCTGCTGCTCACCGTGTTCGCCGTCGTGAACCTGACGGTGCTCGTGCTCCGCCGCGACAAGGTCGACCACAAGCACTTCCGAGCCGGCGTGATCATCCCCGTCATCGGCATCATCACGTGTCTGTGGCTCGTGCTGCCGTTCTCGTCCGGCCGTGACCCGCAGCAGTACCAGATCGCCGGTGCACTACTGGCCCTGGGTGTGCTGCTGTGGATCCTGACCTGGTTCACGCACGGTCGCAAGCAGCCCGAGAAGGCCCCGACCGGCCTGGTGACCGAACCGACGAAGGTGCAGCACCCGCCGCACGACCACCGCGACGTCTGATGGACGCGACCGCCGTCATCTGGACGATCGTCATCGCCGCCATCGCGCTCATCTCCCTGTCCGCCGGCGGATGGGGTCGGAGCAGGTCGCGCCGACGCCGACGCTGACGTCGGCGCTGACGGTCCTGGTGCACGAACCCCGTGTTCGGCGCACCAGGACCGTCAGTGCGTCACAGCGGCCCCCGATCGGGCGGGTGCGGTTCCCAGGCGGCGCCCGTACGCTCGTCGTGCTCCGCCTGCCCCGCCCCGTCCGTCGAGAGGTCCCGTCATGCGCCGTGTCGGCATCACGCTCGCGTCGGTGTTCGGCGCCGGCATCGTGGTCGTCGGTATCGGGGTCGTGGTGCTCATCGTGATCGCGGTCAACTCGATCGCCGGCATCGCGAAGTCCAGCGCCGCCGACGCCACCCCCACGTGCCCGAAGGTCGCCTCGAAGACCGTCGGCGGCATGGTCGTCCCCGCCGGCCCCATCGCGGGCTTCTGCCAGGACCGCCTGGTGAACGCCGCGTCCGTGATCCAGGCTGCGAAGGCAGTCGGCATCGGACCGCACACCCAGGCCGTCGGGGTCATGACGGCGATCGGCGAGTCGAGTCTGGTGAACCTGGACCACGGCGACGCCGCGGGGCCGGACAGCCGCGGACTGTTCCAGCAGCGCGACAACGGCGCCTGGGGCACGTACGAGCAGCGGATGGACCCGTACACGGCGGCGTCGATGTTCTACGCGAAGCTCGTCAAGGTCCCCGGTTGGAAGACGATGACGCCGACGCAGATGGCGCACGCGGTGCAGATCAACTCGGACCCCGAGCACTACGCGAAGTCCTGGCCGGCGGCGAAGGCCGTCGTCGAGGGCCTGACGGGCGAGACCGTGCCGGACACCGCGCCACAGGGCTGACCGGGCACGAGACCGCCGGGCCCGCCGGTCACGCGACGTCCTGATCCTGGTCGTGCTCGTCGAGTTCGACCATCGCGGCCCCGCCGTCGTGGACGATGACCTGCGCGCGCAGCCGGATCGCGTGCTCGTCGAGGGCGCAGGCGCATGCATCGACCCACTCCCAGTCGACCGGGTGCACTCGGTCGACACCGGGCCGCTCCCACGCGAGGACGACGTCGACCGCACCGAGCTGCCCCACGATCTCGGAGATCAACGACGCGAAGTCGCTGACGTGCTCGTCCGGTTGGTAGGGCAGGTCCGCGATGGGCAGCAGGAACGGGATCGACATCCCGAGCTCGTCGAGGAACACCACCCAGCACTGCCGGCGCACCGGGCGGTCGACCAGGGCGGCGACGAGTTGGACGACGTCGTCGTCGGTACGGACAGGGGTTCGGATCAGGCGGTCGAGGGTGTCGGTGTCAGGCATGACTCCAGCGTCGCGAACCCGGCCCGCCCACCGACGGCAGCCGTGTGCATCTGTGGACAACCTCGCCGCCGCAGCCACCTGTGGAGGACGACCTTGAGGCCGCAGCCGTCCGACTTCGGCGATCCCGACGCCCCCGCGGTCGTCGCGGTGCACGGGTTCGACCAGCGCGAGAACGACGCTGGACGGGCCTCCAGTCCGAACCCGACCGGCTCGGCGAGGTTCCACGACGTGCCGCACGCTGATCCCCGAGGTTCCAGACCTCGACGAACAGGGCGCCGACATGCCGAGATTTCGGAACCTCGGGACGGCAGCGCCCCTCAGATGCCGTGCGTCACCGAGCTCTCGATGAGGAGCAGCGCCGCGAAGAACACCGCGACGACGGCGGCCATCCCGACGAGCACGACCGGCCATGCCAGCCGACGCCGCACCAGCCGCAGGATGCACACCACGATCGAGGCGACCAGCACCAGCGCGATCAGGATCGGCCCGACCGTCACGACCGAGTCACCGAGCCCCACGTTGCAGGTGTTCCCCGGGGCAGCGCACGACACGAACGCCAACGACATGAGCTTGATGCCCCACCCCGCTGCCAACGCTTCGAGCGTGAGCACCACGAGCAGGGCGATGGAGGCGACCATGTCCGCGACGCGGCGGCGGCCTGCCAGGGGGTGGCGGGCCTCCCGTCCGAACCGTGCCGGAGCCGACCCGAGCGGATCGAGACGCGCCCCCGGAACCGACTCCTGACCCGGAACCGACTCCGGCCCGGACCCGGGAGCCGAACCGGCGTCGGCCGGACCGGACGACCGGGCGGGCGCGTCCATCAGGACCGCCGGCCGCGCGTGGACCAGAGGGCCGCGGCGATGAGCAGCGGCTGCCCGAAGAGGCGCGCGACGCGCTTCTCGTCGGTGTCCAGGCCGAACGCGTCGCGGCGGTTGACCCACTGCGACAAGTTGCCGGGGAAGATCACCGTGAAGAACAGTGCAGCGACGGAACCGACGAAGCGCCGGGCCGGCTTCGGCGCGAGCACGAGCGCCGAACCGAGGGTGATCTCGGCAACACCCGAGGCCAGCACGGTGGCGTCCTCGGAGAGCGGCACGAACTCCGGAACCTGGGCCGTGAACTCCTTGCGCGCGAAGGTGAGGTGACTCGTGCCGGCGAACACGAGCGCCAGGCCGAGCAGGACGCGGAGGAAGGAATGCATGTGTCCATCGTGCCTGCTCCCGGGCGACGGTGCTCGCACGTGTACGGAACCCGACCGGCTCGGTACATTCAGACGTATGGGAGCACCCTCTCGGGACCACGAACCGCCAGCAGCCCCGGCGACCTTCGCCGTGCTGCTCGGCCCGGTCGCGTTCTACCTCGGCATCATCGTGCCGGCGCAGGGCATGGTCCGGCACGTCCTGCTGGGTGCGGCGTTCGGCGTCGTCTGCGTGCTGAGCGGCTGGCGGGCGATCGTCATCGCCGGTCGCCGTCGCCGGGCGGTGCAGGTGTGGGCGTGGATCGGCATCGTGATCGGCGCGGCCGGGCTGGCCATGATCGTCTGGCAGCTGCTCGTCATCGCGACCGCCGGGGCGTTCCCACCGCCGTTCTGGTCGCCCTACGCAAACCGCTGACGCGGGTCACCAGCCGAGCGTGCCCGGGGCCCCCTTGAAGGGCCCGACGACGTCCGACGTGATCCAGCCGCCGTAGAAGTCGCCGTCCTGCGACTGCACGACTTCGCCGCCGACCTCGCACGAGTCCATCGCCGACGGGTAGATCGCGACGCGGTCCTGGAGCGACTCGTACCCCGGCTCGGGTGTCGGGTAGTTCCACGCGGCGCGGCTCGCGACGGTGCCGTCCCCGCCGACCACGTCGAAGTACCGCGCCCGGCCCTTGAACTCGCACATGCTCGACCCCTGGGCGGGGCGGAGGTCGAGGTCGGCCATCGGCAGGTAGTACACCGGCGGGTGCGAGGTCTCGAGGACCCGCACGGCGTCGGTGGTGTCGGCCACGACGGTGCCGCCGAACCGGACGACGACGCGGGCGGTGACGGGCTCGACGGCGGGCGGGCGGGGGTAGTCCCAGACCGATTCCTGTCCGGGGCCGGGTTCGATCCGTGTGGGATGGCGCATGGGATCGTGTCTACGCCGAACGGCTGCGGTCCGGCTGGCGGATGGGGTGCACTGCGCCGCCGCAAGGTGCACCATGGGCGGGTGACGACGACGACACGCACGCTCTTCCGACGGAAGCCCATCGAGACGATCGATGACGACACCGGAGCCGAGGGTGGCCTGAAACGGCACCTCGGCCTCTGGCAGCTCACCGCGATCGGCATCGGCGGCATCATCGGCGCGGGGATCTTCACCCTCGCCGGCACCGTGGCGAACGGCGTCGCCGGTCCCGCGGTCCTCATCAGCTTCCTGGTCGCCGGCGTCGCGAGTGCCGCCGCAGCGTTGTCGTACGCCGAGTTCGCCGGCCTCATCCCGAAGGCCGGCAGTGCGTACACGTACGGCTACGCGGTCCTCGGCGAGATCGTCGGGTGGTTCATCGGGTGGGACCTGCTGCTCGAGTACACCGCGATCGTGGCGGTGGTCGCGATCGGCATCTCCGGCTACGTCGGGTTCCTGGTCGGCCAGTTCGGCATCGACCTGCCCGCCTGGATGCTCGGCGCGCCCGGCACCGGCGACGGCCACGTGATCGACGTCTTCGCGATCATCCTGTGCCTGGTCACCGCGTTCGTGCTCACCCGCGGCATCCGCAGTGCTGCCCGGTTCGAGTTCGTCGCCGTCGGCATCAAGGTCGCGCTCGTCGTGCTCATCGTCGTGCTCGGCGTGTTCCACATCAACAGCGCGAACTACTCCCCGTACTTCCCGTTCGGCTTCGGCGGTGTGATGACCGGTGCCGCGACGGTGTTCTTCGCGGTGTTCGGCTACGACGCCATGTCCACCGCGGCCGAGGAGTCCGTCGATGCCCGCAAGCACATGCCGAAGGCGATCCTGCTGTCGCTCGGCATCTCGATGGTCCTGTACGTGCTGGCGACCCTGGTGCTGACCGGGATGCAGAAGTACACGGACATCGACCCGGCCTCGGGCTTCTCGTCGGCGTTCGCGTCGGTCGGCCTCGGCGGTGTCGCGAACGTCATCGCGATCGGCGCGATCGTCGGCATCGTCACGGTGCTCGTCACGTTCATGCTCGGCGCCAGCCGCGTCTGGTTCTCGATGAGCCGTGACGGCCTGATGCCGAAGTGGTTCTCGAAGACCGACCCGAAGCGCCACGTCCCGACCCGCGTCACGTGGATCCTCGGCATCGCATCGGCGATCCTGGCGGGCGTCCTGCCGATCGGCGTCGTCGCCGAACTCACGAACATCGGGATCCTGCTCGCGTTCGTGGTGGTCTGCTCCGCGGTGATCGTGCTCCGCTACCGCCAGCCCGACCTCGACCGTCAGTTCCGGCTGCCGTTCATGCCCGTCATCCCGATCATCGGCGTCATCGCGTCGCTGTGGCTCGTGACGTTCCTGCAGTGGGAGACGTGGGTGCGGTTCGCGGTCTGGTTCGCGATCGGCCTGGGCGTGTACTTCGGCTACTCGCGGAAGCACAGCAAGCTGGCGGCCGGCGAGCCGACCGACGCGACGAAGCCGTAGCGAGCGGGCGGGCGGGTTAGCGTCCGCTCCAGCGCACCCAGCCCTGCACCTGCGCCGCAGCGCTCTCGAGCGAGGAGTGCGCCCCGTTGATCGAGTGGTCCGGCGAGTCCACCGTGAACTGGTCCGTCCGGGTGACGTCGCAGACGACCTCGGAGCCGAGCCACACGTTCCAGTGGTCTGCGGAGTCGTGCACCCACCGCAAGCGGTCCGGCATGAGCGTGTCCAATCGAGTGGAGAGCGGCGAGCAGTCGTCGCCCGTCCACGCAGACGGTAGCCCTGCTCGATGTGTGCCGTTCGGGTCGGCGGCTCCGCGCGTCGGTGGCACCTGGCACGATTGACCCGTGCCAGCAGCCCCGATGATCGACGCCGTCGACGTCATCCGTTTCGTCGGGCCGCAGACCTTCGGTCGCGCGCGCGACGTCGTCCGTGCCGGCCTGGTCGACGATGCCGTCTGGAACGCCGACGACGGCACCGTCACGGCGACCGTCACGGGCACCGCTGACGACCCCTACGAGTGCCGCATCGACATGACCGTGGCGCGCGGCGACTTCATCCGCCCGGTCCGCAGCACGTGCAGCTGCCCCCTCGGCGGCGACTGCAAGCACGTCGCCGCCGCACTGCTCACCATCAACGCGCGTGCCCTGGCCGCCAACGCCGGCCCGCGTCCGGAAGCGCCGGCTCCGCCGCCCTCGGACTGGAGGCACGACCTCGCCCGCCTCGCCGGTGACGACGAGCAGGCGGTCACCCCGCAGGGCACCCGGATGGGTCTGCAGTTCGAGTTGCGCGACGCGGTCCCCGCCGCCCTCGCGGCCCGCGCCCGGGCCGCCGGCCGAGCCCTGCCGGCGCCGTCCCGCACGGTCCGGCTCGGGGTCCGGCCGGTGACCCGCAGCGACGCCGGCAACTGGGTGCGCGGGCAGCTCACCTGGGGCACGCTCCCCTACTCGCAGAACCGCCTGGGCCTCGGCGCCGAGCAGCACGGGTGGTTCATGCAGCTCGCGGCCCTGCACCGTGCGGGTCAGCTGGCGGGGTTGCCCGGCGAGAGCGACTGGCTGCACCTCGACGACTTCCGCAGCCCGCTGCTGTGGCCGTTGCTCCGGCAGGCGTCGGGGCTCGACATCGCCTTCGTGACCGGCAAGCGCGAGGGCGGGGTGGTCCTCGGCGAGCAGGCCCAGGTGCTGCTCGATGTCTCTCGGCCCGGTGTCGCCCGGCACGACGACGCCGTGGTGATCGGCGCGAGCGCGGTGCTCGACGGCCGCCCGGTCGTCCCCGGTGCGGCGCGGATGGTCGGCGACCACGGTGTGTACGTGTTCCGCGAGAGCCCGGAGTTCACGGTCGGGCTCGCACCGACCCCGGCGCCCGTGCCGGACGACCAACGGCGCATGCTCCTCGAGGGCACCCGCATCACGGTGCCGACGGCCGAGGTCGACGAGTTCCTGGCCGACTGGTCGCCCCGGCTGCGCGGTGCCCTCGGGCTCGTCAGCTCCGACGGCTCGGTCGAGCTGCCCGAGCGCACCCCGCCCGAACTCGTGCTGACGGCGACGTTCGAGCCCGCAAGGGCACCCCGCACCGACGACCGGGTGCACCTGCACTGGCGCTGGCACGTCGACGGCCGCAAGGACCCGGTGTCGCTGCACGGGCCGCTCCCCGACCTGACCGGGCTCCGCGCCGCGGACGATCCAGCCAGCACCGACGACTCAGCCAGCACCGACGACCGAGCCGGCACCGAGGCGGCGACCGCCGACGCCGACGTGCCCGCGGCCCTGGAACCCGCCACGTCGACAGCGCGAGCCGACGACGCGACGTCTGGCGAGCCTCCCGTCCGCCCTGCCGGACCCGGTGGCGGACTGGACTGGTTCCAGGACGGCACCATCGACGGGGCCGACGTCGCCGTGTTCGCGAACGAGTTCCTGCCCGAGTTGCCGGCGCTCGGCGTCCGCACGGTGGTGCAGGGTGAGCGCCTCGACTACGAGCGGTTGAGCGGGCGGCCGCACATCCGCGTCACGACGATGCCGTCGGACAAGCACGACTGGTTCGACCTCGGCATCATCGTGAGCGTGAACGGCAAGCAGATCCCGTTCACCCCGCTGCTCACCGCCCTGGCCGGTCGGCAGCGGCGGCTGAAGCTCGTCGACAACTCCTACTTGTCGCTCGCGGATCCCGCGTTCGACCGGCTCAAGGAACTCATCGACGAGGCCCGCGACCTCGACGAGTGGGAGCCCGACCAGCCGATCCAGGTGACGCCGCTGCAGGCCGGGCTGTGGACCGAGTTCGACCTGCTCGCCGACGAGACCTCGCACGACGAGCGCTGGCAGGCGATCACCGCGGGGTTGATGGGGGCGACTCCCCCGGGTGACGTCCCGGTGCCGGACACCGTGCACGCCGAACTGCGGCCGTACCAGCACGCCGGGTACGCGTGGCTGTCGTTCCTGGCGGCGCACGGCATCGGCGGGGTGCTCGCCGATGACATGGGCCTCGGCAAGACCCTGCAGGTGCTCGCGATGGTCGCCGCGCGCCGTGCCGCCGAACCCGACGGGCCACCGTTCCTCGTCGTCGCGCCGACCTCGGTCGTCGGCAACTGGGTGGCCGAGGCGGCGAAGTTCACGCCGTCACTGCGAGTGGCGGCCGTCACCTCGACGTCGCTGAAGGACCCCGGGCTCGTCGCCCGCACGGCCTCGCAGGCGGACGTCGTCGTCACCTCGTACGCGCTGCTCCGGCTCGACTCGCAGGCGTGGACCGACCTGCCGTGGTCGGCGCTCGTGCTCGACGAGGCGCAGTTCGTGAAGAACCCGCAGTCGCAGACCCACCGGGTGGCGTCCGAGCTGCAGGCACCGGTGAAGTTCGCGATCACCGGCACCCCACTCGAGAACGGGCTGACCGACCTGTGGGCGCTGTTCCACATCGTCGCGCCCGGGTTGCTGTCCACCTGGACCCGGTTCGGCGACGACTACGTGAAGCCGCTCGCCTCCCCCGAGCTCCGGGGCGAAGCACGCCAGCAGCTCACCGCGAAGCTCCGGCGTCGGATCCGGCCGCTCATGCTCCGCCGGACGAAGCAGGCCGTCGCCGCCGACCTGCCGCCGAAGCAGGAACAGGTCGTTCGGGTCACGCTCGACCCCGCGCACCGCGAGCTGTACGACCGCACGCTCAACCGCGAGCGACTGAAGGTCCTCGACCTGATCGACGACCTGTCGAAGAACCGGATGGTCGTGTTCCGGTCGCTGACGCTGCTGCGGATGCTCGCGCTGTCGCCAGCGTTGGTCTCGAACGGGTCGGACTCGCCCCTGTCGCCGTCGACGCCGATCCCGTCCGCCAAGCTCGACCTGCTGCTCGACGAGCTCGAGCAGCTCGCCGCCGAGGGCCGACGCGCCCTGGTGTTCAGCCAGTTCACGTCGTTCCTGCGGATGGTGTCCGATGCCCTCGACGAACGGGGGGTCGGCTACGAGTACCTCGACGGCTCGACCCGCAAGCGCCCCGAGGTCATCGAGCGCTTCCGGCAGGGCACCGCGCCCGCGTTCCTCATCTCGCTGAAGGCCGGCGGCTTCGGACTCACCCTGACCGAGGCCGACACCGTGTTCGTGCTCGACCCGTGGTGGAACCCCGCCGCCGAGTCGCAGGCCGTCGACCGCACCCACCGCATCGGGCAGACCCGGTCGGTGAGCGTGCAGCGCTTCATCGCCGAGGACACCATCGAGGAGAAGGTCCTCGCACTCGCCGCGCGCAAGGCCGAGCTGTTCGCCACGATGATCGACGACGACGCCCTGTTCGCCGACGACCTGACCGCCGACGACATCCGCTCGCTGCTCGCCTGACGCGCGGTGCGCGGTTGCGCGTCAGGCGAGCGCGGGCGCGGGCGCGGGTGTCAGCGGGCGCGAGCGTCGGCGGGCGGGCGGGCGCGTCAGCGTGCGAGCGCGTCGATCGCCGTAACCTCGTCCGCCGACAGCTCGATGCGGGCACCGGCGGCGTTCGACCGGATGCGCTCCGGGTTCGACGACTTCGGGATGACGACGAAGCCGTGCGCGACGTGCCACGCGACGATGACCTGGGCGCTGTCGGCGTCGTGCGCGGTGGCGATGTCGAGCAGCGTCGGGTCCTGCAGGTTGCTCGCCTTGAACGGGCTGTAGCCCTCGAGCACGACCCCGCGCTCGGCCAACCCGTCGGCGATCGTCTGGTCGTACTCGACCGGGCTCCACTTGATCTGGTTCACGGCGGGGGTGGTGCCGGTCGCGGTGACGAGCTCGTCGATCTGGTCGAGTGAGTAGTTGCTCACACCCACGGCTCGGGTCAGTCCGTCGGCCTGCGCCTGGAGGACCTGCTCCCACACGTCCGGGCGGGCTTCGCCGTTCGGCGGCCAGTGCACGAGCCAGAGGTCCAGGTGGTCGAGGCCGAGCTGGTCGAGGCTCTCCTCGATGGTCTCGCGCACCCGTTCGGCGTTGTCCGGCGGCAACTTCGTCGTCACGAACACGTCGTCGCGGGCGAGTCCGGACTCGGCGAGGGCCTTGCCGACGCCGCGCTGGTTGCTGTAGCCGGTGGCGGTGTCGATGTGGCGGTACCCGGCCGCCAGTGCTTCGCCGACGGCGGCGGGGGCCTCGCCGTCGGGGATCTGCCAGGTGCCGAAGCCCAGGAGCGGCATCGACCCACCGGTGACGGACACGGACGGATTCGCGTAATCGGTCATGCGGACCTGTCTACGCCGTGGTCGCGCATCGGTTCAGAGCGTGGCGGTCCACGGCCATGTCCGAGGTCTCCGCCATGATCGTCGAGGCCACCCCGGCCGGCCCCACCGCACCACTGCACCACCGCACCGCTGCACCGCCGCACCACCAGGAGTTCCACGCACCCATGACGTCCCGCCGACGCCGCCGCACCCGCATCAGCCTCACCTCCGTCCTCGTCGTCCTGGCCCTCGCGGTCGGTGGCTACGCCCTCGACGCCACCGGCGTCCTCGGACCGGACGCCGACGCCGCCGCCGGGCCAACGGCGGTCGCCACGGCCACGGTCGGCACCGAGCGCGACGCACCGGAGCCGAGCCGGGCCTCCAGTCCGACGGGTCCGACGGATCCGACGGATCCGACCGTCAGCACGTCGACCGGCACCGACGCTGCGGACGCCCGCGCGCTCCTCGCCACGCTGCCCGTCAAGGGCAAGGCCGCCAGCACCGGGTACGACCGCACCGGCGAGTTCGGCAGCGCGTGGATCGACGTCGACCACAACGGCTGCGACACCCGGAACGACGTGCTCGCGCGCGACCTCAGCGGCATCGTGCGCCAGGGGCCGTGCAAGGTGGTGACCGGCACGCTCGTCTCGCCGTACACCGGCGCGACGATCGACTTCGTGCGCGGCAACACGACCTCGACCCTCGTGCAGATCGACCACGTCGTCGCGCTCGAGAACGCCTGGCGCACCGGTGCCCAGCAGCTCAGCCAGTCGGAGCGTGAGGCCCTGGCGAACGACCCGTCGAACCTGTTCGCCGTCGACGGCCGGTCGAACTCGCAGAAGCGCTCGGGCGACGCCGCGACCTGGCTGCCCGCGAACAAGGCCTTCCGCTGCACCTACATCGAGCACCAGGTGTCCGTGAAGGCCGAGTACCGCCTGTGGGTCGCACCGGCCGAGCGCGATGCGATGGAGCGGGTGCTGAACGCCTGCTGACGTCGGGCGGTCTGCCGCCGCTGAGTGTCGACCTGGAGGCCCGGCGCACCTCCGCCCCGCGTGGCAGGCTGCGGACATGGCTGAGCAACTCACAGTTCCGCAGGCGTTCGCGCTCCTCCAGGTCGAACCCGACGGCCGCAAGTCCCTCGACGGGCAGACGCTGGACACCGGTCTCGCGGGAGCGGTCCTCGCCGACCTCGCGCTCCGCGGTGCCGTCTCGCTGCAGAACGGCCTGGTCACCGTCGTCGGCGGCGCCGCCACGGGCGACCCGGTGCTCGACGGTGTCATCGGCTCGATCGCGGCGTCCGGATCGCCGCGCAAGGCGAAGTGGTGGGTGAGCCGGCTCGGGAAGCAGCGGCTCCGCGACGACGTCTTCGCCGGACTCGTCGAGCGAGGGATCATCAGCGTAGAGCAGGGCAAGGTGCTCGGGCTCTTCCCCACCACGAAGCACCCGGAGCGCGACGGAGCCCCGGAGGCACTGCTGCGATCAGGCATCGCGGACGTCCTGGCTCGGCGGGCGGCCCCGACACCGTTCTCCGCTGCGGTCATCGGGCTGCTCGACGCGACGAACACGCTCCGCAAGCAGTTCGGCGCGGTCGACAAGGGCCTGGTGAAGGAGATCACCTCGGGCACCTGGGCGAGCCCCGCGGTGAAGGCCGTGCTCGAGGAGATCCAGGCCGCGGCGATGATCGTCATCATGGCGGCGACCACCGCGACGACGACCACGGTCATCACGAGCTGAGGTCGCCAGCACACCCTGCAAAACGACAGGTGTAGCCTAAAGGGAATTCATCGTCGAAGACCTCAGGAGGCCTCCCCATGCCCGAAACCAGCACCAGCACATCCCGCTTCGCCGACCGCGTCGTCCTCATCACCGGCGGCGGCTCCGGCCTCGGTCGCGCCACCGCCGTCCGTCTGGCCGCCGAGGGCGCTGCGCTCTCCCTCGTCGACGTCTCCGAGCAGGGACTCGAGGCCTCGAAGGCCGCCGTCCTCGAGGCCGCCCC
Organism: Curtobacterium sp. PhB25; assembly: GCF_004365375.1. Taxonomy (NCBI): domain Bacteria; kingdom Bacillati; phylum Actinomycetota; class Actinomycetes; order Micrococcales; family Microbacteriaceae; genus Curtobacterium; species Curtobacterium sp. PhB25. The sequence goes on along the minus strand of NZ_SODR01000001.1, from coordinate 47,480 downwards.
CGACGCCCAGGTCCTGACCACCGTCGCCGACGTCTCCGACGAGGCCCAGGTCGACGCCTACGTGGCAGCCACCACCGAGCGCTTCGGCCGCATCGACGGCTTCTTCAACAACGCCGGTATCGAGGGCAAGCAGAACCCCACCGAGTCGTTCACCGCCGCCGAGTTCGACAAGGTCGTGTCGATCAACCTGCGTGGCGTGTTCCTCGGGCTCGAGAAGGTGCTCAAGGTCATGCGCGAGCAGGGCTCCGGCATGGTCGTGAACACCGCGAGCGTCGGCGGCATCCGCGGCATCGGCAACCAGTCCGGGTACGCCGCCGCCAAGCACGGCGTCGTCGGCCTGACCCGCAACTCCGCCGTCGAGTACGGCCGCTACGGCATCCGCATCAACGCCATCGCCCCCGGCGCCATCTGGACGCCGATGGTCGAGAACTCGATGAAGCAGCTCGACGCGGAGAACCCCCGCAAGGCCGCCGAGGAGTTCATCCAGGTCAACCCGACGAAGCGCTACGGCGAAGCCCCCGAGATCGCCGCCGTCGTCGCGTTCCTGCTGTCCGACGACGCGTCCTACGTCAACGCGACGGTCGTCCCGATCGACGGCGGGCAGTCGGCCGCGTACTGAGCCGCACCGGTCCGACGCCCGGCGCACCTCCTCGTGCGCCGGGTGACGACCTGGAGGCCCGGCTCAGCCCCGGCGTGTCCGTCCAGCATGACAGCATGGTTGGCGTGAGCAACGACGAGACGAACGGATCCGCCTTCGGCCGAGGCGTCGACAAGGCCCCGCCCACCGCGGCCGCCGAACTCCGCCGCCGGATGGCCGCCTCGCCGGCGGGCTTCCTGCGCAGCGCGGCGTGGGTGCCGTGGAAGCCATCGGGTACTCCGGAGGCCGGCAGCGTCGCGCACGTCATGATCCGTGACAAGCCGTTCGTGCCCGTCTTCACCGACCCCGCCGAACTCGCCGCTGGCCTGCCCGACGCCGAGGGGCGTCCGGTTCCGATGTCCGAGCTCGTGACCGCGCTGCCCGAGGAGTTCGGCATCGTGGTCGACCCGACGAGTGCCGAGGCGGCGAACTTCCTGCACGCCGACGTCCTCGCCCAGATGCGGGTGCAGATGCAGGGTGGCGTCCCGACCAGCGACGGCTGACTCGAACGGTCGTACCAGTCGAGTACGCCGGGCAGGTCGGCCGCTGCTCAGCTGCTCGCGGTCAAAGCGGCTCCGGCGATCGCCCACCAGTAGCCCAGCAACGCTCCTGCCGGGACTGCAAGTACGGCGACCGCGACGGCGCGGCGCATCATCCGCTTCCGCCGCGCCGCCTGGCCGATCTCCCGCTCGAGCCGTTCGAATCGCTGGACGTGGCGAAGGGTGTCGTTCACCACGACAGCCTCGACATGCCAGGTCCCACGTTCCTCGGCCAGCATCGACAGGAACCGGACGGCTTCGTCGGAGTGGACTCGCGGCAGATCCCTGATCCAGGCGCCGATCTGACGGGGCTCGACCGTCACGACGGCCGGTGCGGTCTTCCCGAACTGCAGCGTTCCCGCTGCGATGACCAGGATCGGCTGGACCGGGACCGGTCCGCCGGCTGCGGCGGACAACAGGCGAGTCGCTCGTTCCCCCTCGGCGAGGGCGCGGTGCACGTGCGGTGTCCGCTGCCCGTTCACGGTCAGCATCCGTCCGCCGATCCACACCTTCTGCCCCGAATGGTTCTTGGTGTTGATCGAGAACACGCCGGTGGGTCCGACGACGACGTGGTCGATGTCCGTCGTGCTCTTCCCGACCGGTACCGCGTGCAGCACCGTGAACTCGGGGCCGAGCGCATCGAGCTGGGCAGCGACCTGCCGTTCTCCCACAGCGCCCTTGAACCACGAGCGGGCTTCGTCGCGAAGCGGGTCGTGCCCCCAGAAGCGCTGCCAGCCGGTTCGCGCCGGCCCCTCAGCCTGGATGGCCAGGCACTCCTGCATGACCGCGTACCCGGGCTTCCGTGCACGGAGCGTCAGCGCGGCCCCGCCCCTCGGAGTCGGGCGGTGGTCGGCGACAGCGGTGTTCTCCCCCATGTGTCCACCGTCCCAGGACGACAGGTGTCGGGACCAGCCCTCGTTCTGGCGTCACGGCCGCGGCGGTGCGGCTCGGCGCTCTGGCACGCTGACGGTTCTGGTTCACGATCGCCGGACTTCCTGAACCAGGACCGTCACTCGCCTGGCAGCACGCCGGGCTCCGCCACCGAGCGGCGGCGGAGCGGCCGGCGCGGCCGGGGCGGTCGTCAGCGAGCGGGCTGGACGAGCTCGATGAAGCGGGACAGCAGCGACAGGCCGGCGATCGAGGGCGGGAGCCCCGTGGTCAGCGCCGGCGAGTGCACGAGGTACGCCGCCCACTTCGCCCGCGAGATCGCCACGTTCAGCCGGTTCGGCATGAGCAGGAAGTCCAGCCCGCGCGGGATGTCCGCTGCACTCGACGCTGCCAGGGACACGATCGACACGACGGCCTCGCGGCCCTGGAACAGGTCGACCGTGCCGACCTGGGTACCGGTGAAGCCTGCACGGTCGAGCTCCTGACGGATCAGGGCACCCTGCGCGTTGTACGGGGCGACGACGATGACGTCCTCGTCGGTCAGGGCGCGAGCGTCCGAGCCGTCGGTCCAGGTCCGCCCGACGACATCGCCGACGAGGGCCACCACGCGGGCGGCTTCCTCCGGTGACGAGGTCGTGTTGCCCGCGTGCACGACCGGCACGGGGTGCACGCCCGCGTCGATGCCGTCGAGGTGCCGACCGGAAACCATCGACGCGAGCTGCCCGTCGTAGGACAGCGCCGAGACGGACTCGGTGAGCGCCGGCTCCATCCGACGAGTGCGGGCCAGGAAGTAGCCGAACTCCGGCGGCAGGACGTGCTCGCCGTCCGCCAGCCAGCCCAGCGCGGACTCGTCGACGGGCTCCGGGTGCGAGCCCTGCGAGACCTGCGGGAGCTGCTGCGGGTCCCCCAACAGCAGGAGTCGGGTCGCGGCGATCGAGGACGCGATGGTCGGCGCGAGGGAGAACTGCCCGGCTTCGTCGACGACGAGCAGGTCGAGGGAGCGGCGCTCGATCGTCGACGCGTTCGCGAACGTCCACGCGGTCCCGCCGACGACGCCGCCGGTGCTGGAGGCCTCGCACGAGGACAGGAATGCGGCGACGGCAGCACCGTTCTTCACGGGCGTCCACGCGGCGGCGTCGAGTTCGTCCTCGGTCGCACCGGACTTCGGCACCTTCACGACCCGGTCCGCGGGGACACCGGCGTTCACGACCGAGGACAGGAAGTTCTCCGACGTCGCATGGGACTGCCCGACGACGCCGACCCGCCAGCCGTACTCGCGGACGAGCCGTGCGACGACGTTCGACCCGACGTAGGTCTTGCCCGTGCCGGGAGGCCCCTGGATCGCCAAGTACGAGTGGTCGAGGCCGAGCAGCGTCGCCACCACGGCGGACACCGCGTCGTCACCCTGCACGGGCACGATCGCTCCGCGCGGCGGCACCCGGCGCAGCAGGTCGAAGGCCGGGTCCGACACCATCGAGGGCAGCTCGTCGAGGACCTGCTGCCCCCACTCGGCGATCGCCTCGGGCTGCGGCTTCGCGCGGGGCGGTGCCGACGGTGCGAGCGCGACCGGGAACTCGTGGTGCGGCTCCGCTCCGACGGGCAGCCCCTCCTTCACGAGCACCTCGACGGCGTCGCCGTTGTCCCACACGTCCACGATCACGGCGCGGGATGACGCGCCCTTCGACCCGGGGCCCGGAGACACGACCGACGGCGGAAGCGGGTCGTCGTAGACGAGGTGGGGCGTGCCTCCAGGCCGGAGCCGCGAACCGGGCGCGAGCGTCCCCGACAACCGGAGTTCTCGCGACTGCGAGCGGGCACGCGGCAGCGTGTCCCAGTCCCGCTCGACGGACGCGCGCTCCACGACGAGGACGTCGCGGGTGTCGGCCCAGTCGTCGACCGGGTTGCGCAGGCGGTCGAAGTGGTCCTGCCAGAAGGTCTTCGCCTCGCGCCGGTGGTAGTCGATCGCGGCTGCGGCGAGCGCCAGCGCGGTCTCGTCGGGCGTGCGGTCGAGGGCGTCGACGTCCTCCAGGTGTGACGCGAGTGCGACGTACACCGGGTTCGGCTCGCGCTCGACGGGGATCGGCGGGACCTCGAGTTCGAGTGCCGGATCCGCTGCGTCCGGGTCGTCGGTGCGCAGCGACCGGAGCCAATCGCGCAGGCGCAGGGTCGAGCGGCAGTCGTAGGCGTTGTAGTCGGCGACCTCGTCGAGCATGTGCTGGCCGGCGGCGGGGTCGCCGTTGCGGAGTTCCTCGATCGCGTCGACGTAGGCGGTGATGCTGTCAGCGGCGTTCGTGACGTCGCTCTCGCGCAGGTCATCGCCCATGTACAGCGGCTCGAGCTTCTTGATCGAGTAGCTGTGGCTGCCGACGACCAGCGCCTTGCGGACGATCGGGTACAGGTCGACCAGGACGCCGGCGCGCAGCATGTCGTCGACGGCCTCTTCACCGACCCCGTGCCGGGCGGCGAGCGACAGCAGGTGCGTCCGCTCGTAGGCGGCGTAGTGGTAGATGTGCATGCCCGGGTACTGCTGCCGCCGAGCCTCGATGAACGCGAGGAACTGCTCCAGCGCAACTCGCTCGTCGCGGATCGTGTGCGCCCAGAACGCGGTGAACTCCGCGCGGTCGTCGACCAATCCGAACAGGTAGTCGAGGCCCCAGTGCACGCCGTCCTCGGTGTGCAGCGGGTCGCCTTCGAAGTCGAAGAAGACGTCGCCGGCGTCGGGTGCCGGGATCGCATCGAGCGCGCGGGCATCGAGGACCTCGAAGCGCGGCTTCGCGGGCTGGTCCGGCCCGTCGGCGCCGTTCCGTCGGGCGGTCTCCGTCTCGATCTGGAGGCTCGCCTGGCGCACCAGCCGATCCTGCGTCGCGCGGGACAAGCCCGGCACTGCCCGGGTACGGACCGCCAGGTCGTCGATCGTCCGCACCTCGTGCTTGATGAGCTTCGCCCGCTGGTCCAGGCGCATGCCGGCGACGAGGACGAGGTCGCGGTGCTCGGCCACCTGGGTCGAGCAGACGTCGCAGCGGCCGCAGCTGGAGTACCGCGGGTCGCCCCACTGCAGTTCGGCGTCGGCAGCGATCCGTTCGGCGATCACGCGCTGCAGTTCGGCGCGCTGCGTGCGGTACACCGGCGCGATGTCGGCGAGGTCGTGCGTGGTCGTCGTCCGGTCGCCGAGCACCAGGTGCACCTGCGCCCCGGTGGGGATGGCGTGTGCCTTCATCTGCTCGGCGTAGGCGGCGAGCTGCAGCAGGGCGCTGATCTTGGCGTGCCGGGCGAGCTTGGTGTCGTAGACCTCGTACTCGCCCTGGTCGTTGCGGATGATGAAGTCCGCGAAGCCGATGAAGCCCGGGCCGTCCGCCGTGGGTGCCGCGTGGAACGTCGGCTGGTACAGGACGTCGGCGCCGTCGGCGAAGGCCTGTCGCGCTTCGGCTGCGGCGCGTGCGTAGTCCGGCGGGGCGGGGCGGTCGAACTCGACGACGTTCCGCGTGTCCTTGAGGATGTCGAGGTAGTCGAGCTCGTGCTGGTCCCCCAAGCGGGCGGTGCGCTCGAGCATGTCGTCGTGCGACTCCGGCAGGGGTTTCCCGCGACCGAGCTTGACGTCGAGTCGGCGCAGGAACGCCCATTCGCAGGCCGACCACGTGCTGAGGTCACTCGGGCTGAGCAGCACGTGCCCATCGACGCCGATCTGCATGCGTTCCCCCGTCTCTCTGGTGCCCTGCGAGCCTAGGGCCGCCCGCCGACACCGGCGCCGTGCGCGATCAGTCGGCGACCGCCACGAACCGCGGCCCGTCGTACCCGTCGCGGGTCACGTGCGCCGTGAAGTCCGCGAGCGTCCGGACCCAGTGCCCCCGCTCGCCGTACAGCGCCTGGTAGACGACCACCGGTTCCTCGGTCTCGACGTCACGGGCGACGAGCAGCACCTCGTAGTCGTTGCCCTTGAAGTGGCGGTACCGGCCAGGAGTCACGTCGTCGCTCACACCCGCGACCCTAAGCGCTCCTACACTCGGGCCATGACCGAGCACGCTCGAACGGACCGCGGCCTCGACCGACTCGTCAACTTCTCGGACGCCACGGTCGCCATCGCGATCACGCTCCTGATCCTGCCGCTGGTCGACATCGCCAGTGACCTGCGCGACGGCGAGGGCGCGGGCGACCTCCTCCGGGAGCACTGGCCCGCCCTGCTCGAGTTCCTCATCACGTTCTGGTTGATCTCGCGGTTCTGGATCCTGCACCACCAGGTGTTCGAGCATGTCCGCTCCTACAACGCCCGGGTCATGCAGCTGAACTTCGTGTGGCTCATCAGCATCGTGTTCCTGCCCTTCGCCGCGAACCTGCTCAACAGCGGCGAGAACGACGACCGTGTGGCCCATGCGCTGTACCTCGGCAGCATGGTCGTGACGAGCCTGGCGCTCACCGGCATCGAACTCGTGCTCCGGCGGAACCCCGAGTTGCTCTCCACGCCGCTGGGCGACTCGGCGCGGGGGCTCATCGCCGCCGGGCTGCTGTCGCTCGCTCTGGTCCTGTCGGTGGTGTTCCCGAGCATCGGCCTGCTCTGGGCCCTGCTCCTCGTGCTGCAGGGCACGGTCGCTCGGCTGCTCCGCCGCGTCTGAGCACGGCACGGTCAGCGCATGGGCCTGGGGGACGCGGAGACCGTACTGGCACGCAAGAACGCGAACTTCGTCATCGACGAAGCGGCGGCGGAGGCCGGCCTGGTCCGGTCGATCGCAGCACCCGGCCCGTTCGGCATGCGCCGCCACGAAGCCGCGGGAGGCCGACTCACCCTGACCCCCGCGGTCCTCTGGTTCAGCGCGCACCCGTTCAACTTCGTCCGGCCGACCTTCGGCATCCCGCTCGACTCCATCGCGGAGCTCCACGACACCTCACGCAACGTCTCGCGGCAGATGCAGGTCGTGCTGCAGGACGGGCAACGCTTGACCTTCGTCATCTGGGGCGTTCGAGCGTTCATCGAGCGGATCGACCGGGCGCGCGCCGCGCTCTGACGACACGCGAGTCCGCCCGCGTCACGTCACCGGTCCACCGCGTCCGGCGACCGCCGCGCGCCGCCCTTGGCGGCGGTCCAGGCGTTGGTCCCGGTCGCGCTCCCTTGAATGGTATGCCTATTCTAGGCGCCGTCGACCGGCCGGCCGGTCGGCCGGTCGGACCTCCGGACGCGAGCCCCTCCACGATCGTCCGACCCCACCGAGACCGTCACGTTCGGTCACGTTCACCCCCGGACGCACGAGAACGACGTACCGTCACGGCATGACCGTCATCGTGGCCGTCGCCGTCCTGGCGGGAGTCCTCGCACTCGCCACCGTGATCGGCCTGCTCCTGCGCACGAGGACGGGCCGAGCGGTCCCCCAGACCGGCCGCGCGCGCAACACGCCAGCCAGCCCCGACAGCAGGGTCGCCGACATCGCTCCCCCGACCGCCTTCGGCACCCGCGCCACCCTCGTCCAGTTCTCCACGCCGACCTGCGCCCGCTGCCCGGCGACGGCCCGCCAGCTCGACAGCCTCGCAGCGCAGCACCCCGGCGTGACCCGGCTCGAGATCGACCTCGCCGAGCACCCGCACCTCGCCACGCGCTTCAACGTCCTGCAGACCCCCACGGTCCTGCTCGTCGACGGCTCCCACGCCGTCCGCACCCGCTTCGGAGGGCCACCCCGCCCACCGGAGCTCGCCGCAGCCCTCGACACCGTCCTCACCGGCCCACAGGAGTCCCGATGACCACCGCCCCTGCCGCAGCAGGCATCGACCCCCGCTCCCCACGCTTCGGCGCCGCGATCACCACGGTCCTGCTCGCCCTGACGATCGTCCTGACGCTGATCCCCGCAACATGGGTCGTCGGCATCGTCCTGCTCGCGGTCATCGTGGTGCTCTTCGCGATCGGCGGCATCGCCGGCATCCGCCGCCACCCCTACGGCGCGCTCTTCCGTCGCTTCGTCCGGCCGAGGCTCGCCCCGCCCGCCGAGCTCGAGGCTCCTGAACCCCCGACCTTCGCCCAGCAGGTCGGCCTGTTCGTCACCGCCGTGGCGCTGCTCCTCGCCCTGCTCGGCGTGCCGTACGCAGCCCCCATCGGCGCCGCGGTCGCCCTGATCGCCGCGTTCCTCAACGCCGTGTTCGACGTCTGCATCGGCTGCTTGCTCTACGTGTGGTTGGTCCGTGCGGGCGTGTTCCGTCCGCGACGCGGCATCGCCTGACGGCGGTCGACCGGGAGGCCCGGCTCACCTCCGCCCCGCCACCCGCGCTGCCGATGTGGTCGCCTCCAGAGCGGTGGGCCGGCCCCACGAGAACGACCAGCCCGACGGCGGAGGCTCCCCCCACGGCAGCCTCCGACGCCGGTCCGGTCAGACGGCGAGCGCCTGCTCACTGAGCGCGACGAGGTCGTCGGCGCGCAGGTTCGGCCAGCCGTGCAGTAGCTCCCGCCACTGAGCCGGCAACGACGACGCCCCGTACAGCGCACCTGCGAGCCCGCCGGCGATCGCAGCAACCGTGTCGGTGTCGTTGCCGGTGCGGACTGCGCGGACCAGGGCGTCCTCGAGCGAGGAACTCCGGCGCACCGCGGCGTAGGCGGCCTGCAGCGCGGACACCACCCACCCGTTCGACTCCGTGAAGTCCACCGGCTGTGAGTGCTCGGCCGTGACGATCCGGTCCACCCACACTCGGCGCCGGTCGAGGTCGAGCAGGTCGACGCCACGCAGGACGTCGAGCTCGCCGGTCAGCACCGCGTGCCGGATCGCCACGCACCAGAGCACGCACGCGTCCCCCGCGTCGGACTCGTAGTGCGTCAGGTCGCTGATCGCGCGAGCCGCCGCTGCGAGCCGTTCCTCTTCGCCGACGTCACCGCGCAGGTAGGCGAGCACCAACGGTGCGGTCCGCATGAGCGACCCGTTGCCGGCGGAGCGGCCCTTGTACTCGTGCTCCTGCCGGGCCGAAGCCCGCGCGACGGAGGCGATCCGCGCCTCCAGACCGGTCAACACGTTGCGCGTCTGGATGCCGACGTCGGGCGCGTTGACCGACCACGCTGCCCAGGCGGCCACCAGGCCGTCGAGGGCTGGCTCCGAAGCCGGATCGCCGCCGCGGGCGACCGTGCGGAGGATCGGAACGGCCATGCTCGTGTCGTCGGTCCACTCCCCCGGCGCCCAGCCGAAGGAGCCGCCGCCGGTCATCGTGATCGGGGTCGGCTCGGGCACTGCCGGTCGGAACTCGTACCCGGCGCCGAGGGCGTCGCCGGCAGCGGAACCGAGGACGGCACCGACTGCTCGGTCGTGGATCTGCGGGGTGGTCATGTGGACCTCCAGATCGGGTTTGCGCGAGATTGCGTAAAACCGATCCTGCACCACTCGTCACGTTTGCGCAAGCGTGCGTAAACTCACCGGCATGACCGACGAGTACCGCGACGCGAGCGGCCGACGCCTGACGGACTACCCGCGACCCTCCGTCGCCGTGGACACCGCGGTGCTGACCGTCCCCGCGGGCGGACCACTGTCCGTCGTGCAGGTCCGCGATGCCACCGAGGGCGACTGGCGACTCCCGGGGACGTTCGTGCACGAGGGTGAGCGGCTGGCTTCGGCCGTCTTGCGGTCACTCTCCACGAAGGCGGGCGTGACGGGGCTCGCGCCGGAGCAGCTGCACGTGTTCGACGATCCGGCGCGGGACGACCGTGGGTGGGTGCTGTCGGTGGCGCACCTCGACGTGGTGCCGGCTCATGCTCTGGACCTGGACGAGCCCGAGGTGCGACTCACGCCGGTTTTCGAGGCGCGCGGGATGGTGCACGGGCACGACGACATCCTCGAGTTCGCGGTCGCTCGGCTCCGGTCCGTCTACAGCGCTGCCCCGGATCCGCACGGGCTGCTCGACGAACCGTTCACGATGTCGGAGTTGCGGCAGCTGCACGAGGCGGTCCTCGGCGAGCGCCTCCTGCCGGACTCGTTCCGGCGAGCCATGCTGCCGAAGCTGGTCGCGACGGACACGAAGCGCGCGGACGGGCCGGGGAAGCCGGCGACGCGGTACACGGCGATCCGCTCGTAGGGTGGAGGCATGGGGGAACTCGAACTGACAGCACGCCGCGCCTGGCGACGGACGACCCTGCTCGCACTGATCGGAGCCGTCGTCGGCGCCGTCATCGGCTGGTCGCTGGCCACGACCGAGTCGGGTGCCGTCGCAGTCCTCACCGTCGTCGGCTTCGGCGCATCCGTCGGAGGTCTGACCGGTACCTTCTCGATCCTCGCCACGACCATCGGGATGTCGACCGCGATGCAGGCCACCACGGCGGGGCTCTCCCCTGCGGGCAAGCGCATGGTGACGCAAGCGATCAAGACCGGCAGCCCGATCCAGCCACCCGAGTCCGACCTCGCCCTCCGGGCACGCGAGCATGCACGGCTGCTCTCCACCTACCAGCCGCTCGCCCTCGCGCAGTTCCTCCTGCTCTACCTCGGCATCGCTGGCGCCCAGTTCCCGATGCTCGCTGACGAGGACGTCTCCGGCTCGGCGTTCCCCCGGTTCCTCTGCGCAGCACTGCTCATCACCGCACTGATCATGACGCCGATCCTGCTGCGAGCAGTACGTCGGTCGCGGCGGTACCTGCGGGCGGCGACCATCGAGGCATCCCCGGCCCCGCAAGCGTGACGCGCACGACCGCCCAGGTTCGCGTCCGCCGCTCATCGAGTGAGCAGAAAACGTCGAGTCCGCCGCGACGACTCAACCTTTTCTGCTCACTGAACGCGCGAGCCCCCGCCGCGCAGCCACCCAACCACCCGTAACACGCAATTTACTTTCACCCCTGGCGCTCGCGCACGAAAGACGCTTTCATAGCGGGATGACGATCACCGAGCGAGCCGACCGAGTCGAGCGCGCCGACGCCTTCGCCCTCGTCCGCACCCAGTCGGCCACGATGCCGTCGAGCATGCGCGCCATCGCCGACGCCGTCCTCGAGGACCCGGCCGCCGCAGCCACCACGAACGCCGCCGAGCTCGCCGGCCGCGCGGGCGTCTCCCCCGCCACCGTCTCCCGCTTCGCCCAGCACCTCGGCTTCGCGAACTTCGCCGGCCTGCAGCGCAGCATGACCCGGGCGGTCGAGCGCGGTATCCACGAGCGCGAGCACACCGAGATCCACGCCGGGGTCGCCGTCGACGACGACGTCGCCACCGTCATCGCGAAGGTCACCGAGGACGTCCGCGCCGTGATGGCCGACACCCGCGCCGCGCTCGACCCGCACGCACTCGACGAATCAGCACGAAAACTCGCCAGCGCCCGCCGCGTCGTCCTGTACGGCGTCGGTGCGAGCGGCATCGTCGCGCGGGACCTGCACCTCAAGCTCGAACGCATCGGCATCGTGAGCTCGATCGCCGACGACCCGCACAACGCCCTGACCCTCGCGAGCGTCATCGGTGAGCACGACGTCCTGGTGCTCGTCAGCCACTCGGGCTCCACCACCGAGACCCTCGAGGTCGCCCACGCCGCCGCAGCCCAGCGCTCGACGATCGTCGCCATCACCGGCCACGCCAACGCCCCGCTCGCCACCACGGCCCACCACGTCCTGCTCGGCGTCGCCGGTGCCGAGAGCGCCCTCCGCCCCGCCGCCATGGGCAGCCGCATGAGCCAACTCGCCATCGTCGACGCCCTGTTCATCGTCGTCGCGCAGCGCACCGACGAGCGGTCCCAGCCGCTCCTCGCCCGCAGCCGCGACGCCGTCCGCACCCACCACCGGAACTGAGCACCACCATGACCACGAAGCACGACACCCACGACGCCCTCCGCGGCGAGCTCGCGGCCCTCACCACCGAGGCGACCGACCACTCGCTGGACGACATCGACACGATCTCCACGCTGGAAGCTGCCCAGCGCATGAACGCCGGCGACCGCAGCGTGCCTGCGGCACTGGAACCGTGCCTCCCGGCCATCGCCCTGGCGGCAGACTCGATCGCCGCAGCGTTCGCGCGCGGCGGCAGACTCGTCTACGTCGGCGCCGGCACGCCGGGCCGGCTCGGCGTCCTCGACGCCAGCGAGTGCCCACCCACCTTCGGCACCGACCCGAGCCAGGTGGTGGGGCTCATCGCCGGCGGCGACGTCGCCCTGACCACCGCCGTCGAGGGCGCGGAGGACGACGAAGCAGCCGCCGTCCGCGACCTCGACGCGCTCGGCCTGACGGCCGACGACGTGGTCGTCGGGATCAGCGCGTCCGGCAGGACGCCCTACGTGATCGCAGCCATCCTGGAGGCCCGGCGCCGGTCCGCCCTGTCGGTCTCCGTCGCGTGCAACCCCGACTCGGCCGCGGGGCGGGAGGCGGACATCGCCATCGACGTCGTCGTCGGCCCCGAGTTCATCGCCGGCTCGACCCGCCTGAAGGCGGGCACGGCGCAGAAGCTCGTGCTGAACATGCTCACCACGCTCGCGATGGTGCGCAGCCACAAGACGTACGGCAACCGCATGGTCGACGTGCGGGCCACCAACGCGAAGCTCATCGCGCGGGCGTTCTCGCTCGTGCAGGACGTCACCGGCGCGCCTTCCGCCGAGGTCCAGGCTGCGCTCAACGTCTCGAACGGCGAGGTGAAGACCGCCATCGCCGTGATCCTGACCGGTGTCTCGGCTGCTTCGGCCCGTGAGCGCCTCGTCGCTGCTTCCGGTTCCCTGCGCGCCGTGCTGTAGACCCCGTTCCCCTTCCTCCGCTTTCCTTCCGCTCGATTCCTTCCCCCGAGGAGCACAGCAATGCCCGATGCACAGCAACTCGCCCAGCAGATCCTCAACTCCGTCGGTGGCTCCGCGAACATCGCCGACGTCGAGAACTGCATGACCCGGCTCCGGGTCGAGGTGGCTTCTCCTTCCTCTGTCGACCTGCCGGCGCTTCAGGCCACCGACGGCGTCATGGCCGCCATCGCGGCCGGCTCGAACCTGCAGATCGTGCTCGGCCCGGGTCTCGTCGACCGTGTGGCCGTCGCCCTGGAGGCCCTGCGCGCGTCCGCCCCGGCGGCTGCGGCTGGTGGGGCTGGTGCGTCCAGTGCCGCTGCCGCGTCGGGTGCATCACCCGAGGAGCTCGCCGCTCGCGGCGCGTCGATCAAGGCCTCCGCGCGGTCCCGCTCCGACGGCCGCACGATGCGTGCGATCCGGAAGATCTCCGCGATCTTCATCCCGCTCATCCCCGCACTGATCGCCTGCGGTCTGATCGCCGGGATCAACGGCATCCTGACGAACCTGGGATGGGTGCCCGGGGTGACGCCGTTCCTCGGCGTGCTCTCGTCCGGCTTCCTGTCCTTGCTCGCCGTGTTCGTCGGGATGAACGCCGCGAAGGAGTTCGGCGGCACGCCCATCCTCGGTGGCGCTGTCGGCGGCATCATCGTCGCGGCCGGTGTCGCGAACGTGACCGTGTTCGGCGAGACCCTGGCTCCTGGGCAGGGCGGCGTGCTCGGTGCGCTGGCCGGCGGCATCCTCGCCGCCTACGTCGAGCGGTTCATGCGTCGAGTCACGCCGGACGTCATCGCGCTCATCGTCGTCCCGACCGTGACCGTCCTCGTCGCTGGGTCGATCACCCTCGGGATCCTGATGTCCGTCGCCGGAGTCGTCTCCGTCGCGATCGGCACCGCCGCCACCTGGCTCCTCGCCAACGGTGGGGCCTTCGCCGGCTTCGTCCTCGGAGGCTTCTTCCTGCCGCTCGTCATGACCGGCATGCACCAGGCCCTCACGCCGATCCACACCACCCTGATCGACCAGACCGGGTGGACCGTGTTGCTGCCCGTCCTCGCGATGGGTGGGGCCGGCCAGATCGGTGCGGCGCTCGCGCTCTGGATGCGCTTCCGTCGCAACGAGGCGCTCTCCCGCACGATCCGTGGTGCACTTCCGGCTGGGCTCCTCGGTGTCGGTGAGCCCCTGATCTACGGCGTGACGCTGCCTCTCGGTCGGCCGTTCATCACCGCGTGCATCGGTGGTGCGTTCGGCGGCGGTGTCGTCGGGCTGTTCGACCAGCTCGGGCACTCTGTCGGGGCGATCGCCATCGGCGCCTCGGACCTGTCCCTGCTCCCGCTGCTGAACGGTTCGTCCGGCTACGGATGGGCGCTGCTCGGGTACGGGTCGGGGCTCATCGTGGCGTACGTCGTCGGGTTCGTGGCAACGCTGCTGTTCGGGGTGTCCGACTCGGTGCGAGCCGACCTCGAGGCGCAGTCGTCCGCACCGTCCGGCGACCCCGCCGCTCCTGATGCGCCGCTCGACGTGCAGGTCACGCCCGCTGACTCCGTGGGAGCTGCACGCTGATGCGGTTGGGCGCGAGCGCGTACCTGGCGCATGGTCCACTGGCTGGTCCGACGTTCGCGGCCGCCGCGGCCGCGGGTGCGACGCTCGCGTTCACCTCGCTGCACATCCCGGAGGACTCCCCTTCGGGTGCCCGAGCCGCTGCGACCGCGATCGTGTCGGCTGCTGCGTCCTCGGGGCTGTCCGTCGTCGCCGATGTCTCCCCGAACACCGCTCGGTTGCTCGGGGATTCGCCGTGGGACTTCCTGCGGTCGATCGGAGTGGCCCGGGCGCGGATCGATTTCGGGTTCTCGGTCCCTGAGATCCTCTCGATCGCTGCCGTCTTGCCGATCGCCCTCAACGCGAGCACGCTGCGGGCCGCCGACCTGGCGCCGTTCGCTGACCTGGACGTCGAGCTGATCCACAACTTCTACCCGCGGGAGTGGACCGGGCTGGCGCTTTCGTCAGTGGCGTCGTCGGTCGCCGTTGCTCGGCAGTTCGGCTGGCGGGTCGGCGCGTTCATCGCCGGCGACTCCGTGCGGCGTGGGCCGCTCGGCGAGGGGCTGCCGACCGTCGAGGAGCACCGGACCATGCCGCCGTTGTTCCAGGCGTTCGAACTCGTCGATGTGGGCGTTGCAGATGTGTACGTCGGGGATCCGGCGCTGACTGATCACTCGTGGGAGCGGTTGGGGTCGTTCGTCCGGGATGACGTCGTCGTGCTCGACGGTGTTGCGGCGCCGGGTGTCCACCCGGTGGTCATAGAGGCGCTGGCGGTCCCCGATCGGAACCGGCCTGATGCGGCTGAGGCCATGATCCGGCTGGAGCATTCGCGGGAGCGGTTCGCCGGGTTGCCGCTGCCCGCGGTCGGTGGGCAGCCGAGACCCGCAGGGGCGGTCACCGTGCAGTTGACTTCGGCGGGGAGGTACTGCGGCGAGGTCGCGATCACGTTGCGGGACCTGCCTGCTGACGATCGTGTCGCCGTCCTCGGAGCACTCACCGTGCCCTTGGCGGCGTTGAGAGACCAGTCCCTCACAATCGTCCTCGGCTGACCCCGATTCCGCTGATCCTCGCGCCCATCCCACGAGGCGCCGACCTTCGACCAAGATTCCGGCAATGGAGCACTGGGAAGCGGATGACGCGCGGCGACGACACATGGCCCGATTCGGTCGTCGCGACACGGCGCCCGAGTTGGCTGTTCGCCGCGAACTGCACCGACGTGGGCGGCGCTTTTTCGTCGACCGGCGGGTGAGCGCGCGTTGTCGGGTACGGCCTGACCTCGTCTTCCCTCGCGCCAAGGTCGCGGTGTTCATCGATGGCTGCTTCTGGCACTACTGCGAGGAGCACGCCCACCTCCCGAAGGCCAATGCCGACCTTTGGCGCCGGAAGCTGCTGGCCAACCGTCAGCGCGATGCGCAGAACGAAGCGATCTTGGTCGCCGAGGGCTGGCGAGTCATCAGAGCCTGGGAGCACGACGACGTCTCTCGATCCGCAGATCGCGTGGAACACGAGCTCGAGCGATGGAGCTCGATCATCAACCGACGTCGCCCGTGTACAACGGAACGGTGCAGCAGACCATCGAAGTCGTCGCGGCAGTTCTGACACGAGCAGACGGGAAGATCCTCGTTTGCAGGCGCGCCGTGGGCCGCGCGTCGGCAGGGATGTGGGAGTTCCCCGGCGGCAAGGTCGAGAAGGGCGAGGGTGCCCGAGATGCCCTCAGACGAGAGCTCCGTGAGGAGCTCGCCATCGAGGGAGAGATAGGTGACTTGATCACTCGGGACACGACAGCTGTCGGGGACTTGCTGATCGACCTCGCTTGCTACCGCACGGCGCTGATCGGCGACGAACCGCTACGGAGTACCGACCACGACGAAATGCGGTGGACGAGCCCCGAACACTTGAATGGCTTGCACTGGGCGCTACCTGACCTGAAAGCGGTCGCCGCTCTGCGTCCAGGTCAGTCAAGCCCGTAACGTCGGCTCTCAGCCTTCTGCCAACGGCGATGATGGGCGAAGTACCGCTCCGTGGTCTCACTCCAAGCAGCGCAGGTCCGGCCGACTATCGCTTCCACGGCGAGGCCTAGGTCCGCGCTCATCGGAGTCCTCCGAGGACCGCGCTCGATCACTCCGCTCCGCCCGACCACCACGTAGCCGAGCTCGAACATCGAGTCGCACCCCAGCCGGCAAGCGGCCATCACCGTGTCTGTGCGGTGTCGTTCGGCGTTCGTCGTCTCGGCGCGTCGTTTGATGTGCGCAGTCACGAGCATCGCAACAGGAAGGTCACGGCCACAGAGGGCGCAGGGAGCCACGACATCGGCCCCGAACAAGTACCTCCGCAAGCGAGTCTGCTCGCCGCGGACTTGAACCACGACCTGTCGGTCCCCGCGGTAGTCGACAGTGGTTCCCGCTTCATCGAGCTCCGGCCAGGAGGTCAGCTGCGCTGCGTCGACCCGCAGCCCGACCTCATCCAACAACCAGTTCGCGAGAGAGCCCGTCACCTCCGACAGGTACACCTGCTTGACCGCGCCATCTCTCGAGAACGGCCAGCTCGTGACGTCCCGCTCGGTCCGTAGCTCGTGTGGGATGTCGGTGAGGACGATGGGAAGCTCCAGTTCCCGGATGCTCACTTGGAGCAGACGTCCGTCAACTGACCATGGCGTACTCGAGTGGTCGAACGGTGGCGGCCCGTCAAACGCCGGCCGGACAACCGTGCTCCAACCGCGGATCGCCTTGCGGGAGTAGTGGATGACCACGTCACCCTCGTCAGCGTCGAGCAAGCGATCCCAATGTGCGCGAGCAGTTCCCGTGCTCTGACCCGTTCTCGGACGCGAACGTTTCGGCGCCCAGAGCATACTTGCCTTCAGCTCTTCTTCGAACGTCTGCCCTTGGTTGACCCAGAAGATCCGCACGCTTGCCCCATCGCCCGTTTTCCTAACAGGTGAGAGGCTAACGAACGGAATTCCGAAGAGCCAAGTCCTCCGCGGCCCTCGATGCGGTCTCTGTGGTCTTCCGCTCAGCGCGGACCATCGAGCCGCAACAACATCGCCAAGTCGGCGAACGGGGCAAACACGTCACTCGAGTCCCACGGAGTGGCTTCTCCTCGAAGCCAGAACCCATGTCGTTGCAGAGCGCTCAGAGAAACTGCGCGAGGCGACGGCGCAACGCTGTGTCGGCCACGTAGACGTACGTTCCTCGGACACCGCGCGTGAGAAGCACCGAGTAGATGTTGCTCACGAAACGTTGGAGATCGCTGTCTGAGTACGAGATCCCGAGCCGCGGATTGTTCTCCATGCCTTTCTTGTCGAAGTAGTTCGACCGGTCGAACACCATCTCCTTCGAGACCGGGTCGAAGCGCATGTCAGGGCCGATGATGACCCCTACGTAGTTCAGGTCGTACCCCTGCACAGTGTGGATCGAGCCGACTTGGTCGACGGCACCCGGTGAGGTGATCCAGTCAGTCTGTGTCTGGTTCCACTGGAACTCGCGACCGTCGATCTCGATGTCGATGGCGCTCTTGTCGTGCTTGCTCTTCCACTTCCAGGCGTAGCCAGCGACGAGCCGTGAGAGACCCACTTCCTCATCGCGTGCCCGGATGGCATCGTGCATCTCACCCAGATCGTCGAACATGCGGAACTCGTAGTCGCCGAAGGTCCTCGGTTCTGGCGACTCCCCCCTCATGATCGCGCGCACGTAGGACACGTAGTCGGCTCCGCCCTGGACGCGCATCTGCGTGAAGAGCCGGTAGTGACGGTCATGCTGCCTCGCCGCGTTCACGAGGTCCTTCTGCAGTTCCTGCGGTAGGTCCGCAGGTCGGACACTCTGTTCCGAGTCGATCAGGAAGATCTGGTGTGTGCTCCGGTCGCGAATCCAGTCGACCTGCGTGAAGTGATCAGCGTCGGCACCGAAGAGCTGCTGATTGATCTCGCCGAAGCTCTTGTTCTGCAGTCCCGATGCCTGGTTCGCGCGGTGGTTCAGTCGGTGCGACTCGTCAACGACCAGCAGGTCCCACTTCTCAGTGCTCCTCCCGACTTCGAAGGGAGTGAGCACCATCGTCTTCTCGAGGCCAGGGGTCTTGCGGAACACCCTCTTCAAAGAGGAGCGGAGTGCCTGCTGCGGCACGACGAGACCGACACGAAAGCCAGCCAGCAGGTCACGGTTGTCCTCGGTGAAGTAGTCCGAGAACATCGAGTCACCGTCCACCTCGTCGACCCCGACGCCGTTCGCGATGTCCCGGAGCAGCTTGAGCAAGTAGACGGCGACGATCGTCTTGCCCGTGCCCGGGTCGCCCTGCACGACGATGGTGCTGCCGGAGCCGGCCAGCAAGTCGTCGAACAGCCCCTCGAGGATGTCCTCCATCACGACGGCCTGATCACGGTTGAGCGCTTTGAACGGCGAGAGCTTGAACAGCTCGCTGTTCTCGATCTCGGCGATGCTGCGTGTGAAGAGCTTCTGCTTGCGCAGCGCTTCGAAGATCTCCTCGAAGGTCTCTCGGTACCGCGCGCGGTCGTAGTAGTCCGCGTCCACGACGCCCTTGTTGCTGTTGAGGACCGTGTACTTGTCGTCCCCAGCGAACAGGCCGATGAGTTGCGACTCCAGGTCCAGACACACCGACTTGTTGAAGGTGCTGTCGAGCACAAGGCGCACTGCCTTCAACGACCGACGTTCCGCGGAGTCGAGGTGCTGCCGCATGCGGGAAGCCGTGTTGAGCGTCTCGCCGACGTACACACGCTTGCCGTCGTCGAGGATGTAGACGACCGGCCAGTTCAGGAACCGAGGATCCTCTTCGCGCCACAGCCGCAGGTGTGGCTCGTTGAACGGGAGCTGCGCGATGTCAAAGCTGGTCATACTTCGTGCTTCGTCCTCGGGCCTGGTCGACCGGGTACTTGTCCCGGGTGACGGCGAGCTTCTCGCGGATGATCTCCGCGGGATCGAAGCCGAGTCGATCGGCGAGGAGATGGCAGTAGGTCAGGACGTCCGCGAGTTCCGAACGGACTCGATCGACGTCGGCATCCGGGGCCCACTGGAAACACTCGAGCAGCTCCCCGGCCTCGATCGAGATGCTCTTCGCCAGGTTGTCCGGTGAGTGGAACTGCGCCCAGTCTCGCTCTTCAACGAACGCGCGAATTTCCACGCGCAACCCCTCATCCGTCATGTCGGCACGGTAGCAGGCAGTTGGCGTCACGCAGACGAGCGACGAGGGCGCGGAAACGCGGCTCCCACCCGAATGGGTGCTGGCCGGACTGGTCGCGTCACGCGAAGATGGACGCCGAAAACAGCCACGATGTGAGCGGAACACTCAGTGCTACGCAGAGCCGAGAACGTGTCGATGAGACACCGCGTGAACTTGTTCACGCGCAGGGGCCGGGTCGAACTGACCGTCGGACGTTCGACCTACTACGTGGGCGCAAACCTCCGGAAGGACGAGCTCAGCGAGGCCTTCGCTTCATCTGATCGCGCGCCGATCAAGATCGGCCGCGTGAAGGAACGCCAGTACTGGTGGTTCCGGAGCCGTTGGTTCTGGGACAACGACAACCTGCTGCCGGAGCAGGTCTTCGCGCTCCTCGAGACACGAGATCGGCGGCAGGCATCAACTATCGCTCGGGCGCACACCATCGCGAACAGCCCTTTGCAGCCCGTCGAGTACCGCCGCGGCGCAATCCCGAGTGACGTGAAGCAACTCGTCTGGGCTCGCGACGGCGGACGGTGCGGCACCTGCGGCTCGAACTCCGAGCTGCAGTTCGATCACGTCATCCCGGTGTCGCGCGGTGGAAGCAGCGAGCCGGAGAACCTCCAGGTCCTTTGCGGACCGTGCAACCGGCGCAAGGGCGTCGCTGTCGGTTGAGAGACGAGTGGCGGAGGACCTGGCGGGATCGAGAGACTGGACGGGTGACGCGCCCTGACCCCGCCCTCGCACGAACACTCCTCCTCATCACGACATTGATCACGATCGCATCCCTGGTCGGGCGCACTCAGAGCGATCGCGGTGGAGGATCAGCATCAGATGCACGAGACGACATGGTCGCTCTGGTCCAACAGACCATCCATGCCGCTGGTGGCGAATGGACACCCCTCTCGGACAAGCCAGCATCGTCAGAGTGCTCGACTGCGGAGAGCAAAGCAGGCGTCACGTTCTCATGGGACCAGGAGCGTCCCGGCACTCACGACCCAGAGTCGCTCATCCGCAAGGTCGAGAAGACGTGGAAGCAGGTCGACTACGACGTGACCATCCGGCGGGACACGATCGACGATGGTCGGCCGCTCTGGTCAGCTGCCACCACCGGCAAGGCGGTCGAGTCGATCTCGGTGAACGCAAGCCCTCGACGGGTGTCGGTGGAGGTCCAGTCGCGATGCGGCGAGGGAGACGTCGCGGACTTCGCATGACGGCGGGCGAACGCGTGGCGTGATCCACAAGAGACGCAGCACCAACCGGCACCGCGCCTCCCGTCCCTCACACCGTCGTCAACTCACCACGTCAACACGAACCGTCCCCGCGTCCCCCCAGCCTCCAACCGCTCATGCGCCTCCCCAGCCCGCGCAGCCAGCAGCACCTCCGCCACCCGCGGCACCACCGTTCCCCCTTCGACCGCATGCCGCAGCTGCTCGAGCTTGTCGAACGACCGGTACTCCGAGAACACCATCACCTGCACGAACTCGATCCCCCGAGCCCCGTCGCCCTGCCACCCACGCACATCGAAGAACACTCCGCCGTCGCGAACCGCATCCACGACCGAGGACCGCTGCACCGCAGCATCGGCGAGCGCATCGACACCGTCCGGCACGAGCTCGCGCACCGCGGCAGCGAACCCATCACCGCGAGGCACGATGTGGTCCGGTCCGAGCGACCGGACCAGCGCCTCGTCCGCCGGAGCAGCATCCGCGATCACGGTCAGCCCAGCGGCGACGGCGAGCTGCACCACGTAGTTCCCGAGCAACCCGGCAGCCCCGGTCACGGCGAGCCTGTCCCCACGCGACAGCCCGGCGAGCGACAGGATCTGCAACGCGGTCAGCCCGTTCATCGGCACGGTCGAGGCAGCGAGCAGCGACGTCCCGCGCGGCACCCGCGTGAACGACCCCACCGGCGCCACGAGCGCCTGCACGTACGCCCCACCGTGCGTGCTGAGCGGCAGCGCGATCGCCATGACCTCGTCGCCGACTTCCCACCCGGTGACGTCGGGCCCGACCTCGTCGATGACCCCGGCTGCGTCCATCCCCGGCACGTACGGCGGCGAGGCCTGCGAGCTGTCCCGCTGCCCGGCACGCACCCCCGTGTCGGTCGGGTTCACGGCGAACGCCTGCACCCGGATCCGCACGGACCCCGCACCGGCGTGCGGCTCCGGCACCTCGTGGACGGCGAGGGCCTCCGGCCCTCCGAACTGTTCGACTCCGACGACCTGCATCCTCCCGGTCTACGCGCACGTTGCTTGACGCAACCTGACGCGACCCACCATCGGACGGGAGGCACCGTGCCAGCCCGCCACGGGCCTCCAGTCCGTCACGGGTGACGTCCACTGCGCGTGGTGCGCCATGCTGACAGCGTGCGTTTCGACGAACTCCTCACCCGGCCCGACGGCCCCGCGATCGCCGAGGAGCTCGCCGCGCTCCGCCGACCCGCGCGGTACGTCCTCGAGGGCATCCACCAGGAGCCCCGGCAGAAGCACTCGCAGTTCCGCGTCGACATCGACGAGCCCGCGCAGACCTGGACGCTCGTCCGTCAGCGCGCCAAGCCGGTCTCCTACCGGGACGGCGTGCTGCACGACCCCGACGACGGTCCGCACGAGGTGTCGTTCGCCCGGAGCATGGTCTCCGCTCCCGTCGTCCGGATGGCCGTGCCCGACCTGATGCTCCGGTGGGGTCGCGGCCCCGAGAGCTTCCACCCGATCCTGGTCGAGCACATCGGCGAGCACTCGATCCTGGTGACGTTCGAGCACCGCGGGGATCCGGCGACCCGCACGACGATGGTGATCGACGAGGGCGACGGCATCGCCCGCCGCTTGTCGGAGTACGGCGAGGACACGATCATCACGAGCGTGCGGACCGCCGAGCCGGACGAGGTCCTGCCCCGCGCTCGCTTCGTGCAGCCGACGGACTGGATCCGCCCCGAGTACTGAGACGTTGACGGTTCCGGTTCACGATCCCCGACGATCGCGAACCAGAACCGTCAGCGCTCCGGCACGAGAACACCACCGCCCGCCGAGAACGCGCGGCCCTCGGCCTCGAGGTCGGCCCGGGGATCGCGGCCGTCCGAGGCGTCCGGCCAGCGCAACCCCGGCGCCACGGTGCCACTCCCCTGCAGGACCCGGTGTGTCCTGCGGATGTGGGTCCCCGCCAGGTGCGCGCCCACCGCAGCTTGCAGCGTGGTCTCACGGACGTCCATGGTCGCTCCCCAGCCGGATGAGTGACCGTTCTGCACCGGCCCACGCGATGAGCGCCGGGTCGTGGGTCGCCACGACGACAGCGCTGCCCGATGCACGCAGCGCGTCGAGACCGCTGCGGACGCGCGCCGCGCTCTCGGTGTCGAGCGACGCGGTGGGCTCGTCGGCGAGGACGAGTCGTGGCCGCTGCGCCAGCACTCGTGCGACGGCCACTCGCTGCTGTTCGCCGCCGCTCATCGTCCCAGCACGAGCATCCCGCCGACCACCGAGCCCGACGATCAGCAGCGCCTCGTCGATCCGATCGCTGAGTGCCGCCCGGGTGACGCCACGGGGCCGCAGCACCCGCAGGTTCTGGGCAACGGTCCACTCCGGCACGACGGCGTGGTCCTGCACGACGAGGCCGATGGTGTCTCGGCGCAGTCCACGCCGCTCCCCCTCGCTCGCCGTGTGCAGGTCAGTGCCGTCGACGACGACCCGACCCCGCGGCGGTCGTTCCAACCCGGCGAGGCAGCGGAGCATCGTGCTCTTCCCCTGTCCGGACGGTCCGCGCAGGGCAAGGGCCTGTCCGGCGCCGAGCTGGAACGTGATGTCGTTCCAGAGCGTCCGCCCGGCGATGTCGTAGCCGATCCCCTCGATGCTGAGTCGCTGGTGCTCGGTCATCGGCGTGGCCTCTTTCGGTGGTGTGTGGCGGCGAGCAGGACGGACAGCGCGACTGCGGTGAGCACGCCGACTGCCCCGGCCGTGCTGGCAGCGAGCAAGGCGCCTCTGCCGGCACCGGTGCCGTCGTCGCCGACGAGTACGGTCACGGCGGTGGTCCCGGTGGCGATGCCGCTCGCGACGAGCACGAACCGCGCGTGCTGCACCGCGGGATGCCGGCCGACCAGGAATCGCAGCCGTGCTGCTCGTCGATGCCGCGTCCGGTGATCGGCGATCAGGGTGGCGGCAGCGAACAGGATCGCGAGCACCGTCCCGGCCGAAGCGGCGAGGATGACGGCGCGGGATGTCCGGACGGCTGCGAGCGCTCGTTCGAGCACGGCACCGACTCGGTTGATCTGCGTGACGACGTCGAGCAGGTCAGCGTCCGTGAGTTGCCGGACGAGCGCGGTCCGGTCGGCGAACCGGACCTCGCCGTTCCGGGTCGCGGTGCCGAGTCGGTTCGGCGGCAGGTCCCGCACGTCGGTCACCACGATGACGGGCACGTCCGCGCCGGTGGTGGTGCGTGGCAGCACCCAATCGATCCAGCGGTCAGCGGCGGCGACGATCGGTGCGGTCGATCCGACGACCTCGGTGTGGATCGGGACGACTCGGGGCGCTTGGTCGTCGTCCACCTCCCAGCCGTCGTCGAAGCTCTCCCGCACGCCGTCGGCGATCGCGTCGATGTCGGTCGCCACCGACTCGGGGACCAGCACGGTGACACCGTCACGGTCGTCCCCGACCAGCTGCTCCGCCCGGTCTCCGGCGACCAGCAGCGCGTCCTGCATGAACGTCGTCTGCGCCAGCTCGGCGGTGCCGGTGGCGAGGGCAGCCAGCGCAACGCGCCCGAACGCGTCCTCGTCGGCGATGGAGGCCATCCCGACCCCCAGGACCACGTCGTCGCCGTCGGCGGCCTCGGAACGCAGCGATCGCTCGAGCTCGGAGGCCGTCCGCCCCTGCTCGACGAGGACACTGGTGCTCACGGTCAGGATGCTGACGAGTGCGACACCGCACAGTGCCACGACGGCCGGGCGCCAGACCGGGGCCGCGAGGCTCGTCCACCTGCGGCGGCGGACGACGGAGCAGACGACGTGGAGTCCGACGACACCGACGAAGGCGGCGGGGAGCATCAGTCCGGCGAGCCCGACGCTGAACGACCAGATCGTCGGCGATGCCGCGCGGACGAGCAAGTAGACGGCGAGCGCCCCGCACACCACCAGGGAACAGACGACGAACAGCCCCGCTGTCTCGAGGGCTTCACGAGCGGCGATGCGTTTCGGTGACCATCCGGCGAGTCCCCGGAGCCGCTGTCGGCTGTCCCGCCGGTCCGACTCCGCGACCACGGCGATGACGACTCCGAGCGCGATGCACGCCACGATCGCCAGGATGCCGGGCTGCCCGATCACCGCTGGTGCCAGTACGCGGACCGTCGGGGTCGCGTCGACGAACTCGAACCCCGCAGTGCGCAACGCGTCGAGGAAGGCACCGACTTGCACGGCCGATCCGTCGACCGCGTACGACCAGACGATGACGGCGTCACCGATGTCGCTCGCCGGCCGGTCGACGACGTTCCCCCAGAACACCGGGGCGGCGACGGAGCCGGCGAACGAGTACGCGGTGACGGTGTCCGGCGCGCCGGAACGATCCGGCACGACGAGGGCGAGCGATACGTCGTGGTCCTCGGCCAGTTCCGTGAGCTGCTGGATGTGCTCCTGCTTGGTCGGACCGAGCGGTAAGTCGACCATGTCGATCGTCGTCCGGCCGGTGAGGTACCCGCTCGCCTCACCACTCCCGACCACGAACACGATCAGGCCGACGAGCAGGAGCGGTACGGCCGCCACCGCGAGGACGGTGGCGGCCGCGAAGTTCCGGATCAGTAGATCGCCCAGAAGGCCTGGTTGCCCCACAGTGCTTTCGGGCGGCTCGCGCCGGCGATCTTGCCCTTCGCGATCCGTCCGGACGACTTGGTCACGCCGGAGGACTTGACCGAGGTGCTGTGGGTGTACCGACGGTTGTCGTAGGCGGACACGACCTGGTGGCCGATCACGCCGTACGACCACGTGCCGCCGCCGACGACGGTCGTGGCGTCGGTACCGAGGTCGTCGGCGGACGCGCTGCCGCCACTGGCGGTTGCGTCATCCGGAGCAGCCTGTGCGACACCGGCGCCGAGGACACCGCACAGCGTTGCAGCCGCGATGACGGCCGAGAGCTTTCCGAAGCGCTTCATGGAAGGGCCTTTCTGCTGGGGGAACGGGAGGGCCGCGTCGACCCCGCACCGAGCCAAGCAGAGCGACGCCAGAATCTGAAGTTCCGGATATCTCGAATACGACATGCTCGCGTCCTTCCCGCACCATCCCCCGATCGGAGGATGCAGCACCACCGCCCCCACCGATCCCCCGCGGCGCCCCACCGGCCAGGCTGGACCCATGCCCGAGTCCCCCGCCATCGAGGTCCAGCACCTCAGCAAGCAGTACGCCACCGGCAAGGTCGCCGTCGACGACGTCAGCTTCACCATCCAGCCCGGCGAGACCTTCGCCCTCCTCGGCCCGAACGGCGCCGGCAAGTCCACGACGGTCGAGATCCTCGAGGGGTACCGCTCCCGCACCGCCGGCGAGGTCCGCGTCCTCGGCCACGACCCCGCACGCGCGAGCCGCAGCCACAACGCACGCATCGGCATCGTCCTGCAGACCAGCGCCGAGTCCCCGAACGTCACCGTCGCCGAGCAGCTGAACCACTTCGCGACGCTCTACCCGAAGCACCGCAGCACCGAGGAACTCCTCGCAGCCGTCGGGTTGACCGACCAGCGCAACACCCGCATCGCCCGACTGTCCGGAGGCCAGCGCCGCCGCGTCGACGTCGCCCTCGGCATCATCGGCCGCCCCGAGGTGCTGTTCCTCGACGAACCGACCACGGGCTTCGATCCCGAGGCCCGCCGGCAGTTCTGGGACCTCCTGCGCCAGGTGCAGTCCGAGGGCACGACGATCCTGCTCACCACGCACTACCTCGACGAGGCCGCGCAGCTCGCCGACCGGGCAGCGGTGATCGCCGACGGGAAGCTGCTCGACATCGCCCCGATCGACGAGATCGGCGGCGCCGCAGCCCGCACACCACGAGTCCGCTGGCGCGACGACGCCGGCGACCTGCACGACGAGCGGACGAGCGACCCGACCGCGCTCGTCCGCAGCAGCACCACGGCCATGCACGACCTCGAAGTCATCCGCCCGTCCCTCGAGGACGTCTACCTCGGAATGGTGGGCCAGAAGTGACCACTGCGACCAGCCGCATCTCGTACGAGATCCGCTCCTACTTCCGCGCCCCGGACGCGGTCTTCTTCACGTTCCTCTTCCCCATCATCATGCTGGCGCTGTTCTCGGTGGCCTTCGCGGACGCCGACCAGATCCGCGCCGTCGCCAGCAGCGGGCGAACGATCAGCGTCGACTACGCCACCTACTACCTGCCGGGCCTGGTCGCGACGGGCATCCTGCTCTCCGGCACCCAGTCCCTCGGCGTCGACATCGCGACCGAACGCAGCGACGGCACGCTGAAGCGCCTCGGCGGCACACCGCTGCCGGTGCTGAGCTACTTCGTCGGCAAGATCGGCATGGTGCTCGTCACGACCATCGTGCAGACGGCGCTGCTGCTCGGGATCGCGAGCCTGGTGTTCGGCGTCGACCTGCCGACCGACGCGAGCAACTGGGGTGTCTTCGCGGGCGTGATGGTCCTCGGCATCGCCACCAGCTGCGTCCTCGGCATCGCGATCTCGGCGCTCCCCCGCGAGGGCCGCCGCGCCACCGCCACGATCGTCCCCATCGTCCTGGTGCTGCAGTTCATCTCGGGCGTCTACCTGCCCTTCACCCAGCTGCCCGACTGGCTGCAGAACGTCGCCTCCGTCTTCCCCCTGCGCTGGATGGCGTCCGGCATGCGGTCCGTCTTCCTGCCCGACGCGTTCGCGTCCGCCGAGCCGGGAGGCGCGTGGCACCTCGCCCTCGGAACGCTCGTGTTGGTCGCGTGGCTGGTCGGGGGCACGGTGGCCTGCGCCCTCACCTTCCGCTGGAACCGCAAGGACTCCTGATGGCGCCGGGCAGGTGGGATGCTGTCGTCATGAGCGGTGAGACGTGGGTGCGCAACCGGTGGTTGCACGTCTTCTTCGCGGGCACGATGCTCCTCACCGCTGTGATCACCGCGCTCGGCTGGTCCCCGTGGTCGACCCGCTGGCCGGCCTACCTGGCGGTGGTGGTCCTCGTCGTGGCGTACATCGGGTACGGGCACCGCGGCTACGACAGCCCCCGAGCCGCCGCCGCGTTCCTGCCGCTCGTCGTCGTCGCCGCCCTGGTGCTGCCGGCCGTCGTCCCGAGCACCGCGTTCGTGCAGTGCATCGTGTTCCCGCTCGTGTGGGTGCAGACGGAGCGCGTCCGCACCGCGGTCCTGTTGTCCGTCGCCGTCGGGCTCGCGAGCG
Organism: Curtobacterium sp. PhB25; assembly: GCF_004365375.1. NCBI lineage: Bacteria > Bacillati > Actinomycetota > Actinomycetes > Micrococcales > Microbacteriaceae > Curtobacterium > Curtobacterium sp. PhB25. The sequence goes on along the minus strand of NZ_SODR01000001.1, from coordinate 19,683 downwards.
GCATCGGCCTGCAGCTGTCGAGCGGCCCGGACGCCCTGGTCAGCACCCTGCTCATCGAGGGCATCAGCGTGATCGGTGCCTGCGCGATGGGCGTGTGGATCTCGAGCGTCGCCGGTCTGTCCGAGGAGCGCCGCCAGCTCGTCGAGGAGCTCCGCGCCACCCAGCAGTCCCTCGCCGACGCGAACCGCACGGCGGGCATCGCGAGCGAACGGGAGCGCCTGGCCCGCGAGATCCACGACACCGTCGCGCAGAACCTCGCCGGGATCGTCATGCTCACCGAACGGGCTCGCGGCGACCTGGCGAACGACCGCTCCGATGCGCTGGAAGAACGACTCACCGTCCTCGAGGAGTCCGCCCGCGCCGCCCTCGAGGAATCCCGCACCCTCGTCGCAGCCGGAGCCGCAGGCATGACCCGCGACAGCCTCGCCGGTGCCCTCCACCGCCTCGCCGAACGGCACACCCGCGAAACGGGGACGCTGGTCACGGTCGACGCCTCCGACTGCGTGCTGGACCGCGATGCGCAGGTGGTCCTGCTCCGGGTCGCGCAAGAGGCCCTCTCGAACGTCCGCGCGCACGCCGGCTCAGCCTCGGCGCGGGTCCTTCTGCTCTCCGACGCCGGGCAGACCGTGCTGCGGATCACCGACGACGGCACCGGGTTCGACCCCGAGCAGCCCACCGCCGGGCACGGTCTGCGCGGGTTGCGGGAGCGCCTCGCCCTCGCTGGCGGTACCTGCACGATCACGAGCGCCCTGGGCCGGGGCACCGTCGTCGAAGCAACCCTGCCCACCGGAGCCGCACCGGGCCTCCCGTCCGCCGTTCGCCACCCCGTGGCGGAGGTGAGCCGGTGATCCGCGTCGTGGTCGCCGACGACCACCCCATCGTCCGCTCGGGCATCGTCGCGCTGTTGCAGGACGCCGACGACATCGACGTGGTGGGCCAGGCCAGCGACGGCCGAGCAGCGGTGTCCGTCGTGCTGGCCGAGCGCCCCGACGTCGTGCTGATGGACCTCCGGATGCCGGAGCTCGACGGCGATGCGGCGACGGCGGAGATCCTCGCGGCCGAGCCGGGCGTCCGCGTCCTGATCCTGACGACGTACGAGTCCGACGACCAGATCCTCGCGGCGATCGAGGCCGGGGCCACCGGCTACCTGCTCAAGGCGGCCCCGGAGTCCGAGATCCTCGCCGGGGTGCGGGCGACGGCGCGGGGCGAGACGGCACTGGCCCCTTCGGCTGCCGCTGCGCTGGTCCGACGAGCAACGGGTTCGTCGGCCGTGGCTGCTGGCCCGTCGTTGACCCCGCGCGAACTCGAGGTCCTGCAGCTCGTCGCCCAGGGCAACTCGAACCCGGCGATCGGCCGCGCCCTGTTCCTCAGCGAGACGACGGTGAAGACGCACCTCGGGCACGTGTTCGAGAAGCTCGGCGTCAACGACCGCACCCGTGCCGTGACCCGCGCGATGGAGCTCCGCCTGCTCCCCTGATCCCCCGGTGCGCCGGTCATCGGGAGCGGGTGTACCGTCAGGTAGTCAGCATGCTGATCATCTGAGAGGACACGCACATGAGCGCCGCAGCCGCAGCTCCCACCACCACCCCGGATCGCCGCCGGTGGATCGGTCTGGTCGTGATCAGCCTGGCGGTCGCGCTCATCATCGTCGACTCCACGATCGTGAACGTGGCGATCCCGAGCATCGTCGCTGACCTCGACATCGGCTCGACGCTCGTGCAGTGGGTGCAGGAGAGCTACACGCTGGTCTTCGCCGCGCTGCTGCTCGTCTTCGGTGCCGTCGCCGACCGCTTCGGTCGCCGGCGCCTGCTGACCATCGGCGTGATCCTGTTCGCGGTGGCGTCGGTCCTGGCGGCGCTGTCCCCGACGGGCGAACTGCTCGTGGCGTCCCGCGTGCTGCAGGGTGTCGGTGGCGCGATGGTTCTGCCCACCACGCTGTCGATCCTCAACGCGACGTTCACCGGCCGGGAGCGCGGCATCGCCTTCGCGGTGTGGGGCTCCACGATCGGCGGGATGGTGGCGGTCGGTCCGCTGCTCGGCGGCTGGTTGACGACGGACTTCTCGTGGCGGTGGGCCTTCGGCATCAACGTCCCGATCGTGGCGGTCATCCTGGCCGGCCTCGCGGTCGCCGTGCGGGAGTCGCGCGACGCCGAGCACACCGGCCGCATCGACCTCGTCGGCGCCCTGCTGTCCGTGATCGCGAGCGCTGCGCTGGTCTTCGGGCTGATCGAGGGCCGCGCCTACGGCTGGTGGACTCCGTCGTCGACACCGTTCACGATCGGCTCGTGGTCGTGGGACGGCCCGGTCTCGCCGATCCCCGTCGCGTTCGTGATCGCGATCGCTGCCGGGGTGGCCTTCGTCGTCCGCTCCCGGCGCCGGCAGCGTGCGGGCCGGTCGACGCTCATCGCCCTCGACCTGTTCGGCATCGGCTCGTTCCGGAACGGCTCGATCGCGGCGCTCATCGTGTCGCTCGGCGAGTTCGGCATCATCCTGTCGCTGCCCCTCTGGCTGCAGAACGTCCTCGGCTACTCGGCGCTGCAGACCGGCTTCGTGCTGTTGGCCCTGGCGATCGGGTCGTTCGTCGCGAGCGGGTTCGCGGCCACGGTCGGACAGCGGATCGGGGCGCTGCCGATCGTGCGGATGGGCATCGGCGCCGAGATCGTCGGGGTCGCCGCGATCGGGTTCGTCGTGACCTCGGCGACCCCGTGGTGGGCGATCGTCCCGTGCCTGTTCGTCTACGGCTTCGGCGTCGGACTCGCGACGGCGCAGCTCACCGGCGTCGTGCTGCAGGACGTCCCCGTGGAGCGCAGCGGCGAGGCCTCGGGTGCCCAGAGCACCGCGCGCCAGATCGGTTCAGCGCTCGGCATCGCGGTCCTCGGGACGGTGCTGTTCACCTCGACGGGCAGCATCCTGGAGCACCGCCTGCAGGACGCCGGCGTCTCGACCGCCCAGTCCGAGCAGATCGCCGACACCGTGGTGCAGTCCTCGGGCGGAGCGATCGCCGGCCTCGAGGGGCAGACCCGCGCCGACGCCGCCGAGGCGTTCTCCGACGGCACCCGCGCCGCCGCGTTCTCGGCCGCCGGCTTCCTGGTCATCGGCCTCGGTGCGACCCTGCGGCTCCGCGCCCCGCGCCGCCCCGACGACGACTCAGAAGCCGACGCCGACGCCGAAACCGAAGCCGACGCCGATCGCGAGACCCGCGCCTGACCGGGGGCCTTCCTGCACCGCTGCTGACGGTTCTGGTTGACGATCCCCGAGGATCCTGAACCAGAACCGTCACCGGCCGGACACGAACCCGCGTCCCCCGTGCCGTGGACGCGACCACCGACGGGACGGGAGGCGCGGCGCCTGCCTGCACCGTGCCTCCCGTCCGCTCCGACGCGCGCCCTGCCATCGCGACGCGCGCCCCGCTCAGTGCTCCGCGTCCGCCCCCTCCGGTCGGACGCGGAGCACCCGCGCTGTGGGGGTCGCCCCGCCGTTGGCGACCTCGAGCGAACCCGAGGCAGCGTCCCACGCCACGGACCACGACCCGAGCGCCGTCGGGAACAGCGGCTCGACGACGACCGCCTGCCCGGCGAAGTCCGGCAGCGGCAACGACACCGATCCCGACGCACCGGGCAGCGACCACACCGACAAGTACAGATCGCCCGACACAGCGCGCAAGCCGAGCGCGAGCCACGGGTCCTCCCATGCCGGCAGCCCGAGCGGCCACTCCGGCACCGACGACTCGATGACCTCGAGCACTGTCCGGTGTGCCTCGATCGCAGAACGCACGACCGCCCGCTGCGATGTGCTCATCGAATTGAGGTAGCCCGACAGGTACATCCGCCCGAGCACCCCGTTCACGAGCGACAGGTCGAACAGGTCGGGCGACATCGACGGCGCCGGGTAGGCCCAGTTCCCGGCCTGCTCGGGCAGCATCGCGGCGGGGGCAGCAGCCGCGATCGACGCCGACAGCACCGGGTCCTGCTGGTCCGAGGTCGACTGCATGTGCAACCGGGACAGCATCGCGGAGTCGGCGCGCATCGCTCCCGAGGCGCAGTTCTCGATGAGCAGCGACGGGTACCGGGCCTGCACGTCGTCGAGCCAGTCGAGCAGCGCCCTGCCAGCCGAGACCGAGCCGTCCCACGGCCCCGTCATCGTGTTGTAGTCCATCTTGAAGAAGCTGACCCCGAGCGACCCGACCAGTCGATCGACGACGGAGTCCAGGTGCGCCCGCGCGGCCGGTGACCGGAGGTCGAGCAGGTGCCGTCCGTGCTCGGCGACCCGCACGCCGTGGTGGTGCACGAAGGCGTCCTCCGGCAGGGAGATCGCCAGCGGCGAGTGGATGCCGATGACCTCGGGCTCGAGCCAGAGCCCGGCCTGCATCCCCCGCGACCGGATGTGGTCGATGACGAACCCGAGCCCGGTCGGGAACCGCGACGCGGCCTCCTCCCACGCCCCGACGGTGTCCCACCAGTGCCCCTCGGCGTACCAGCCGGCGTCGATGCAGAACAGGTCCGCTCCGGCGTCGGCAGCGGCGTCGATCAACGGCAGCAGCTTCTCGGTGGTCGGGTCCCCCATGAGCGTGTTCATGTAGTCGTTGAACACGAGCGGCAGGGCGCGATCGGCCTCGCGCACGTGCCGGAACGCCCGACGCTGCGCCGTGAGCACCTCGAACGCCCCACCGACCGAGCCGGCGATCCCCACCGACACCGGCACGGACACGAACGGCTGCCCCGGGGCCACGACCGCCGTCCACTGGTGCTCCTGGCCGGTCGGCCCGCTCAGCAGCACGTACGCGTGCCGTCGGGTCTCGCCGAGCTCGTACAGCCACGGCCCGTTGTGCTCGACCTGCCAGACGAGCGCGTAGGGCGCAGCACCAGCGGACGCAGCAGGCGTCAGCACGCCGATCGGCAGCGCCTCGCCGGTCGACCACGACCCACGGTTCTGCACGACGGCGCGGCTGCGGGGCGGGTGGTGCTGCGCCTCGCGGTCGATCGCCGCGAGTCCGATCGACCGCAGCGGATCGGTCCGCCACCGGCTCTCGGCGGCCCAGTCGTTGTCCGCGTGCACGAGGGCCAGGTCGTCGACGCCGACCCCGGAGTCGGTCAGGAACGCCCCGGTCGCGAACGACGAGACGAAGTCCACGACGTGCTCACCGTCGTCGGCGGACACCTCGGTCCACGTCTGGAAGCCCGCGACGCCGGCGCGCGCCCGGAACACCGACTCGACCTGGAGGCCCGTGGCCACGTCCGCCTGCACGATCCGGAACCACGGATCGGTCGCGTCATCGGACCCACGCCAGGAGACGGGTCGCAGTCGCGCCCCGATCGTGGAGTCCACGTGCCGGAACCCGCCCGGGAACCGCCCGTGTCCGATCGTCGTCAGCTCCACCAGGGGCTGCGGGTCCGCCGGCCCATCGAGGAGCGCCCCGTCGGCGCGCGCTCCACCGCTCGCCGCGAACGACACGAGGGCGGCCGGCTGGTCGTCGCCGATCCGGAAGCGTGCCGAGAACCCGGGCGTGACCCAGTCGGCGAAGGCTCCGCTCACCGTGCGCCGACCGGTGCCGGCTCGCTCGACACCCACGCCCCGACACCGTGGTCGTAGCAGGTGGTGTTGTCGATCTTCGAGCGGTCGAGCGCGCTGCCCGAGGTCACCTTGCGGTCGGTGCGCTCCGGGTCGGGGGCCGCCTCGGCGAGCAGCCGGGTGTAGTCGTGCTGCGGGTCGAGGATGACGGCGTCGGAGGGCCCGCGTTCGACGACCCGGCCGCGGTAGAGCACCAGGATCTCGTCGGAGAAGTGGCGGGCGGTCGCCAGGTCGTGCGTGATGTAGAGCACGGCGAGGTGGTCCTCGCGCTGCAGGCGGCCCATCAGGTTGAGCACGCTGAGCCGGATCGACACGTCGAGCATCGACACCGGTTCGTCGGCGATGAGCACCTGGGCTCCGGGGGCGAGTGCACGGGCGATCGCGACGCGCTGCCGTTGCCCGCCGGAGAGCTCGTGCGGGCGGCGGCTCGCGAAGTCCTCGTCGAGGTTGACGCGGCCGAGCAGTTCGCGCACCTTCTCGGCGGTCTCGTCGGCACCCCGGGCTCGGTGGTGCAGCTGGAGCGGCCGGGCGATGTGGTGCTCGATCGAGTGGAACGGGTTGAGCGACGCGAAGGGGTCCTGGAACACCATCTGCACGTGCCGGCGGTACATGCTGCCGACGACGGGTGTGCCGTCCTCGAGCCGCACGTCGATCGAGCCGCGGGTGGTGCTCTCGAGCTTGGCGAGCATCCGGGCGATGGTGGACTTGCCCGAGCCGGACTCGCCCACCAACGCCACGGTCTTCCCGGGCAGCAGCTCGAACGACACGTCGTCGACGGCGTGCAGGGTGGTGCGCTTCAGGCCCTTGCGGGTGTGGAAGTCCTTGCCGAGGTGGCTGACGGTCACGCTGGTCATCGGATCTCCTCGTGGACGGCTGCCGCGTGGTCGTCGACGCCGGAGCGGATGAACGCGCCGCGCTCCCCCGACAGGCTCGGGAACGACTGCAGCAGCTTCTGCGTGTACGGGTGCTTCGGGTCGTGCTGGATGACCGAGGCCCGGTCGCACTCGACGACCTCGCCGCGCAGCATGATCGCGATCCGGTCGCTGATCTCGAGCAGCAGCGGCAGGTCGTGCGTGATGAACACGACGGCGAACCCGAGCTCGTCGCGCAGGCGGACGATCTCGCGCAGGATCTCGCGCTGCACCACGACGTCGAGTGCGGTGGTGGGCTCGTCCATGATCATGATCTGCGGTTCGAGCAGCATGGCCATCGCGATCATCACGCGCTGCCGCATGCCGCCGGACAGCTCGTGCGGGTACGCGGTGATGCGGGACGGGTCGACGCCGACGCGGCTCAGGGCGTCCTCGGCGATCGCGCGCCGCTCCTTGCGGGACAGGTCGCGCCGGTGTTCCTTCAGGGCGTCGTCGAGCTGCGCCCGGATGGTGGTGACCGGGTTGAGGGCGTTCATCGCGCCCTGGAACACCATCGACAGCTTCGACCAGCGCACGGCCCGCAGCTGTTCGTGCGGCAGCCCGAGCAGGTCGATGTCGGTGCCGTCCCGGTCGTGGAACGTGATGCTGCCCGAGGCGACCTTCGCCGGCGGTCGGTGCAACCGGGTGATGGCGTAGGCCAGGGTCGTCTTGCCGCAGCCGGACTCCCCCGCGAGCCCGAGGATCTCGCCGGGCGCCAGGGTGAGCGACACGTCCTTGACGGCGTGCACGGGGTGTTCGGTCTCGTAGACGACGTCGAGGTGGTCGATCGTCAGCACGGCTTCGGCACTCATCGGACGAACTCCTTCGTGGTGCGCGCGGAACGCGAGGCGCGGGCGGCCCGCTTGGCGCGACGTTCGCGCCGCCGCTGGGCACGTACGTTCGCGAGTCGCGGGTTGATGACCTCGTCGATCGAGAAGTTCACCAGGGACAGGCCCATGCCGAGCAGGGCGATGAGCAGGCCGGGCGGCACGAACCACCACCAGGCGCCGTTCGCCAGCGCGAAGCCGTTCTGGGCGTAGAAGAGCATGGTGCCGAGCGTCGACGAGTTCGACGCCCCGAGGCCGAGGAACGACAACCCCGCTTCCCCGAGGATCGCGGCGATCACCGCGAACACGAACTGCGACGCCAGGACGGGCAACAGGTTCGGCAGGATCTCGACGGCGATGACCCGCCAGGGTCGTTCGCCGGCGACACGGGCGGCGGAGACGTAGTCGCGGTTGCGGATCGACATCGTCTGCGCCCGCAGGACCCGGGCGGACCCGGCCCACGAGGTGATCGCGAGGACGACGGCGATGGTCCAGAGCCCGCGGGCCTCGCGCGGGACCAGCCCCGAGATGACGATGACGAGCGGCAGGCCGGGGATCACGAGGAACACGTTCGAGAACAGCGAGAACGCCTCGTCCATGATCCCGCCCAGGTAGGCGCCGAGGATCCCGAAGAACGCGGACAGCACCGTGGCGAGGACGCCGACGATCAGGCCGATCTGCAGGCTGCCGCGGGTGGCGTAGGCGAGCTGGGCGAGCACGTCCTGCCCGGTCTGGGTGGTCCCGAGCAGGTTCTCGCCGCTCGGTCCCTGCAGTCCGGAGTCGCGGATGGTGGTCGGGTCGCCGACGAGCAGCGGTCCGACGACGCCGAACAGCGTGACGCCGGCGACGAGAGCGATGCCCGTGATGAGCCACGGGGTCAGGGTCGGCAGGAATCGGCGGATGCCGCCCTTCGGTCGTGTCGAGCGGGCCGTGGCGATGCTCCGCGTCGACCCGGCGTCGGCTTCCTCGGCGAGTGCGCCGATGGTGGGTTCGGTGTCCTGCTGGATGTTGGTCATGGCGTGTCCTCCCTAGCTCCGCGCCCGCGTCCGCGGGTCGATGAGCCCGTACAGCAGGTCGACGACGAGGTTCGCGCCGAGGACCGCCAGGGTGATGAACAGGAAGATCCCCTGCATGAGCGCGTAGTCGTTGTTGGTCACCGCGGACAGCAGCTTCGACCCGATGCCCGGGTACGAGAACACCTGCTCGGTGACGACGGAGCCGGACACGATGAACCCGAGGGAGATCGCGAACCCGGCGACGGAGGGCAGCACGGCGTTCCGGGCGGCGTAGTTCCGCAGGATCTTGCCGTCGGACAGCCCCTTGGCCTGGGCGGTGGTGATGTAGTCCTCGGACAGCGTCGACACCATCATGTTGCGCATGCCGAGCAGCCAGCCGCCCAGCGATGCGAGCACGATCGTCACGGCCGGCAGCACCCCGTACTGGATCGCGGATGCGATGAAGTCCCAGTTGAACCCCGGTGTGAGGATCACGTCGTAGCCGCCCTGTGCCGGGAACAGGTGGATGCCGGTGGCGAAGAAGTACACCAGGATCAGCGCGAGCCAGAAGTACGGCACCGCGGCGAGCAGGGTGGTGGCCGGCACGAACGAGTCGAGCCAGGTGCCCGGACGCCAGCCGACGAAGGCGCCGAGGCCGACGCCGATGATGGCGGCCAGGATGGTGGCGATGCCGACCAGGGCGATGGTCCACGGCAGCGAGCTCGCGATGACCTCGGTGACGGGGGCCGGGAAGTAGCTCACGGACACCCCGAGGTCACCGCGGAACACGTTGACCAGGTAGTGGCCGTACTGGGAGATCAGCGGCTCCGAGGAATCGCCACCGAGGAGCAGCTCGTACGCCTGCCGTGTCGCCGGGGTCACCTGCCCGCCGCGCTGCTGGAGCTTGGCGAGCAGGATGTCCACCGGGTTCCCGGGCAGCAGCCGCGGGATGATGAAGTTCAGCGTCAGTGCCGCCCACAGCGCGACGATGTAGAAGCCGATCTTGCGCAGGAAGTAGGTCATCGTCGAGTGCTCCTCGGTCGCGATCCCATCGGGGTCAGCCCTTCGCCGGCTTCAGCGCCTTGAAGATCTCGGCGTTGTCCGGGCTCGCCCAGACGGCCGGGAAGGCGTAGAGGTCGTCCTTCGTCGGCCAGCCGGTGAACTTCGCCGCGTGGAACTCACTCGTCGTGCCGCCGGTCATCACCGGGATGTACGGCAGGTCCTCGACGATGTGCTGCTGGATCGTGTCGAGTTCCGGCTGCGTGGCGGCGGTGTCCTCGGGGTTGATCGTGGCGAGCTTCGCGATGGCCTTGTCGACGTCGGGGTTGCTGTACCGCGAGATGTTCATCGGGGCTGCTGCACCGACCTTCGCGGTGTTCGCCGTCGTGAAGTAGTTGTTGTACAGGTAGTACGGGTTCGCCGTCGGGCCCTGGCCGAGCGAGTCGATCGCGAGCTCGAAGTTGCCCTTGGTCTTCTTGTCGGTCCACTCGTTCCACGACGACTGCTGCGCCTTGAGCTCGATGCCCGCGGCCTTGAGCTGCTGGGTCATCGTGTCGATCGCGGTGATGTAGTCGGTCCAGCCGGTGACGACCTCGACGGTCAGGGACAGCTTCTTGCCGTCCTTGGCGTAGATGCCGTCCGAGCCCTTCTTCCACCCGGCGCCCTCGAGCGACGACGCGGCGGCAGCCTTGTCGGCGGTCTCCGGCATCACGGCCGGCTCGATGTCCTTCGAGATGGTGTCCTTCTGCGTCGTGGTGAGCGCGAAGGTCGGCGAGATCTCGCTCGCGGTGTTCTCGAACGCCAGCGAGTTGAGCTGCTTGCGGTTGATCGCGTCGGCGATGGCGTGCCGGACGGCCGGGTCGGTCTGCGGGCCGGTGCAGCCGAGGTCGGTGTTCGCGCAGGTGAGCAGCGCCATCTGGTTCTGGCCGACGGTGATGCCGTCGTAGCCGTTGTAGTTGCCGGCGATGTCGTCCATGTTCGGCACCGGGCCGGTCTGCCAGTCGATCGAGCCCTGCTTGAGCGCGTCGGCGCCGGCGGTGTTGCCGGAGAGCGACAGGTAGCGGATGGTCTTCACGGCCGGGGCGCCGTCCCAGTACTTCTTGTTCGCCTCGAGGGTGAAGGCCTGCGCCTTGAAGGTGCCGAGCGTGTACGGACCGGTGCCGACGGGCTCGCGGACGACGTCGGTGGTCGGGTCGATGTCCTTCCACAGGTGCTCGGGCACGATCCAGGTCTTGCCGAGCAGGTTCGGGCCGAGCACGAACGACGGCTTGTCGAACGAGACGACCACCTTGTCGTCGCCGTCGGCCTTCGCGGAGCCGTCGTAGCCGATCGAGTTCAGGGCCTTCTGCTTCTTGAGCATGTCGAGCGTGAACACGACGTCCTTCGAGGTGAAGGGCTCACCGTCGCTCCAGGTGGCCCCGTCGCGCAGCGTGATGGTGAGCTGCGTGCCGTCGGTGTTCCACTCGTACGACTTGCCGAGCAGCGGCTTCGGGTCGTTCGTGTTGACGTTGGTGATGAAGAACAGCGACTCGTAGATCGTGCCGACGCCGCCGATGTTCGACGGTGACCACGGGTTGAAGTTGATCTGGTAGTCGCCGGACTGTCCGGTGTAGGCGACCAGGGTCGAGGCGGCGTCGTCCTTCGTGCTGGCGTTGCCGCTCGCGCTGCAGCCGCTCAGCGCGAGGCCGGCGGCGAGGAGGACGGCGGCGCCGATGGCGAGCCGTGAACGGGTTGGGTTGAACATCGTTGTCCTCTCGGTCTGCGTCGTCGCAGGATCCACGTTGTGAGCGTGATTGTTACACGCGTAAACTAAGGCGGTCAAGGGGTCGGGTCACGGCCCCGTCACGATTGAGGAGACGCAATGGAGCGGACCACCCTGGACGGCACGTGGACGGTCGAGGCGGTGCACGGCCCGGCACAGGCCGATGCGCACCGGGAGCCGGTCGCCGCGATCGTCCCCGGCTGCGTGCACACCGACCTGCTGCGGGCGGGCCGGATCCCCGACCCGTTCGACGGCGACAACGAGGCCGCGACCCAGTGGATCGGCGACACGGTGTGGCGGTACCGCCGCACCTTCGCGTGGTCGGGCGAGACCGGCACGGGCCCGACCACGCACGCCCGCCACGACCTCGTCGCCGACGGACTCGACACCCTCGCGACGATCGAACTGAACGGCATCGTCGTCGCCACCACCGCGAACCAGCACCGCGCGTACCGGTTCCCCGTCGGGCACTTGCTGCGCCCCGGCACGAACGAGCTCGTGATCACCTTCGACGCCCCGGTCCCCGCGGCCGAGCGACTGTCCGCCCTGCACGGCGGCGAACTCCCCCACGTCAACCACCACCCGTACAACGCACTCCGCAAGAACGCGTCGAACTTCGGCTGGGACTGGGGCATCGACGTCGCCACGAGCGGCATCTGGAAGTCGATCGGGATCGAGTCGTGGAGCGGCGCCCGCATCGCGGCCGTCCGCCCCCTGGTCGACGTCGACGGCACCACCGGCGTGCTCACCGCGCACGTCGACGTCGAGTCCGCAGGTTCCACCGGGGCCTTCTCCCAGCACATCGGGTCGGCTCCGGTCGCAGGGGTGTCCGGTCGGCCCGGCCTGGAGGCGCGGGTCACCCTGACCCCGCACGTCACCCTCGGCGGGGCCGACGGCCACGGCGCCGCCCTGGCCGAGCAGAGCACGTCCGCCCCCGGCGCGAGCGGCACCGAGGCGGCGGCGACGCCCGTCGGGTCCGGCACCGTGCCTCCCGGCCGCCCGTCCGCGCCGGGCGCGACGTCCGTCACCAGCGTGCGCGCCGTCGTCGACGGCTCCGCCGTCGTGCGGCTCGAGGTCCCCGACGTCGCCGTCTGGTGGCCGCGCGGCGAGGGCGACCAGCCGTTGTACGACGTCCGGGTCGAGGTCGGCGACGACGTCTGGACCGGCCGCGTCGGGTTCCGCACCGTGACGCTCGACACCGCCGCCGACGCCGGTGGAGCCCCGTTCCTGCTCCGGGTGAACGACCGGCCCGTGATCGTGCGGGGCGCGAACTGGATCCCCGACCACGCGTACCTGACCGAGATGACGCCCGAGCGCTACGCCGACCGGATCGACGACGCGATCGAGGCGAACGTCAACCTGCTCCGCATCTGGGGCGGCGGGATCTACGAGTCCGACGACCTGTACGACCGGTGTGACGAGCTCGGCGTGCTCGTCTGGCAGGACTTCCTGTTCGCCTGCGCCGCCTACGCCGAGGAGCCCTGGCTCGCCGATGAGGTCGAGCCCGAGGTCCGCGAAGCCGTCACCCGGCTCAGCCCGCACCCGTCGCTCGTGGTGTGGAACGGCAACAACGAGAACCTCGTCGCGTACGCCGAATGGGGCTGGCGGCCGTCGCTCGTCGGCCGGACCTGGGGCAACGGCTACTACCGCTCGCTCCTGCCCGCGATCGTCGCCGAGCTCGACCCGACCCGTCCGTACACGCCGGGCAGCCCGTTCTCGTTCGACGAGTACCTGTCGCCGAACGACGAGCGGAACGGCAGCGTGCACATCTGGGACGTCTGGAACCGGCTCGACTACCGGGCCTACGCCGGCTGGAACCCGCGGTTCGTGGCGGAGTTCGGGTTCCAGGGGCCGCCCGCCTGGTCGACCCTCACCGCGGTGGTGCACGACGAGCCGCTCGACCCCGACGGCCACGAGATGCTCGTGCACCAGAAGGCCGACCAGGGCAACCGGAAGCTCGCCGACGGCATGCGCGGGCACCTGCCGACGCCGGCGAGCATCGAGGACTGGCACTGGGCGTCGCAGCTCAACCAGGCGCACGCGATCCGCTTCGGCATGCAGTGGTTCCGGTCCCGCACGCCCGACAACACCGGGATGATCGTCTGGCAGCTCAACGACGACTGGCCCGTGGTGTCCTGGGCGCTCGTCGACCACGCGGGCATCCGGAAGCCCGTCTGGTACGCGGTGCGGCAGGCCTACCAACCGGTGTTGCTCACCGTGCAGCCGTCTGGCGGCAGTGGGCTCGACGTCGTGCTCGTGAACGCGTCCGGGGCGCCGGTCGCCGACGAGGTCACGGTCTCCCGCGTCGCGTTCGACGGCACGGTGCTCGACTCGTCGTCGTTCTCGCTCGCCGCCGCACCCGCCGATGCCGACCGGGTCACGCTGCCGGCCTCGCTCGCCGTGCCCGGGGACGCCGGGTCCGAGGTGCTCGTCGTCACCGGAGCCGGAACCCGCACGGTGTTCGACTTCGCCGAGGTCGTCGACCAGGTGCTCGCCCGCTCGCCGCTGTCCGCGTCGGTCACGGCGACGGACGACGGGGCGGTCGTCACGGTGACGGCGACGTCCTACGCGCGGGACGTCTCGCTGTTCCCGGACCGTGTGGACCCGGCCGCTCGGGTCGACGACGGACTGGTGTCCCTGCTGGCCGGCGAGTCGGTGACCTTCACGGTGACGGGTGCGCCGGGCATCGACCCCGAGGCGCTCGTCGGCCCGCTCGTCCTCCGCCACGCGGGCTCGCTCCTCCCCTGACGCGGGCCGCGCCCGGGCGGGGACGGGTTCCGCCAGCGGCGTGACGGTTCTGGTTCACGATCCTGCGAGATCGCGAACCAGAACCGTCAGCGCACCAGTACGGCCGCGCCGTCCCGCCGAGCGGGCGAAACACCCGCGTGCGCACGCCACGAACCGGGATGTTCCGCCCGCTCGCCGGCCGCGCCTGCCCGACCACGGCCGACGCCAGCCGGCCGTCGGCGGCCGGCAGGCCGTCGGCGGCAGGCAGGCCGTCGGCGGCAGGCAGGCCGTCGGCGGCAGGCAGGGTCGCGTCAGTCGAGGGCGTGCAGCTCGAACACGATCGCGGTCGCGGGGGCCAGCAGCGGCAGCCGCGCCCCGACGTCCTCGAGCACCGCACCCGACAGCTCCAGGTACCCGCGCACGAGCCACACCGGCGGCACCATGTCGAGCCCGTGCGGCACCCGCAGCCCCGTGACGGGGGCGAGCCGGTAGCGCCGCGCCCGGTCGAGTCCCCGCATCCGCAACGGCACCGGCAGCGACTGCGGCCCGGTCTCGGTCCGTGCGACCCGCACCAGTGCCCGCGACCGGTCGACGGCCACGACCGAGGTCGCCACGAGCCCGGGGTCGCCGAGCTCCAGGTGCCGCAGGCGCCCGGTGTGCAGCAGCCCGCGTTCCCGCTTGTACAACGCCGTCCACGCCCGCAGCCGGTCGAGCTCCGTCGGGGACAGCCGGGTGACGTCGGTCTCGATGCCAGCGGACCCGAACAGCGACACCGCCATCCGGAAGTCCAGGTCGAGGTGCCGCCCGGTGGTGTGCGAGACCTCGGGGCCGACGTGCGAGCCGATCAACTCGAGCGGCAGCAGTGCCTCGGTCCACCGCTGGATCGGCAGGCGTTCGAACGCGTCGTTCGAGTCCGACGGCCACACCCGGTCGGTGCGCTCCAGCACGCCGAGGTCCACCCGGGCGCCGCCGCTCGCGCACGCCTCGATCTCGAGCCACGGGTGCCGGGCGCGCAGGGCGTCCATCAGTGTCCAGACCCCGCGGGTGTGTGCGTCGATGCCGGCACGTCCGGCGTGGACCGCGTGCACGATGTCGCGGTTCTGGTCCCACTTCACGAAGTCGACGTGGTGCGCCCCGATCACGGCGGACATCGCCTCGAGCACGTACGCCCGCGCGAGCGGGTTCGCCATGTCGAGCACGTACTGGTTCCGCCAGGTGCGGACGTGGTCCTCGGGGCGCTGCAGCAGCCACTCGGGGTGCGCAGCCGCGAGCTCGGACACCGGGCTCACCATCTCGGGTTCGAACCACAGCCCGAACTCCATGCCGAGTCCGCGGACCCGGTCGACGAGCGGCCCGAGGCCGTCCGGCCACACCGTCGGGTCGACGCGCCAGTCCCCCAGCGACGTCGAGTCCGAGCGGCGCCCGAGGAACCAGCCGTCGTCGAGCACGAACCGTTCGACGCCGATGTCCGCGGCGGTCTCGGCCAGGGCGACCAGGGGCGCGAGGCCCTGCCGGTAGTAGACAGCCTCCCACGTGTTGAGCACCACCGGCCGGGGGCGCTTCGGGTGGCCGGGGCGGCTGCGGAGCGAGTCGTGCAGCCGGTCGGACAGGCCGTCGAGCCCGGCGTCGCTCCAGACGAAGACGGCGTCGGGCGCGGCGAAGGACTCCCCCTGCCCGAGGACGACCTCGCCGGCGCGCAGGAGCTCCCCGGCACCGAGCAGCGGTCGCGCCTCGGCGAGCAGGTCGTACCGGTGCACCGAGTCGGCGCTCCAGGCCAGGTGTACGGCCCAGACCTCACCGGAAGCATCCGAGAACCCCGGTGTCCCGAGCACGAGCAGCGTCGGGGCGTCGTGGCCGGTGCGACCGCGGCGGCTCTCCCGCGCATGGCTGCCGGAGGTCAGGGTCCGGCGCTGCGGGGTGCGCTCCCGGGTCCAGCGTCCGGCCAGGTCGAGCACCTCGCCGACCCGTTCGCCCACGGGCAGCGTCGCCTCGAGTGCCTGCAGGTGCACGGGCACGGTGGCGCCGTTCGTCACGGTGTGCCCGACGCGCAGCACCCCCGCGGCGTCGAGCCGGAAGGCACTCCGCAGCAGCAGTTCGTCGGACACCGCGGTCACGACCAGCACGCCGGGCTCCGTGGTCACTTCGACGTCGCGCCACCGCGGCACGAGCGGCAGCCCGTCGACGTGCCCGGCGATCGCGGGTCGTCCCTCCCACCCGTCGCGTTCGGTCGGCAGCACGGTCAGTGGCCAGGCTGCATCGAGGGCGCTCGGTCCGAGCGGCCGTCCGAGCGCGAGCAGCAGTTCGGCGCCGTCGCCGTCCGTCACGGGTCCGACGTCGCGGCCCCAGTGCAGCACCTCGGGCAGCCCGTCGTCGGCGGTCGCCAGCACGAGCGACACCCCGCCGCCGCGCAGGACCTGCACCTGCCGTCCGTCGAGCGCGCGCGCCGGCGCCGGGTCGCGGTCCACGACGGTCACGACGCACGCTCCTCGCGCAGGACGCGGACGCGACCGGCGGGCACGACGGTCTCCGGCCCGTGGCCGGAGCCGTCGAGCAGGTCCGTACCGGACGCGACGACCGTCACGTCGTCCGCGCGGTGGTTGACGAGGAACAGGAACACGGAACCGTCGTCGTGGACGCGGCGCACCGCCTCCAGGCCGGGAGGCGCGGTGACCGTCCGCGGGAGCGCGCGCTCCTCGATGACCCGGTCCACGAGCCGCTGGGTGCTCTGGGCAGGCAGCATCGCGGACACGTACCAGGCGCCGCCGCCGACGGCGCGGCGGGTGACCGCTGCGCGGTCCGCGAGCGGTCCGTCCGTGTACCGGAGCACGACGTCGGCGTCGTCGACCACGACGGCCTCGGCCCAGTCGGTGACGGTGCCGCCGTCGTCGAGCGTGCGGGTCTCGTCACGCTGCAGCGGGGTGAACTCCTCGCTCCAGGCACCGAGCACCTGCCGGAAGGCGCCCGGGTAGCCGCCGGCGCGGATGCGGGCGGTCTCGTCGGCGACGCCGGACAGGTAGGTGACGATGAGGGTCGCGCCGCGGTCGACCACCGCGGCGATCCGTGCGGCGGTGGCGTCGTCGACGACGAGCATCGTGGGGACGACCACCACGTCGTAGCCGTCGAGGTCGGCGTCCGAGGGCACGACGTCGGTGAGCACCTGCCGGTCGTGGAACGCGGCGTACCAGGCTCGGAGTTCCCGCGAGTACCGCAGCGCTCGGTGCGGCTTCAGTCCGGACTGCAGTGCCCAGCCGGACGGCTCGTCGACGACGATCGCGACCCGGGCCGGTTCGACGCGACTGCCCTGCACGGGGGCGAGGTCGCGGAGTGCCCGGCCGAGCGCGATCACCTCGCGCCAGATCCGGGTGCGGGTGCCGGCGTGCGGGACCATCGCGGAGTGGAACTGCTCGGCCCCCGCGGTGGAGGCCCGCCACTGGAAGAACAGTGCGCCGTCGGACCCGCGGGCGACGTGCACGAGCGAGTTGCGCAGGATCTCGCCCGGTTCCTTCGCCCGATTGCGCTGCTGCCAGCTCGGGCCGCCCGTCGAGTGCTCCATGAGCAACCACGGGGTGCGGCCGGCGGTGATGCCGCGCATCCGATCGGCCGCGAGGGCGAGGTCCTGCTCACGGTGCGGGTCGTCGACGAGCGTGTAGTGGTCGTTCGCCGGGATCGCGACGTGCTTCGCCCACGCGGCGTAGTCGACGACCTGCGACCCCGCACCGACCATGAAGTTCGTCGTGACGGGGACGTCCGAGTACTGCTCGATGACGGCCTTCTCGGCGTCGAAGTGCCGGAGCAGGGCGTCGGACGAGTACCGCTCGAAGTCCAGCAAGAGGCCGGGGTTCGGTGCGCCGCCGACGCCACGTGGGGGCGAGACCTCGTCGAAGGACGTGTAGGTGTGCCCCCAGAAGGCCGTTCCCCACGCGGCGTTCGCAGTGTCGACGTCCCCGTACCGGTCGGCGAGCCAGCGCCGGAAGTCCGATGCCGACTCCTCGCAGTAGCAGCGGCCGTTCCCGCCACCGAGCTCGTTGCTCACGTGCCACAGCCGCACCGCGGGGTGGTGACCGTACCGTTCGGCCAGGGCGCCGACGATCCGCAGGGCGTGCTCGCGGAAGACCGTCGACGCCGCACACCACCCGAGGCGTCCACCCGGGCGCTCACGACGCTCCGTGGCGTCCACCGGCAGCACGTCGGGGTGGGCGGTCAGCAGCCAGTTCGGCGGAGCGGCGGTCGGCGTCGCGAGGTCCACGGCGATGCCGTTGTCGTGCAGCAGGGCGATGACGTCGTCGAGCCAGTCGAAGGTGTACTCCCCCGGTGACCGCTCGAGCAGCGCCCACGAGAAGACCCCGATCGTGACCAGGTTCACCCCGGCCTCGCGCATCAGGCGGACGTCCTCGAGCCAGACCGAGCGCGGCCACTGTTCAGGGCTGTAGTCGCCGCCGAACGACAGGCCGTCGGTCGGCCACGGGACGGTGGGGGCAGCGGTCACGGCATCTCCTTCGATGGGTGGACCGCACCAGCCTCCCGTCTCCGGCAGTGTTTGTCAACGTGTGTAACTAACGCGCTGTCAGTGGTGCCGCATCAGGTCTCGAGCAGCTGCCGGATCGCGAGGACCGCCCCCGCTCGCGCCCACTCCGAGAACTCGAAGGGCTGCACCTCGACGGTCACCGGCTGCCGGTACGGCGCCAGGGCCGCACGGAGCGACTCGTCCACCGTGGTCCGTGCCAGGTCGTACACCGGCAGCCCGTCGCCGGTCAGGACGATCGCGGCAGGGTCGGCGATGTGCACCGCAGTGGCCAGGACGACGCCGAGTGCTCGTCCGGCGTCCTCGAACGCCGCCACGGCCTGCTCGTCACCGTTCCGCGCGAGCTCGACGACCTGCTCGTACGACGATCCCTCGCGCCCGGCGTTCCGCACGATCACCGGACTCGGCAGGTAGCTCGAGGCACACCCCGCGTGCCCGATGCCGCAGTCGGGCCCACCACCGAGGACCGGAAGGTGCCCGATCCGACCGAGCCGCCCGTGCTCGCCGGTGGAGACCTGTCCGTTCACGATGAGTCCGAGGCCGAGCCCCTCACCAACCGTGACCAGGGCCATGGACCCGCGGCCGGCACCGGCACCGAACCAGTGCTCCTTGACGGTCAGGGCGTGGACGTCGTTCGCCGTGAAGGCTGCGAGCCCCGTTCGCTCCCGGACCATCCGGGCGAACGGGACGTCGGTCCACCCGAGGAACGGCGACGATGCCACGACGGCTTCTCCGCCCCGGACGAGCACGTCACCGGGCAGGGAGACCCCGACGGCACAGATCGCAGGGTGCACGGCACGGAGGCGCTCGTGCACGGTGCTGATCTGGTCGGCCAGGTCCTCCGGCAGGGTCGACGGCACCGTCTCCTCGTGCAAGGCGAGCACGCGTCCGCCCAGGTCGGTCACCGCGGCGTACAGGCGCTCCCGGGTGAGCTTGACGCCGAGGAACTCCCACTGCCCCGAACTCGACTGCAGCAGCTCCGACGGCCGACCGGTGGCCCCACGCACGTCGGTACCGACCTCGACCACGAGCCGGTGGGCCACGAGGATGCGCATCGCCCGGGTCAAACTCGCTCGCGACAGCCCGAGCGACCGTGCGATCTCCGCCCGCGAGAGCGTGCCGTGGATGAGGATCTCCCGCAGTGCCAAGCGGGAACCCTCGGGCAGTGCCGGCCAGGCTTCGGTCATCGTTCCTCCGTCGTCGGCTGATCCTACGGCTCAGCCCGGAAACGCAGAAAACCCCTGACCAGTGCTGGTCAGGGGTTCCCTGGTGTTACTACGTTAAGTCCGGCGGCGTCCTACTCTCCCACAAGGTCCCCCTTGCAGTACCATCGGCGCTGAGAGGCTTAGCTTCCGGGTTCGGAATGTGACCG